>JALOOM010000084.1 GCA_025454395.1 Elainella sp. Prado103
GAATAGAACAGAGAAGGGTTTCAAGCGCATCGGTCAGTTCCAAAATTCAGTGTTTCACTGGTACTGACCAAGCTCCAAACAAAGCAATGTGGGGACTACAGAGGATCAAGATAAAGTTTTCGAAAGGCATAACGAGTACCACCGCTTGCCATCTTGGATCCGGGAACGGGTCAACTCGTCTCCTGGATTGAGATGTTGCAGGAGCTTCGATCAGGCTTGGTATCTCTAGCTTAGTTTGGTAGCAAACAATGTCACTCACACACTGCGAAACTTATCAATTATTTTCCTCCACCTAATTTCGCTGGTCATTACCTCTTTTTAGAGAAGGAAGACAAAAAATTTCCTTCACCTAATTTAGATATTTTATAGGTTTCTTATTGGTTCTTATATTTCGCTTATTTCCTTAGCCTATACTTTAGCTTTAGGCGGGTTTGTATGGATTATCTGTGGTTTTAGGTAAGGTTCGATTGATGATGCAATGTTTTAACGCAGCCCAAAAAACTAGTTGCATTTCTGCCTTACTTATCATTTCTGCCTTACTTATTGAGATGAAGGGTAGCCCTTCATGAAAATTCTGTTAGTTGAAGATGACGCTGCTACTGCTCAATTTCTCTCAGCCACTTTAACAGCTGACCAATATGCAGTGGATGTAGCCACAGATGGTCAAACGGGTCTGGAGCTAGCGAAGCAATGGGAATATGATTTGATCGTGCTAGACGTGATGATTCCCAAATTGGATGGAATTAGTGTTTGTCGGCAATTGCGGGGCCAAGAGAGCCAAACTCCGATCCTGTTATTAACCGCAAAAGGCTCCAATCAAGATATTGTAACAGGGCTAGATGCTGGGGCAGACGACTATCTCACGAAACCCTTTGATCTATCACAACTGCTTGCCAGAATTCGGGCGTTGCTGCGTCGTAGAGGGGCTGCACCTTCTTCCCTGGTTTTAACTTGGGGGGAATTAACCTTAGATATGGTTTCGACCCAAGTCACTTATCAGCAGCAAGCGATCGATCTAAGGCCGAGAGAATATAAATTGCTGGAGTTGTTGCTCCGTCATCCTTTACGGGTTTTTAGCCGCAACGCCATCATTGACCAAATTTGGACGAGCAATGATTTTCCAACCGAGGGAGCTGTTACTAATTTAATCAAAGATTTGCGCCAACGATTCAAGAGAGCAGGGGTCAGTGGCGAGTTGATTGAAACAGTATATGGGTTGGGATATCGCCTCAAGGCCTCTCCTGAAAAGAAATCCATCGTCGAACCACCGACCTATGTGGAACCATTGCTTGAAAAAACACAGCAAGGAATTGTAGCCCTTGCTCAAGCTCAGGAGTGGTTTCAGGCATCGTTAAAGCAACGTATCCATCAATTGGAGCAGGTTGAACAGGGATTACAGCAGGGCTTTTTGTCTGAACAACAACGGAACCAGGCAAAAGAAGAGCTTCATAAGTTGATCGGTGGATTAGGAACCTTTGGCTATGTAGAGGGGGTTGAGTTTGTTCGCCACATGGAAGCGCTACTCAGTGGAAATTCTGTGCTGGAAGCCAGACAAATTCAAGACTTTTCCCACCAGTTGGCTGAATTAAAACGAGTGATCGCCCAACCTCCAGCAGATTTAGGTTTCAGTCGCGGCCTGAAGGAACCAATTTCCCTGCCAGATTCCCTAAATATGAGTGCAGCAACAAAACAGTTAGCTGCAGGGATTGTCCCAGCTAGTTCCACCGAACCACCCGAAGTCACAGTGATTGTGATCGGAAATGAGGCGACATTGTCCCGATCGAGCATTGACCTGTTGCAACCCTGGGGAATTCGAATCATTTATGTCAACTCTGTCGATCGGTTTTGGGAAGTGCTGACGACCATTACGCTTGAGTTGTTGCTGCTGGATGCAGAGATGGAAACCCTTGATAGTATTGAGTTCTGCCAAACCATCCGACGCGATTTGGTTCAGAGAGATTTGCCAATTATCATCCTGACAGATAGGGCAGACCTTGAATTCATTCAACAAATTTTTGCCGTAGGAGTGAATGATTTTATTCGCAAACCAATCATTGGGACAGAATTTGTGAGCCGTGTTCTGCACTGTATCGAACGATCGCAAGCTCAACGGCAACACTTACAAACCGATCGTTCAGAAGAAAGCCAACGAACTCAGTTAGATCCTCTGACTCAGTTGTACAATCGTCGCTATTTCGAGCAATCTTTGCAGCAAGTTTGGATGCAGCAAACGGCCTTAGCCCTGGTTTTGTGCAATGTTGATCACTTTGCGCTGTATCACGATCGCTACGGTAATACGACAGGGAATATCTGCTTACAACAAATTGCTAGAGTGCTGCAGCGAAGTGTTGATCCTGCTAAATCAGTTGTTGCCCGCTATGGGCCAGAAGAGTTTGCGATTCTGCTCATGCGAACCAATTTGGATGAGGCGGTACGAGTGGCACAAACCATTCAGCAAGAAATGACGAAATTAAATTTAATGCATGATCGCTTAGCTCACTTGCAAGTTACGGTCAGCATTGGCATTACAGGCACAACACCAGCATTGGGAAAAACAGTTGAGGCACTATTGGATACAGCCGATCAAGCAGTGCATGCAGCGAAATGGCGAGGCGGAAACACTTACTGTTTATATCCATTGTGAAGTATTTAGTCTCTAGAAAATATTGCTAGAAACCTAATTTAAGTTTCACCCGTGGGATTAAAACATATTATCTATATAGCCCTTGATCCTGCTAACAGAGGGAAAATCGTCATTTGTACTGATTATGAAGGAGCTGAAACTATTTCTATTTCGACAGAACTGGCTAGCCAAAATTCCATTATGGATTTTGCTAACCATTCCCTTTATTTCGCAGTTGGTTGGATCGGTAGGATTGGTTGGATGGCTGTCCTATCAAAGCGGACAGCGATCGGTAGAAAATCTGACCAATCAGTTGATGCATCAAGTTTCCGTGCGAATTGATGAACGGCTGAATGCCTATTTGAAAACTCCACAACAGGTGGTGGAATTAAATCGGATGGCTCTAGAAACAGAGGAGTTGAATCTGGACAACTTTGATGAACTAGAGACGCATTTTTTCCGGCAAATTCAGGTGTTTCAATCTCTGACTACCCTTGCCTTTGGCAATGTTCAAGGGGAAACCATCGGGGCGGGACGCGATCGATCGGGAATAGTGGCGGCTCCGGATTCACTTCTGAGTTGGGAAGCACGCGGCACTGCCCCCAATACTCGTTACTTTTATGCGGTGGATTCGCAAGGAAAGCGGCTGAAGGCTTTGCATGTCACACCCAATTTTGATGCGCATCAGCGAGGCTGGTATAAGGCAGCAATGAACGCTGGAAAACAAACCTGGTCGCCTGTGTTTCCAATTCTGAATCTGCCGATCGCAGCGGTTTCTGCAGTGACTCCGATCTACCAGAACAATGAGTTAAAAGGAGTATTGACTTCGGAGGTGTTGCTTTCTGATATCAATTTATTCCTTTATTCCCTCAATTTTTCCCGCTCTGGACAGGCATTTATTATTGAGCGATCGGGAAATCTGGTTGCGACCTCTACAAAAGAGCAACCCTTTGTGCAAAACATTGCAGGTAAGCAATTGATCCGACTCCAAGCCGTTAATAGTCAGGATGGCGTGACGCGGGCTGCCACAGAAGCCCTATTTGAGAAATGGCCAAACTTAACTCAGATCGGTTCTAGTCAATCTTTTCAATTTATCCTCAACCATCAACGTCAGTTTATTCAGGTAGCTCCTTACCGCAATCAAGAGGGGCTGGATTGGCTGATTGTTACTGCGGTTCCAGAATCCGACTTTATGCAGGAGATTTGGCACAATCAGCAACAAACCTGGCTACTTTGTGGATTAACGCTGTTGCTGGCAACGGCAGCAGGAATTATCACAGCTCGATGGATTGCTGTTCCACTACGACGATTGCAACAGGCTGCAAATGCCTTGACTGAAGGAGAGTTAAGCTTCCCAGTGGAGATGGGCGGCGTTGGAGAAGTGGCGCAACTAGCAGATTCCTTTCAACAGATGGCGCGCCAGGTCGATGCTTCATTCCGATTGCTGCAAGCTAGTGAACAAAGGTTTTCTACGCTACTGGATCAGATCCCGATCGGCATCAGTGTCTTTGATCCACTGGGACAACATATTTTGATGAACCGAGTCGGAGAAACGATCTTAGGTCAGGGAATTGTCCCTGATTTACCTTCAGAGCAGCTTTCAACCACTTATCGTGTCTATAAAGCAGGAACTGATAAATTCTATCCAGTGGAACAGCTCCCAGTAATCCGCGCACTGCGAGGTGAAACCATTTCGGTTGATGACCTTGAGGTTGAAGTGGAGGGCCGACGGATTCCGCTAGAGGTTCACACCATTCCTGTTTTTGGCCAAAGAGGAGAAATACTTTATGCAATCGCCGCTTTTACTGACATCACTGAACGCAAACAAACCCAACAGCTTTTAGCAGATTATAATCGCATCCTGGAAACTCAAGTGGCAGAGCGCACTGAAGCAGTGCAGCAGCAAAAAGAAATTTTAGAAACATTATTTGAACATATTCCGGTTATGCTGGCATTTCATCAAAATGGAACACTGTTATTGGTGAATCAGGAATTTGAACGAGTATTGGGCTGGTTGTTTAATGAGTTGATTTCGATCGATCTGTTAGATGCAGCCTATCCTGACCCGGAAGAACGTCAGCAAGTCATTGAACATATTCAGGCTGCAACAGGTACATGGCAAGACTTTCACACGCGTCGAAAAGATGGTCAATATGTGGAGGTGAGTTGGGCTAATATCCACTTGAGTGATGGCAGGCAGATCAGTATTGGGCGCGACGTTACCCATCGCAAACAGCTAGACCGGATTAAGGACGAATTTATTTCCGTGGTGAGTCATGAACTGCGAACGCCGCTCACTGCAATTCGAGGAGCGCTGGGATTGCTTCAGTCCGGTTTTTATCAAGATAAACCAGAGACGGCTACTGAATTGCTCAGAGTGGCTCTGAACAACAGCGAGCGACTGGTGCGTCTAGTCAACGATATTCTTGACTTGGAACGATTGGAATCAGGTAAAACTAAATTGGTGAAGGAGCCTTGTAATGTTGCAGATCTGATGCAGCAAGCGATCGAATCTGTGCAAATGTTGGCCGAACAGAGCCATATTCAGATGGTATCCCATCCTCTTAGCATTCAGATTGAAGCAGATTCAGATGCGATCGTCCAAACCCTAACCAATCTGCTTAGCAACGCTATCAAGTTTTCACCCATAGGCAGCAAAGTCTGGTTAAATGCCTCGTTGCCTCAAGCGAGAGAAGCAGATCGAGCGACAGAACAGGTAATCATTCCACCGTCCCACCTTCTCTTTTCCGTCAAAGATCAAGGATGCGGCATTCCACCCGATAAATTAGATGCTGTTTTTGCACGGTTTCAACAGGTGAATGTGTCAGACTCGCGCAAAAAGGGAGGAACTGGATTGGGGCTGGCAATTTGCAAGAGCATTATTGAGCAACATGGTGGACAAATTTGGGTGGAAAGTGGATTAGGAGAAGGGAGCACATTTTATTTCACCTTACCGGTGTCAGATTAGTTCTGAGCAAAACGATGACAAAACGAGTGTTGATTGTTGATGATGAGTTTGAAATTCTCTTTGTCTTACAGAGAGTGTTTGAAGATTTTGCTGGCTGGGAGACGGTAACCGCAAGTTCCAGCCTGGAGGGTTTGCTCAAAACTAAGCCTAATCACCTAGATGCGATTATTCTGGATGTGTCGATGCCTGAAATGGATGGAATTGAGTTTGTGGAACGACTGCAATCCGATCCAACTATTGCCGATATTCCGGTTGTATTGCTCACAGCTAAGGTGACCCCTAGCGATCGGCAACGCTTCGCCACCCTGAAAATTGCGGGAATTGTGGCAAAACCATTTAATCCTATGACAGTTTGGCATCAGATTGCTGATATTTTGGGCTGGAGCATATAGATCCTCTTACTCATTGCATATTTCTAACCGCTAGGCTGAAAGGGTAAGCCACTCTCCGGTTTGTCTATGTCTATGAGCTGGCAAAAGTAGCTGGTTGTTTTGCATCGACGTTTGGATCGGCAAGGTAGGTTCAGTAATTAGGTTCAGTAATGTGGACGATGCTGACGGAGCTTTTCCATGTTTAAATTTAAGTTATCTTTATCCAATTCCCTGTTAACTCTTCGCCTGTTGAATTTCCCTTCAAAGCGCTTCCGTGTATACACAGAAAGATAATCACGACAACCACAGCGTGATCTTAAAATGGCTGCCAAACAAATCCTACTAATTGACCAAGAAACTGAAGTGCGACAAATCTTGCATCTCTGCCTTCAACACCTGGGTGGATGGGATGTTACGTCTGTGTCGTCAACGCAAGATGGTTGGACCAAGTTAGCGGCTAAACTACCGGATGCGATAGTCCTAGATATTCTGATTCCTACCACAGAACAAGGGTTACAGTTCATTCAAGACCTGAAAAATCACCCATACTGGTGTTCCCTGCCGATCGTCTTAATCACGGCTAGGGCAAAATGGTTATCGCTTCAACAGATGCAACAGATGGGAGTGTGCGGGGTAATTGCTAAGCCGTTTAACCCCATTATATTGCCAAAACAAATCGCCGATCTGCTCCAATGGTCAGCAGAGAAGTGTCATAACGCATAAGCTCCTACTCTTCTTATTTTCTCTTATAGCGCCTTATTAGTTTCTTATTTAACCGTATTAATCTTCCAGCATGTGCAGTGCATGAAACAATGGTAATTTCACTGCATAGCTGCTGAGATGGGTCTACCGTATATCACTAAATATTTTCACTATGAAATTTGCAAAAGTTATTTTAATCAGTTGGAGTATCACAATAGGCTGCATTGCTCCTGTGAAAGCTGAACCGATCGCTTCCCCTTCTGCTGGATTCTTTGGGGCTGATCAATTAGTGAGTGACCAATCAGCCAATGACCAATCAGTAAGTGATCAACGAGTGAGTCAGTCGGTCGATCAGTTAACTCGTCAAACAATTCATCTAGCCAATCGGCAGTCTGGCAATTCTCAAATCGGAGAATTTGCGATCCAATTTCCAGGAGAGCCTGAAACCCGAACCCGGACTCTGGCGATCGCTGGACGCTCTTACGATTGGACTATTCTTCGACTCAAAACTGAAGCAGGCTTTTATGCAGTTGCCTATACAGATTTGTCACCTATTACGATCGAACTCGGCGCGAATGCAATTGTTAACAGTATTGAAAATACCTTAACAGATGAATTCAACTGGTCTGCTCTGAATGGTCGCGGCAAGTCTATTGCAGTGAATGGATATCCTAGCCGTGAATTGATCGGAACCCAGAACAACCAACTCTCGGTTTTACGCCTTGTTTTAGCCGATCAACGCCTCTACGTAGTGATGAGCACCTCTGAGGATTTGACAGAAATTGGTCAATTCATTGATTCTTTTGCAGTACGGCCCTGGCAACCTTATGTTTCTTCACAGGGAGGATTCAGGGTTGATTTGCCCTTGGAACCGACGAGTGAAATGGAAGCGATCGAACTAGGCGGCACAGAATTTGAATGGAATGTGATCGAAGGCCGCAATTTTATGGCTCCCGGTGATTCCTATTCAGTGGGTTATACCGATGTCTCGTCAGAGGATTTGCAGTCCGGTGCTGATGCCTTGCTGAACCGGATTGGCGCAAACCTGATTGAACGCTGGCAAGCTAAAAATTTAGTTGAAAGCGGCAGAGAAATTGGTCTGGATGGCAACCCAGGGCGATCGTTTGTTGGCACCACAGCAGAGGGCCAAATTGTTGCGGTGCGGTTCTATTTAGTCGGGCAACGTATCTATGGGGTTGGTGCCCTTTCAAACAATATTGTCAATATCAGCCGGTTTCTAGATTCATTTGCAGTAGAGTAGCCCGAAGTATTTTTCGATCGAGATGATCGCTTCAGGGTCGCTAATGATTTGATCCACGATTGACCAGGGTTTAGTACTGGGTAAGGAGGATGATATGACTCGTTTTTTATTGCTTGGCATTATTGCAATCGCTCTTTTTGTGATTGTCCCACGGGTAGGAGCCACGCGATCGGTGAAGATTGCTCCCAATCAGGCTACCTCCGCTCCAAACTCTACGTCTTCTCCACTGCTAGCCAGGACTATCTTTGATATAGAAGATGTCGAAGGCGAAGATGTGATAGACCGTCGAGATGAATTACGAGAGGATGGCAAGCTGGAAGAACGCCGCGATGATGCGAGACGCTGGGCAGAAGAGAACGACTGACCCAGACAACAATTGACACAGAGCACGTCTAACACAAAGAGGAACTGAAAATGGCTCGTTCTCCTTGGGGGACTCGGTTCAGCTTGGAGAGGCGCGATCGAATCCAGTACTTCCTGGAGCGGGGGTTGCCTGCGACAATTTTAATCATGGTGGCGCTTCTGCAACTCTATCTGACCCAGACTGTCAACCTGTCGCCCTGGAAAGGCGGCGGATTTGGAATGTTTGGGGCGATCGATGCGCCCGATATGCGAGTGATTCAGGCGGAGGGGTTAGATCAAGATGGCAATCTGCTCCAGTTTGATGTGTATGGTGCGCTGGACGATCGCACCATTCGTCGCACCCGTACCCTGCCTCGTCAAAGTGATTTGGAGCAACTGGCTCCGCAATTGATCAAGCAGCCAATTGTCTCTACCACCATTCAACGACAGGCGGTTTATCAAAAGTTTCAGGAGCACAATACCGATCTTGCAGTCGATCGTTCGACGATACTCAATTTGCCATCTGATACCGGAGTCAATGCTTGGCCAACCCTCTCTGGTCATCCCATTACTCAACCCCTGTACCGACTGAAAACAGTCTTCGATCCAGAAGTGCCCGAAGCTGTAAAAACCTTAAAGGCAATTCGGCTGCAATGGTGGCGGATTCGGTTTGACCAGATGAATCATCGGTTATGGTCTGAACCACTGAGTTCAGTCGTAGAAGCGGGAGTTTGGCCGTGACTCCGATTTCACCTTCCTCTCCTGAGCTAACAGTTCCTCTGCGGCTGCGATTTCTCACCGATCTGCTGGCCGAACCCCGGCATCTGCTAGTGTTGCGGTTTTCGGTACTGTTTCTGTTGCTCTATGGTTCCAGTACTGTATTTCTAGATATTCCTCTACAAATTCTCTGTGGATTGATGCTGCTCTCTCCCTCGTTGTTAACCAATCAGGTGATGTGGGTACTGATTTGCGGCATCGTCTGGTTTGTGAATGCAACCGATTGGCTATGGATTGACAATCACAAAATTTTGATTACCTACTGGTGCCTGGTTTGTGCGCTGGCAGTTTCTGCGAAAGATACTGATGATGTTTTGGACTGGAATGGCAGGTTGTTGATTGGGCTGACATTTTTGTTTGCCACGACCTGGAAGATACTGGCGAGCGAATATTGGGATGGCACATTTCTGCACTACGTCTTTTTGGCTGATGGTCGAGTAGAAGCGCTAGGTACGTTGATCGGTGGACTGTCCCCTCACATGCTGCCGCAAAATCGCTTACTGGAAACTCTGCTGAAGCAGTTCCCCCAAGCCATTGGTTCAGTCTCCTTAACAACTAGTACTCGTTTACAGATATTTACCTTGATCACTTCATACTGGACGCTGTTGATTGAAGGGAGTGTAGCACTTGCATTTTTGTTGAAACCACTGCGCTGGCTTTCTCGATTTCGCGATTGGTTACTGATTACGTTTATTGCCACGACTTACTTTATTCTGCCAGTACTGGGATTTGCCTATATTTTAATCATTATGGGATTTGCTCAATGCCACCCTCAACACCGAGCCGTTCGCATTGCCTATATCAGTCTCTTTGCTTTCCTACAACTTTCGCGACTACCCTGGAGTTTTCTATTTTTCTAGTCCCTCATGATGAAAATTAGCCGATCGCATCTTCTCCGATTGATCACTGCGGCAGGTGCTTTTCCCCTACTTCACACCCTCTATCAATCCAGCACCGCTGCACCCGCACCCACTACAACGGAGCCACTGCCATCCTGGAATGCGGGTCAGGTGAAATCAGCCATTACCGATTTTGTCCGCCGCACTACCACACCCGGCAGTCCTGACTTTATTCCTGTCGAAGACCGGATTGCCACCTTTGACAACGATGGCACCCTCTGGGCCGAGCAACCCATCATTCAAATTTTGGCGATACAGGCCAGGTTAGAAACGCTGGCGACGGCTGATCCAGCACTGCGGCAAACCCAGCCATTTCAGGCAGCACTGGCAGGGGATGCAGCTTATTTTGCCACGGCAGGAGAAGCCGCCTTGATGCAGGTGATTGCCCTCGCCTCGGCCAATCAGACAGACGCAGAATTTGCTGCCCAGACCGCTGCTTTTTTTGAGACGGCCACCTATCCCCGGTTTAATCAGCCAGTGACTGCAATGGTTTATCAACCGATGCAAGAACTGCTGACTTATCTGCGTGCCCATGCGTTCCAAACCTGGATTTGCTCTGGCGGCGGCATTGATTTTATCCGGGTCATTTCTCAGCCGCTCTATGGCATTCCGCCCCAGCAGGTGATTGGTAGTTCGCTTCAGAAGGAATATCGAGTGGTGAATGGAACGGGGCAGCTCTGGCGCTTAGCCGAAATTGGCCGCATCAACGATAAAGCTGGAAAACCCGTCGGTATTGATCTACACATTGGCAAACGTCCGGTGATTGCAGTCGGCAATGTGCGGTCGGGCGGCGATATCGCCATGCAGTCCTATTCACAGGGCAGCTCGGAAGTATCGCTACAACTGCTGGTCAATCACGACGATGGCGACCGGGAATTTGCCTATCAGGAACCAGACCAAGCATCGCTGAATGCGGCAAATGCGAACGGTTGGCAAGTCGTCAGTATGAAGAATGACTGGAAAACTATCTTTGCGTTTCAGCAGTAGTGCCTGCCAGTCTTAGTCAGACTAGCCGAGAAATTAGGAGGGAATTAATTGATGAATTCAAAATTCACTTCAAACTATTAGACGATTGAAATTACGCTGATTGCCAATTCCATTTTAGATACGGCTTTAGATACGGCAAAACTGTCATTTAATCAGCCCGAAACAGCAGTTCTGCAATCTTCGCGGACTCCCCCAATAGCTACCTCTTTTTCTTATAACGTCTTATAACGTCTTATGATTTTCAGATTAAAAGACTTTATCTTGCAACGGAGTGGGGCGATACATTGCTCCATTGCTGTTTGTCGATGTCGTGCATCTGATTGACAGAACTGGCGGTTAAAGCCACGCTTGACAGCCGAAACTCGTTTTAGTGAGTGGCTGTAAAGTTGGCATGGTTTTGAACGATTGTGGTTGGTGAGTAGGAAGTGAGGAGAAGTCAATGAAAGTAGATGTTTTATTCAATCAATGCATGCAACATACAGGGGGAGTTGCCACGGCACTACTCAGTAGCATTATTCTTGCTGCGGGAGCTGTTGCGGCTGAAACCTGCGATGCTGATCATTGTGTTGAGTCTCAGGATGTTGAGACCAGCACTCCAGTCACTATTTTGAATCCGTCGATCGCTCTACCAGAACCTCAACTTGAGGCGGCCAGCTTTGCAGCTATCGATTTACAGCCATCAAGCCACCCAGAGCAGATCAAATTCACGGCTTTTCCGATCGAGTCGGCTTCATCCAATTCATCAGCAATGTTATTCAGTGATCCAGAACAATGGAATCTAGACCAAGTGAAAGTTACATCTGAGCCAGTGGTGCTTAATTCTGCGATTCCTGCCAATCCATTTAGCTATCCCCTGACAACACCAGAGAATATCACCTTCGAGATTGCTGATACATCTGCCCCTCTCGACAATCGCTCAACTGCAAAAGCATTCTATCGTCCGATTGACACACCAGCAAATGCTGAACCAGTGGAGGAAAGCGAAACAGAAGTCGAAGAAGTTGAAACTGAACGTAATCCGTGGCGGGTTGAAATTCAGCCCTATTTCTTCATTCCCTTCGACCTTAGTGGAGATGTGATCATTGGCGAAGATCTGGAGTTTAACAACAGATTTGGCAATAATGGAGATGAAGATCGCTTTCCAGTAGACATTGATTTTAATCTGGGTTTGTCAGATTTTCTGGAACTGGATTTGACTCAACTCCTCTGGTTGGCCGGACGGGTGGAAGTCTGGAACGATGATGTGGGTCTGGGACTGATGGTTCAGGGGGCTTATTCCAAAATTGGTGTTGAACAGGAGTTTGACCGATTTGAGGTCGATCTCAGTACCGAAACTGTTTCAGTTGATGTTGCCCTGGGGTATAACTTTGGGGGGCCAGTTCCATTACGTTCGGTCGATCAGGACGAATTAGCTGAGGATACAGAAGTCTATCCTTCGCTGGGATTTGAACTGTTTGGCGGCGGACGCTACGGTTCTATTACGCAGACAGTAGAGTTTGATCCAGGCCCAGAAATCGATTTTGGCCCTGAATGGTTTGAACCGCTGGTTGGCGGTCGAATCACCTTTAACTTATCGGAAACTCTGTCCTTTGGAGTGCGTGCCGATACCTCGATCACCACCAGCGATACCTCTGATGAAAACTGGAACCTGTTTGTTGGTCTGGACTGGCAACTCTCACCCAATTTCTCATTGCGTCCTGCCTATCGCTTTTACAGCTTGACTGTACGGGAAGACGGTCCGCTGGGTGGGCGTAAAGTGTCGCTTAATGCTCAGGGGCTGTGGCTGGGTCTAGTCTTCCAATTTTAAAGCAAGTTTATCAGTGTGCGAAGCTCTGCACTAACTCAAGACGGTGCAACCTACGAAGGTGATTTTTCATGACATAGGCGCAGCTTTCAACCGCCAGTCCCAGATATTTTGTCAGTCAACTGCTAACAGTCGTTCGCGATTGCTGATCCGATATGTCGCTGATTTGGCTTTTGATAGTACCAAATGTACATTATCCTATTGATTTCTTATTTGTTTATATCAATCTCTTATTTCCGCACATTACTGTTTATCTGGTATCAATCCTGGTAGCTTTTGATTGAATCTACCAAGACTACAACGGTTGTACGACGATAGCCTAATTTTGAGTCAAAATATCCAGACTCAATCTATTTGGTTTCCCAGACTCCAGATGAAACAAAAGGAGACTTTATCATGCCAAACGGCAAACCCAATATTCTGATTCTGTGGGGTGACGATATCGGTCAAAGTAACCTGAGTTGTTACACCGGTGGCTTAATGGGCTATAAAACCCCCAACATCGATCGCATTGCAAATGAAGGAATTCGATTTAATCACTACTATGCTGAGCAAAGCTGTACCGCTGGTCGGGCAGCATTTATCACCGGACAAAGCGTCTATCGCACGGGCTTAAGTAAAGTGGGTCTACCCGGAGCAGAACTGGGATTCCGAGCAGAAGATCCCACCACTGCGGAATTGTTGAAGCCGTTGGGTTATCGCACTGGCCAGTTTGGGAAAAACCACTTTGGCGATCGCGATGAACACCTTCCTACCATGCACGGATTCGATGAGTTCTTTGGCAACCTCTACCACCTAAACGCCGAAGAAGAGCCGGAACTGCGTGATTATCCTGATGCCGACGAATTTCCTAACTTCCGTCAAAGGTTTGGTCCTAGAGGTGTGCTGCACTGCTGGGCAGATGGGAAAGGGGGGCAGAAAATTGAAAACACAGGTCCGTTGACGAAGAAGCGGATGGAAACCTGTGACGAAGAATTTATGGCCGAGGCAAAGCGGTTTATTCGCGATGCTAAAAATTCTAACGAACCGTTCTTTGTCTGGTTCAACACCACCCACATGCACTTCCGTACCCATGCCAGACCGCAAGACATGGGACGAGCCGGTCGCTGGCAGTCAGAATACCACGATGTCATGCTCTACCATGATGAGTGTATTGGGGAGATGCTGAATCTGGTCGATGAACTGGGCATTGCTGAGGACACAATCGTCATGTATGGCACCGACAATGGGCCTCACATGAATAGCTGGCCTGATGCAGGCATGACCCCCTTCCGCAATGAAAAGAACTCTAACTGGGAGGGAGCCTATCGCGTTCCGGCAATGGTGCGCTGGCCCGGACAGATTGCGCCTGGTCAGGTTTGCAATGGCATTGTCAGCCACTTAGATTGGTTGCCCACGTTGCTGGCTGCCGCAGGTGAACCCGACATCAAGAACAAGTTGCTGAATGGTCATCAGGTCGGTAATAAGAACTTTAAGATCCACCTGGATGGTTACAACATGCTGGACTACTGGACGGAAAAAACCGACAAGAGTCCTCGCAAGGAGTTCTTCTACTTTTCGGATGATGGCGACATGACGGGGTTGCGCTACGAAAACTTTAAAATTGTCTTTATGGAGCAACGGGCAACGGGGACGCTGCAAGTTTGGGCAGAACCTTTTGTTCCCCTGCGAGTTCCCAAGATTTTCAACCTGTTGACCGACCCCTATGAACGAGCAGACATCACCTCTAACACCTACTGGGATTGGATGCTCGATCACGCCTTTATGCTGGTTCCGGCGCAGGCAATTGCTGGTGAGTTCTTAGCTACCTTTAAGGACTATCCTCCCCGTCAAAAAGCGGCTAGCTTTAGCCTGGAGCAGGTGATGGAGAAGCTGGAAGACACGATATCTAGCCACTAAACTTCTCCTGAGTCTCAACGATCTGAAAGGTGGGCACTGCCTACCTTTCTCCTTTTATTGGCAACGACCCTGCAAAATCTGCAAAACCGCAATTGCAAGCATGATTATCGGTTTAGGATCGGTACTGTCAGAAACATTGGCTGACAATGGTCAGCCCTTAGATTTCTGAGTCCGTTGTGCCACCATTGGCTGACAAATGCTAGCAGGGTTTATCTCTGGCTTCTTCAGGGGATGCAAAACACCAAAAGCTAATATTCCACCCCTAAAAACTTTCCTGTCTCGCTACGGAAGCCTTCCAAGCTATCTTCTCTATGCCTTGTTTACCTAGTCCATCAACTGATCAAGACAACTCTATACCATTTGAATTCGATCGCACTCAACTCCCCCTGCCAGAGCCACTGTTTCACCGTAATGACCACAAGAGCAGAACATTACTGCTACGGAAAGCAAGCCTGAACAACCAAGTTTATTCGTATAGCAAGAAGCATGACAGAGAATCCAGTTAACCCAGCAACTCCCATTCCAGTAACACCCGAAACCTTTATCCATGCAGAAACTGATCGCATGTTTCGGGATATGGTTAAGCAGGCAGGTGGTATTAACCGTCTGTATCATTTTCGCAATGTCACTCCGCTCGATAATCAGACAGTCATTCGGATGAATAAAGACACGCTCTACTCAATGGGCGTAGTGGATACTTCCAAAGGCGCGACGATAACTTTCCCAGAAATTCCAGCGGGTCGCTACGCTTCGATATACCTGGCAGACAATGACCATTATTGCCCCTTCGTCACCTACACTCCCGGTACTCACGAATTGCCTCGAGACACTCAATACCTGGGGATAGGTGTTCGGATTCAACTGTTTAATCCCAATGACCCGGACGAAATTGCTTTAGTTAATTGCTTGCAGGATCAGTTTGTGATCAACGCCAATAGTGCCGAGCCGTTACCTGAATTTCAATGGGATAGTGAAACCCTGAATGCCTTGCGATCGCAGTACGAAAAAGATGCCGCCCAATACAGCAGTTGGAAGGGGATGCAGGGGCCAAGGGGCAAGGTGGATGAGAAGACCCGTCACATTGCCGCTGCCGCTGCCTGGGGACTGTTTCCAGAGTGGGATGCAACTTATCTAAACTACAACGGTGGGCATGACTACCGGGTGTGCCATCAGGCGACCTATCAAGTCCCAGAAAACAACGCCTTCTGGTCAATCACGGTCTACGGCAATGACGGCTTTATGAAGAGCGAGAACAACATCATTAATGCCTCCAATGTGAAGCTAAATCCAGATGGCACCTTTACCGTACATTTTGGCTCACAGGACGTTTGTGGGGATGTTCTAAATCGCCTGGATATAAGTGAGGGGTGGAACTTCCTCATGCGGATCTACCGTCCGGGGCCATCTGTACTGGATGGAAGCTACAAACTGCCCAATGCTGAACCCATCGGAAGTGGGGGCGAAAAACCCTTTGAGTTCGCTTCACCAGCGGACTTTGGAGTTACCGATTACGCTTACAAAGTCTCGGAGACCGATTTTAATATCAAGCGGAGCCTTGCTAAGGCTGGCATCAACGAGTGGGCGCATCAGAGTGATGTCAGTAACGTCAAGACCCAGCAAGTCATCCGCGAGAATCAGGATGTCATTTATTCCAGCGCTGTCGTCGATGTCCGGGACGGTGCAACTTTCTCCGTACCGGCAAGCAAAACCTATCACATCATCGAGGTCATCGATCAGCAGAACTACATTGTCGATATCGTATATCCCGGCAGCAGCCTCACCATTACGCCCGACAACCTGACTTACGGCAACTACGTCTACCTCAACATGCGGATCCGAATACTTCCGGATTCTGAAGGTGGAATCGAAGCCACCCGCAAACTTCAGCGGATGGCAACCATTGAGGCGAAGTCAGATGTTCCTTATACGACTCCCGATATTGTGCTCGATCAGACCAAAATGGAGGCGATCCGGATGGCGCTGATCAAGGACGTTCAGGCTGGCAAACTACCCGACACCAGTAGATCGATAGGTGGACCGTATCAGACCGACCCGCAGGCTCATCTCTATGCCACCGCCTACGGATGGGGTGGCCTCTCTGTCGAACATGCGGCCTACGCTCCGATCGAGAACCGTACGGAGATTAGGGAGGGCAAGGCTGTTCCATCGAGCATCACCTTCACGCCGCCGGAAATCGATTACGACCGAGGCGGTTTTTGGTCGATCACCACCTACGACAGCGAAGGCTGGTTGGCTAGGGACAAGGCTGCCATATCCAATTCAGAGGCTATCCCGAACCCAGACGGATCCTACACGATTCGGTTCAATGCTCCGGGCAGTTCGAACAACATCGAGACACCCTCGCCATTCACCGCGCTGCTGCGAATCTACGTTCCCAAGTCAAAGGATGGCGCAATCCGCTATCTAGAGAATGCGAGCAAGGATTTGGTAATCCAGTAAACTTCCTCCCGATCTCGCGAATGATGCCGAACGGGCTGGATGTGAACGAGGGCTGGAATTTCCTGATACGGGTCTATCGCTCAGTCAAAGTCACGACTCTTTCTAGCTGTAGATGCCTATCTTCTGCAACGACCATGCGAAATCTGCAAAACCATTTCGACTCAGCCGACAAGCTGTTAATGTTCCTAGGCACGATTGCTGGAGGCACGATCACACTGGTCGCTATCGAGAATCTGTCACCAGAACAGGCAGCATTAGTCAGCGCTATTCTCATCGCTATCCTCTCCTCTGCTGCAACCAAACTCTCCGCTCCAAGATGGTGGTGGCTCTGTATTGGCGCAATTGCAGGCATGATTATCGGTTTAGGATCAGTGCTGTCAGAAACATTGGCTGACAATGGTCAACCGCTCGATTTTCCAGTCCGTTGTACCATCATTGGCTTGCAAATGCTAGCAGGGTTTGTTTCTGGCTTCCTCTGGGGACGCAAAACACCAAAAGCTAACATTCCACCCCTAAAAACTTTCCTGTCTCGCTTGAGTGCCATCACTGCCGGACTCTATGCGATCGTCGTCACCGTTGATTTTGTCTGGGAAGGTTTGGAGGAAGCCCGCACGTTATCTAGTCGCCTCAGTGCCACCACCACAATTTTGATCACTGCATTGATCATTCCTGCTGTAGTAGGTTATTTCATTGCTGAATCACGCAAACGCAATTAACTCTTTGTATCTCGAATCCCTTGTCGAAATGTCTTGGCTGCTGCCAGTGGATTTAGGTTCTGTACACATTCACTCAATAGTTTAAAAAGATCGGGAAACTCCTTGTCTGTACCAATACAGTAACTTTCATCCGGTTCTACCCCCACTTGTTGTTCCATCTTGCGAAATGTGGTAGAGCCAATCAGAAAATATTTGGTATAACTTACTTTTCATATCAGTTTCTTATTTGTTCGTATCAGGTGCTTATTTCTTGGCTTTATTTTTCCTGATAGGGAATTCAAAGCGCCCACCCTATTCTTCATGATGTTTTATAGATATGATGCAACGTCTCTTATTAAGCAGTCGCTATCTGATCAACATTGCTGTGATTACGGCGTTATTTGGCTCACTAGCCATTATTATTGATGGAGTTTTAACCGCTATTAATGTGATTGGGCAGATGTTTCTTAGCCAGGAATTTACGGTTGAGGCATCTAAGGAAGTGTCGATCGGGTTTATTGAAGTGATCGACCTGCTATTCTTGGGTATTGTGTTTTACATCTTTGCGCTAGGACTCTATCACCTGTTTATTGATAGCACAATGCGCCTGCCTCATTGGCTTAAAGTCGAGGATTTTGAGGAACTGAAGGTCATTCTGGTGAGTGTCGTGATTGTCATCCTGACGATCAATTTTGCGGGTTCAGTGGTGGAGTGGAACGGTGAATCTGACATTCTGGGGCTTGGGTTTGGCGTTGCGGGGGTGATTGCCTCGATCGGACTGATTCTCTATGTGCGAAAAGTCCCTCATCCGGTTGAGGAGAAACGCTTAGAGTCACCCCCCGAAGAAACGAGCCCTTGATGGTTCTCAGGAACCCGCCCTTGATAATGCCATTACTTCCTCTGCTCCATTCTTTGCAATTTCTTATTTTTTTATATATTCCTCTTAAGTTCAGGCAGTATCGTCAAAACATCACCTTTCTGTCTTAACGGGTAAGGATACTTCAAATAGAATAACCATTTTCATATCCTATGATTGGAAGTTCATATCCGTCTCCTATTTCTCTAATTTAGAGTTTTGGGAACAGCAAAATGAATGATCGACCCTAATTAGTTACCTGCTAATCGCATATGTTAAATCCTTTACCTAGTTGGTATGATATCCCCACCAAGCAAGCGATTCTTGATTTTGTGACCGCAGTTACCACTGAGAGACACCCTGACTTTGTGCCGCCTGCTGAACGCATTGCTACCTTTGACAACGATGGAACGCTATGGTGTGAACGCCCGCTCCTGATCCAAATCTTTTTCCTGATTGATCGGATCAAAAGCATGGTTGCGGAAAATCCAACATTAGCAACGCAGCAACCCTTCAAGGCGATCGTTGAACAAGATTTAGAAACCCTCAAAACCTTTGGCAAAAAAGAGCTGCTCATCTTGATGTTTAGCTCGCATACTGCCATGACCCCAGAGGAATTTGCTCAAATTGCTCAAACCTGGTTTAAATCAGCAACCCATCCTCGGTTTCAACGGTTGTTTAAGCACTGTGTGTTTCAACCCATGGTGGAACTGTTGCAATATCTCCAATCGAGCGGTTTCAAAACCTTTATTGTTACCGGTGGTGGAATTGAATTTGTCCGATCGATCGCTGAAGAAATCTATGGAATTCCGCCCGAACAGGTGATTGGCAGCAGCAGCAAGACCCGATTCGAGTGGCGAGATGGTCAGCCCAATTTAATCAAACTGCCTGAACTGAACAGCTTTGACGATCGGGAAGAGAAGGTCAAAAATATTCATTTACATATTGGTCGTCGTCCAATTCTGGCTGTTGGCAATTCCGATGGAGACTTGGCGATGATGCAGTATGCGGCGGCCGGATCAGGACGTCACCTGACATTGTTGCTGCACCACGACGATGCAGAACGAGAAGATGCTTACGATCGCGATTTTCGCCTGAGTCCATTAACCATTGCTCTAGATGAAGTCCCCAAATTGGGCGGACGGGTGATCAGTATGAAACAAGACTTTGCCCAAGTCTTTCCTCCTGTATAGGAGATGGGGCTTCCAGGCTGTTCATATCTAGTTCATAGGAGCCCTTATTTTGTCCTTATTTCTTCGTTTTAGGCTTACGGCAGAGCTAGGTCGATTGGTTTAGCACGATTCAGGAAGATTAGAGGAGTTAGGCATGAGCAGCATTTCGGTCTTGTCCCGATCTACCCCAGAGAAATCAATCCCTCCAGGCCGTCCACCAGCAAAAGGCATGGTATGGATTCCTGGTGGCAAGTTTCAAATGGGATCTGACTACCATTATCCAGAAGAAGCGCCAGCTCATCAGGTAACGGTTAGCGGTTTTTGGATGGATAAATACACAGTGACCAATGAGCAATTTCAAAAATTTGTCAAAGCCACCAGATACGTTACAGTTGCTGAGCGGGTGCCCAATGCCGCAGACTATCCTGGTGCGAAACCAGAGTTCCTTGTCCCTGCTTCACTCGTATTCCAGAAACCAACCCAGCGCGTCGATATGCGGGATATCTGCAACTGGTGGCAATATCTTCCAGGAGCAAACTGGCGGCATCCAGAAGGGCAGGGCAGTTCCATCAAAGGGCGAGAGAAGCATCCGGTGGTGCATGTGGCCTATGAAGATGTAGAAGCCTATGCTCAGTGGATTGATAAGACATTACCTACTGAAGCCGAATGGGAATTTGCTGCGCGTGGTGGTCTGGAAGATGCAGAGTATACTTGGGGAGATGAGCTTTCACCCCACGGCAGAATGATGGCGAATACATGGCAAGGTGAGTTTCCCATCCAAAACATGCTCACCGATGGATACGAGCGTACGGCTCCTGTTGGTTCTTATCCTGCCAATGGCTATGGCTTGTATGATATGGCTGGCAATGTATGGGAATGGACTACAGATTGGTATCAAAATCAGCATGCCCCTAAAACTTGCTGTGGCAGCATCAATCCAAAGGGAGGCACGATGGAACAAAGTTATGACCTCAACTTGCCGGATATTCGCATTCCTCGCAAAGTCCTCAAAGGAGGTTCCTATCTTTGTGCCCCAAATTACTGTATGCGCTATCGTCCGGCTGCCCGCATTGCTGAACCGATCGACACAAGTACTTGCCATGTGGGATTCCGCTTAATTGTCAGACTTGATTCTTCTCAGTAGCAAGCAGACATTTATATTTTCATAAAATCATTGTTCTTTGATCGACTTTGATTAATTGCTATGACGTTAAATTTTGCTCAAAAGCGTTGGTGGATCAGTGCGATCGCCTCACTAATTTTGGTGTTGGGGTTGAACGTCTCTCAACCTAGAATTACGGACTCTCTCCCAATTTGTACAAAGGGATCAGAACAACTTGCTTGCCAGCAGAATTCGGCAAGTCGCTTACTCTTGGCACAAGCTCCTGCTCCACCTGCATCTGCAGAACCAGCCGTGCCCCCTAAACAACAAATTGCCGATCAGATTGCCAGAATGTCAATCAATTCACCGATCGGCATCTTTAATCTATTCATCATTTTCTTTGTCACACTTGGTCCCTTGAAAACGATTCCGAGCTTCGTGCAATTGACTCAAAATGCAGATGCAAAACTTCGCCAACAGTTAGCATTTCGGAGTACGGCGATCGCCACGATTGTCATTTTATTGGTAACGATGGTCGGTCAAAATATGCTGCGAGTTTGGCAAGTTCATTTACCTGCACTGCTGATTGCTGGCGGCATTTTACTGTTTATGGTGGCCCTGAAAATAGTCCTGAGTGAATACAATCCTCCCGAAAAAACACCCCCACCTGATGAACCTTCCTTGAAGATGGCAGTGACTCCGCTGGCCTTTCCCACAATCGTACCTCCGTTTGGCATTGCGATCGCTCTGACGATTATGGCTATCTCCCAGGAAATTAACGTGAGTGCCACAATTGTTCTAGGACTACTAGTTTTGGTCATGCTCTTGAATCTACTTGGAATGCTAGCAGCTAGACCGATTTTAATGTTCCTCAAACCGGTGACGCTAAGAATATTGGGATTTGCGCTAGGCGTATTGCAACTTGCAATGGGAGTTGAGTGGATAATCGCCGGTTTAGAGATTGAAGTTTTAGTTCTTCGTCGCCTATTGCAAAGTTGATCCATCCGGAGCTGAATCTCTGCTTCTCTCAGCTGCATCAGGCGGACTCACCGATCAGTTTGCGGCTCCGCTTCCAGGCGGCAATCACTCTGCGACTACAGCCGGTGCCGGTATGCTTCTCGACATAGTCGATTAAAGCGGGATAGGTGGTGTAGCCGATCGAATAAGCTTCATCCAGCAAGGCAAACACCGTTTGGTTCCGATCCGCTGGCACAGTCTTCAGTCGGGGAATTGGTTCAGAACCAGCAGCCGGAGACTCTTCTCCCCAATCAGGTAAGCGATCAGTGACGGCTTCATTCACTGGCAGAACTTCGACTTCGTTGGGAGAGAGGTCAACCGTCCGAGGTGGGGCTGCTGCTGCCGCTGGTATGGGTGGCATCGGGGGGACGGGTACGAGTTGTTTGCGTTGCTGCACTCGCGGATGAACCGGGTAGAAAATGCTGTAAATGACGTTCCAGCCCAATTGGGCGATCGAGAATAGAACAGAGAAGGGTTTCAAGCAAGGCATAACGAGTACCACCGCTTGCCATCTTGGATCCGGGAGCGAAGCTTCCCTTCTAAACAGAGGTTTCGGGTTTGACGACGAACCTGCTCATAGGTCAAGCCTGCTCGCTGGGTCAGATGTTCTCGGTTCAACTCTTCTCCTGGATTGAGATGTTGCAGGAGTTTCGATCGAGTTTGGTGTCCTTGCCGGGTCTGGCGACAAACAATATCACGCATGTGTCATGAAATTTGTCAAACATTTCTCAGCATTCCCTTGTGCATACTGTAGAAGTGCCGAAATAGAGAAAAATCTATAGTTAGAACCAGAAAATGAGGAGAAAATGCGGTTCTCTTATGAAGATTTGATAAGAAAGGATCGGTTTAATTTTGGTCACAATTCTGGTTACAGCCTAAAAATTTATCGCTAAAAATTGCTTATCAGCAAGGGTTTCAGATCGTAGAAGAGGTCTGCAAAACCTCCACTCCCCAGTTCGAATCTGGGTGCCGCCTTCTCCTGTACGTTTGCATGATAAATGGTTAATGTCGCAAAATTATCACAGCACATTTCTTTCTGCGGAACCCGAACAAAGTCTTTACAGGTTTATCCGGTAAGGCTTTCAAAAGTGAACTTGATCAAACTAAAGCTATCTACTTTACAAAATAAAATGCGCTCAAGCGGTAGATCTAAGCGCTGGGTAGCTATAAATTGTAATAGATCAAACTTAATCTGCCAGAAGGGAACTAATGGACACTGACAAAAGGTGTCAGACATGTCTTATTTGTTGCTCCCTGTTCTACGTGTTGAGCTTCTGTCTTCTCTTCCTCTTGCATCGTATCCTCAAATTGCCTTCCCAACATCTTCTGTTGCACAATCACTTTGCTGGCTAGAAAGGTCTGCATCGGAGTCTTGCCGTAGCAGAAACGCCCTGAGTGCGGTCGAGTGCAGTTGTAGGAGTCTATCCAATCATCGACATCCTGCTGCATTGACTAAAAAAGACTACCGATCGATCCCAACGATCGATTACGGTGGTAATCGAAAGCGATCGTTCTGTCTCGAAGCTGCACCTTAACTGGTGGTACAAATGCTAAAAATATGCAAAGCAATGCCAAGTGCTTTTTTAGGGTTGGCTCTACAACTCAGTCATAGAGCCTGGAACCCAATCGGAGCGGCGGGATTTGAACCCACGACCCCTACTACCCCAAAGTAGTGCGCTACCAAGCTGCGCTACGCCCCGACGCACTATAAAATTAGTGCTTAACCAGAATAGCATATCCAATTAGCAAATGAGAAGCCCAAAATTCAAAAACTTGCCGAGAAGGTTTCAGAATACTTTCAGCGTCTGGATCGCCTGAAGTAGAGCGGGAATCACAGCTTCTGGCCATTCGCCTTCTGCGCGTCTGCCACTCAGCAAGATCAGGCGTAATCGGTACGCTTGCGGGAAGCCCTCCACCTCCATCCAAAGCCGATCGCTTTCTGCTTCGCAACTCAGGCGCTCTTCGTCCATTAACTCCGTTTGCATCTGCTCCATGGTTTGGGAGAGTTGGAGGGCTAAGCGACAAAAATCCTCCAGTTCGGCAGCGGTGAGTTCGATCGCCCAGTCATCGGTTCCGACCAGCCCCTGAAATGGAATTGGCTCCGTGCTCCAGCCTAGTCGCCACCCTGCCCCACTCTTGATCTGTTTTGCCATAACTTTGCCATAACTTTCCCCTGAAACTTTCTCCTCAAACCAACCCTTAAGGCAACAGCAACTGGGCATCACCGGGTTGAGGTTGACGCGGAAAGCGTGAATTGGCAGGCGGAGACGAAGGTGACGGCGTGGGAGGAGCTGGAGGTTGACTGACAGGTGGGGATGCCTCAGGGGTGCTAGATGGCGTAAACAGTCGAACCAAGGCATTCACCAAGGCATCTCGTTGCGATCGGTTGAGGCTCCGAACGGCTGCAATATCTCCATCCATGGGATTGGTGGTGAGACTGGTGCCACTGGGATAGGTATTTGGCTCCATCCGCTCATTCACCCCCAAATAGTCTGCCAGGGTGAGCTTCCAATCCAACCGATAGGTGACTGGGCGACCCTTCGAATAAACGTGATAGCGAATCATCCGGCTCACCAAAGTATTGTTGGGAGAGGGGTCGCCGGTTTCCTGATTCACATATTGATTTTCTCGAGGTAAATCCGGCAAATCTTGATAGACCTGTTGCCAGAGTTCTTCAATTCGAATGGGTTGAGCTACTGCTGCCGGATTGAGCTGCCACCCGACAGATGCCACCAGTAGCAGGATTGAAGCGAGCGATAGCAAAAAATAGCGCACAGCAATTGATCGGTTGCGCATAGGAAAGGATTGAAATGGAATCAGGCTTGGAGTTCGCTACTCCACAATAATTTCAGGTTGGGTCATCTCATCTGACATTTCAATGATCGCCCGAATCACGGGTTTCATCTTCGGATCATCCAGGTTATCAAAATCGGCTAGCCGACGATGATATTGAGCCCGAGTGGCCACCAACACCGTGATGCGGTAGCGGTTAGATGCCGCACTAATCAGATCTTCTGCCCGTCGCATCAACTGGCTGGTGTCTAAATTCGAACGCTTTAGCATAAGGATGACCGTCTGATCGTCTGATCGATAGTGGGTTGAACTGAAAGTGGGTTGAACTGAAAGTGGGTTGAACTGAAAGCGGGTTGAACTGAAGTTGCCTTAACAGGTTAACTGAACAAACTGACTCATTTCCCAATCGGGAATTTACAGCGAGTCTGCTCTAGTCTATCAAGAACCGTCCCATCGGCTAGCCCCAAGCAGTCGATTCTCTTTGGACAGGCTATTGATTGGGGCAGGCTATTGATTGGGGCAGGCTATTGATTGGGACAGGCTATCAATTGGGACAGGCTATCAATTGGGACAGGCTATTTTTGGGGCAAGCTACGCCATGCTTCAGCCACAATATCACTTAACCACCGACGAGCATTGCGATCGAGGAGGCTATCATCTGCTAAAACCTCCGCAGTCAGGTCATCTAAGGACTGCCCTTGCGATCGAGCTAAATGCACCACTCCAGCAATCACCGCAGCAATGACTTCTTCATTGATCGGCTGTTGGCGGAGGGCAACGATATCTTGGGAGCTAGCTGGAATGGGATAATGCATTGCGAGTTGGGAGGAAAGGCTTTATTAAACAGAAATTTCAGCGTGAAAATCAAAACTGTTTGAGACCAGAGCGACCTGAGACCAGAGTGACCTGAGATCAGAGCGACCTGAGACCAGAGCCATGTGAAAATGAGAACCGTGTAAAGTTTTAAAGAGAACAGGTATCCGGAAGTGTAGCGCACAATTTTCAATTGGGGATAGTGCTTTGGTCAAACTGAGGGTAGATTTTGGTCAGGCTTGACTCAGACTAGAATCAGCCCGGCTTTTTCAAGCGATTATTCTCACTTGTCAAAGCGGCATTTCTCTCATTGATACCCCTACTGATAAAGATCGATCAATTTTTGGAATGAAAGAACTGCTTTATCTCGAAATCCCCACACCCGATACTCCCGCTGTTCAAAATTGGCTACAGCAATGGGCCCGATCCACTCAACTGAATTTAGCGAGGAATTATAGCACTCCTACTGGATTTCGGCTGGTTTTTTCGGAAACTTCTCGATCGGCAGGAGCAGAAGCAGCCAGTTCTCATTCCGCCTTGCCACCTGAACTATCGGTCTTCGTCTGGTCTTTGCAACGCACCACCTATTTAAAGGTCTTTCGTTGGGCCATGCAGCCTGTACCCCAAGAGGCAAAAATCTTGGCTCAGTTAACCCAGGCACTGCGATCCCAATTTCCCAACCGTTATCCAGAACCACCGGCGATCGATCCGCAGCAGTCCATTTTTACCGCTCTGGCTGAACATTATCCTGAAACGGTTCGGCATTTTCGTAAGATGCCCAACGGGGAGGCCCATCTGCAACGAGTGTATTGGTGGGAGCAGCGCTGGCGGGATGGGGTGCGCAATCCGCAACAGCCCAAGCAGGTGATTTTAGGAGCACCTAACTCAGAAGAGCCCGATCCTTCCGCGCCCACCTACGATCTGATCTACGTTGGCGGTGCCTTGGGGGTCATTCATGCCGCCGTTATGGCTCGCTTGGGCTACCGGGTGCTATTGCTGGAGCGGCTACCCTTTGGGCGGATGAATCGGGAGTGGAATATTTCCAGAGCGGAGTTTGCAGGCTTGATCGAACTGGGGCTCTTTACCCCAGCCGAGTTTGAAAGCTTGATTGCGCGTGAATACCGAGATGGCTTCCATAAGTTTTTTGATGGCAACAACCCACCCCAGTGCAAAGCGCCGATCCTGCATACCCCAACTGTACTGAATGTGGCGATCGATGCCGAAGCGCTGCTGAAGCTCTGTGGCGAAAAGTTGCGGGCAGCCGGGGGCGAAATTTGGGATGAAACCGAATTTTTGCAAGCCACGATCGATCGCAATTCGGTGACGGTGGCAGCGACCCATCTACCCAGCCAAGGGGCTCGATCGGCCAGAGGGCGACTGTTAATTGATGCCATGGGCACAGCTTCGCCGATCGCTTGGCAACTCAACGGTGGGCAGGCCTTTAATAGTGTCTGTCCAACCGTAGGCGCAGTGATCGACGGTGGGTTTGAGCCAGGGGTTTGGGATGCCCAATATGGGGATGTGCTCAATAGTCATGGCGATCTTTCGCGAGGGCGGCAATTGATTTGGGAATTGTTTCCCGGTCGCGATCACGAACTGACCTTTTACCTGTTTCACTATCACCAGATCCACCCAGAAAACCCCGGCTCTCTGCTGGAAATGTATGAGGATTTTTTCACGATCCTGCCGGAATATCGCCGCTGTGACCCCGATCGACTGGTTTGGAAAAAGCCCACCTTCGGTTACATTCCCGGACACTTCAGCATCCAATCGACCGATCGAAAAGTGGCTTTTGATCGACTGATTGCGATCGGCGATGCGGCTTCCCTGCAATCACCCCTGGTGTTCACGGGCTTTGGCTCGCTGGTGCGTAACCTGCCCCGGTTGACTGATCTGCTCGATACGGCCCTACGGCATGATCTGCTGACCACCCAACACTTAAGCCAAATTCGCGCTTTCCAGAGCAATATCGCTGTAACCTGGCTATTTTCCAAAGGCATGATGGTGCCGACGCACCGATTTGTCGCTCCAGAGCGGGTGAATTCGATGCTAAACACCTTCTTTGGCATTTTGGCTAATGAATCTCCGAGCGTGGCCGATCGGTTTGTCAAGGATCGATCGGGTTGGCTCCCCTTTAATCGCATGGCGCTCAAGGCAGCCTGGCAAAATCCGGCGATGCTGCTGTGGATTTGGCAACTGGCTGGAGCCAAAGACTTGCTGCGCTGGGTGGGGAGCTATTTGAATTTCACCCTGAGTGCTTTGTGGAGCTGGCTATTTGGCTGGGTGCCGACCCTGGCTCGTCGCATTCAACCCTGGTTGGAACCTCGTTACCCAGCACTGTGGCTCTGGTTGTTGGCCCAAAGCTATGCCCTCACCCATGGCATGGGTCAACCCAAAGCCGGATTTACTCAACTGCCTCAACGTCCGGCCGCCTGGAAAACCCCAGTTGCGCCATAGTACCAGGCTGGGTGAAAGATAGGGAGTATTGGACAACCTCGTGCAACTCTGCCAGCGTTTGACCTCCATCAAGGCGTATCGCGAATATCCAGAACTTCCACATCGAAAATCAGGGGAGAGTTGGGCGGAATCCCAGGAGCCCCCTCGGCACCATAGGCTAACTCGGCCGGAATGACTAACTGCCGCCGTCCCCCAACTCGCATGTCACTTAAGCCCTCCTCCCAGCCTGCAATTACCCTGCCCAGACCAATCTGAAATGAGAACGGACGATTTCGATCGCGCGAACTGTCGAATTTGGTGCCATCTGGCAAAATGCCGGTATACTGCACCGTCACCGTCTGCCCCGTGCGAGGAGTCGCGCCCGACCCGGTTGTTAAGTCAACGTAGCGTAATCCAGATGGCTTCTGGACTAGCTGATCGGCTTTAAACGAATAATCGAGCTGATAGGAAAGTGCTTGTCCAGCGACAGCAGGGCTGATACGCACAAAATAGTTAGAACCTGCGATGCCCGTCAGGCGTTGGTTAATCGCTTCGGCTGCGCTACCTGGATTGGTAGAGGCAAACAGTAAGTTACGGTTGCCATCATAGATTTCTAACGTAGCATCGCCTGTGAGATTGGTCACACTGACATTGAACTGTCCAGCCCAGAGCGTGCCAAAGAAGAGGAAATCATTGGGATCCTTGCCCCCTACTGATTCATCGATCGTGCTACTGGCCGATCGCAACCGCGTAGCCGCTTCAAAGGTATCCCCGAACTGATCGCCCAGCTTCGCAGCCGATAGAGCCAGAGCATAACCTGTCTTGACCTTGGGTTGGCGCGATTTAACTCGCACATAATAGGTGCCTGCTTCTAGGGGGCCCGCCAGCGTAATAGGGTCACCCCGGCGGCTGGTGGCCAGCGCTCGTCCTCGTTCATTTAAGAGAGAGACTTCTAACTTCCCCTCTTTTTTAAGGCTTTTCAAGGACAAATTGAGCGTGCTTCTCGATCGATTATTCAGCCGCCATAGGTCAATGCGATCGGTTGAGCTGAGGCTATCTCTTAACGTACGAGAGGTTTCACGCAGGGGAAAGAGCTTCGCTGTTTGTAAGGTTCTGCCAGGATCTTTTGCCATTACTTAAGAATCCAACAAGGATACATTTCAGAATTCCTTGTCTAGTTTAGCGGCTGTTTTCAAACCGCAGATCGGTGTTTCAAACCAATGTTCCAACTTCCGATCGGGCTGAATAGCCAGGGTTGCGGAGCCGCTGAGCCAGGGCTTGCAAGGCGAAAAGCACCTGTTGAGAGGAAGCCTGGCAATAGGTTGGATCACTGGTTAAATCACTGGTTGGATCACTAGACGCACCACTCGCACAACGATCGGGGGCACTCAGTTGATCAGCAATTTGTTGCAATTGAGTTGGGGTTGGAGATGGACAACCGCGATATCCTTGAGCTCGCAGTTGCAGCAGCGTGGGAAGATAAACGCTTTGGTAATGGAGCAATAACTGTTTAGCGTAGTGGATCTCTCGATCTGGGTAATGTGCCGCCAGTAAGCGATCGATCTGGTTTGGGGTCGATCGATTGAGGATTTCCCAGTCGCTGCGGCTATCCCGATCCGGATGGTTGGCCGTCTGACGAGGCGATCGTTCAAATTGGGCAGGTCGATAGCGCTGGGTGGAGGGGGGAGGAATAGGGGGCATATAATCTGACATCGTTCAGGTTCTCCTGGGAACAGCTTACGATTAAACAGGATTGAATGGGGCAGACAGGATAGATGAAATGACAGAGTAGGTTGCATCGGTAACCTGGGGGAAAAGGCTACCTAAGTCCCGTTGATGAGTCATTCTGAATCGATCGAGGAACGGCTCAATTGCAGTCAGAGCTGGGCTATCAGGGGTTAAGACTTCATCATTGATTGGTGGTTGATCATTCACGATTCATCCTTCTGCGCTGTCATTTTTAACTGCGCTGTCGTTTTCAACTGCGCCGTAATTGTAAGGTAGCGGAAAGATGGAACATCTCATAGCGAAATCTTCAGCATTCGCTTCATCTGCTTCTATGAGTTCGGCTGAATGAGTTCATCTTTTTCAGTGAGCTTTTTTAGTGAGCTTTTTTAGTGAGCTTTTTTAGTGAGCTTTTTCAGTGAGCTTTTTCAGTGAGCTGGGCAATTCAGCCCATCAGGGGGCAGCGTCGAGCGGTTTAGTCGATCAGTTTAGTCGATCAGTTTAGTCGATCAGTTTAGTCGATCGGAATCTGTTGTTTTTCGGTCAAAATCATGGCGATCCCTTTTTCGTAGTAAGCGGCTTCATTAATGAAAATGGGAAAAACGGTAGCGCTGCCGTTATAAGTGATCGTCTCGCCTGAAAATGTCAAAAACATGGGATCGCCCAGCCGAAGTGGTTGATAGTCTTGAAATTGCAGATCAGGGTGGATCATTGCCTGTAATTCCCCAGTGGCATCACGAGGATAATCTACGGCGGTGATGGCTTGAAATAGGGTCAACTGCTCAGGAATGGTAGGGCGAGCATTTTGATTCCAAGCCTCCAGATAATCCAGGATGGTGTAGATCAATTGCTCCGTCTGCTGAAAGAGAGCGGCATCCAGCATTCCCTGAGCGATCGCCCCCACTTCAATGGCAAACCCTAAGGGAACGAGGGATCGCAGCGTAGGTGAAACCTCTCCCCACTGGATACCGCGACAAACCCGAACGGCTGGGTACATTTGGCTCAGGTAAGCAGATAATTTTAAGTTAAACGGATGTTCACCCGATACTAGAATCGATAACCCCATGTTGGCGGTAGTGCTATGCAGATCGATAATCAGATCGATCGGAGGAGATTGCTCAGACAGGAGCTGAGTTGAGATCGCCTTCGCCCGTTGATTTTCGTAGCCAGTTAGATCTGGATTTGTCAAATCTTCAGCGGCAAAGCAACGATTTAAATCGCGATCGATATAGCGCCGGTTCATCAAAATTGCCCGTGGATTCGCCAACAGAGGCAGACTGTTAACGGTCGATCGCTGAATCAGATGGGGAAACTGTTCAAATTTTTTGACCAGATAAATTCCAGTCCATTCGTTTCCGTGAGTTCCTCCCACGATCGCTACCTGTTTCACTGAATCTGAAGGCAGTAACGGCATCAACGGCTCTCCTGACTACTTCCTAAAACTTGAGCTACCTAAAAATCATATTTTGAAGATATGTGAAGATAATTGCCAGTATTTTAGATAAGCCCCGATCGATTGGGTGTTCTCTTCAACCGGCGTTTGCACTTGGGCAATCCGTCCCTGACAATTTCCCGGTGCTTTCAGAATAATGAGCTGCCAACTATATGTCTAATACTTTTTGGCTTGAGATAATATATCTGTAAAATATAATTCCTCTTTTGATCAGCTCGATCGCTCCCCCCTGGCTATGGAACTTCGCCATCTCCGCTATTTCATTGCCGTTGCAGAGGAGCTTAGCTTCAGTCGCGCAGCCGAACAGTTGCGGATTGCTCAACCTCCTTTGAGCCAGCAAATTCAAGCCTTGGAAGCCGAATTAGGGGTGAAATTATTCGATCGCAAAAAACGCCCCCTGCAACTGACTCTGGCAGGACAAGCTTTCCTAGAAGAAGCCCGATCGATCCTACTCCAGCTTGAGCAGTCCGTGCTTAAAACTCAGAGCATTCATTTGGGAGAGTCGGGCTACCTAACGATTGGATTTACTAGCTCCATTACCAATGGCGTGTTACCGAACATTCTACGGATGTTTCAGGAACATTATCCAGCCGTTAAACTGATTTTGCGAGAAGGCAACAATGCCAGTCAGATCCAAAAACTGCGCGATCGATTAGTGGATTTAATTTTTGTGTATCAATATCAGTCCGGGGAAACAGATGAGTTTGTGGTAGCACCGATCGCTCAGGAATTTCTCGTGGCGGTGTTGCCAGCGCCACATCCCCTAGCTGCTCAGCAACAAATTGCCTTGGTCGATCTAGCGGATCAAGCCTTTGTGATGCCACTTTATCAAGTTGTTCCGGGTCTCACTGAACAAATTTATCGGCTTTGTGCCCAACAGAATTTTGTGCCGCAGGTGGCCCAAGAAGCCATTTTTATGGTGACTATTTTAGGGTTAGTCGCCGGTGGGATCGGAGTCAGCTTGCTGCCTTCGAGTGCCCAAACGCTACGACGAGAAGGAGTTGTTTTTCGCCCGCTCCAGGATGCGACAGAGACGATCCAGCTTTCGGCAATCTGGCGGCGACAGGACGAGTCTCCGATTTTACAGCAATTCCTCACGGTAATCGGGATCGAGATCGATCGACGGGATGAGGCATAATCTGGGTTTGAATTTGCGGTAGTGCCGCCACGCTTCAGGTGAATTTGTTCGGGTTAATTTGTGCTGCTGCGTGCATAGGGCAAGTCCACCTACAAATATAACGAGTTGTAAAAATAAGGTTATCAGGACTCGATCGCGCTTGATAACCCTTTAGTTGAGTTAACTGGAGGTTGGGCGATGACTCAAGTTCTATTTTGGGGTTGCACATTTTCGGAACACGCATTTTCGGGACACGCATCTTCGGGTTGTGCATTAGATGCCATCGGTCTTAGCTTCACCAGTCTTGTCGGAAATGGTGAACAGCTTCCACCGCCTCCCGCCTGAAAGCCTAATCCAGAGCGCTTTGCCGGATCATGGTTCAGCTTTGGGTCTTGCATTGCAGAGCGACTGTGAAGATTATGTGAAGACTAACTGATTGATCGTTTGGCAACCTTGTTTCGCTCGATAGACCCGCAGTGATGACATAGAAGAGGGGCTCTTAAGATGAATCAATCTATAACACTGAGTATGATGCCCAATCTCAGCCCGTTTGACGGAGAAGAACAGTTGCCGCCTACAAAGGGAATGTAAAAAGATCCTTTCCTAAGCTCTGGAGACATTCTGGGTGCAGGTTCCGGGGTGTTTCCAGACTTTTGAAACTGTTCGATCGTTGATACAATTCAAGGCCAATTCTAATGAGATTCATTTTACACTCGATCAGATGATTTGGTTGACGCTAAATTTAATAGTTCTTTGACTTTCTCGGCTTCAGCCGTCATACCTAGCTGCACAAAAATTTGAATTGCCTCGCTAGCATGTTGCTGCCTCGCTTTCAAGTTATTTTGGGCATCTGCCAGCTTCGCTAATGATTCTTGAATAAACGCCATCCGCAAATGATCTTGATTGGCTTTTGCTACCAGCAAACCCTGATCTAAAAGTTGCTTAGCCCGCTTAAAATCTTTTTGATGCATTGCTACTTCAGCCAATGAGTTCTCGATCACCCGCAGAACGCGATCCTGCCCGATCGCACGCGCATATTCCCAAGCTGCTTCAAAGTAGGGCTGAGCCGCTGCAACATCGCCAGCATTAAAATAGGCAACCCCTTGGTAGTAGCGAATATGACTCAAGCATTCTTGGCGCTTATAGTCGTCTACATTAGCCTGCTGCAAAATGGTTTCGGATTGTTCCAGCCATTCCCTGGCTTTCACAAATTCATTCTGACGAATATTCACATAACCAATCTGACGAGCTAGATTGGATTGATCTTTTAGATCGGGCTGATATTCGCGCAATTCCCAGGATCTGGACAGCAGTTCGCTGGCATCCTGCAAAGACTTTTCATCGCCGATCGTAGTCAGCCGCCAAGCTCGAAAACTCAGTAGTTCACCAGCCGTTTGCCAATCTGCTCGCTGCAAGGCAGTTTGAATTAACCACTCTGTCCAGGCTAAGCCTGTTTTCCAGTATTGCACCCGGTTGGTTTTGCGGCCGACGCTGTAGAAGCAAGATTTGAGATTTTGCCAGATCTTTAGCATCGGCTCATAACATGCTTCTGCCATACACCAGTTAGCAACAGCATGTAGATTTTCCCATTCAGCATCCAATTCACCAAATTCTCCCTGCCAGACCGACGGGTCTTGATGATGGTAGTTGAAAGAAAAATCTACATACCAATTAATCCAACGCTCATAAACAACTCGCCTAAATTCAAATTGATTATTCAGCTCTGATATAATATACGCTCTCGTGGGTGCAATAATTTTGTAGCGACTGGAATGTTTCTCAGCATTATATTCTTGGCTGATCAACGATAATCTTTGTAGTTCTACGATCGATTCCTCGGCTGTTTCCAGATCGACTTCTGGAATTGCAATCGCAATCAACGCTTGACGCAGAGCAGGCTCAGGAAACAGAGCCGTTGCTAACAGCAGCCAATAAGACGATCGATTGCGCAAAGTCTGAACTGAACTGGCAAAGCAAAATTGTGCTAGATTGCCAACGGGCTGCAGGAGCCGATGACGGATCACCTGCATCGAATACCCTTGCGAGAGTTGACCGATCGCCAAATCGATCGCAATGGGTAATCCTCCTGTCAGTTGATAGAGGGCTTTACTCTCTTCCACACTAAGGCGAACCCCCATCTCGCCAGCCTGGTATTCCACAAGCTTGAGCCCTTCCGGTTCAGACATGGCAGTCAGGCGAATAATGCAATTGCCCATGATGCCTTCTCGTGTAGTAATCACCGATTTAACCGACGAGGGCAAATCACACAGAAAATCATCGATCGTTTGTCTATTTTCGATCACCTCCAGGTTATCCAGAATTAAGAGGGTGCGATAGTTAGCCAGCACTTTATAAATCAGCGTTGTCTGCTCTGCTAGGGTAAGAGCTAGATCCCCTTGGTCTAATAAATGGTTACTATCTAACATTTCGATGATTTGTCGGATCAGATCTTTTTGGTGCAGATCCAGCCGATTGTGTAACCCGTTATAAGTGAGGAACTGATGTTTGGCCGTAGTGAAAATAATCAGATCGAAGGTGGCCTCGGCTGGGGTGGCATCCGGAGCACAGCTTCTATGCAAACAGCGCCAAGCACAGGTGGTGGCTAGAGAGGTTTTGCCAACTCCGCCTAATCCAGCAATACAGATTAATGAGGCGGCATGTTTGGGAGAAAGCAGTTTTAAGAGTCGATCAACTTCTTCTCGCCGACCAATAAACTTGCTGCAAGGCTGTTTAGGTAAATTATGAAAAACTCGCTTAGGCGTGTTATGAGATCCACTACTTGAGGTATTTCCAGCATGAGTATGATGTGATTCCTGGAATGCTGTTTGAACAGAGCTAGACCAGCGAGATTCAGCAAAACTACGCTCAGCTTCTTGGTTGTCTTCAGCCTGTTGAGCTAACAGGTTCGCCTGGTAAATCTCTTCTAAAAAAAGTCTGACGTTTTTGGATCTCACTTCTTTGCCGAGCCGCTGCCAGAGCTTAGGGGCAATTTGTCGTTCGATCGTACCGCGTCTTAAGTGACCGGCTTGGGCCGTTTTGAGCGGCTCGCCTGCTAAAATATGCTTCAAAATGGCTTCTTCATGCCAATCCAGGGGTTTATCCGCTTTAGACAGAAGCAACTGGTTGGCAACGGCAATGAGCTGGTCGATAGTAACGGTTGCAGTGGCTTCGGCTTTCATCGATTAATTAGCAAAGAGGAAATAGGACTTGCAGCAGAAGTTTTAGATTGAGCATACTGCTTCTAGAGCAGATTTTCTATGGATTGCTCACAAGAAGCGCACGCTCAAGATAGACTCTGTTACCCAAGATACTGAAGCGATCGGGCGGTGGGGAGATGAAAATTCAACGATCGATTCAGGAAGTTCATATCAAAGCTCATAAAACTCATATTTTTCATTATTTTTGCTCAGTGAGTTGATTTGAGGCTGATTTTTCCCAGGGCAATAGGTGTAATCTCATGTTCAGAAATGACAGTGAGTTGTAAGAACGATCGAGTAACGTTCGTCCGTTTGTTCGAGTTGGAAGGCGGATGGGTGACTGTGAGTGTAGCACTGTATACTTCGGTTGGACTGCTAGCTATCACTTAATAGAATCTGATAATCTATGCCTTATCAGAATCCTGAAGTCGGCTAAGTCGTTCTCGAACCACATTTCTTAGTGTCCCCTATCCAAAAGTCAATCAATATGACTAAAGATTTTGATGACGATCTACCAGATTCTCTAGATGATCAGCTCGATCAACTGATCGACAAGGCGATGCATTCTCCAGAGAATAGTTTGGAGCAAAAACGAATATTGCGTACTATTTTGAATAGTGTCGCATTACGGGGACGATTATTCGATCGGGTGATTGAAGAGCCCAATGGGGCCAAGCGCAGCAAGCAGAAGCAACGCTTTATCTGGGTGATGCAGCAGTCTGGCTCAATTTGGATGCCTAGGTGGATTTTTGACTGCTCATCAGTAGAAGATAGGGCAGATATAGAGTCTGAAGCATGGCTTTGGTTCTGTAAGAATTTTGAGAAATATGTTCCAGAAAAAGCGAGTCCAGTAATTTGGTTTAACCAACGACTGAGTGGCATCGCTAAGGATTGGTACAGAAAAAACCGTGGTTCTGAACTTCCTCCGGCATCGCTTGATCAGCCTGTTAAGAGTGACGATAGTGAAAGCAAAACCTTAGGGGAATTACAACCTAGCCCCGATCCCGATCCTGAGTCCTTCGCGGAAAATGAGCTACTTCGGAGCCGGGTTCAAGCTTGTTTGGAAAAACCTACATTTATCCAGACCTATGTATCAGAAGATTGTAAAGATTTGCATTGTCGTTGGTTAATCTCAGCCTTTTTACTCGATGAGATGGAGTGGGAGGAGATTTTTCGAGACTGCAAGGCCAGTCAAAATAAAAAGCGACAAAAGGCTATTCGGCGCTGTTACCGCGAAAGATGCTTGCCTCGTTTGCGAGCTTGCTTAGATGCTGAATGATGCTGAATAGTATTTTTTCAAATCTATCCCAGTCAAACTGCGTCAACATGACAACTTAGTAACCAGGAAACCATCAGTTATGACTTCTACAATGATTACGATCGCTGTTCCTCTCACTAGAGCCGATCGACAACAAGCACAATCCTTTAAGGATCAGCAGCTAATTGCTGAGAAAGCTGATCAGATCTATGAGAACACGTTAGCTGTGCTCGCAACCCATCATTACTTGGACATGATTGATGTGCCAACTGATTTAGATCGTAGCTACAGTCAAGACCCAAGTACCTTTCTTGCTTCTAACATTGCCGATCTCTATGTTCCAGGAGCGAGGGGGCGGCTTGAGTGCCGGGTGGTTCATGAGGGTGAGAATGCTTGTTTTATTCCTACCGAAGTTTGGAGCAATCGCGGTCAGCGCGATCGGATTGGGTATGTAGTAGTGCGATTGAATGAAACCAACACAGAGGCGACGGTTTTGGGCTTTGTCTCTGAAGTTTCTGTAGAGCATCTGCCGTTAAGCTATTTGCGATCTTTGGATGATTTGATCGAT
>JALOOM010000085.1 GCA_025454395.1 Elainella sp. Prado103
TTTTGGGACGGTTTTCTCCCTGCTCGATCGAATCTTTTCCGACGGAATCATCTGCCCTCATCCACCGCTCCGATCGCCCCACCCAAACTCGATCGCCCCACCTCCCATCCAACCCCACCGATCGCCCATCCGCTACACCTCCACTACACCTCCACTACACCTCCACTACACCGATCGCCCATCCGCTCCCAACCACCCCATTCCCCCACCGATCGCCCATCCGCTCCCAACCACCCCATCCACCCCACCAATCCCCCATCCGCTACACCTCCCCCACCGATCGCCCATCCGCTACACCTCCGCTACACCTCCGCTACACCTCCCCAACACAATTTATCTTGCTGCTTTGCCGCAATTATTTATCATTTCGTAGACGATGCTGTTCAAACTGCTGCTTATACTGAGGATCTTGAGTGCCTAGTAGCCGATCCCAAAAGGTAAAGTAAAGTCCATAATGTAAACGATATTTGCGGTGATGGATGGAGTGATGAGCTGGGCCAATAAACCATCGTCCTAGCCAGTGGTGCGGGAAGGAGTCGGGCAAGCGATCCAACCCTAAGTGATTTAACACGGCCCAGATCGTCATTGTGGTCAGAACTGCTATTAGAGTCACCACATGCAGCGGAATCAAAAAGACTACACCCAGTAGGAATAGCGATTGCACGATCGCCTCAAGCGGATCAAAGGCAAAGGAAGTCCAAGGGGTTGGTTGACGCGATCGATGATGTCCTTGATGAAACCAGGGGAACAAAGCTGGATGATGAAATAAGCGATGGGTGAAATAGAAATAGGTATCCTGCAAGACTAACACGATGGCATAGCTAAACCCTAAATACCACAATCCATATTGTTGATACTGGGTATATAAGACTGTTTTACCTAAACTATAGGCCGTTACAATCAACCCGGCGGCTAAGCCAAAGATGACGGCAGAAGAAACAGAGAGCATGATATCACGCTGAATCGATCGCCACGAAGGCTGAGAAGAGGCAAGTTTAGGATTAGCAAATAGCTGACCTACGGGTGAATAAAAGAAAAGATATGTTCCCCCTGCAATCAAAAAATAGCGAATTAGAATCAGGGCAAAACAAGCGATACCATAAAACAGGAATGAGTGGTTGAACAATGCAGTCTCCTTACAGATGCCCGCCCATTAAGATTTATTAAAGCGAGTTCTTCAAGCGAGTTACAGTGATTTACAAAGGCTGTGGCTCACGGTCGCTCTAAAGTCACTATCGTTTTAATATCACTGTCATTTAATCAGCCGTTGGATTGGTTAAATGACAAGTCCATCGTATGATAACCGCTTTGCCGACTAAAGTTCGTAGCCTCGCATTCCAGTCCGGTCGGAAAGGCAGAATGCAGGCAGGGAATTGTGGGAGTGATACGAGTTCTGGCGCTTGATTGTAGAACATCTGTATTCATTCGTTATAATTTCCTGCAAGGCAGATGCTCATCACCACTTTGGGGATTGAGGTTGGAACTGCACCTATGGATTAACTGGATCAACTGGATCAACACTGGATCAACAAGGCAGGTCATCCACTGTGGCAACCAAGCTACTGATTGTAGAAAGTCCGGGCAAGGTAAAAAAGTTGAGTCAGATTCTCGGCTCAGATTGGTTGGTGCGAGCCAGTATGGGGCATATTCGAGAGCTGGCCAACGATGGCATCGATTCGCTGGGTTTTGATTTAGAGGGCAACTCAGTCCGGTGTCGCTTTATGGCACGAGGCAGCCAGGGCAAAGAAACGATCCAAAAGCTACGATCGGCCGTCAAACAGGTTAAAACTGTGGTGCTTGCCACTGACTACGATCGCGAAGGGGAAACGATCGCTTGGCATCTTCAGCAAGCCTTGAATCTGAAAAATCCGCAGCGGGTCGTTTATACGGAAATTACCCCCAATGCGGTACGACAAGCCGTTTCCCAGCCCCGATCGATTGATTTAAATTTGGTGCATTCCGGACTCTGTCGATCGGTATTAGACAAGCTCGTCGGGTTTCGAGGATCGCCATTGCTGTGGCAACTGCACAACGGAGCCAAAAGTATGGGTCGGGTGCAAAGTGCCACCTTACACTTAATTTGCCAACGAGAACGCCAAATTCAAGCCTTTGTTCCTCAAGACTATTGGAGTGTATTCGTAGACTACGGGGAAGGGTTTCGGGCATTTTTTCAGGAAATCGCTGAAGCTAGTCAGTTAGCCAACCCCAGCCGATCGGAAGTGCGATCGGAGCCATCCCTAACATCAGCCTCAGACCGCTCAAGGGCAACTCCGACTGCTGAAGCCGAGCCTCCTGATGATGCCGCTCCTCCTGAAGCCCAAACCCCTGAATCCAAACGAGTCAGTTCCCAAACGGAAGCCGATCGCCTTGTGACCTTAGCCCAACAGCATCCCCACCAGATAGTCACGATCGAGGGCAAAATTGTCTCTCGTACGCCGCCGCCGCCCTTTGTCACTTCCACCTTGCAGCAGGCGGCCGGCTCCCGGTTGCGGTTTAGCCCAGACCAAACCATGCAGGTGGCTCAGTCTCTCTACGAAGCGGGCCTGATCACCTACATGCGCACCGACAGTGTGAGTTTGAGTCCAGAATTTTGCCAGCAGGCTCGGCAGTGGCTCGAAACCCACGATCCAGAAAATTTACCGCAAAAGAGCACCCAACACCGCAAACTCAAAGGTGCGCAGGAAGCCCATGAGGCCATCCGCCCCACCGATCTGTTTCGCCCCTCTCAGGAACTGCGACAAGAACTGAATGCCGATGCGTTTGGTCTCTATGTGCTGATCTGGAAGCGGGCCATGGCTTCCCAATGTCAGGCAGCGCGAATTCGGCAAACTCGGATTGTGACCCGATCGGGCTCCGTTCTTTGGCAAGCTAAAGGACAGGTGATCGAGTTTTTGGGCTACAGCAAATACTGGCATAATTTGAGCGGCGATCGAGTCTTACCCAGCCTTGTTCCGGGTCAATCCCTTACCTTGTTGCAAGCGGCTCACGAACCCAAACAAACCCAACCGCCGCCGCGCTACAGCGAACCCAAATTAGTGCAAGTCATGGAACGGCAAGGGATTGGTCGGCCGAGTACCTATGCCCCCACGATTAAAACGCTGAAGCAGCGCTCCTATGTGGAAGTGATCAAAGGGCAGCTACAACCCACCCCTTTGGGCTTAGAAGTCGATCGGTTTCTGCAAGATGCCCTACCCGAATTATTAGAAGCCGAGTTTACGGCCCAAATGGAACAGGTGCTTGATCAAATCGCTGCCGGTCAGCAAAATTGGCAAACCTACCTGACCACCTGGAACCGGGAATATTTTGAGCCTGCCCTCCGGAAAGCCCAGCAGGTAATTCCGCAATATCTCTCTGCCCACCCGCCCACTCTTCACCATGCCGCTGCCGATCTCGATCGCTCCAGTGCAACCTCCCAAAATTCGGCAGTTGGATCTCTAGAATCAGGACACTCAGAATCAGGTTACTCAGAATCAGGTTACTCAGAATCAGGACACTCAGAATCAGATTCTCCTCCAGTAGCCAAGTCGCTAACCGCAAATGCTCGAAAAAACACCCAGGGAAAAACTCGATCGAACACAACCCGATCGAACACAACTCGATCAAACACAACTCGATCAAACACAACTCGATCAAACACAACCCGATCGAACACAACCCGATCGAGCCCTCTCCAAACCACACCGCAGCTCAACCTATCCCGCAGTCGGTGCCCCCAATGCGATAACTTTCTTGCCAAAATCCCCAGCTCCAAAGTCAAGAAAAAATACTTCCTCAAATGCGTGAGCGGTTGTGCCGATCTGGTTCTGTTTTGGTCAGAATATAGCCGCCAGTGGGAGCCTCCTCGCAGCAAAACCACCGCCGCCACAAACCCTGACCTGCCTGCCCCCCAACTGACAGAACACCTCTGCCCCATCTGCCAACAACCCCTCGAATGCTACACCTACGAAAAAGCGGGAGAACAGAAACAATTACTGCGTTGCTCCGATCCCAACGCTCGGAGAAACTCCAACCATCAGCAGGTCGTCTATTTCCATACGGCTGGGGGTTGGTGGAGTCCCAAGTTCGGCAATCTGTGATATCTTGAGACACTTCGGCCAATTTAATGTTTTCTGAAGCTATGCGGCAATTTTGGCGAAAATCTTGGAATCGTCTTCTAATCCTGTTTTTGGGTGCGTTGCTGATCGTTGGGGTCTATCAGGGTGGCTTCAATTTAGCGGCAGTTTCCCAAACCCGATCGGAAGTGCGGGGCGTGTGGTTAACCAGCAATGATGCTGATATCGTGCGCGATCGTCCCAAACTACAAGATGCTCTGACCCAATTGCGTCAGCTCAACTTCAACACTATCTATCCAGTGGTGTGGAATGCGGGCTATGCCATGTATCCCAGTGCAGTCGCGCAGCAAACCGGCATTCAGTCTTTTGTCTACCGTGGACTAGAAGGGCAAGACATCTTGGCTGATTTGACTGCCCAAGCCCATGCTCAGGGTTTACTGGTGATTCCCTGGTTTGAGTTCGGTTTCATGGCTCCACCCACTTCCGAGTTAGCCTTGAAGCATCCAGATTGGCTGACCCAACAACAAGATGGCACCCAAACCTCGATCAGTGCGGCGGGTGAAGTGGTTTGGCTTAATCCATTCCGCCCGGAAGTGCAACGCTTCATCACCGATCTAGTCCTCGAAATCATCACCCAATACGATGTGGATGGCATCCAATTTGATGACCACACCAGCTTGCCGCGTGAGTTTGGCTACGATCGCTACACCATCTCACTCTATCAACAAGAAACCCATAAAACTCCACCCGCAAGTGTGGCTGATCCCGATTGGGTGCGTTGGCGAGCGAACAAAATCACCGCTTTTATGGCCCAACTCAACCGAGCGGTGAAAGCCCACAAACCCCATGCCATTTTCTCCGTTTCACCCAATTACTACGATTTCGCCTACAAGATGCATTTGCAAGACTGGCTGGGCTGGGTGCAACAAAACATTGTCGATGAACTGATTGTGCAAGTCTATCGTCCCAATTTAGAAAGCTTTATTGCTCAAATCACCTTGCCTGAAATCCAGACTGCCCAGCAGAAAATTCCGACTGGGATCGGGATTCTGACGGGTTTGCGCAATAGTCCGGTTTCGATCGCCCAGATTCAGTCTCAAAGCCGGGCTGCTCAAAGCCGTGGACTGGGGGTAACTTTTTTCTACTATGAAAGCCTGTGGGATTATGCCCCTGAACCGATCGAGCAACGTAAAGCGGGCTTCCAAACCCTGTTTCCCTATCCGTCAATCCGCTATCGTCCTGTAGCAAGTTAGGGACTCGACAAGCGACGCAAATCGTACTTTTACCACCTTTATTGCCATAACTTCATCAAATCTTGAAACTCCTGTGAAAAAATCTGAGAAATCAGCTACTTTGCTGTTCAGGCTGCGGTTTCCATGCGAACCTATCGTTAAATGTGGTGTCAGTGAATTTACCAGGAGATCCCCTTGAGATCCTCAAGATTCCCGATTACTGGTTGACTCATTGGGACTCGTGTTTCCGTGGAACTCCGCAGGGTTTTGTCCGTCCGAATTCTGTGATTAGGCTCTCAGATCAAGACGACCTTCTACCATATTGATGGGTACATGCATGCCTTCCAGTTACAAGTGGGCAGAGCCACCGCTGGTTTCAGTTTTGATTCCGGCCTATAATGCAGAACGCTGGATTGCTCGAACACTCCAGTCTGTTCTGGGACAGACTTATCAACAGCTTGACGTTTGGGTGGTGGATGACGGCTCTACCGATCGCACCGCCACCATTGTCAGTCAAATGGCCCAAATCGATCCACGTCTGCACCTGCTCCAGCAGCCCAATGCAGGTGTGGCAGCCGCCCGTAATCGTGCCGCTCAAGCCGCCGCTGGGGTCTTTTTAGCCCCGATCGATGCCGATGACCTCTGGCATCCGCAACACCTGGCCGACCTCGTCGCTTGTTTGACCCATGCCCCGGACTCGGTGGGGCTAGCCTACGCTTGGTCGCTGGATATTGACGAATCGGATCAGCCCACTGGGGGCTTTCATGCCGCCATGATTAGCGGCTCCGTTCACACGACCCTCCTGTGTCACAATTTTTTGGGGAATGCCAGTTGCACCTTGATCCGACGATCGGTGTTTTTGCAGGTTGGTGGTTATGATGAGCAGTTTCAGGCTCAGCAAATGTATGGCTGTGAAGATTGGGATCTCGATCTACGGATCGCTGCCATTTCAGAATTTCGGGTCGTTCCCCAGTTTTCGGTAGGCTACCGTAAATTACCGAACAGTATGTCCTATCACTATGAGCGGATGGCTGATTCCCATAACCTGATGCTGCAAAAGGTGCGCCACAAGTATGCCTTACCCAGCTTTCTGTATGGGCTTTCCCGTAGCAGTCTCTATCTTTACTTTGCCCAGCAATCTAGTACCCAGCAATCTAGTACCCAGCAATCTAGTACCCAGCAATCTAGTACCTGCCAGGGCGATCGAGCTACTTTACACTGGCTAAAAGCCGCCGTACAGGCTAATTGGTCTCCCCTGTTGCGGTTGGGAACTTATCGGCTGGCTCTGAGTAGTTGGTTAAATCTACGATTCAATCTACGGCAGAATCTACGATTCAATCTACGGCAGAATCTACGATTCAATCTGCGAGAGAATCTACGACTAGACCTACAGCAGAATTTACCACCCCATCTACAACCCAATCTACAACAGCATCTACGACAGTCTCGATCGAGACCATCGGCCATTGCTGTCCAAGCTGAATCAGTGCAAACCAAAGCCTATGAGGCGCGATCGGGGCAAGCAGAATTTGTACTCGCTGAGCCGAGGCAGGTCAAACCTGATCCGAATAAATTCGATCCGAATAAATTCGATCCGAATAAACTCGATCTGGCAGAAACCAGCTCCCTTCCCTTCCTGGCGCTCCAGATGCCCTCAAAATTGCAAGTTACCTTCAAGCTGCTGGTAGGGAACAGCTTGCATGGATGTCTATCCTGGCTAGAGCACAGACTACATTCAGGCTTAAACCCCGATCGACACCCTAATCGCCACCCAGACTTAAACCAAGACCTAAACCCAGGGCACGAAAGGTGGTAAGGAGGGAGTCATGCAATATCCAATTCGAGTGATCGATCTAGAACTGAGCCAGCCGATCGAGTCCCTGCCTGGATTAGCACGTTACCGTTATGTCTGGGCTATTTTGCGATGGCAAGGCACACCCATTGGGTATGTTAAAGCGCCGATCCATCAGGGGCGATGTCAGGCAGAAACTTTAAAACGCTGCTTACTGGAACAACAGGGTGAAGCCATTTTGCAGCGACTGATGGCGCAGACTCTCCAAACGGGCTGGTCATCTCAAGGGCTAGCACCCATTCTGCATCAGCTTCAGCATAGTCCTGAAGATCCTGGAGCTTTGATCAATCCTGAAGATCCTGAAGATTCTAGAGATTCTGGAGATCCTGAAGATTCTGGAGATCCTGAAGATTCTAGAGATTCTGGAGATCCTAAAAACCCTGAAGATCCTAAAAACCCTGGAGATTCTAGAGATTTTAGAGATCCTGGAGATCCTGGAGATTCTAGAGATCCTCAAAATCCTAAAGTCACTAGCCCCTCGGCTCCCCCGCTTTCAACCCATCCCAAAGTCACCGTTGTCGTCTGCACACGCGATCGAGCTACTCAACTTGAACACTGCTTAAAGGCTTTGATGCAGTTGCGTTACCCCCATCTGGAATATTTGGTGATCGACAATGCCCCCAGCAACGACGATACCCAAAATCTGGTGCAACGCTATGGGGCGATCCGCTATGTGCGTGAACCAAGACCTGGACTGGATTGGGCCCGTAATCGTGCCATTTTGGAAGCTACCGGCGAGATTCTGGCCTATACCGATGATGATGTCCAGGTCGATCCCCATTGGGTGACTGCTCTCGTAACCGCCTTTGCCGAAAGCCCAACAGTGATGGGGGTTACCGGGTTAGTTGTGCCCCTCGAACTGGAAACCGCCCCACAACTCTGGTTTGAGCAACAAGGTGGGTTTGGCAAAGGCTTTCAGCGGCAGTATTGGCGATTTCCCAGGGGCAACGGGATGCGCTGGTATGACTTGGGCATGGGCAATCTGGGCACAGGTGCTAACATGGCATTTCGAAAGGGGGCACTGCAAGCGATCGGTGGGTTTGATCCCGCTTTAGATGTCGGTACAGCTACCCAGGGCGCAGGTGATCTCGATCTGTTTTTCCGCATCCTCAAAGCCGGTTATGGTTTCCTGTACGAACCGCGAGCGATCGTGCGACACCAACATCGCCTTACCCTGGAGCAACTCCGCACCCAGCTCTATAACAATGGCGGCGTGTATGCAGCATTTGTCCGTTCTGCCTTGCATTATCCGGAACATCGAGCCGGTTTGCTCCGGTTAGGACTGTCCTGGTTTTGGTCTGGCAATCTCTATCCCTGGCTGACTGCTGGCTTTTATCCGGCGTTATTTCCAAACCACTTGCGAGCGGCTCAGTTAAAAGGCTGCCTAGTCGGTCTCACCACCTATTTTCAGTCCCGTCGCCAAGCGGCTGCCCTGATTCGGCAATCTGGCGATCTAACGATTCCGAGTGCCGATCCAGGCTTACCCGATCCTGCCCCACAAGTTGGGATCGCCCTTCGCAGCTTGGATCTCTCCTACCCCGTACCCGACTTAGCCGATGTCGTTTCCTTTTGCCAAACTCAAGTTGAGGTGACTTGGCAGGGAATCCCGATCGGTCGCGTCAAAATTGCCAACCAGTATCAGTGCGTGAGTGCGCTGCGCTTGAGTGAAGCGATCGTTCAGCAGATTGGTTGGAAATTGCTCACTCTGAACTGGAGCGGGATCCGTGCGACCGATCCGGAAATGGCCAAGACAGAGGCTTTATTGAGCCTGGAGCAAGGAATTGAGGTGAAGTTAGATGATTCCTCCCAACTTCACTTTGATCCTGCGATTTCAGTCTCAATTGTGATTGGCACCTGTGATCGCCCTGCGGATCTACGGAATTGTTTGCAGCATCTTCTCAAGCAGAACACGGATCGATCGGTGGAAATTATCGTTGTGGATAACCGTCCCCAATCGGGATGCACCACTCCTCTCGTGGCTGAGTTTCCAACCGTTCAGTGGCTGGCAGAACCGCGATCGGGCGTAAATTATGCCCGCAATGCCGGGATTTTAGCCAGTCAGGGGGAGATCATTGTGATTGTCGATGATGATGTTTCTATGCCGCCTGATTGGTTAGAGCGGCTCATCGCTCCCTTTACTCAGGCCGATGTGTTGGCTGTGACGGGCAACGTTTTGCCGGTAGCCCTAGAAACTGAGGCCCAGCAGCGCTTCGAACAATATGGCAATGGTGGTTTGGGACGCGGTTATCGCAGTTTTGCAGTGAATGGAGACTGGTTTGAGCGCTCCTGGCTCTATGCGGTACCTACCTGGGAACTGGGGGCAACGGCTAACTCAGCCTACCGAGCTACGATCTTTCAAGATGCGGCGATCGGGTTGATGGATGAAGCTTTGGGGCCAGGAATGCCATCCGGCGCAGGCGAAGATATTTATCTGTTTTACCGCATCCTCAAAGCAGGTGGCACGATTCACTATGAAGCCTCAGCCTTCGTTTGGCATCAACATCGCCGCGATCTGGCTGCCCTCACCCGCCAGCTCTACAACTACAGTAAAGGATTTGCCGCTTATCACTTAACCACCCTGTTGCAGGATCGAGATTATCGGGCTTTGGTCGCGCTCCTGATCTTCTTGCCGCTTTACCATTTGAAGCAAGTTCTATCCTGGTTGAAAGGCGATCGCTCCCATTTGCTCAGACTGATCGCCTTTGAAGTGATGGGCAACTTAGCTGGGCCATGGTCACTATGGCGATCTCGCCAACGAGTGAAGCGATGGGGGCGCAGCCAAGCTAACCATCCTGGCTTTTCCAAAAGTCAGTCTCCTCGCCCTGTCCAGACAACTCCAGAGTCATCCAGTCCAGCATTCACCCAGCCTTAACTTGCTTTCTAGTGGTGTGTTCCCTGTGCTATCTACCTCATCTACTCCTATGCGATCTACTAAAACAGTCATCATTGAATTATCCCAGCCCTTAACCACCTGGAAGGGGCTAGGTAACATCAGTCAAATTCGGGGTATCGTCCAGTTCCAGGGCAGCCTGCTAGGAGAAATTTACGTTCCCGTGCAGCAAGGCATTTGCTCGGCTCAGTCGATCGCTCAAGCAATTTTCCCCCACTATACTTGGGCCGTGGCTCGAGAACTGGTGCGCCTGCGTTTAGCCTATCCTAAACTCACAAGCTGGCGGGTGGCCGATCTGCTCGATCTGCAACCCTTACTCCCTGAGCTACCCTCCATCACTGTTGTCTGCTGTATTGATGGCCAGGATTGGGCAGAGGACACTGCTGCAACGGGTGATTTAGGAGACAAAAACGGGGCGATCGAATCCATCGATCAAGCTTCAGGACTTAAAATCGACCCCAGTTTAGTCGCTTTAGACCAGCTTACCTATCCCAATGTGCCATCCCTCCAGGTCTGGGTCGTTGAAGCCAATCCCCAGTCCGATCGATTGCAGCACTACCTGCAACAACACTACCCCCATTTACACTATGGCTCTACTTCCCAATCTGGACTGAGTGCCGCTCGCAACTGGGCGATCGATCACACCCAATCAGAAATTATCGCCTTTACGGACAGCAGCAGTCTCGTTGCACCCGATTGGGCCATACAGATCGGGACGAGCTTTGTGGATCACCCCGAAATCGATGCCCTGACGGGTTTAATCCTGCCTGCAACAATTGAAACCGCACAGCAGCAAAAATTCGAAGCTGGATATGGGCGTGGACGCGGACTGGAACGGCGCTGGTATCGGCTTGATCCGACTCAGCCAGTAGCTTGGCCAATGCTGGGCACGATGCAAATGGGATCGGGCATGAATATGGCCTTTCGTCGCTCCTTATTCCAGCAAATAGGAGCCTTTGACACTGGCTTAGATCAGCCTAACTTGACTTGGGGAGGCGGCGACTGGGAAATTTTCCTGCGGCTCCTCTTAGCGGGCAAAACATTACTCTACGAACCCGCTGCGATCGTGCAGATGCAACTGCCTTCTGCCGAAGCCCAAATTCGAGCTCAACTCACTCAGGAGATGATTGCCTTCTATGCCTACCTCACCGCCGGGATGCAGCGCTACCCTGATTTATGGCTAGGATTCGTCAGTTTGGGTTTGTGGAAACTGGCTCGTTTGGTCTTAACCGGGCTGCGATCGAGTTGGCTACCGCGTGCCTGGGTTGCAGCCGAGCTCCAAGGGATCTGGCAAAGTTGGGGACGCTATCCGTCTGCCCAGGAGCAAACCCGTCGAACCTGGGGGCTATCAGCGCCTAATCCGGTGCTGCGAACGACTGCCCCTCCTTCACCCCGTTTAATGGCCGTCCGGTTGATCGATTTGAGCCAGCCCTTGATGGATCTCACCGATGTCACCGACTATCAATCCGTGCGGCTATTCCTTAACCATGGCCAAACGCCGATCGGTCGCATTGATCTCGCCCATGGCTACCAACCGATCAGTGCGGCTCGTCTCCGCCAAGCCATTGCCGATCGATACATGGATTTGCTGGCGTTACCCTATCAGGGTGATCAGGGAGCAGCCTGGACAGCGTTACAAACCCTCATTGCTGATCGCTGGCTGCCTACCCCCGCCCCCACGTCCGTTTCAATCCCCCTATCGCCCGAAGTTTCCGTCAGCATTATCATTACCACTTGCGATCGCCCCACCGACTTAGCAAACTGTCTGCACCATTTACAGGCTCAACAAACCGACCGATCGATCGAGATCATTGTGGCCGATAATCGGCCCCATTCCGGCATTACCCCGCCTGTGGTGGCCCAGTTTCCCGGTGTCAAGCTAGTCTCAGAAGCACGCCCAGGAGGTAGCTACGGTCGCAATGCCGCCATTGCCGCTAGCACCGGCGAGATTATTGTCAGCGTAGATGATGATGTGGTGGTGCCACCTGACTGGTTGGAAAAACTGATCGCTCCCCTGGTGCGCCCGGAAGTGATGGTGGTGACGGGTAATGTTCTTCCCCTGGAACTAGAAACCGCCGCCCAGTTGATGTTTGAACAGGTGAAAAATGGCTTAAGTCAAGGGTTTCAACCCTTTGAAGTCAATCAGTCCTGGCTCGATTCCTTCGATCGATCGCCGCCGACCTGGGAACTGGGTGTTTCTGCCAATGCTGCGTTTCGCGCCACCCTATTTAGCCATCCTCGCATTGGTTTGATGGAAGAAGTCTTAGGTCCAGGCACTCCGTCCGGTGGGGGGGGCGAAGAGAATCATCTCCTCTATAAAGTGCTACGGGCAGGCTATACCATTGTTTATGAACCGGCTGCCTATGTTTGGCATCGGCATCGACGCGAATTACCTGCCCTCTATCGCCAAGTTTACGGCCACATGAAGGGGGGCACCGCCTATCATCTCGTCCTATGGCGACAAGAAAAAGACCCACGCGGCTTCCGCCAACTCTTTTTTGAATTACCGCGCTATTACACTCGCCATCTCATCGCTCGTTTGAAAGGACACCACCAAACCCCCTGGCGGATGATGTGGAGTGAAATAAATGGCTACTTTGCTGGATTTTGGGGCTATTGGCAAAGCTGTCAACAGGTAAAACGGCAAGGTCGCAGCGCTCCTTATATTCCGGTTGCAGAGCGCTTGGACACATCTTCAGTCGGCTCCCAAGCTGAACTTTCTCCCACTCCGCTCCAGCCTGACCACGTAACTCCTTCTTCTGGCTCGACACCGATCGAAAAAACACCGATCGAAAAAACACCGATCGAAAAAACACCGATCCAAGCCTCGAAATAGGGTGACTTTTCCATGTACCTGCATACTCCCCATTCTGCCTTTTTCCAAAAGCGCCAGCTCATCTACTATCGCGATCTGATTCGTGAATTAGTGGTGCGGGATCTCAAACTCCTGTATAAGCGATCGATGTTAGGCGTGGCCTGGACTTTAATCAACCCTCTTCTTCAGTTGGCAGTATTCGCTTTTGTGTTTCAGTCGATACTGCGGGTTAATGTTCCCCAATATGCTTCTTTTGCCTTTAGCGGCTTATTGGTCTGGAATTGGACGCAATCTTCCCTGTTTCAAGCCACCGGATTAATCACCAGTAATCGCGCCTTAATTCGCCAGCCTGGTTTTCCGATCGCCGTCTTACCCATCGTCATAGTTATTACTGGGCTGATTCACTTTCTGCTAGCCTTGCCGGTTCTCCTCATGTTTCTAGTCTGGGATGGAGCATCGTTGAATCTCAATTTTTTATTTCTACCGCTCCTATTACTCTTACAGTCACTCCTGACCATTGGTTTTGCCTATCCCCTAGCTGCCCTCAATGTCGTTTTTCGCGATACTCAACATACTCTGGGTGTGATTCTACAATTGATGTTTTACTTGTTGCCCATCTTTTACACGCTGGAACAGGTACCCGATACCTTGCGAGGGGTCTACCAGCTAAACCCGATGGTCGCATTGTTGGAAGCGTATCGCGCTATCCTGATCAGGGGGGTGAACCCTAATGGCTTCGCTTTGCTAATGCTGGTGCTCGTCATTGCAGGTCTATTACCGATCGGCTATCGGATCTTTAAGCGCCAGAGTCAGCGATTTGTCGAGGAGATTTAACGTGGGTATGACCTATGCGATCGTCGCTCAAGCAGTCGGAAAACGCTATAGCCGCTACCACAATAATCGTCCCCGAACCATGATGGAGGCGGCCTTAGCGGGCTACCGACGAATGCGCCCGATCGAACAATTTTGGGCTTTGCGACAGGTCGGTTTTGCCGTCCGGCCCGGTCAAATGCTGGGGGTAATTGGGCACAATGGGGCTGGTAAATCCACACTGTTGCAAATTCTCAGTGGGGTCGTTTGTCCGGATGAAGGGCGGGTACAGGTGCATGGGCGCATGGGCGCATTGCTCGATCTGGGAGCCAGTTTCCACCCTGATCTGACGGGACGGGAGAATGTATTTGTCAGTGCGATCGTATCTGGCTTAACCCATCGCGAAGTACAGCAACGGTTCGATCAAATTGTCGAATTTGCTGAGCTGTCTGCCTTTATCGATAATCCTGTCCGCACCTATAGCACGGGTATGCAGATGCGGCTAGCCTTTGCGGTGGCCATCCATAACGATCCCGATATCCTCTTGGTCGATGAATTCCTGTCGGTAGGAGATGTCGCGTTTCAGTCTAAATGCCTGACTCGGATTGGGGAATTGAAATCTCAGGGTTGTGCCGTGGTCTTAATTTCCCACAATGTTGAGCAGATGCAGCAGTTGTGCGATCAGGCTTTATGGCTAGAAGATGGGCGGGTTCGGGAGTATGGCGATCCCAACCCTATCGCTAGCCAGTTTATGGCTTTAATGTCTACCCAAAATGCAACGCAGGCATTCCATGACTATTCTAGACAGGTTGAAGTGCGTACTGTGCGGCTCTGGGATCGGCATGGCCACCCGATGACAGAAATCTGTAGTGGCGATCCCATCACGATCGAACTGGAATATTGCGCCCATCAACCGATGCAAAATGTCATTTTTAGTATCAGCATTAGCGATCAAGCTGGTCAAATTTACTTCAATACCAACACTGCCACCCCCGGACTAACCATTCCTCTCGATCGAGGCAACGGGCAAATCAAACTGCATCTCGATCGCTTAGACCTGAGAGGAGGTTCCTACTATGCTAACGCAGGAATTTTTGCGGAAGATTGGAGTACCACCTATGACTACCATTGGCATACCTACCCATTTCAAATCCAGTGGACTCCTAATGAACAAACATTGTTATATCCACCCCGATCCTGGGAGATTAGAACGAGTGATTCTATAGTGAATGTTGAGTTAACATGAAAAACTCAAGTCAATTAGTGATAGTCTCCATGTCCCTACAGTCTCCATGCCCCTACAGTCTCTATGTCCCTATAGTCTCTATGTCCCTATAGTCTCCATGTCCCTACAGTCTCCATGTCCCTACAGTCTCTATGCCTATACAGTCTCCATGCCTCTGACTTTGCCAGGAATAAAACTGCTGTCAATCAAATTGTATAAATCAAATTGTATAAATCAAATTGTGTAAATTAACTGGTACTGGAGCTAAACATGATTCAGAAATGGTGGGATAAACTCAATCGGCTGGGGAAGAGCCCCCAATCCCCTGGTGCGATCGAAACTGGTACCCCGATGATTACCACGCAGCAGCATCCCTTGGCTAATTTTCGCCTTCCAGAGTCCGACTCAGCAGATGCTTACCATGGGATCGGTAAAGCTCAGTTGGAGGCGGGCAATTGGCAGGCCGCAATTCAGGCTTGTCGGCAGGCGATCGAGCGGGATGCATCCTGTTGTTGGTACTATCACACCCTCGGTCAGGCTTTGGCAGGGGCGAAGGAATGGCAATCCGCCCTTCATGCTTGGACTGAGGCGATCGAACGGGATCCAACCATCTCCTGGTTTCACTATGAGCTGGGGCGCATCTACATTCGCTTGGGCAACCCAACCGCAGCCGTGCCCGCGCTGCAAAAGAGTCTCGCACTCTATCCTGATTTTGCTTGGGCGCACTATGAGCTGGGTGAAATCTGGCTTGATCAAGAACAAGCTGAACCCGCCATCACCGCCTTCCGGCAAGCCCTGCAACTCTGTCCCGAAGAAACCTTGTTTCAAGATAAGTTAGATTTTGCCTATCATCTCCAAAGCGGTCAACCCATGCGAGTCGAAATGCTCCTGAAACACCCTCCCAAATTGCATGAGGTGTTCGGTCAACTCGGCTCCCTGGGGCTCTCTAAATCGGTGTTAGAGTTTCTGCATCAGCAGGTGCAACCAGGCTGGCGAACCCTTGAAACCGGCTCTGGAATCAGTACCCTCTTATTTGCCCTCAAGGGGGCAGAACATCATTGCATTGTTCCTGATGCCGCTTTAGTTGAACGTCTCCAGTCCTATAGCCGACATCAGCAAATTCCGATCGATCGAGTCACCTTTCACATCGCTCGCTCCGAAACCGCCTTACCCCAATTACAACTGACTGACCTGGATCTGATTTTGATCGATGGTCGCCATGCCTTCCCCAGCCCTTTCATCGATTGGTATTACATGAGCAACTTCCTGAAGGTGGGCGGGCTCTGCATCGTCGATGATACTCAATTGTGGACAGGAGATGTCCTCCAACAGTTTCTTCGCCTCGAAGCCGAGTGGGAACTGATTGCCGATTTACCGATCGAGTCCCCAAACTCAGCCGTATTCCGTAAATTGGCAGAAGGCAGCCATGATAAATGGTGGCTAGAACAACCCTACGCTTTACAACAACGTCCTCAATCTGTGGAACGACTCCCCCTATAGAATAATCATGTTAGAATTTTTATCCCGTTCCCTGCACCCTTTCATTCCCCCTCGCCTACGCCAACCTCTAAAAGAAACTTATCAAAAGCTGCAAGTTCAATTGCATCGATCGCGTTCTGCCCAGCATCCAACCGATCCAGCCATTGCCCATCAATTAGCCGTAGCATTGGTTGAGCGAGGAGATTGGATTGCGGCGATCCAAATTTGCGAGGAGGCGCTTCAGCACGATCCATCCTTCATCTGGCTGTACAAAACCCTGGCAGAGGCCTATCTGGGACAGGGACGGTGGGAAGCTGCGATCACGACTATTCAACAAGCAATCCACCAGGATGATTCGGTTGCCTGGTTTTACCAAACTTTGGCTAAAGCCCAGATGGGGCAAGAAAATTGGGCAGCCGCGATCGAAGCTTGCCAGCAGGCAATTCAGCGCGACCCATCGGTATCTTGGTTTTACTATCATCTGGGAGAGGCTCAGGTGAAAGGGGGATTTTGGGCAGCCGCGATCCCAAATTTAGAACGGGCGATCGAACTCGATGCCAATTTCGCTTGGGCTTATTATTACTTGGCAGAAGCCTGGCTGGCCCAAGGGCAAATGACGACTGCGATCGACCTCTATCGACAGGTGACTCAGACCCATCCAGAGATTGCCTATCTGCAAGATTGTCTTGCCTATGCTCAACATTTACACCAGCAAGAGCACCGCATCCAGCAGTTCTGTCAGCAAGCCCAGAAACGAGACCAACAAGGCAGAAGCGATCGATTGCGAATTTTGATGTTAACGCCCTATCCGCCCTATCCACCCAAACTAGGGGCAATCAGTCGGATGTTCCATGAAATGCATGGATTAGGTAAGCGACATGAACTCGTTGTCTTCTCCCTAATGTTCGTCAAAGGAGATTATGTTTTAGAAACCCAGCTAGAACAACATTGTCAATTAGGCATTATGGTCATGATTGGCGATGCCTTACCTCGATCAGCCGATCAACCTGCCCTGATCCATCGATATAGTAGCGAGCGAATGCGATCCTTACTGCAATCCATTGAGCCTGCTAATTTCGATATTGTGCTTTGTGATTTTATCTATATGGCGCAATATATTGATCTGTTCCCTCAAGCATTTCATATTTTAGGTGAACATAATATCGAATCTCGTCTGCTGCGGCGTTGCGCCCTTGTGCAGCAAAACCAAGACCAGCTTCAGCAAATTGCCCAACAGGTAGCAGCCGTACGCGCCTTTGTCGAGTCCGATCGAGAAGCTGATCTCTTAGCCCAGTTTGAAGATCACTACTGGCCAAAGTTTTCGCTACGGATGGTGGTCAGTGAACAAGATCAATTGGAAATGGCTGAACGTTGTCCTTCTGGAAAAACCATGATTGTCAACAACGGCATTGATACGCAGCAGATTCAGCTTCTACCACCATCCTCTCAGCGGCAGATTTTGTTCATTGGCACCCTGAGCTACTATCCCAACATTGATGGAGCCACCTACTTCGTCGAGCAGATTCTGCCCCTGGTTTGGCAGCAAGACCCCTCAGTTCGCCTTTGCATCGCGGGAGCCGATCCCCCGCAAACCTTACTGGATTTAGCTGAAGAACCGCGAATTCAGGTGGTTGCCAACCCGGACGATATGAGCGACATTGCCCGACAGGCAGCAATCACGATCGTTCCATTACGGATCGGCAGCGGCACCCGCATCAAGATTTTGCATTCCATGGCGATGGGATTACCCGTCATTTCCACCTCATTAGGCTGCGAAGGTCTGGATGTCACCGATGGGGTTCACCTCCTGATCCGTGACCAGCCAGAAACCTTTGCGACAGGCGTTTTACAGCTTTTAGATCAGCCCACCTTACGCCAAACCCTACGGCAGCAGGGCCGTCAACGGGTCGAGCAACACTATGACTGGCAGCAGGTTTTTGAAGCCGCTGAACGCCAAATTGTGGCAGAATTTTGGCAATCTCGTATCCCCTCCTGAGCCCCTATGCTGTATTTCCTGGCAGTCTGGACGATCCTGCTGATTGTGTGCAGCACAATCGGATTAAGTGGTTTAGCTTGGCTGCCACCCTGGCCAATTCAACGAGCAGGAGATCGCTGGATTGTCTCAGTATGGCTAGGCACGATCCTACTGGCAATTACACTGCTGGCAGTCGCCCTCATCCACCCCCTATCGCTGGGTACAGGTCTGCTGACCGCCACGCTGCTGGGAGGGATAGCGATCGTTCGATCACCCGTGCGGTCAGAATTGCGAACCTGGATCGGTCATACCCGTCGCTGGGGCTTATTGATTAGTGGGATTGCCATTGGCTTAGCCATTTTAGCGACGCAACAGGTCACCTGGCTGGATACGGGGCTTTACCATTACTCATTAATCCAGTGGCTCCATCAAATCGGAATTGTGCCTGGGATTGCCCTCATTTTCGCCAATTTTGCCTTCAACTCCGCCTGGTTTGCCCTTGCTGCCCCCCTGAGTCCCAGCCCGATCGGTGATCAGGTCAGTGCGGTGTTAGGCGGCTGGGTCTTATTACTGGCAATTTTACAGATTGGGATTTGTGGTCGATCGATCCAGCGCGGCGAAGGCCAATTGAGTGATTGGTTTCTGGTCAGTTTCTCCTTGCTTATGCTGCTGTTTAGCCTGCTCTGGCCCACCCTACAAGAGATCAGCATTTCGCCTTCACCCGACACCCCGGTTGCTTTCCTCACCGGCTTAGTTCCCTGGAGTATGCTGGTGATCGCCCATCGTTCAGCCCCAACCTCAACCGAATTACCAGCGATCCATTTGCAACCCGCCCATGCTGCACTGCTTACCTCACCCAACCCACAGATGCCGCTCAATGATGCCATTGTGCCCCTCGTTTTAGCGATCGGAGCCCTCACCTTTAAGCTAACCGCCATGCCGCTGGTTTTAATAGCGGGGGCATTTTATGGTTGGCGCAATCGATCGCGCTGGTCAGCCTGGTTCGTTGGCTTCAGTATTACCCTAATCTTATCCGCTCCGTTTTTCATTGCTCAAATTCAGACCTCCGGCTGCCCCCTATTTCCATCTAATCTTTTCTGCCTCAGTCTTCCTGTAACCGTTCCGCCAGATGTTTCCGATGCAGTGGTGCAAAATACTCTCGATTGGCAAAGTTGGTATCAGGGGTCAGACCAGAAAACATCCACACTTCAGCTCCTGAGGCGATGGCTCATTTCGAGCCGCTCTCATCAGTTACTTGTAGCTATTATTGTCATATCTCTTGTTTCGATCGGATTATCTATCCAATCCCTGATCCGTTATTGGCCTGTAGGAATTGTCTGGGTATTGGCAACTCAGGTAGTCAGTATGGCCTTCCATGCTACAACCACACTGATGTTTCGATTCGTATTACCCAGCCTCCTGCTAATTCCAGCTTTACTGATTGCGTTCAGGGGTTGCCAAACAGAACTGCATCGGCACCTCTCCCTTCGTAATCCAGGCTGGACTCCCCAGCGATCGGGCACAATCCTGCTTGCTGCCAGTGTCATGATCGGGCTGATGGTGCGATCAGGACATGGCTTAATCTTGCCACCCCCTTTACCCACTGTAGAAGTCACCCTCAAACAAGCCAGTAATTTTGCCTTTTTCTCACCCCAAACTGAAGGCGAGTTATGTTGGGGCACCCAAATTCCCTGCGCCTTCAAAATTAAACCTAACATTCAATTACGCGATCCCGATCGAGGTTTTTCCAGCGGATTTATCCGGAAAACTCCTTAGTCTTTGTGAATCATCTTGCCGTCTTCAGCTTGTGTGTCATTGAGTGCTTTACGAGCCAACTTAAGGTAGGTTTTAACTGTTTCATAGGGAATTCCTAAATCAACGGCGATCACCTTCAAAGATTCTCCCAACTCTCGCCGCGCCAATATCGTCGCCCAGGTTTCAGCACTATTGATCGCCCGATGACCACCTTGCCGTTTCTTCAATGCCAAAAATAGCTCCGTTAGTTCTGTGATCCGCTGAGCTGCCAAGCGCTCGATTGGTGGGATCGGATCCGGCGCTGCTGTCAACCAGCCCACACGAGTTTGCCCCAAGCCAAACGTTGTTTTATGTCCAGTTCCACAATAAGGAGCCAACTGCACCAACGCACCAAATAGTTCTGCATATTCCGTCTCGCGTTGCCCTAGAGGCAATAGATGAAACTCCACAGAACCCACAAAGCCTGTTACAGAACCTCGCTTACCCGCCGTGACTTTCAAGGATTCAATCTGGTGTCGCGCAATCACCACAAACTCATCGATCCAATCGAGAAAATCCTCCGAGTCAACCACTTCCCCTGAAAAATCATTCCAACGACGCAAATAACTTTGAAATAACGTTTTGGGAAGCGGTAAAGGGAGGTGATGTCCACGATGGCGAAAACTGGTAGGTGAACAAAATGAAAGTGCTGTAGAAGATATAGAATTGTTTAATAAATCGACATAGGTAGTCGGCGGATAAATTACCTTAGCATCCACAATCTGCATCGCAGCCCCCCGCAACTCTAGTTGTGCGGGACGATTTAACCACCACTCCGCCAACCACTGACAGACCGGTTGATTGAGAGCCGTAATTGTCCAGTAGTAAGTTTCGTGAGCCAGCGCCGTCAGCGTGTGAGCGAAGGGAAGCCCCACAAGGCGTGAAAGGGTAAAGGGTTTCGCTGGATCATCATGCAAAAAAGCCGAGAGTTCCGGATTATTCTGACGCACTTGATCCAGAAACCAGGCATGAAGCCCGATCGCATATTCAGGATAAAGACGGCAATCTCGCAGCGGAGACAGGGATAGTTCAACACCAACCAGCTCTGTACTGGCAGACCAAGGGGGAGAAGATGAGGGCAGACGACGGGGAGGCATGGGCAATTGCCATAACTTCTAGATCGTTTCAAATTATGGCGCGATCTGAACAAAATGGATCGCAACTCCCTATCTGCGAGCCTGCCAGGGAAACGGAGGTCGCCAGACATACTGTGCAATGTTATGCCGCCAATTCTGCACCGATTTCGGCGGCAAAATACGCTGGTATTCCAACCGCGATCGACCAAAGTTGAGCAACAATCCAACTTTACCCTCTGTAGCTGCCAGATAGGCGATCACCTGGGCAATTTCCCGATTCCCCATCCTGCGAGATACTGCTTTATCTTCCACCACAATGCAATCATTCACCCAATGATCCAAGTAAAGCCGCCCTAACCAGGTTTCGCCACTGTAGATTTCCAGAGGGTATTCTTCTACCACAATCAGCCCATCTTTCGCCATTTCAGCCGTGAGCGCTCGCTGGTAGTGTTTTTCTCGCAATCCACGGGGCGTATTCCGGTGAACTCGCATGGCAGCTCCAATAATGCGGTAGGTCAAGTCTTGATGGGGAATCTCTGGGTTGGTCATGGGTAGATACGGATGGAAATAGTCGTAGAGTTCCCAGGGATGGTCGGTGGGTAACGGATGGGTGTAGCGGAGGTGTAGCGGATGGGTGTAGCGGATGGGCGATCGGTGGGGGAATGGGGTGGTGGGGAGCGGATGGGCGATCGGTGTAGCGGAGGTGTAGTGGAGGTGTAGCGGAGGTGTAGCGGAGGTGTAGCGGATGGGCGATCGGTGGGGTGGATGGGAGGTGGGGCGATCGAGTTTGGGTGGGGCGATCGGAGTGGTGGATGAGGGCAGATGATTCCGTCGGAAAAGATTCGATCGAGCAGGGAGAAAACCGTCCCAAAAATATCTCAGCCACCAACAAACAACCCATCCGCTTATTCTCCCAAAGATACCTAACCCTTGCCCCAAGCACATCCGTTTCCAG
>JALOOM010000086.1 GCA_025454395.1 Elainella sp. Prado103
AGGCAATGACCGGGTTGAAGGCGGCGCAGGCGATGATGTGATCAACGGGGGGGAGGGCGACGATCGCTACTACTCTTTCATTAATGGGGTCTGGACTGGACTCTATGGTGGAGCAGGCAACGATACGGTGAATGGTGGCGCGGGTAACGACGACCTCTACGGGGAAGCCGGTAACGACATTCTCAATGGCGGTAGTGGTGACGATTACATGGATGGTGGTGTAGGTAATGACACCTATGTAGTTGACAGTGCTGGCGATGTGGTGATCGAAGTAGCTAGTCAGGGCAACGATACCGTCCAGGCTGCCATCACCTACACGTTAGGAACTGATGTTGAAAACCTGATACTCACCGGTACTGCGACGATCAATGGTACAGGTAACACGCTCAATAACGTGATCACCGGCAATAGTGCTGGCAATACCCTAACTGGCAGCAACGGTAATGACACTCTCAACGGGGGAGGAGGAGATGACACACTGGATGGCGGTGCTGGTAACGATACTTTGAATGGTGGTGTGGGCAATGACACTATGATCGGCGGTACGGGCAACGACACTTATATAGTTGATAGTACCAGCGATATCGTGACAGAAGTCGCCAATCAAGGTACTGATACGGTACAGGCAAGCATTAGCTACACATTAGGCACAAACGTTGAGAATCTCACCTTAACTGGCTCTGTGGCGATCGATGGTACCGGCAATGCACTCAATAATGTGATCACCGGCAATAGCAGTCATAACATCCTGGATGGTGGTGTAGGTATAGATATGCTGATCGGGGGTGCGGGGGATGATACCTATCTTGTAGACAACACGGCTGATGTAGTAACTGAAGCAGCCAGTGAAGGAACTGATACCGTGCAATCTTCTGCCGGCTATATCCTCAGCAGCAATGTTGAGAACTTAACTTTGACTGGCTCTGCCGCGATCGACGGTACGGGTAATGATCTCAATAACGTCATCATTGGTAATAGCGGCAACAATATCCTGACTGGCGGTGCAGGTAACGATACCCTGGTTGGCGGTGCAGGCGATGATGTTTTGATTGGCGGTGCAGGCGATGATACCTACATCATTGATGCGTCAGGAGATACAGTAACCGAACTAGCAGGCGAGGGGATTGATGTGGTGCAATCCACCGTCAGCTATGTCTTGAGTGCAAATATTGAGAACTTGACCTTAACCGGGACAGCACTCAACGGTACAGGGAATGCCCTCAGTAATACGATGACAGGCAACAGCAGTCATAACATCCTGGATGGTGGAGTGGGGGCAGATACCTTGATCGGTGGAGCCGGGAATGACACCTACATCGTCGATAACTCAGGAGATATGGTGACGGAAACTGCCAGTGGTGGGATCGATACTGTCCAATCTTCTGTTAGCTATAGCTTAAGTTTCAACGTTGAGAACTTGACTTTAATGGGTTCAGCTAACATCAATGGTACCGGCAATGCAGGCAGCAACGTGATTACCGGCAACAGTGGCAACAATATTCTCAATGGTGCAGCAGGAGCAGATACTTTAATCGGTGGAGCTGGGAATGACACTTACCGGATTGATAATGTTGGGGATGTCGTTATCGAATCTCCGGGAGAAGGAGTTGATACTGTTCAATCTTCGATTAACTATACCTTGGGTGCGAATGTTGAGAACCTGACTCTGACTGGCTCAGCTAGCATCAACGGTACTGGCAATGCTGAAAATAACGTGATGATCGGCAACAGTGGCAATAATGCTCTCGATGGCGGAGCAGGTGCAGATACGATGAGCGGCGGGGCAGGCAATGACACCTATCTGGTCGATGATGCTGGAGATGTCATCACTGAAGCGGCTGGAGAGGGCACAGATACAGTGCAATCTGCGATGAGCTATACCTTAGGCACGAATGTTGAGAACCTGACCTTGACCGGAACTGCTCTTATCGGTACAGGCAATGCTTTGAACAATGTCATCATCGGCAACAGCAGCAACAATATCCTAGATGGCGGGGCGGGTGCAGATACGATGAGTGGCGGGGCGGGCGATGACACCTATATCGTGGATGATGCAGGCGATATCGTCACTGAGTCCGCCGGAGCAGGCACTGACCTTGTTCAATCCTCGGTTTCCTTTACTCTGACTGCCGAAGTAGAAGACTTGGCGCTGATAGGATCCGCCAACATCAACGCGACGGGTAACGAACTGGCTAACACGATCGCCGGTAACAGTGGTAATAACATCCTGGATGGCGGTGCGGGCGATGATTGGCTCGCAGGTGGCTTGGGTGATGACACCTATAAACTGGATAGCAGTGGGGATGTTGTCACTGAAGCAGAAGGGGAGGGCACTGATACGATTCAGGCAAGCTTCTCCTATAGTCTGGGATCGACCCTTGAGAACCTAACGCTAACTGGAGTGGCGAATCTTAACGGTAGCGGTAATAGCAGTAGTAATATTCTGATCGGCAACAGTGGCAATAATGTCCTGGATGGTGGTGCGGGCGCAGATACGATGAGCGGCGGGGCGGGCGACGACACCTACATCGTGGATGATGCAGGCGATATCGTCACCGAAGTGGTTGACGAAGGAAGCGACACCGTCCAGTCCGCCGTTTCTTTCACCCTGTCCGCCCATCTAGAAAACCTGACTCTGACTGGCTCTGCCAACCTGGATGGCACCGGGAATGCCCAAGCTAACACTCTGATCGGCAACAGTGGCAATAATATTCTCATAGGGGGGGCTGGGATCGACACCATGAGTGGCGGGGCTGGCAATGACACCTATGAGGTAGACCATACTGCGGATGTGATCACTGAAGTGGCTGGAGCAGGCACTGACTGGGTACAGTCTTCTGTGACCTATACCCTCGGTGCTAATATCGAGAATCTCAGCCTGATTGGTAACGCTAATATTAATGCCACTGGTAACACCCTCAATAACACCTTAATCGGTAATAGTGGCAATAATACGCTCAATGGCGGAGCTGGCATTGACATTATGATGGGTGGACTCGGAAATGACATTTACACGGTTACTGCTCCTGGTGATGTGGTAACTGAGTTGGCAGGTGAAGGGACAGACCGAGTCAATGCAGGGATTAGCTATACCTTAGGTGCAGAGCTGGAGAATCTGACCCTGACGGGTGCAAATAGCTTGAACGGGACTGGCAACGATTTTGCTAATACCATCAATGGCAACAATGGCAATAACATTCTCAATGGCGGAGCTGGCAATGACAGACTGAATGGTGGAGCTGGCAATGATACCCTGATCGGGGGGAGTGGGAACGATCAGCTCACTGGTGGTACGGGTGCAGACCAGTTCCTCTACAGCAGTGGAGCAGCCTTCTCAGTCGCGACCGTTGGGGCAGATACAATCGTTGATTTCAACAGTACTGAATTAGATCAACTCGGACTGAGCAAGACGACATTTATCAAGCTCCAGAGCGGAGTAGGTGCTGGATTTAGCACGGCGAGTGACTTTGCAGTAGTCACTACAGATACAGCAGCAGCTACTAGTAGTGCCTTTATCGTATACAACTCCGTGAATGGCAAGTTGTTCTACAACGAGAATGGTGCAACGGGTGGCTTTGGCAGTGGGCAGCGGTTCGCGACCCTGAGTAGCGTTCCAGCCCTAACCGCTAGCGACTTCCAAATTGTCGCCTAGTTTGCTTGTCTAGTTGGCGGTGATCAATTGCAGCAAGGCTTCGGTAGACATCTTGCCACTCATTTCGCTACCTTCCAACAAACTATCTGCCAGATCCCGTTTCTGCTGATGCAGTTGGACAATTTTCTCCTCGATCGTGTTTTGAGCTACCAAGCGATAGATGGTGACTGGCCGTTGCTGCCCGATCCGATGGGCTCGATCGCTAGCCTGATCTTCCACCGCCGGATTCCACCAGGGATCCATGTGGATGACGTAATCAGCGGCTGTGAGGTTGAGCCCAGTGCCGCCTGCCTTAAGGCTAATCAAAAATACATCCCCGTCCCCTGCTTGAAAGGCATTGACTCGCTTCTTGCGCTCTGGGGTCGGGGTGCTACCATCTAGATACTGATAGGGGATTCCCTGGCGATCCAGAAAATCGCGGATTAGGTGAAGGTGATCAACAAATTGGCTAAACACTAATGCTTTATGTTTATTGTCTAGCAGTTCCGTCAGCACTTCACCAAATAGGTTGAGCTTGGCACTGGGCAAGGCGATTTCTGGTTTCACCAGTCGGGTATTGCAACAGGCTCGCCGCAACCGCATGATTTCAGCTAACACCTGCAAATGTTTGGCTCCCGCCTTCGCTTCGCTGTCTGCTAGTTTCGTGATCGCCTCTCGTCGTAGTGCTTCATAAAACGCCATCTCTTCCGGACTCAGTTCGACTTGCAGCAGAATTTCCGTGCGGGACGGCAGTTCTTGCAATACCTGATTTTTAGTGCGTCGCAACAGAAAAGGTTGAATTAACTTCTTCAGACGATGGCGAGCCTCCCGATCGTCTGCCCGTTCGATCGGATAAGCAAACCGCTGGTTAAAGCTGTCTAACGAGCCTAATAGCCCCGGATTGATGAACCGAAATAGGTTCCAAAGCTCGCCGAGATGATTTTCGATCGGGGTGCCCGTCGTCATCAACTTAAAGCCCCCCTGCAAATTCATGGCAGCCTGGGAACGCTTCGTCGCAAAGTTTTTAATCGATTGGGCCTCATCCAGCACGATCGTTTGCCAGGTGACTTTGGCCAGCATCTCAGCCACTTCTTCCTGCTGCAAGAGCCCGTAGCTACAGACCAGCAAGTCAAACGGCTGGAGTTGATCTAAAATCTTTTGCCGATCGCCACTGCCCAATTGGATCACATTCAGGGTCGGGGCAAACCGTTGGGCTTCACTGATCCAGTTCATTCCCACCGAAGTGGGGGCAATCACCAGCGTGGCTCCTTGAGGTGCACGAGCCAGAATCACCGCAAGGGCTTGCAAGGTTTTGCCTAATCCCATATCGTCGGCTAAACAAGCTCCCACCCCCCAGTGAGCCAGTTGAGAGAGCCAGCGGAATCCATCCAACTGATAATCGCGCAGTTCGGCTTGCAGGGTCGAGGGCAACTGCGGATCAAGATTTTGAACTTCCTTCAACCGTTGAATATGTGCTTTCCAATGTTTATCTGCCTTGAGCTCACCCACCTCATCAAGCCAATCTTCCACGGCTAAGGTAGCTAGGGGATGCAGCCGTACGCCTTTGCCTGATCGATCGGTATAGGATCGCAGTTCATCTAGCCGTTTGCGAAATTCCTGGGTTAAGGCTAAAAACTGGCCATCTGCCAGGGGAATAAACCGGCCGGTAGATTGCTCTAAGAGTTGCATAAGCTGCTGCATATCTAAAACCATGTCAGGATTGATACGCAGTTCCCCTTCAGTAGCGAACCAATCATTTTGGCGTTTAATGTTCAGCTTAAAGTCTTTCAAGTCAACCTGACGACTAATCCGAAACTTCTCACCTTCCGGCTGTTCGATCGTGATACTTTCTCCTAACGCTTGCAACTCTAAAAGCAACTCTAAACAATCTTCTGGATCTTCTACAAACCATTCATGATCATGATTTTCTTGGCGGGACAAAGTCGGACAAGCAGCGATCGTCGCCTTCAAGCGTTGTTTCTCTTCACGTAAATCGCGGGTCGTTTGCAAACGTTGACCATCAATTTCTGCGATTACCGTTTCACCCCCCGTGCCCGGACGATAATAGGAGCCAGCTTGGGCAAACGGACGAGCCAGAATGGCCACCTTTAACCCAGTCTGAGATGGCATCAAATGGACGTGGGGCTTGGGATCGGCCGGTACCTCTTCAGTTGCCACCCCCCCGCCGATGTCAGAGTGAACCGTGACGATGCTCGAAATGGCATTAATCGCTGATAAAACCCGCTCCTTGGCAACTACGGGCACTTCCAGTCGGTTCTTCGCTCCTAAAATTTCGCTGATGCGGCGATGGTCAGGAGTCACCTCTATAACCTTCAGGCGAGTTGGGCTTTCTTTGACCACCAGTAACTCTTTGTTGTCTGTCAGTTCCGGTAGCAGTTGCAGAGTCAGGTGCTCATTTTTGCCTTTTTTCACCAATAACTCTGGCTCACCCTTCACCACCTCCAGCCGCACACCAGCCGCATCTTCCCAGAAGACATAGGGATGACCAACCAGCGAGGCGATCGCCTTATCCCCAAACTTATACTCGGTTTTATTCCCCCAACCATAGGAGTAGGTTTTGATGTGGGCGCAGATCTTCAGATCCTGAGGTGTAATGTAGTTAAACTCTTCCGCATTACTTTTGAGACGCTTCAGGGCAATCGGCCGACCCTTACTCCATTCTCCTTTCGCACTGAGGGACTGTTCTCGCGGTTGCAGCGACCAACTACTGCCATACAGGGTGACAAACCAAGCCAACCGGGAAGCTCCTTCGGCTTTAGTAGTAGCAGCATTGGATTGATCTTTGCGCAGATTAGAGAGGGCATTCAGGCAAAGTTCCCAGGGTTCTTGGGGTTGGATCAGAGTAACCAGTTGCGTCGCACTCGGTAGTCGAACGGGCTGTTTGGCATAAAGACTGCGGGGTTTCAGTTCGGCTAGTAGACTACCGGCCACATGCCATAGCCAGCCGTAGCCTGCGGTTTGGGCAGCCTCACACAATGGTTCCAGCAAGCGAGGCAGGTGCTTCTTGGCTTGCGCGCCATCTACCCAATAGAGACACAACGCTGCAATTAATGTTTCTAGACTATTCCCAGCATCGTAAGGCGCGATCGGATTGCCAATAATCCAATTCTTATGTGCAATTTCGCCTTGTTGTACTTTCACCAAACGTTCCAGCACTGTATAGATCGAACTCAACTCGTGTTTGGCTTGACGGGCAATACTGGCATACTCCGCCGCTTCAGCCAATTGTTCAGATGATCCATCCTGCAACAGGGCTAACAGGAAAAAGAGCCCACCGATCGACTGGAAGTAAATTTTGCGTTTGCCACTCCTTTGCTTGAGGATTTGTAGGGCGATCGTAAATTGCTCAATCGCAGTTTTGCGGTCTCCTTGCATCCAGTGGAGCCAACCCCAAAGCAGTGAGAACTGTTGAGGATCGGTGGAAGTCGTGGTTAAGATCTGCTGCGCTTCAGTCAACTGCCCCCGCAGCAAAAGCTGTTCCGTCAACAGTTCCAACTGGGCTTGCGAGGCCTTTTTCCCGGCTTGCACCACGGTTTCTCGCAGCAGCTCAAACGCGGCATCGCCAGGAATTAACCCGTACAGCGACTCATTTAAGATGCTGCTCAAGCTTCCTTCAAGCAGAGCAGGCGAGAGGGATCGCATCCAGTCAGGATCAAAAGGATTGTTGCAAATGCCAAGATAGATATCTTCTAACGATAATTTATCTTTTTGATAGCTATATTTGTAATAGTCTTCTAATTGTTTTTGAATGAACTTTAAATCATTACGGTAGAGTCCGAGCCGAATTTCTCGCACCAGTTGACGTTCATTGCCAAACGAGATCGGCCCATCCTTCCAGCGCCGTGGCATGGGGAAGCCTTGCTGCACCGCCTGCACAAATCGCTCAAACCGCTTAGTGGCAACTGTATCACGGGTGATGATTTCGGACAGTAAGGGATTGCACTGAGGCCCTGAACCACTGGCTTGCACCAGAATACCCCATTCGATCAACCGATCGATATAAGGTTTGGCACTGGGAGCTGTAAAATGCTTGCCCTGTCGATCTTTTTCAGAGAGATGATTCCAGCAGGCAATGAATAAGTTGCGGCTTACGGGTTCATAAATGAGCGAAAAGATTTGGGCGATCGTTTGTTCAAGGGCTGGCAGCTTACGATACACCTGATGGAGACGCTCTCGCTCCCGTTCTAAATCCGCAGTAGATGAAAAATACATAAGATCAGCAGCATTGAACGAAGATGACAAACGATTCCGGCAAAACCGACGCAGGCACGATCGAGTCAAAACTAGGAGAACCTCGAATACACCTGATCAGTCCATCGACTGTAGCCAATCATTGAGTCGATTACTGAGCAAAGATGCGTTCTATTGTAACGAGAATTCGCTACACCGAACTGTCAGCAGCATAACTGAGCACCAAACAGGGCAGGGTGAACAATCAATAAGAACTTCAATGAGAACTTGTGGAGGCTCAAGGGTTGATCGGTCATATTCTGGTCATCTTCTTTCGGTAGGTTGATGCCATCCTGATAACGCAGTGATGGAGATCCCTCAATGACGACCATACCTATTGGCAGTTTGCAAGTTCGCGATGACTTTATGGTCACCATTGCTGGAACGGTGATTGGGCTTCGCGAAGATGAATTTTTACTACAAGATGGCACCGGACAAATTTGGGTTGATGCAGTGCGGGGAGGCTCTGGCACCACGAACCTGACTGTGGGTGAACCAGTCACAGTTTTAGGCGATCTCGATGATCTGGAAGATTTCGATGCGATCCAGATTATCCGATCGGACGGTTCAACGGTGATCAGCACTCCTAACCCTAACAATCCCGATCGAGGCAGACCCGGTAATGGACGACCCGGTAATGGACGACCCGGTAATGGACGACCCGACGATGATCGCCCGAATCTTGATCTGGACGCGGCTCCCAGGGTCAATATTGGCAGTCTGCGCGTTCGGGAAGATGTTTTAGTGAAAGTTACGGGTACGGTTACTCGCATTCGAGAAGATGAATTTTTGCTACGCGATCGGACAGGGCGAGTGTGGGTGGATGGGATTCGACGGGGGAATCGTAATTTGGACATTGGCGTGGGGGATCGGTTGACCGTAGTAGGTGATCTGGATGATGAAGACTTTGATGCTTTGAGAATTACCCGCGCCAATGGTGCGATTGTAGCCAATGCACCGACTCGCCTGGTGCGTCGGCAGCAGAATGAGTTTCAGCTAGCACCTCAGGAAGGTGATTTTGGCAGTCCACTACCTTGGGCTGGACGATCGAGTGGATCGCGATTTGGATCATCAGGCGATCTGTTGTCGGGCCAAGAATTTGCGGTTGATTCATCCATTTTCTAAAATGGTGATCTATGCGGATCTTATTGGTAGAAGATGACGCTGAACAACGTGAGCCCCTTCATGCTGTGCTGACGCGATCGGGTCATGTCGTGGATGGAGTTGGAGATGGCGTAACCGCGCGGTGGCTGATGGGCGAGAAAGCCTATGAGCTGCTAATTTTCGATTGGATGCTACCTGGCGAAGATGGGATTTCCCTCTGCCAATCCTATCGTCAGGCTGGCCACTCCGCTCCGATCCTGATTTTGACCGCTAAAGATACAACTGCTGATAAGGTGATGGGGCTGGATGCTGGGGCAGATGATTATTTGGTAAAACCGATCGATATGGATGAGTTACTGGCTCGGGTGCGGGCCCTGCGACGACGATCGCCCTTATGGTTGGGAGATTCCTTGCAAGTCGGTGATTTGGTGCTCAACCTGGATACCATGCGCGTGGCGCGCGGGCAAATTCACCTGAAGCTATCGAGCCGCGATTTTCAACTGTTGGAGTATCTCATGCGCCATCCGCAGCAAATTCTCACCCACGACCAAATTGAGCAAGCGCTCTGGGAATGGGGTGCAGAGCCCGAAAGCAACGCCGTGACCGCTCGCATCAAACGTCTGCGCCAACGCCTGCGTGAGATTGGCATCGACACTTGGATCGAGACGGTTTATGGCATAGGCTATCGCTTAGAACCTCCTGCAACCTGAATCCATGGCGCATCTGGCTCAAAAAATTTATCAACGCTGGCAATCCCTACCCATTCGGGTGCGCGGGGCAACCATTATCGCCATTCCAGTTTCCTGTTTGTTGACCGCTCTATCGGCCTTTACCTGGTTGAAAGCGAGCCTAGTGGAAGATGAAGCCTGGGTGCAGCACACGCAAACGGTACGGCTGGAAACGAAGCGCTTGTTGAATGCTCTGATTGATGCAGAGACAGGGGTACGCGGCTATGGGCTAACGCAACGTTCAGAGTTTTTGGCGCCTTATAACAGTGCCCGCGCTGTGATTCCCACCTCGTTGGATCAACTGCAAAATTTGGTCAGCGACAATCCGCAGCAGTCTCAACGGGCTAAAGAAATTCGTTACTTGGTGAACGAAAATTTGACTATCCTGCACCGCAAGCTCACCCTCCAACGGGAACTCAGGCGGGTTCGGGGACACACTGAAACCCTGGTGCCCACTGCTTCTCTCTACGCCTGGTTGGAGGAAGGTCGTGAAACGATGGATCAGGCTCGTCAAGCCATCGATCGCTTTACCCAGACCGAAGAAGCTTTACTCACGGAACGCAAGCAGCACCAGGAGTTTTATCGGCAAATGACCTGGATCGTCCTCTGTGGATCGGGGGTGATCGGCACGGTAGGAGCCTGGTTTGCGATTCACCTGTTTTCTCAGTTGGAGCAAGAACTGGCAGGACGAGAAATTAGCCTGCAAAAAACGAACGATCGCCTCGCGGTCGCCTGTCAGCAACTCCAGCGATTTACGGCCAATGCCTCCCATGAACTGCGAGCCCCACTGGCAGCGGTATTAGGGAATGCCCAGGTGAGCTTGATGGACTTGGACGACCCAGAAGAAGGCACCCTAACGCTCCGCAACCGCCTGGAAAAAATTGTCAGCCTCACCAAACAAATGAGTACGCTGATCGATGAGCTATTATTTTTGGCCCGCCATGAAGGATTGCTGTCTGCCAATGCGCTACAGTCGATCGATCTCACCCAGTTGTTACGCCAGATGAGCAGCGAGTGGTTGCCCCAAGCCAAAACCCACGCCCTCCAGTTCAGCAGCCAGTTGCCACAGGATCGTATGATAGTGAGAGCTGATGCAACTTTACTACAACAGGCGATCGCCAATTTGCTCCACAATGCCTGTCGCTACACGCCACCGGGCGGTAGGATTGAGTTAAGGCTGGAACTGCGAGATTCTCATGCCTGGGTCGCCGTTCAAGACAGCGGCATCGGTATCCCACCAGAAGCCTTGCCTCACATTTTTGAACGCTTCTATCGGGTTGATCCCCAACGCTCCAAAGCTTCCGGTGGATTGGGATTAGGATTGGCAATTGCTCAACAAATTGTACAAGCCCATGCTGGACAGATCCAAGTGATCAGTGCGATCGGACAGGGATCATTATTTCAAATTACATTGCCGTTGGCGAAGCAACAAATTGATAAATGATCAATAGGTCATGGAAGACAATCAGTGGATAGCGAACTGAGTAGATAGGGGACGATGAACAGTAGACAGTACGCATTGAACCGTAGTGCTGATTTCTAGGCAAACATGATTTCTAGGCAAACGAATTTCTAGCCAACCTTGTCACTTTTCTAGCCAGCCTTGTCACTTTTTGGTCATACTGAATGGCTAGAGTATAACCAAGAGCGTAAAAATTCTGCTCAAACCCACTCGCTAAAATACTCATTCACATTCATGAAAATGATATCTTTTACATACACTACTGGACTGGCTATTGTCCTTTCTGCGGTTTTCTTACCCATTGGTGGTTCGATCGGTCAAGCCCAAACTGCGATTCGAGATCTACAACGTAATCCTGGGGTCAGTATTTCCGGCGTAATTCACAGTGTAGTCGGCAATGAGTTCATTCTAGATGATGGCACTGGTCAAATCATCGTCGATGCTGGCCCAATCTGGTATCACCAGTTGAATCTACGCCCTGGTGAACAGGTGACGGTGGTGGGAGAATATGATGACTATGACTTTGATGCCTTCAGTATCACTGATTCTAGCGGTACTGTCAGGCAAATTCGTAGCCCTGAGGGCCCACCGCCTTGGGCAGGGGGAAGAGGTCGGGGCGATCGACGGTAAGGTTGGGTGATCCGCTGCACTCAACGCTCTGGACATTGAAGCATCCTTGTCTCTGCTGATCAAACTTGAGCAACAAAATGATTCCGATACTGCTCAAATCATGACCTCCTTTATCCTCCTCTCCTGCAACCTAAACGATCGCCATTCATCTCTTCTGCCATCGTCACTAATACTATTTCTCCATGCTCATTCCTATTCCAATCAGTCGCTTCTGTCCAAACGGATCGCTGTTCGGCAGCAGCGGAACTCGGTAGCCGCAAATCTGACAACACGCTATTACTGCCGATCGACTCATAGGGAGATAGGGGTAGACCGCCTCGACCTGTATTGAAAAACTCGGCATTCGAAGCTCTTTGCGTCTCACAGCCTTGGGTCGGTCGATCGCCCAATAGAGTCGTTGGCAATTCGCTAACGGTCGCAAGCGGCCTAACATCTGGACTCCGAATGATGATTTGTCCTGAACTGCCAAATTCCGAACTGGCGGTGATGTCGCTGAAGGCAGTCGGACGATCGCGCGGTTCGATGCCAATCAGTCCGCTCGCTGTCAAGGTGACAGTGCCACCATCCCCCAAAAAGGCATTGGCCGTAATATCACTATTTTCGGCAGGCGCTGCGAACAGATAATCGGTGGTGATCGCCACATTGCCACCATTGCCATCGGTTTCTAGAGTGCCTGCCGTGGTCGAAATCGCGCTCTGGCTCCGCATCGTTAGGGTTTGGGTTTGAACTGTCACATTACCGCCATCTCCGGAAGCAGTGATTGCCGATAGTTGGGACTGATTCGAAAGCTGAATGCGATCGGCTTGCACCCGTAAATTCCCTGCTCCCGCCGATTGTTGATCCGGGTTGAGGCTACTCACCGCCACCGCACCCCCTTGATCTACTTGGAGCAGGGGCGTTTGAATCACCACTGTGCCTCCACGACCTGTCGCGGTTGCAGTCCCTCCAGCACCAGGTAGCCCACCTGAAGCCGCAAAAATAGTGGTGGGGGGTAAATTTACGCCCGCCTGTCCGGATAGGCTCACCTGCTCGGTCGCCCGAATCCGAATATTGCCCGCATCGCCGCTCCCTTCCGCATTGGTTTGTATCACCGCGCCCTCTCGGAGCCGCAGGGTTTGGGTTTGGAGGATAATGTTGCCGCCGCTGGCCGTCGCCGTGGGGTTACTGTCGGCAAAGATGCCACTGGGAAAGGGAAGGTTTTGATCTAACACAACCCGATCGCGCCGAGTGCGTAGCACCCCAGACAACTCCACCTGATCTGCGGCAATTTCAATCAAACCGGCTGCTCCCGATCCAGAGGTATCCGTAGCAATGGCAGCTCCGGCTTGCACAGAGAGTTGTCCGGTGGTGAGGCGAATCCGTCCTCCTTGTCCACTTGCCTGTGGACTCACTTGCGAGAGTAACCCGGTGGGGGCGAAGAGGCCATTGGCTAAGACACTGTTGCGTCCCGATAGCACAATTGAGTGACGAGACTGGATCGTGACATTTCCTGCATCCCCAGCCCCAAAGGTTAACGTCGAGAGTTCAGAACCCGATCGCACTGCTAATCGATCGCTCTGAATCTGCACATCACCGCCATCCATATCTCCAAAGGTTGTAGCCCGCAATAGGGAGAAGTTGGCGAGTTGTAAGTTTGTCGCCTGAATCCTCACATCGCCTGCCCCTGCATTTCCTGCCCCTGCATTTCCTGCCACCGCAATCATCGGCAGCTCAGAGGCTGGGCTGAATGGCTCCAGACTATCTGACAAGACGGAAATCCCACCCGTCAGCACGATCTGATCGCCCCAGAGTTGGATTGCTCCACCCGCACCACCTGTGATCAAATTCGTGGCATTCAGAATGGCTTCTCGTTGCAGTCGGATATCTCGTTGGGGATGTGGGTTCGATCGGTGGGCATGGGGCGGACGGAATTGCCAGCCGCGATCGGTTTCCCGCAATTCGATTTCACCCGTTGAGCTGATCAGGGCGATCTGGCCGCCGGGTGCCGTCAGGTAGCCCCCATCCACGGTGAGGCCGTTGCCGATCAGGGCCAAGGTTTCTCCTGGCTGCACTTGTAGTCCACCGCCGATCGGATCGCCAAATTGATCGCGGCGGGGATTGTGGCGAGACTGAAGCTGAATCGAGCCGGAATTTTGCCCCACCTGTAATCCTAGCGGTGTACTGACTCGTAATAAGGGATCCGACTGTGGATCGATCGCGCCAAACCGGGTGCCATTCTGCCAGCGGATGCGTTCGGCTGTGGTGGCAATAAACGCGCCCCCCAAATTGAGCGCAGCATGAGCCCCAAACTGAATGCCGTTTGAGTTGATCAGGAAAAAATCGGCGGAGCTGAGATCCCCATTGGCTTGTAACGCTTCAATCACGCCGTTGATTCGCGATCGAGCCTGACCCGTGACCCGCGCAAAGATCCGACGCACGGCCGGTGACAGGTTCTGGAACGAAGCCACACCCCGCCGTGGCACCGAAAACGACTCGAAACTGTGAAAGAGGTGCTCGCCCGATCGACTGCCACCCGTAATTACCGTCGTATTGCCAGAACGCCGCACTTGGGAAGGCTGGGGTAAACTGCGATCAGGGGCAATTTGGGCATAACCCGCTAGTGGATGAGCCCAGAATAACCACAGTCCGAGTCCAGTCCAGCAAGCTATTTTCATGGCCGATCGCATACTAAATTGCACACTAAATCGCAACCGCACACTAAATCGCAACCGCACACTAAATCGCAACCGCACACTAAGCTGAGCAGGAGCCGCTAAAGCAGAGGTACCTTGACAAAATCAGCTTGAGAAATTTGCTGCACCGACACCCCCAACAACACCGCCAGATCATCTCTACCCGCCCGAATCAGGGTGCCCTGGGAACGCTGCACAATTTCCAGTTGGCTGAACTTTAAGCCAGGAGCCAGCCCCAGCCGATCGCTACCATTGCGAAAATCTTCGATGCGATCCCGCCCTCGCCCTGGCTCTAGCACAAAAATATCCCGCCCGGGGCCACCCTTCAGCGTATCATTACCACGACCGCCATAGAGCCGATCATCTCCCAATCCACCGTCCAAGCGATCACTGCCGACTCCACCACTGAGCCGGTCATTCCCACCCAGACCGATTAAGACATCTTTGTTACCACCTCCCCGCAGGAGATCATTCCCTTTACCGCCTCTGAGCAAATCATTCCCGTTGTTGCCGCTCAGGATGTCATCCCCTTCGGATCCACTGAGGGAATCATTCGCATCTCCACCATTGATCACATCATTCCCAGGTGTACCGATCGGACTGGGAGGAGAAGGGGGAGCGGTGACATTGGTTTGATCAAAGGCGATGAATTGATTGGCCGTGAGGCTAATGCCAATGGGGAGTGTGGCAATTTGGATCGCGGTCATCGCCCCCGTACCATCGACATCAAACAGCAATGCCCCCGTTAGATTGTTGTAAATGATCCGATCATCACTCTCGATTGCCCCGGATCCTACTTGAAATTGGGCAGCAGCTAAGGGTTGGTTGAGGGCAAAACCCGCAGCCGCAAAACTATCTGTTAAGGTGGTTCCCACATACAGCCCAATTTGATCATCAGTCGTATTAAAATCAGTCAACTCATCTATATCGGCTCCATTGGGTTGATAGAAGTTAAATCGATCGCGACCCAGTCCACCCAATAATCGATCGTTGCCGAGTCCGCCAGTCAAAGTGTCATTACCGGCATCACCACTCAGCACATCATCCCCAAGTTCACCATAGAGTAAATCATCTTCCGATTCCCCGATCGCTGTATCATTTCCCGATCCACCGACGAGAAAATCTTTGCCGCTACCACCATTCAAAACATCATTGCCTTCCTGTCCACTAATCTGATCCTCTCCTGCCAAGCCATTGATCGCGTCATTATTTTCATCACCAAACAGTCGATCGGGTGCGGGAGTCCCGGCAAACGCTTTGCCGCCCACTCCGCCTGTAGCAGCACTGAGCCCTGGGATGGCAAAGCCTTCTTCTACCCGTATGGCCGTATGGGCTAAGGTGAGTCCGGTCGGCAGTTGCGCGATCTGCTGCTGCAAGTTGCCGCCTAACCCATCCCGATCGTAAAATAACCCACCTGTAGCAGGATTGTAGATGAATCGGTGAGCAGCCGTTGTGGCACTCCCCCCGCTGAAAAACTGACTGGCAGGCAGATTACCCACTACCAGACCGCCCGTCCCAAACCCGTTTAAGGGAATGATCAGCCGATCTCCCTGATCGACATTGAAATCAGTGATCACATCAATGCCGTCATAGCCCGCAAAGTACGAACTGTAGTTGGTCGCAAAAACAAACTCATCCGCTCCGGTGCCACCTGTGAGCGTATCGGTGCCATACCAACCGGCTAAGCGATCATTACCCGCTTGCCCATCGATCAGATCATTTCCACTGCCTGCTTGGATCAGATCATTGCCCTCGCCGCCCAAAAGGGTGTGATTCACCTCTGGAACCGGATCCACAATCACCGCGATATCTTCAGTTGTAATCACGTTATCTAGGGCGTTCCCTGTGCCGATCGTCGCTGCCTCTCCCACCAAAATTAAGCGCTCGATCTGATCCGGCAAGGTGTAGTTAAAAAAGCTGCGAATCGTATCTGTTCCCTGACCTGCGAATTCGACAATGACATCGGATGCATCTAGTTTGAGATTATAAATATCGTTCCCAAATCCTCCATTCAGGGTATCAACTCCGGTATCACCATCAATCCGATCGTCCCCAGTGCCACCGTAGATCGTATCGTTTTCAGAACCACCATATAAACCATCATCCCCCGATCCACCGAAGAGAATATCTACTCCTGTTGAACCATACAGCAGGTCGTTGTCGGCTTCACCGTAAATCTGATCATCTCCCGATGAACCAACCAATCGATCCAATCCTGATCCGCCATCGACTAAGTCATTGCCTGCTCCAGCAAATAGGTTATCGTTACCTTCGAGCCCAAACAATTGATCATCATTGGGGGTGCTGTAAAGGGCAAAATCATCTGCCTGAGTTTCGGCGATCGGTTGAGATGCAGCACTGGCTTGCCGGACAGGCAGACTTTGAAAGTCTTCGATGATGATGGCAACTGCTTTGATCGGGCTGCCCAAGACGATCGGAATATTTTCGATGATGGAAGTGCCGGGAGCCGGTTCCCGCAGTCGATAGATGTCTTGAGCAAAACCAAAATCGGAGTCCCCATCGACTTCCCAAAAAATAATGTCGTAAGGGTTGCCGTCATCATCATCATTGCGCCCTTCCCCTGGACTCCCCTGATTGAGGATCTGCAATGGCACCGCAGTGGCACTGTCGCTCAGCGTGGCCAAAATATCCTCGGTAGAGCTGTAGTTGACAATGTTATTCACCGTCCAAGGCGGCGGTAATTCATAATCAAGGCGACCATCATACCGATTGTTGGTGCCGCGAGTTGTCCGATGTCGAATTCGACGTGCCATGGTTTCTCCTGCCGAGTCGAGCCTAAATCCCATTTGCACAGATGTACGACAGATCTACGACAGAGAGCAGGCTGAATCCAGACCAATCTATCGAATATTCACAATTCAGAATATTCGCAATTCTCTATCGATGTGGCTAGATGCGTTCCTATCAGGCGGGCATTGTTTGGCGAGCGGGTCAATCTACGCCTTCATTCACCGGGAAGCGATCGATCAGTTGGATCGCCCGCACCGCATTATCTTTCAAATCACCCGTTAGATAGGGCACATGGGGCACCTGCGACAGAAAATCGACCGTTCGCCGCAAAATCCTTACCACATCCCCTTCATCCAGGCTGGTGTTGGCACAAAGCTCTTTCCAGGCAGTTCCGAGCGCCCATTGTTCTACCAATCCGATCCAATCGGTTTCTAGCCAGACGGGGAGAGCCACCTGATAGCGCCGTTGCAACTTGAACAGTTCGCGGCGAACACTGCGTAAACCCGCTAGGGCTGCTTCCACTTCTGGGGAGGGGTCATAGCGCGACCAGTTATCTGGACGAGACACTTCGGTCACCAATGCGGCACAAGCGGCGGCCAAATGGTGTGGATCGAGCTGATCTAACTCGCCGGAAGCCAATGCCAAACCCAGCCAGAGTTCATTATCACCCCGGATGGCGGCGGCCACCAGTCCTAGAGGAGCCGGTTTGGTTTCTTCTAAACAGCCAAAATACTGCAAGATATCCATTAAATCGAGAAATTCTTGCCAATAACGTTGGGTATATTGACTCAGCTTCTCTTGACGGCTAGCCAGTTCTTCCTGCATTCGTTCGATCCGCTTTTGCCGCTTCAACAGATAGGCTGGATCGCCGAATTGATGCAGAGGATGGGATCGGAGTTGGGTTTCCACCGCTGTGACTCGTCCTTGCTGGTCACGCACCTCTGGGGCTCGATCGGCTTCGGGTGGGATCTCTGGAATCAACCGCACAACGGACTGGGTCGTTTCGTCGCTTTTGCGCATTGAACCGGGCTTGGGTGGAAGCTCTGGCGGTGGCACCAGTGCATCTACCTGGGCCAAGCGGGGAAACTCGGCATGAAGACCCACCACATCCGCAACAGTAGCGACATACCAGCGGTTATCCCGACCGAGGCAGATCAAGTAGGGAAACTGCCCTGATCCGTGGGTTTTCATCACCAGCGTGGCAGGTAGGGCGGTGGGTACCGGCACATTTTTGCCTTTCAGGGTCAAGATGGTTCCTGCCACAGCAAAGGAGAGGGCCGTAGCCAAGTGGTGAGACTCCATCTCATGGGCCTGTTGCTGCAAGATTTTGAGCAACCGCTTTTCTTCCTTCAGACGCTCATGTAGCTTTTCATAGCCAGCCATCAGTTCGGGGTCGATCCCACCCAATTGGCGTTGTTGCTGCTCAATCTCGATCGTCAGATCGGCAATTGCCTGTTGTTGCGGACGTAAATGAAAAGTGGAAAGGTAATGCCCAAAACTGCGCTCGATCAACTCCTGGGCTTCTTCCAGACTATGGGTTTGCAGCAGATTCAACACCATGCCGTAGCTGGGTGTAAATTGGCTCACCAGCGGATCGGCTTTCGAGGTGGCGAGATAGGAGGCCTCAGAAGCTCCTTCAAAGGGAGTCTGTACCGTCACCACATAGCCAATCTGATCCATCCCCCGTCGCCCGGCCCGCCCCGCCATCTGCAAAAACTCAGAGGCCGTCAGGAGACGATGACCGCGATCGGTACGCTTGGAAAGGCTGGAAATCACCGTAGTGCGGGCTGGCATGTTGATTCCGGCCGCCAGGGTTTCGGTGGCAAAGACAATTTTGATCAAGCCTTGCTGGAACAGCTCCTCGATCAATCCTTTCCAGGCTGGCAACACCCCGGCATGGTGGGAGGCAATGCCGCGATAGAGTGACTCAATAAAGCCCGATCGCCCCGCTTCCGGATTTCGGGCTAGAAAATCATCAATCTGGGTTTTCAGCGCCCTAGCTTCTGCCGCACTGACTAACGAGGCCTCAGACAGATCCGCCACGGCTTTATCGCAGCCGCGCCGACTAAAGATGAAATAGATCGCAGGCAACATATCGCGCTGTTGCAATTGGCTCACCACATAGCCCAAACTGGGGGGTTCTTGCCTGCCACGCTGCTTGCCCCCCTTCGGTTTGAGGCGAGGATTGATCGATTTTTGGGTGGAGTTGAGCAGCGGAAATAGCCCCTTGGGGTTGCAAAAGTAAAACTCTAGCGGCACCGGGCGAAAATCCGAGTAGATCAGTTGGGTCGCCCCATGCACATCTCCAATCCAATCTGTAAGCTGATCACTGTTGGCAATGGTGGCGGACAGGGCCACGAGCTGAATACCAGGCGGACAGTAAATGATCGACTCTTCCCAGACCGTGCCGCGCTGTCGATCGTTCATGTAGTGGCATTCATCTAAAACCACCGCTTCCACATCGATCAGGGAAGTTCCCACTTGACCGATCGGGGTGCCATACAGCATGTTGCGAAAAATTTCGGTGGTCATCACCAGGATCGGAGCTTCTCGCTGGATCGAGAGATCGCCCGTCAGCAAACCTACCTGATCAGCACCGTAGCGATCTCGAAAATCCCGTAGCTTTTGGTTGGAAAGGGCTTTCAGCGGTGTCGTATAAAACACCCGTTTACCATGGGTGAGAGCCCGATAGATGGCATATTCTCCGATCAGTGTCTTTCCCGACCCGGTTGGGGCACACACGACCACCGATTGCCCTGCATCTAAAGCGGCAATCGCCTGCTTCTGAAAGTCATCTAGCTCAAACGGAAACAGTCTATTCAGGTCTAACGAGGTAGGAGAAGGCAGATTCACGGAAAATAATCAACTGCAAAGAAGGACTCACCCCCAATCATAGCGCTGTCAGGCAGAGAGCGATAATTCTTGCTCTTTGCAGCGCGATCGGAGGCGAAGTCCAGTAGAAAAATTGGCTGGTTTAAGCTGGTTTAAGCCGGTTTACTCAGTAACTTGCTCCCGCCCTCGGTATTAGACCTACCAGTATTAGACCCACTAGATTAAACCCACTAGATTAGACCCACTAGGAATAGACTCATTAAGATTCAGACCCATCAAGCTATGGGAGTTACCTTTGCCTCGGCACGGCGCTGCATCAATTGCAAAATCGAAGTTTTTTCGAGCAGTCCTAACAGCGATCCATTCTCCTGTACAACCACCAGTTCAGGCAATTGCTTTTGCTCTAACAAGGTCACCACATCCAGCAAGGGTTGGCTAGACTGAACCGACTCCATCGCTCCCTTGGGTTGCATAATTTCTCGTACCGTGATGTTCCACCAGTCATTGGTCGGGATCGCCTTGAGCGCATCCACTGGCACTTCTCCGATCCACTCTCCGATTTCATTCACGATGAAATACTTACGCCAGTTGTGCGGGTTGCCAATGATATGCTGATTGGCAAATTCTCGGAGTGACAGATCGGCAGACACGATCGGGCTATCGGGCACAACAGCATCCGCAGCCGTTAACCCACTCAGTTGTTCCTGCACCGAGGCGGCTTGAGCATACCGACCGGCATTTTGCAGCATGAACCAGCCAATCAAAATCGTCCAGATATTGCCAACTGGACTGATCTCAAGCAGGTTCAGGAAGCCCAAACCGATGCCCAGCCAGCCCAACACTTGACCGGCTCGACTCGCAAAAGCCACGCCACGATACTGCTTCCCGGTCACCTTCCAGACGATGGCTTTCAAAACATTGCCGCCATCCAGGGGCAGACCGGGTAAGAGGTTAAACAGAGCCAAAATCAGGTTGATGGTTGCTATCAGCCCGATCACCGCTGCCAATGGCCCAGACAGAGGACTGACGATCTGCACAAGGGTCAACAACCCGAATAAAACGATGCTGACGAGCGGCCCAGCCACAGCAACCCAGAAAGCCTCAGCAGGAGTTTTCGACTCTTCGCCTAAGCTGGCTAAGCCTCCGAAGATAAACAGTGTGATTGAATTTACTGCGATCCCCTGCCGCAATGCCACCAGACTATGCCCTAACTCATGGGCCAACACAGAGGCAAACAAGAGCAGTGCAGCCAGCAAACCCCAGACCCAAGCAATGCCCCCAAGTGCTGGAAACGCTTGCAGCAAGTCTTGCCCATAGTCCCAGGTGATCAATAACAAGATGAAAAACCAGGAGATGTTGAGATAAAATGGGATGCCAAAAAGTGAGCCAACACGCAGGTTACCATTCATAAAAAATGACCTCCAGTCTGAGCTGAGGGGGCGATCGAGGGAATTGCCAGCCATGCTTTGCCATCACCCTAATTTCAACGCTAGCTCGATCGCTAGCTCAATCAGCACAAGCCCACGCCAGAGCCTACATCAGTTGAAATCAGTCTTAAGCCCAGCAATAGCTGAGAACAGCCCATGTCTTAGTCTATCGGGCTATCTCCTATTATCGTAACGAAGTGTAAAAACTTTTCATGAGGCTACCGATAGAGTTTTCCCTAGGAAAAAGTACGGTTTTCCAGCGTGTCTCACTGGGCTAGCGTAGATTATGCCTAGATTACTGACTGGCTGACTGGCTGACCTCAGCGATCTCAACTGAGCGATCGGGCTCACCTAAGTCCTGCTTCTTAGCTCTATCTGAATATTGCCAATTTACAGAGGCTTCCATGCAGCCGATAGGTATTCAGGACATGAGGATTCAAGAAATGAGGATTCAAAATAGTCACTCAAATACCAAATAATCAAATATTTCATCTTCATCTTGACACAATCCTGAGCCGAGAGAGAACTTTTCTATAACACTCTCTCAACACTTTTGAATTACTCACACTAAAACTATAAACTCATATCTTCGATCGTTCCTCTAGTATTGACTGAGCAGGAGATAAATCTGTGGCAGCATAATGGTTCTCAAAAAAACAAATTGACCAGATGCGATTTCTGTTTAATTCATAAAAATTGTATAAATCTTACATTTACTTTGCGTGAACGCAAGTGTTTTCCTCAAAGGGCACTAGATAATTAGAAAAAATAGTATAGCTAGAGAAATGAGATATGAGAGGGATATGGTTTGGCAAAATGTTGTCGGTTTCGTTCTTATTAGCTAACCTATTCGTAACGATTGAGTCAGCCAAAGCTGGAACAATTACAGAGTTTCAGCAAGGTGAGAGTTACGATATTCCGTTAACTGTTGCTAGTCGTGGTTACTACACAATCGATCTAAGCTCCCATTTTGGAGCAGATGCAGATCTTTATTTATATGATGCTAATAATGTCTTGGTTGCGAGATCAGTCGAAGGTGGTAGTGATTCTCTCGAAGGATATTTGAATCCTGGAAACTACAGGATGCGAATTTACATGAGTTTCTGTCTTTCTGATGATTGCACCGCTTATATCACTGTGCGTCGTGAGGGAAGAATGGTTACTCTTTGGTAGTGCCAAATTTTGTAGGATGCTGTAGTACGATGAAGCGCCAGTGGGTCGGGTTGGGGTGACAAAACCCAACAGGTATAGTGTGTGAGTAGGGAGTGAACCATTCAACGAATCCGATGCCACGACAATCACAGGTATTCGTTTCGCAAAAAAATCTTGTCGCACCGCTTATTTTAACAGCCATTGGCTGGCTGAGTGAGGGATACGTCTTCATGCATGAAGAAACATATTTCGGAGTGCATTAGGCATAAACCTCTGTATTTGTCGTATCTGAAATTGATGGAGTTAAGGAATGGGACAGTCAATGAGGCAAATGATGACCGTTGCTGGAGGAGTGTTCTTTGCGATCTCAATCTTGTGTCTAATTTTTGGAGGTTTTGCGATCACAGAGAAGAGTAAATTTGAAAAAGAACTGGAAAATAGAGATCCTATTACCAGAGGGTTGAATCAAGGCTTAGGGTGGGACGAGGCCGTAAATAAGCCAAAATTAGAATCTTTACAAAGCTCAGTTTCAGGTTCCTTTATAGCGGCTGGAGTAACGGGAGCGATTGCTATCGGTCTTGCCATCGCAGGAAGAAGCAAGAAGTAAGGGGAGGACAACCTTCCTTAGCGGTATCATTGGGTATGCACGTTGAATTGCTTAAATAAGCCCCTCGATGTTACGCCAAATGGGCTTCGATTGGGCCGATGCTTCAAGACTAAATCGATCGTCCCTGCTGCCCCATAACCCCTCAATTGTCCGCACACTTTGTACTTGCCACGCTCTATTGTGGATGCCATGATGGGCATAATGCAACATCAAATTCAATTTCGTGTAATCAATTCGTGTAATGAAGTAATGTGCCGATATCAAACTGTCTTGATATTGGAGCAATATAGGTGTGAATGTTCCGGATTTGAATTTGATGTTGTAAGTATTGAGGATCAACTGTTGAGTTGAAAAATGCCATCTGTGTTTCCTGAGCCTGGACAGATTGTTCGAGTTCGTTCCCGCCCTCGACCAGCAGGCAGGTGCGGATCCAACCTGGTCAACGACACTAGACACCCTGCGAGCACCCCGCCAAAAGACTCAGAAGCTATGGGATTGGCGGAAGGAGGATCCGATTCGTCCGGTTGTTTTTCGCGATCCAGGTTCGCTGGATGGTCAGGTCGTTCACTTACATTTAGAGCATCGGATTGTGCAGCGGCTATTGGGTCGATTCCTCTCGCAGGGATTTCTGCACGATGAGTTGACCCGTGCCTGTGTTTGCCGCACGGATGACCCAATTCCACGGGTGCTGATTCTGGGGAGGCTGTCGCTCTATGGCGATCGCGCGGCTCGGTTGCATGATGAGATCATTGCCGTTGCCGCAGAGTGGATTGACCCGGATGCCAGAGGCAGAGGCAAGCTGCGTCCGTTGAGTGAGGGTGAAAAGAAGGATGTGTTTGCAGATTTTAGAAGATTCATTGGCGCATCCTCGATTAAGGGAAGTGCCTAATGCCTTAATCGATAAGCTGAAGGTTCATACAGCAAGGGATGTTGAAGATTTATTGCCTCATCTAGAGCGTCGAGCCACAGAGCTAACCGATCGCGCCAAACGTAAGTTGGAACGATTGAGATGAGCCGCCGCAGATAACCTCTGATTCTTACAAATAACCTCTCGGCGGTCGGCTCCATCAATTTGTTATGCCGCTGCGATCGCCCTCACTGCTTTTAAGCGTCCATCTCAATGTTTTCATAGAGAGCAATGATTTCGATTTGAGCTTCAAACGCACTCAAGGATAACGTAACATTTGGATCATCATATTCTGATAGTAGCCATTGATGAGCAGCCGTTTTGACGTAGTGTTCTACGTGAATACTGTACTGATCAATGAGGAGATATTCGCGGAAGCTTTCAACGGTGCGGTAAGCAGAAAACTTTTCGCCGTGATCGTAATCTTGGGTTGATTTGGACAATACTTCAGCAATGAAGCAGGGATTGGTCACGGTGTCGGTACGCGCTGTAAGGGTTTTTCGACGACCATCAGATCGGGATAGGTGTAAAGATTGCGAGTCCCCTTTGGGGAGGCTCCGCCACCGGGAATCCATAGGCGTTGATCGGCTCCAAAAATTCGATAGGGTTTGCCTCGCAAAGCAGATTTGAGCAGGGTTGCAAGATTAATTGCTATTTCGTTGTGGTCAGGTGTGCCTCCCGTCATGAGTCGAATTTCTCCGTTTACATATTCATGGCGCTCCTCCGAAGCCGTTTCAAATTCCAGATATTCTTCATGGGTGTAGGTGCGTTGCTCAAGTGCTTGTGTCATGGTGGATTCAACCTCCCTTATGCTCAACGGTATCTGGCATTTGCTGGATGATTTCCATCGTGCGGACGCTGACGGTGCAGACTCGCTGTAGCAGGTCGATGACATGTTCTTTGTAGTCTGCGAACTTGTAGGTATTGAAGAGTTTGGCGATCGTCGGATCTTTGGGTTTCTTTTCTTTGTACTGGTCGAGTATCCATTCCAGGGCGGATCGGTTGCCGAGTTTGTAGTCCCAGGCAACAGCAGGCACTCCTTCCAGGGTGGTTTCGGTATCGAGGATGATTGTACCCTCGGTTTTGTCGGCTTTGAGTTTGGCTTTGGGGGTGGTGCGTTTGATCGGTTTGGCTGGGTCGGGTGTGTCGATGGGAACTAATGTTGTCTGTAGGGGGGTATCCCTGGCTGACTTTTTGCGCCCCACATCGACCCGTCGCAATCCATAAGGTTCGATGGTTTCGTAGTTCAGGTGCAAGTCCATCAAGGCTTTGCCCCAGGTTGCCCATTGGTGGAAGTCGGCGTAGAAAGGCAGGCGGGGAAATTCGCGTTTGAGGTTGAGTTCGTATTTGGTGCGGTAGGCGGGATGGTGGAGAACCGCATAGGTGTAGTGGAAGATATCGAGTTTGGTGATTTGATCCCCCCTTGATCCCCCCTTGACAAGGGGGGCAACAGAAGACTCTGCTTTATCGAGGGGTGCGGCATCTGTGTCCCCCTTGATAAGGGGGATGTCCGCAGGACAGGGGGATCTCATCCCTTCAATGACCTGACAAACACTCTCAAATTCTTGCAAGACTTCGTGGTTGCTGAAGCGCAAAACTTGCAAGCCGTAGCTTTCTAAAATGGCGGTTCGTTCTGCGTCGGTTTCCTGACCTTCTTCAGAATAATGTTGACCGCCATCGACTTCGATGACGAGGTTTAAGGTTGGACAGTAAAAGTCAATGATGAAGTGGTCGATGGGGCGTTGGCGAAGAATTCGTTCTGGAAAAGTTTTGAGAAAGTCATACCAAAGTTTCTTTTCGGCTTTGGTCATGTCTTTGCGCATGACTTTGGCGCGTTCAACCAGTTTTGGGTTGTAAGGGAGATGTCCTTTTTTGTAAGGCAGATTGCGTTGTTGAGCGATCGCGGCGTAGTCGATTTGATCCCCCCTTGATCCCCCCTTATCGAGGGGGGCGGCATCTGTGTCCCCCTTGACAAGGGGGATGCCCGCAGGGCAGGGGGATCCATAATGCCGCCGAAACTGCTCCAACGCCCAGTCAGTGATGTTTTCGATGCGGTTCCC
>JALOOM010000010.1 GCA_025454395.1 Elainella sp. Prado103
GAGGCGATTTTCGGTGGAGGTGACCCACTCACAGAACTGAGCCCACAGGTTGGCGCTTTCGCGACGCTGTAGAGTTGTCGTCATGTTTCGATGAGTGCTTAGTTACAAAACATTTATTGAATCGAAAGGTTACTTAACCCTCCGTGATAATCATATTAGACCGTTTATTTCTTTTTGTAAACATCTCTGAGAGCATTTGCTGAAAAAAATATTTCTAAATATAAATAAAAATATTTTCAGAGAAAAATAGCCCCAGTCTAGGGAGGTTAGGAACCTTGGCTACAAGGTTTGGCTTTCCCTGGCTCGGGCTGTTGAGGTAGGGATGAATCGACTCTCCTACCGCAGCTCTCCAGCTCTAGTTCATTTTTTAGGCTGGATTGAGAATTCGACTCTCTAAATGATCGATCGCTTAAATTATTCTTCTCAATTATTCTTCGCCCTGCTCTGACTCGCTCATCTCCGCACTGTCTGGTTTTCGTTCTTGGCTAAGGCGATTGATCAGAGACAACACCTGAGTACCGCGCTCGATCGAGCGATCTTCCAGGAAAACCACTTCTGGGGTGCGGCGGAGACGGATTCGGTGCCCCAGTTCACTCCGAACATAGCCAGTAGCCGATTTTAGCCCTGCCATGGTGGTTGCGCGGGCCTCGTCTGTGCCGTAAATGCTGACAAAAATTTTGGCATGTTGCAAATCGCCGGACACCTCTACATCGGTAACACTCACCATGCCGGTGCCAACCCGATCATCCTTAATCCCCGAGAAAAGGAGTTGGCTCACTTCTCGTTTAATTAACTCTGCAACTCGTGCAACGCGACGATCAGTTGCCATATCAATGCCTCCTTCCATCCAAAGGGCAGTCAAATCAAAAAAACATCAAAAACGCTGACTCAATCAGCGCCCTCGCAGCCCTAGCTTAGGCTCTACAGGGCAGACTAGCCAGTCTGATGCAACTATATCAATATTCACAGAATTCACAGAATTCGCTATTCACAGAATTCGCTATTCACAGGATCCGCTGCTCCGTCAGACTGACTGGACAGACTGGCTAGAGTAAACCGTGACCTAGAGTAAACCGTGACCTAGAGTAAACCGTAACCTAGAGTAAACCGTAACCTAGAGCGCATCCAGCCCTAGCATAGCCCGCAACGTAAAGGCCAAAAATACAAAGCCTGAAACCAGCATGGCAACCGTGGCGATCGCGGTTGATGGCCGCTTCAACAAGGGCATCAACGGGCTAATGGCGGTGTATAAAACCCCCAACGTGAAGGTAATGAAATATCGAGGGTAGCGCGAAACATTATTAAAAAAATCTTCCATTGGTCAAAATCACACTTTTTTGTAGTCAAGAAAAATAGTACGCTGGTAGTACGTGAAATCCGTAAGCTGAATCGCTCGCAGTTCATGAACGCTAAATTAGCTCTATCAATTAGCCCAATGCTTCACGAACCTGCTCCCGCTATTTACCCGCTTGCTATTCACCCATTGTAAAGGACAAGAAATCCGATCGGGAGTACGCGATGTTATCTTTAGAAACCGCCAAGGTGCCACCGCGTCCTTTTCTGAAATGGGCAGGTGGTAAGGGGCAGCTTTTGAGTCAGTATGAGCCTTTTTTCCCAGCTCGGTTCTCGACTTACTACGAGCCGTTTTTGGGAGGGGGGGCGATCTTTTTTCGCCTGTTGCCGGCGGCAGCGATGCTGACTGATATTAACCCAGAATTGGTTAATGTCTACTGTTGTGTGCGCGATCGAACGGAAACCTTGATTAAATTGCTCGATCGACATCAGCGATTTCACTCTCCCGACTACTACTATCAGGTGCGAGCTACGCCCGGAGAAACCGCCGTGGAACGAGCCGCCCGCCTGATTTATCTGAATAAAACCTGCTTCAACGGGCTATACCGCGAAAATTCGAAGGGGCAATTTAATGTCCCGATCGGTCGCTACAAGTCGCCCCGGATTTGCCATCCTGAGTTGCTGCGATCGGTTGCTGCCGCTCTGAAACAGACCCATATTGCTACTCAACCCTTTGATCAAGTGTTGGAGTTTGCCCACAGTCCGCAAGATTTTGTCTACTTTGATCCGCCCTATCATCCGATTAGTTTAACGAGCCGCTTCACCGAATATCACCGCTATGCCTTTCAAGAAGCTGAGCAGATCCGGCTGCGAGATACGTTCGTCCAACTGGCGCAACGGGGGGTCAAGGTGATGTTATCTAATTCCGACTGTGGGTTTATTCGAGGGTTGTACCAGGACTTTCCCATCCAGACCATCACAGCGAGTCGATCGATCAATGCCAATGCCCAAAAACGCGGCAAAATCACGGAAGTGCTGATTACCTCCTACTGAGAACTGGATGACGGACTGGTTTGTGGATTAGCTAAAGGTTGAGATGGATTGGGAGTCGGGGATGGGGAGGAACCCGTTGTAGCAGGGGGCTGCACCCGATAACTGTTGACGATCGTTTCAGCATCACTGTTGTAATTTTGATAAGGCTTATTCACCCCAAACAGGTTTAAAACAAAAATGTAGTTACCCCGTTGCTCCACAATGCTGACGGCATCCAACGCATTACCGCTCTGATCTTTGCCAGTCCAGTCGAGTCGTAGACTCCCATCGGGTTGCACCTGCGTCGTTTGCCAGGTGATCTCCTTCAGCCGCGTGGTAAATTCAGTTTTGAGAGCTGCTTCAAGCTGCTGGCGATCGAGCGGTTTCCCTTCCGAAGCGCTAAAGTCTACTGCACCGGCAAACCCCTGATCAGCAGAAACAAAGGCCACCCCACTGGGTGTGGTTTTATGGGTATAGCCGCGCGGAAAGGAGATCTCAAATCGCCCATTCTTCTCCCGAAAGGTTTGCAGCTTAGGGGTAGCAGTTGGACTGGGGGATGGGGAGGCAGATGGAGGGAGCGATGGAAAAGCGATCGCAGGGGTTGGAGAGGCAGCAGGGGTTTCTGCAGTTTCCGGTTTCGCGCAGCTTACCAACATGAGCAGCAGGGCCCATCCGATCCAATTGGCTCTCATCATCACAATTCTGGTTTCCTGTTCTTCTCTAACGCTATGTCAGAATTGACCTCAAGATTTTTCCGGTTCTACCTCGCTGGCTTCCGGTTTCAAGAGAGGGAAGGCAATCACATCGCGGATGCTGGCGCAATCGCACAATAACATCACCAATCGATCGATTCCCATGCCCATCCCCACAGTCGGCGGTAGACCATACTCTAACGCCATCAGGAAGTCTTCGTCCACACCATGGGCTTCCAGATCACCTGCGGCTTTGCGAGCGGCTTGAGCTTCAAACCGTTGCCGTTGGTCAACTGGATCGGTCAACTCCGAGAAGCCATTGGCCGTTTCTCGTCCGACGATGAATAGCTCAAACCGTTCTACCAATCCAGGCTCACTGCGGTGGGGTTTGGCTAAGGGTGAAATCTCGACTGGGTAGTCAGTGATGAAGGTCGGCTCAATTAAGGTAGCTTCTACTTTCTGCTCGAAGGCTTCATTCAACAGTCGGCCGATCGAATCACAGCCCTCAATGTCACGGATTCCGGCAGCTTTAGCCGCAGTTTTAGCCGCAGCCAACGAATCGAACTGACGGAAATCCAACCCGGTCTGTTCCTGAACCACATCCTGCATGGTGATCCGTCGCCAAGGTGGAGTCAGATCAATGGCTTGTTCTTGATACTGGATTTTCAGGCTCGGCAACACCGATTCGGCCGCGGTGACAATCAATTCCTCCACCGTGGTCATCATGTCTTGATAGTCACCGTAGGCTTGATACATCTCGATCGAGGTGAATTCCGGATTATGCCTGGTGGAAATCCCCTCATTGCGGAAGATCCGCCCCATTTCATAAACCCGCTCAAATCCGCCTACTACCAAGCGTTTCAGGTGCAATTCTGTGGCGATCCGCAGATAAAGCTGCATATCCAACGTATTGTGATAGGTCACAAACGGTCGAGCATCTGCTCCACCTGCTTCCGCCTGTAAGACCGGAGTTTCAATTTCGAGAAAGCCCTGACGATCCAGGTACCGTCGGATCGCCGCCGTGATCAGCGCCCGCTTTCGGAAAGTATCTCGCACTTCCGGATTGACAATCAAATCGACATAGCGCTGACGATAGCGTTTCTCAATGTCAGTTAAGCCATGCCACTTATCGGGCAAGGGTTGCAACGATTTAGTCAAAATTTCGTAGGACTGCACCTTCACCGACAGTTCGCCTTTCTCAGTGCGCTTGATGGTGCCGGTTGCCCCAAACCAATCCCCTACATCGGTGAGTTGCTTGAGCCGATCAAATGCCTGGCTATCATCGGACATACTCACTTCGATCGCTTTTTTGTCCAGGTAGAGCTGGATTTGTCCGGTTTCATCTTGCAGGGTAAAAAAGGCGAGCTTGCCGAAAACCCGCCGGGCCATAATCCGACCGGCCACAGAAACCACGACCTCTACTTCTGCCCCGGCGGCCAGATCGGCATATTTATCCTGCAACTCGGCCGCATGGTGCGTCACTGCCCAGCGGTAGCCGTAGGGAGTCAGTCCTTGCTGGCGCAGTTGGTCAGCTTTTTCCAGGCGAGTGGCGCGCAGATCGTCAGAAGCCATAAAAATCAGAAATCTCTTCGGCAATATGGATAATCATCAAGCAAGGAAAGGAAGTTGGATGATTACTGGAAGAACCATCGACCTCCCTAGCCAGGGTTCAGTGTTCCGAGTTTGGGTGAGCGGGTTTGGCTCAATCTTGCTGATGGGCAAACTGGTAAGCACCAAAGCCCCCCAGCATAACCGCGATCATCATCAAGACCGGGATACTGTACCAGGGAAATTCCTCGATCGGCAAGTAGGCAGCCGCCCGCAGTCCGGTGCTGGTGTAGGTGAGGGGGAGCAGATAAACAATGCCTTTAAGGGCGATCGGCAAAGTTTTGGGATCAAAAAAAGTGGCTCCCAGAAACGACATGGGGACGATCAAAAAATTATTCAGGAGCCCCACCCCTTCTAAGGATTTGACATTCAGACCTACGATCACTCCTAATCCAGCAAAGACAGCACAATTGAGCAGCAGTAACAGGAGAAATAGAGGATGCAGAAAATTCCAGTTTCCCGTAAACAAAATGGCGATCACAATCACCGAGGCAGAAGTCATCAGCCCCCGCACCACACCCGCCATCATTTTGCCTAGAAATAGGGCGATCGGATGGACAGGTAACAACAGAATCTCTTCAAAGGTTTTGGAATAGAGCCGCTCGCCGCAGATTGAGAAAGTAGTGCCGCCAAAGCTGATCGTCATGGACGAGAGCGCCACCATGCCGGGCAGAATAAATTGGAGGTAATTTTCTCCCACCGGCGGCTTTGCTGTGAGGGCGCTGCCCAGCCCCAGCCCAAAGGCTAAAATGTAGATCAAAGGAGACACGAGCCCTGAAGCTACGACTTGGGTAATCCGCACTCGTAGGTCGAGCCAATCGCCCCAAAACACAGTCAGGCTATCGGCGAAAACATCGCGCCAAAAAGAGCCTTTCAAAACTTGACGGACAGCAAAGGTAGACTGAGCAACCACGGCTAGATACCATTAAGAAAAATTTAATCTTTTTACTATTTTGTCACTTCTTTTGTCACTTCTGAGATGAGCAAGAGCAACCTCGAATTTTTGATTGAGGACGATCGCCAACTTCACCCGATCCCGAAGGTCTTGACCTACACTAGAACTAATGCGTGCTAGAGTGTGGTATCCGCCGCTTCTAGCCAGTTGCTCATCCACTGCCTATGAGACGTAAACCCAAAGTGCCACCTCGTCCTCCTCGTTCCTCCGACTCTTCCCGCTACTCGGACTCGGCTCGCTATTCGGACGGGCGAGATCCTCGTTATGCAGATTCACCGCGCTACTCAGATGACTTTGAGAATCGTTCTGCTCCGCCGCCAAAATCGAATCCTCTGGCCGGCGCTTTGACCTGGAGCACAGGAGCGTTGTTAGCCGCAGTGCTGATTGTTGGGGTCGGCTTAGGCATGTTCCTCAGCTCTGCCACCACTTCTGATGTTGGTAATGTGGCCACCCGCTATGACATCGATCGCAGTGCTCCCAATCCAGAAATTTGTGTGCAATTTGGAGCCAGTGCTATTTCGGTCGATTTGCGGGCGTTTGTGACTCTCAACCCGTTTAGTGTGTTTATTTCCCAGCCGAAGATGCAGCCCGGTTGTGTGTTGCGAAGCAGTAACTGGGAAGTTTTACAAAGCCGGAATTTGGTCACTTCGGAAGATGTAAATCAATGTCGGCGACGGATGAATACCTTTGGCTTTACAGGAGACATTAACGACAAAGCGGCTAAGGCACAGGTGGATTGCATTTACCAAAACGATGCAGCCCGGAACCTTTTCTTGCCTCAAACTGGAAATAATGCGGCACCGCCGGAAGTCGAGCGCTTCAAATAGAATTTGCGCCTGAATCGCGGGATAGCCTGACCTGACTGCCCAGCAAAGCATTCAGGCAGCGATGAGCGCAAGCATCATAACGAGGATGTCAATTTGGCATCCTTTTTTAGTCGGCTTTGAGTTGATTTTTATAGCCTTGAGATCCAGCAGGAACCTCAGCGAGTGGCAAGAGTCTGAAAATATAACTCGACTTTCTGAAATATCTAAGTGGTATATCAACCCAAATTCACTACAGGTGTTGGTTGAGGTTGATTCAGGTGAATTGAGGATAAGAGGATAATAGGAGTTTCCAGATGGTTAATTCACGAGGTTCACAACGAACTTTGAATGATTTTGCAGTTCGATCGCTGCATAAAAATGCCGCCTTTTTAACGACAAAAGACCGCATCCAATCACGAGAAAATCTAGGCAGTCTGCGACGGGCCAGTTTGGCGGATGAAGTCAACAAAGATGAACCGGATACCTATGAGTTTCGGTTGAAACGGCGGACAACATTGCGCCTAGATTTGAAAAACGAGGAGGATTCGGGCTTTTTTGATCTGTTTGGCACCAAAAAACGGGTGCAGGCAACGCTGTTTAATAGTAATCGCAACCAATTACGTAGCACCGATCGGATCGCCCCAGAAGATGAGGATGATTTTCAGATTCGGCTGAATGCGGGAACTTATTTTCTGCGCGTGACGGGACGTAGTGAAAAAGATGTGGAATATAAGTTACGGCTCAGAACAGGAAGTTCAAGCGATTTTGATGATGACTTCGACGATGACTTTGATGACGACTTCGATGACGACTTCGATGATGATTAGGTTGGGAATTGAACCAAAGTTAAGGAGCAGTTGAAGTATTGCCAGTTGACTCTGAGGTAGCTCTGGAAGACCTAGTTTTTGGGGAGATCAGGAACTCGGAGCATGGCTGTCTAACGATCGATTTTGGCTGAATAACAAAAAATGAGGAGGATTTAGTTCCTCCCCATTGTCTTACTGGTATTTTAGGTTGATTTGCGATCGAGATCTTTCAAAATGAATCGATCAAGCATCCAATCAGAGCGTTAGATCGAGAGATCGGGAGTTAAGCCCAGCAGATCATCTCATCTAGGCTTCGTCTGGGGTCTAGGCTTCGTCTAAAGCCGCAATACCAGGTAGGACTTTGCCTTCTAGAAGTTCCAAGCTGGCTCCGCCCCCAGTTGAGATATGGCTCATTTGTTCAGCCACTCCGACTTTTTCGACGGCAGCAACCGAGTCACCACCACCAATGATCGTGATCGTGCCCGTTTTAGTGAGATCGGCCAGCGTGCGAGCGATCGCTTCCGTCCCTTGGGCAAATTTGTCAAATTCAAACACACCCATGGGGCCATTCCAGATCACCGTCTTGCAATCTGCCAACGCTGCTTGGAAAACTTGCACAGAGTCGGATCCAATATCCAGACCCATCCAGCCATCAGGAATGCTCTCAACACTAACGGTTTGAGCATTAGCCTCTTTATCAAATTTGTCAGCTATCACTACATCAGTGGGCAGGAGAAGCTGAACCCCTTTTTCCTTGGCTTTGGCTTCCAGGGTTCTGGCGAGTTCCAGGAATTCATCTTCGACGAGGGATCTACCAACACTGAGACCGCGAGCTTTGTAGAAGGTGAAGATCATACCGCCACCAATCAACAGCTTGTCTACCTTCTCCAGCAGAGTTTCGATCACGGTGATTTTGCTGGAGACTTTGGAGCCACCGATGATCGCTGCTAAAGGGCGCTTGGGTGCTTCGATCGCACTTTGCAGATATTGCAATTCTTTTTCGATCAGATAACCCGCAACTGAGGGTTTCAGGTAGTGGGTTACCCCTTCGGTCGAAGCATGGGCCCGGTGAGCGGTACCAAAGGCATCATTGACATAAAGATCGGCAACCGCAGCCAGTTTCTGGGCAAATGCTGGATCGTTGGCTTCCTCTTCGGCGTAGAAACGCACGTTTTCAAGCAGTGCCACCTGACCATCTTGCATACCACCGATCGCGCTAGCTACCTCGTCACCGATGCAGTCATCGCACTTCAGTACGGGCTGACCCAGTAGTTCAGACAAACGGGTGGCAACGGGAGTCAGACGCATACTGTCTACCACTTTGCCCTTGGGCCGCCCAAAGTGACTGGTCAGAATCACCTTGGCTCCCTTAGAGGTTAAATCTTGGATCGTCGGCAGCGCTGCCCGGATCCGGGTATCATCTGTGATTGCACCCTGTTCATCTAAAGGAACGTTGAAGTCTACCCGCACCAGCACCCGCTTGCCAGCTAAATCGCTGGCCGATAAATTCGCTACAGATTTCTTCGCCACAACAACCCCCTGCATGAGTCTTTTTACCTAGAGTTATTGTAAAGGACAGTGGGATCATCCTAAGTACTGATCTGAGGTTGCCCCGATCGATTTTTGAAAAATTCTGTAGCCTGTGACTCGAAGCTCCCTGAAGGGAGGAAAATGGAAGAAACTTGCTGCTCAATCAGCCTTGCTGTTTTTTGACAGGTTTGATTTCTCTGTTCTGATGAGGCATGTGCCATGTTTCATACCGTTTTATTTCCGATCGACCAGAGCCGTGAATCACGAGAGGCGGCTGATACGGTGGCTCGGATGGTCAAAACATTTCAAAGTAAGCTGATCATCCTGTCAGTGGTGGAAGCACCCGGAGAAACGCCTCCCGCCACAGCGGCCGATCGCAGCATGACTTCACCGGAAGCGATTGCAGCCCTATTAGAAGAGGCAAAATCCTTGTTTGCCGGACAGGGTATCGAAGCTCAAGTGATCGAACGCGAAGGAAAGCCCGCTTTCACCATTTGTGATGTGGCGGATGAAGTCGAAGCTGACCTGATTATTATGGGCTGCCGGGGATTAGGGCTCACGGACGAAGGAGCTTCGGAAAGCGTTACCAATCGGGTGATTAACCTGTCGCCCTGCCCCGTGTTGATCGTGCCTTAATATCAATTCTTGGTATCGATCCCTGTATCGTACTTCAATCAAGGTGGCTGGCTCCGAAGCCGCTAGAACCGATAGTTACTCTAGAACCGATAATTACTCTAGAACCGATAGTTACGATCGGCCACCCAGAGGCTGATCGGCACAGCATTGCCCGTTGGATCAACTTTGACATCGACCACAAAGGCGTGCTGATCGGGTTGTTGGCTGATATCTTGATTGAGACGATCGCGTTGGGTTTCGGGCATATAGTAGGTTTCGAGCCCGTAGGTGATAGCACCATAGCGATCAGTCTGGCCCTGGATAGCGATCTGATTGGCCGGTAACGAGTCGGGTCGGGTTGGGCTGAGCCGCACCGGCTGCCAGGGTTGGGGAGGCTGGGTTTGCTGGGTTGGAGCTTCCAGAATCAAATAGAACGATCGCACTGGATAGCGGTTCTGCTCGATCCATTCGCCACCCGGCAGTTGTTTCAATCGATCGATCTGCCCGATTTCATAGCCCAGGGTTTGATAATGTCCTCGCAATAAATCATAGGGATCCACTGGAGCGGTCTGGAGGGTGACATTGCGACCGGCTATGTAAGTGTAGGCATCTTGAGCCGGAATCAACAAAATCAACCCCATCTGGATCAGCAATGGGATCCAGAGAGACCGACTCGATAGACGATGACCAGTTCCTGATGGGGCAGGGGGCAGAGAAGGTGCCTCGACCGCCGGTTCAGCAGGTAGTGGTTGAGGTTGACGAAAAGACCGAAACTTCATGATATGGCTCCTCAAAACAGCAGAATTCAATCCAATCAAACAGTCAATCCAATCAAACAGTCATGCTCTAATGGTTTGCGAGGAGCTGGGGTTACGTTTGCTGAGGACTGGATAGCTGCGATCGATCGGGTTTAGCATGGCGTTCAAACCAGAGTCCGGCAGCAATCACCCCCATCCCACAGAGGGCAAATACGATCGATTTCAAAATTAATCCAGTGTTATATTCCAACATGCGACTGAGAATGCCTAAAACGAGTAGGGTCATACCGCCCCAGAATCGGCCACGCTGACTGAGGGCTAAACCATCTCGAATCAGCCCCCCTGCTAATAAAAACAGCATGAAATTAAACAAGATGGTGCCTAGACTGCCAATGCCATCCGGAATCAGATCCCAATGCAAGACCAATAATAGAGACATCAGCCCGATGAGAAGAGCGATCGTGCCACTATGAAGGGCGCAGGTTTGTCTCCAACCTTGCCAGTCGTGCCGCAGTTGCAGCCAGCCTAGTCCGGTGATTATTGTCAGGACAATGCCATCCAGTAAAGGATGCCAATGATCTAACGATCCGATTGAGCCGCTGCTAGGGCTATGCCAGAAGCCACCAAAGGAGAGGACAAAGAGCGGAATGCCTAACCACCAATAGGACAGACTGCGCGCAATCGACTGAAAGGGATCGACGCTGCGAGAAGATCGCCAGATGCGGCTACTGTAGCTCCAGAGTAGGGCAGGAGGTAAAGCGATCGCCATCACCCTCAGCCAACCAGCCGACAGGGGAAGCTCAGATTGCCAACTGAGGAGATTGCCACTGAGAGAACCCGTGATCAGGAGACTCGCTAACCCAAAAAGCACCCGCGATCGACAGCGGTAAGCCAGGGGAATGAAGAGGCCGCTAGCGACCAAGGGTAAATGAAAGATCATCAGTTGCCAGAGGGAGGTCGGATCTGCCGACCAGCGATCAAAAATGCTCATCCAGTAGCCAATGGCGATTAGAATCCAGGACAGCACTCCCAGGGAGACTAACCGCAGGCTGTAAGCCATCAGAATGACTCCCAACCCCCACACCAGAAAAAGTTCGTAAAGGTTACCACTCTGGTGAAACATTTGGGAGAGCAAAGCGAGATTGGCACCGAACAAAAGCCCTCCTAACAGCAGCAACCCTTGACCTAAACGCTGTTGCCCTTTGAGATCGGCCGGCCGTCTCCACAGATAAAATCCGGCTACATTGACTCCCAAAAATAACCCCAAGAGCAGCAGCAACTTCATGAGGCGCGACCAGTCTTGCCAGTTAGCCGCGACAAAGGTGATCGCAGCCAGTCCGAGTAAGATACTACCCAACCCCATCAAAATGGCGATGAAGCGATGGCTGGATTCCTGTTCTAATCGCCGAAATTGATAGCGATCGGCTAATTTCTCATAGAGAGCGGCATCAATCCATCCAGCCTGCCACCAAGTTTCGGCTTCTCGACGCAACTGCCGACGAAATTTTTCGGAATGTTCTAGGGGCTGAGTGAGCGGTGGAGTAGGAGTCGGATCGGAAAATTGTTCTGGAACTGAGTCGGGTGTCATAGTGACAATCCTCAACGAAAATCAAGTCGAAAATCAAGTCGAAAATCAAGTCGATTTATCAAGATGATCAAACTAGGAAAATTGCCTCAATTGCCTCAATTGCCTAGCCTTGTATTTAATCAATAACGAATTTGTCAGACCTTGCCGTTCGATCGCGGACAGTCTATCGAACTGTCTCTTCCTCTAACAATTCAGTTGGCAGACCAAAATACTAGAAACCCGCCTCTGAACTGGAGACGGGAAAATGGATGTATGGATTTTATGTCAGGCTTGCCAGCCGATTTAGATTACACGATCGCAACAGTCACTCCATAATTTGTCCCTTCAGAAAAACTGCTAGAAGGACTAACCCGGAAATAATAGTCAGTGCCACCGAGGCTTCCCGTTAAGGCTTTACTGAAGGTTGCTCCGCCACCCGCCGCTGCAAAACCGCTGGTGCCACCGATCGAATTGCCCAGCGCATCTTGTAATCCGTAGACCAAGCTAGCAGTCGTGACCTCGCCTCCTGCACCACTGAGAGTCACATTCAGGGTTTGATTCGAGAATAAGGTTACTTTGTAGTAATCATCACCATCACCGATCCCAACAAAGTCATTTACTGTTAACGGAGTAGCACTGGGAGTCAGGAATCTGGCAGTCGGACGGGTGTTTCCAGCCAAATCAGGAACTGGAGTGGAAGATACATTCAAGGTGTAGTCGGTGCCATCCGAACTTTCATAGATGGTATTCACCTCTAGAAAATAAGTTCCAGCCGCAATATTTTTATTGATCGCTGCACCACCACTGCCACTGTATACCGATTCGGAAGTAATCAAGTTGCCCAAACCATCTCGTAGTGCAACTCTAACGGCATTCTCAATTAAATTACCATTGATGCCCTTTAATTCCACAGCAAATCGTTCTGTCGGTGCTCCGGTGCCATCCACGGTAATGCGGTAGAAATCCTGCTGATCACCTGCTCCCACAAACTCAGTGATCGCGGTTGGAGCGCTGGTGAGACTGAGCGATCGGGCATTGCCAAAAGTATTCCCTGCCGTATCGGGAATCAGCGTTGTGGCAAGACTGAGGTTGTAAGGGGTGGGAGTGGTGCGATCGGAATTGATTTGTAAGTAATAAGTCCCTGCTGCCACAGTTTTGCTGAAGTTGGTGCCGCCATCACTGGAATAGAGTGACTCAGCTTTAATCACATTGCCCAACTGATCCCGTAAATTGATCGTTGCTCCAGTGTCTTGACCCGTTTTGGTGAAACTTAAGTTAATTTTGGCGCTCGGATGATTAGTATCTCCAACCGTAAATACATAGTAATCATCTGGATCAACACTGGAAACGACATCACTAAAGGAATTAGGAACACTGGAGAGGACGATCGATCGAGCTGTACCGAGAGAATTGCCAGCTAAATCGATCGCTCCATTGGGACGGGGTGCTGTTCCGATGACCGGGCTATTACTAGGTGTGAGCTGGCTGGAAGCAGTGAGCTGATACCGAGTTTTATTCTTACCTTTTAAGGTCGTTTGCAACGTATAGGAACCGGCTGATAGCACACGACGGATCTTTTCTGGCAAATTGCCTTTGTTTTTGGAGGCAACCATCACTTGACCACTGGCATCCCGCAGCAATAAATCCACATTGGCTTTGCGATGAATTCCCTTCAAGCTGGCATTAAAACTGCTGCGGCTTGTGAGTGTGAAGGTAAAAAAGTCTTTACGATTATTCTGGCTCAGTCGATCTTTCACAGAAACGGTGGACAAGGATCGAGCAGAGGTGTTCGGAGTGGGCAAATGTCCAGTATTCATCATGGTGGCAAAAGATGGCAAAACTAAAAAGACAACAGCATGGGATCTGGCTAGTCCGATCGGACTGACAATCGACCTGACAATGGATGGTTTATGTCCATTCCTCTCGATCGGGACCGGCTCTGTTGCTTTATTGGATCTAGCTCCGAGTTTTATGCAGCCAAAAAATCACACTGTCCAAAAAATCACACTGTCCAAAAAATCACACTGTCCAAAAAACACTGTCCAAAAACCTTTGATATCGATCGAATCCTGGTAATATCCCAGGCAAAACTCAATGATTCGACTGGAATTGTTCGCCCTAAGGGATTTATTCTCTTGGAATTGCTCGATCGCCACCACAATCAGTCAGAATCTTATAGGGATCAGTAGGATAATTGCAGATGGATATTAAAGACGGATTTGTTCATGCGGTTGGCAATACGCCTCTCATTCGGCTCAATAGCTTCTGCGAAGAAACCGGTTGTGAAATTTTAGGGAAGGCAGAATTCCTCAATCCGGGTGGATCGGTGAAGGATCGAGCTGCGCTTTACATCATTCAAGACGCAGAGCGCCAAGGACTGCTGAAGCCGGGTGGTACGGTGGTGGAAGGCACGGCGGGTAATACAGGGATCGGGCTCGCCCATATTTGTAATGCCAAAGGCTACAAGTGCTTGATCATTATTCCTGAGACGCAATCCCAGGAAAAAATAGATCTGCTGCGCACCTTGGGAGCAGAAGTTCGACCCGTACCGGCCGTGCCCTACCGCGATCCCAACAACTATGTGCGGCTATCCGGGCGCATTGCCTCTGAGATGGAGAATGCAATCTGGGCTAATCAATTCGATAATCTAGCCAACCGGCTGGCCCACTACGAAACGACCGGGCCAGAGATTTGGCAGCAAACCGATGGACAGGTAGATGCTTGGGTGGCAGCTACAGGCACGGGTGGCACCTATGCCGGTGTTTCGCTGTTTCTCAAGGAGAAAAATCCCCAGATTCGCTGCGTCCTGGCCGATCCAATGGGTAGTGGACTCTATAGCTATGCCAAAACCGGCGAGATCAAAATTGAAGGTAGCTCGATCACCGAAGGAATTGGCAACAGCCGAGTCACCGCCAACATGGAAGGGGTACCGATCGATGATGCCCTGCAAATCGACGATCAAGAAGCGTTGCGAGTGGTTTATCAGCTCCTGCGGCAAGACGGGCTATTTATGGGTGGCTCAGTTGGGATTAATGTCGGCGCGGCCGTGGCTTTAGCCAAGCAAATGGGGCCCGGCCACCGGATTGTCACCGTCCTATGTGATGGCGGAGCCCGCTATCAGTCTCGCCTATTTAACCGCGACTGGCTGGCTGAAAAAGGACTACTGGTAGAGGCGGACGAATCCACCTGATCGAGTGTGTGCAAGAGCATAATGATCACGAAGGCGTGAATTCTGAAGAATCGATCGTGTAGATGATCAGCCCATCAGGTTCTTACACGATCGAGCCCCGATCGAACCCCGATCGAGGTGGGATTGAATTGGAATTGATTCCTGATTGATTCCTGATCGAACCCCGATCAAACTGGGATCGAACCGATCCAGGTTTAGTCGGATTCGATCGGCTTAAGAATTAATAATCGACAAATTTAACTCATAGCGGTTCTGCCCTGCTGCCTTAGACGTGATCTTGATGTAATAGGTGGTTTCACTCAACCCTTCTGGATAGACAAAAGATCGCCCTGCCTGTACCGTTTGGCGGCTGCCCGCGATCGGCTTGCCCTGTTGATCTAAGAGGGTGATTGAAATGGGTGCGTTCGATCGATTGCGGAGTTGGCAGCTCAGTAATAGTCCTTCACTTTGAAAAGTGTTGAGTGCCACATTGTCAAACAAGCGGTAAAAGTCAGGATCTTTTCGCCCAGTTTTGTCGCGCAACGGTCGATTCACACCTGGCGGAGCAAAACCTTGCAGATAGGGACGCACAGAAGTTGCCTCACTCAAACGGTTGCCTCCCAGATCGCTCGATCGTGCCCTTAATCGAAGTGTTTGCCCACCGCTTGGACTCATCTTGTGGCTTAAACCCGCTTGTGCCCCTGTCTTCTGGGCCGATTTGATGGTGGGTACTCCAACGGGGATTGGCGGTTCAGACTGAAGTGGACTACGCGAAAAATTCATGAACAAAATCCCAAAGATTTATACCTAAAAAATTTTAGGCCAAGGATTTAGGATTGACAAGATTTTGCCTAAATAAATTTAGGGAAGCCCCTCAAATCTGTTACCCTATGAACAGCATTCCCCGTCTCCCCCTCATTCCTCTTCCTTCGCTCCTTGTGCTGCCTCCATGCCACCACACTCCCCCTCTGATCGCTCCAACATTGCTGCCCTCCGGGAAATAGCCCACCTCACCCAGCGCCAGCTTGCCGACCAAGTAGGGGTCACCGAAACCACGATCGCCAATTGGGAGCAGGGCCGGAGTGGGATGGAGTGGATCGCACGGCTGACCCGGCTTTGTCGGGCGTTGAACTGTGTTTTATCCGATTTGATTGAAGTGTCCAGCACCGGCGAACTGATGCCGCGCATCATGGGGCTGCGAGAACAGCGCCAGCTCACCCAGCGCCAGTTGGCAGAGCAGATTAGTGTCACCGAAACCACGATCGCCAATTGGGAACGGGGTCGGAGTGGCTTAGAGTGGATTGAACGCCTGATTCGGCTCTGTGTCGCGCTCAATTGCCAGTTAGAGGATTTAATCGATTCGCCCGAAACTGCAATGCCTGGATCGCGCCCTTCGCTGGCAGAGTTGCTGCATCAAACTCAAGTCAAGCCTCGTCTTTAATGGCAATCATGTCTAATGGCAATCATGTCTAATGGCAATCATGGGACAACTGCTCATCCAGATTGAGGGTACGCTGCTCTGGCAGATTTTGGCAGATGGGCAACCTGCACGACTCCAAACCCTGGATCAGCTCTTGAGTATTCTGGCTGGGGAAGCTGGATCGTTACCAGTCCACGCTTATATGGCAGAAGCAGACTGGGACTGGCTGCGACAGCAAATTCGTTGCCACTATGAATTTGATCTGGCTGAAGAGATTTTGCTCCGGCTCGATTTAATTCGGTTTGACCAGCCTGCTCCGACCGATTTTTTGTACGCCGTGCTGCAAGCTTCAGCCCTCTCCCCTGCTGGTGCCTCTACCGAGGGTGCTTCTGATGGTAATTCCGAGGGTGCTTCTGATGGCAATTCGGATAGCTCGACCACACTGCGACTGAGCCTGACTGAGTTTCTGACCCTCTACACAGCCATTTGCCAATTGGAAGCAGTCTATGCCGGTTCTGACCATGCCGGTTCTGACTATGCCGGTTCTGACCATGCTGGTTCTGACTATGCCGGTTCTGACTATGCCGGTTCTGACTATGCCGATCGTGAGGCAGGTGCTACTCAGCGATCTGAAATTCCAGCAATTGTGCGAGAGGTCATCCAGCAATTGACCGCTCAATCGATCGAATTCATCGATCGGGCTTCAGCTCAAGATCGGGCAGTACTGCTCGGAATGGCATTGATGCTGATGTGGGTTGCCCAACTGATTCAGCGAGATTGGCTACTGTCGCCCGTGCAGGCTGAACCAGCAACCGAAGCCAGCACTTTGGCAAAACTGATCCAAATTGCAGAGAATTGGCTGAATCAAGCTCCTCGCGATTGGCCAAGTTCGATCGCCCAGATCCCTCATGCGATCGGGTTTCCCAGCGCTCCCACTTCTACTCCCACCGTTGCGACCGAATGGCAGCCGTTAATTCAACCTTTGAGTCAGGCTGTGTTACAAGCAGTGCAGTCCGTGGATTCTCCTGCTAACCCGATCGCGAGTGGGGTTGAGGATGAGGAAATTTCAGCGCCAACTGAACTGCCCAGTGAACCAGAAGACAGTGAACCAAAAGACAGTGAACCAAAAGACAGTGAACCAAAAGACCGCCGACCCACAGCCCCTCAAGATCGGCAACCAGCGCTACCCCAGTTGACCCAAACAAAACCATCAGAAGACTCAACCAGCCCAGAAAGCCCAGAGCCGCGACCGCAGACCCTGCCGATGCCTGTGCCTCGCCCCCTGCCTGAGTTGCCTGATCGATTGACTGCGCCCCCTGAAGCACCACCGTCTCCCTCTCCTGTGTCGCCCTCCAACCCAGAGCCACCGAAACCGCCGCACCGCTCCAAGCCGCACCGACCAGCGATCGCTGATCATAGTCCTGCTGACCCACTGGAGAGTCGGCCGAGTGATCAACTGGTGGCTGGGGTGTCGATTGAGTCAGACAGGGTGATAGAGCCCTTGCAGGTTGCTAATTCATTCAGTGCTACCGATTCATTAATGGGTGAAACGGGTTGGCAAACGAGCAAAGGATGGGACAGGGGGGAGGAGGATGGTGTAATTGTGGATAGTCTGACTGCGGGTGGTCTGGCTGTGAATAACCCGGCTGTGAATAACCCGGCTGTGAATAACCCGGCTGTGAATACCCTGGCTGTGAATACCCTGGCTGTGGAGGGTCAGTGGATTATTGTGCTCCAACCCTCTGCTGAATCTCTACCGTTTCCCGATCGATCGATCGATCGGCTTGCGTTCAATCTATCCAGGTGGCAGCCATTATTGAATGCAGCAGCGTTGAGTGGAGCAGCGGCTGTAGATAGACCAGCAGCACTGGAGTCGGCTACTCAAATCGGTCTAACAGAGTCGCTCGTATCGCGCCTATCTCCCCTGCTTTCCTCCTTTTTGCCTGTCCCAGAGGCGTAATTGCCATTTGCTTGAAATTGAGTTCAAGCCGGACTTGAGATTGACTTGAGATTGACTTGAGATTGAACAGTGACTGGCTCAGCCCAAGCAACTTAGAAAAAGGAGTTCAAAAACGTAAAGCCCTTGCATTGCAAGAGCTATGTGGATACCCCCAGGGGAATTCGAATCCCCGTCGCCTCCGTGAAAGGGAGGTGTCCTAGGCCTCTAGACGATGGGGGCGTATCTTTTGTGACTCGGTGTCGCGTTCGTTTCACCTGCCTTATATAAATTAGCTAATCTGGAGAAGAGTGTCAAGTCTCGATGTGGGTTCAGATTGATTCGGTGGATACTGAAACAACTCCTGGATGTTGCTATTGTTAAACACGATCCAAATCAGGTAAGCTGCGATCGCTAACCCCAGGGCAGCCAGAAGCAGCGAAATCACGTCGGGGAGCCAATCTGGGGTAGAAATCGCACTACGAACTCCTCGCGTCTTGCCAGGGGCGCTGGTCAACCGAGTAGGAGAGGTACGCTGGTAGCCCTGGTTAATCACCGTTGAACCCGTTGGCTGCATACCATTCACCGCTCGAAACTGCTGGAGCTTCTGGCTCACTGGGATTGGTCGTTGCCCTGTCCGACTCCATTGCAACAGGTTTTCTACCGTAATACCGCACAGATTGACCATGGGAATTTCGTAGAGGCGTTGCAGGAGCGATCGATCCTTCGTCACCAGTACCACTAAACTACCCGGCACATTCTCAGCTAGTCCAAAGGCACAGCGCCCCACAGCCAGGGAAACTCGGCTGCGTTGAGTTAGGGACTGGCCAGAACCCACCTTCAGGGCAGCATGATGGCCACTAATATCGGTGATTCGCCAACCGCTACTGGCATAAAACCGATTGAAGGCCTTAGCAATCCTTTCCAGATCGGGATCGGGCGATCGATCGAATTTCAGCTTCATTTCCTCGTAAACCACTTGGGGCACATAGCATCCCCCCACCCGCGAAAATTCTCGCCACTCACTGGGGGTAGCTGCCGATAGCGCGCTAATATCAAACACCAAAATTACGGGAGGAACAGCGACCATTGGTATACCTCATTCATGATTCATGAACCACCAATTCCCAAACGTCCAGCCAAGCTTGGTGTCAAGGGTAGCAAAGTTGTCACCATTAGGAACAAAATTAATAAACCGAGGGCAGCCCGAGCATCATCCGGTTCAGTCAACTCATTCAGAGCGGGGCGTTCGAGATCACGTTGTAAAAATAAAATCAAAATAGCCCAGTAGAGTGACAGTGGATTTACGAGGGTTGCCAACCCCAAAACAATCAACGTCGCCACCGTTGTTCGACCTGCGGTTTTGCGACCATAAATCGCCTGGACGATCCGCCCACCATCAAGCTGCCCCGCAGGCATCAGGTTAATGGCTGTGATCACCAATCCTAACCAACCCAAAATGACGAGCGGATGCACTCCCACTAGCTCGGTTTGCAGGGCATCGCCTAAAACAACGCGCGCCAAGGTGCCCACCAAGATGGAGCTTTGAAATAACTCAACGGGCAACTGAAACAGGCTGCCCGGTTGCGAGAGCAGCAGCCCACCCAGGAGCATCACAAACGCCAGCAGCCCACCCAGGGCCGGCCCCGCAAAGGCAATATCAAACAGAACGGTTCGATTGGGCAAAATGGATTCAAACCGAGTCAGTGCGCCAAATGAGCCGATCTGCCAGGTAGGAATGAAAAAGGGCCAACTCAGCTTGATCTGATAGCGGTTAGCGAGGATGCGATGCCCCATTTCGTGAGCTACCAGCACTGCCATAATGCCCACCGCGATCGGTAACACCTCTGGGAGGCGATCGGTTGCAGAGAAAAAGTCAAAGCCCAACATCAGCCCGCCGGCTTCCAAACTGGTGGCAAGGGTGGTGATCGCCAAAATCAGAGCTAAGAAGGTTTGAACCACTCCCGCCGGTTTTGGATCATTGGCGCTGGGCAAGACGACAACCACGGGTTTGGCATCCACACCTTCGACTAAAAACAATCGATAGCGATCCCCCAATCGTTCAGCGAGAGTGGCTGAGAGACGCTGATGGCTGGCGGCAGGCTCACCCCGCAGATTACCCCGGAAAATCACCCCATTCTGGTAAGGGATCGTTTCGGTGGCGAAAAACGTGTCGATCCCAAAAATGCCCTTCAACGCTTGCAGATCTTCAGGCGGAATTTGGGGCAAATTTGAATTTGGCGCGATCGATGGGGGTGAAAGGGAGGGATTGGCAGTCAACGGTGACGTTTCGGGGGATTCATCTGGGGCTGAGGGTGCTGGGCGATCCCCAAGCGAAACTCGCGAAGGATTGACCGACTCCTCCGCTTTGGCCCAAATGCGTAACTGCCGCCCCAAAACGATGTACAACCCGATCGACAGCAGGAGCAAAAATAAAACGCTCGCCAAATTGATATTGACCCCGATCGCGGTTAACCCAAAAAAAGCTAACCAGGGTAGCATTAGCACGGCAGACTGAAGCCAGGCCAAAAGGCCCAATTTGCCCAAAGGTTGGGATCGATAAAATCCCCACCCCAGGATTAGCAGCGCCGTGACTAGAATGAGTGCCGTAATCATTGCTCCATGCCTCTTTACTTAAGCCTCTCCAGTCAAGCCTTACGGTTGATCGCTCTCTGTTTTTTGCTTGCGCTCTTCCTAATGCACGGTTCTTACAGTAGCCCTTCCAACTTGCGACGGATTTGATCCAGTTCTGAGGAAGAAAGTTCGTTGGATTCCAGATCGGCGGTCGTGGACTGGCTAGCAGTTCCTGAATCTTCAAGCTGCCAGTCTGTTTGCTCTAGATTGGCTTCTGGAGGCAGCATCAATGTGCCTTCTGGGACAATCCGGCATTCATAATTGGCACCCTCACAAAAAGCTTCGATCTCCTCTGAGTCAAACGCTTCCACCGAAGGGCTGGCAAAATCCTGGGCCTCTAACATCACCCCAAACCGGGTGGCATCATCTTCTGACTCAAACATCAGCACCACATCCTGATCGCCCATTCTCAGGGTATGAATTCCTTCATTGTCTGTGCGTGCATTAAACAGCAGAACGAAAACTCGCATTGCCTGTTTTTCCTTGCTCCTTGCTAGGTTCCCTTCGGAGCGTTTCCCAGCATGTTGTCATTCGATCAATTGCGATCAATCAATTCGCAACTGACAATTCGCAACTGACAATTCGCAACTGATCTGCACTCTATTTTGACCAAAATTTTGACCAAAAGCGATGAAACATGCCGGTTCGCATCACCCGATTGTTCCAGCATTGTAAGCGATTACCTTGACAATTTCTCGATCGCTGACCTCAGAGCCGTGATTTCTCACAGTCCAAGCAATCTGCCAATGGGTGGATGGATCCGATGGATGGATCCGATGGATGAACGGGGCAATCAATAGGCTGGCGCACGGAGCTGATCAAGCCTCTGGAGAGCCCCCTCTTGATTCGAGCGATAACCAAGCTTATTCTTCTGAAGGCAGGGTTTACAGTCACACCGCATCTCATCTTGAACGATCGGTGCTAATCCTGCTCAGGACAGATTGTTGATTGCCTGGTAGGATGCTCCTCACCTGAGCCGACTCAGCCTGACGATCGAACATCACGTAGCCATGGCTGAGCAGTGGTTTATCACTAGCTTATCAGTGCTGCTGGTTGGCTGACCTGACTCTCTGGACTGGTTTCTCTGGACTGGTTTCTCTGGACTGGTTCGTTCAACCGAGGTCACCAGTTGGTTTATCAAACAGTTGGTTTATCAAACAGTTGGTTTATCAAACAGTTGGTTTATCAAACAGTTGGTTCATTGGACAGATTGACGCAATGCATCTCTTCCGGTTTGGTTAAGGAATGAAAATTAAATGACTAGCGAAATTCCAGATTCGGCACCGGCACCCCATGTTCCCCAACCCTTTCGGCAGCGCTTTGAATGAATTCTTGTTCCTAAACCAGGCAGGGTTGAACTGGTCGAACTGGTTGAACTGGTCGGATTGCGTGATCGATCGACCCAATGATCGATCGACTGAATGATCGGCTGAGGCATATAGGATTGACATGACTCGTTCCCCCAATTCCCCCCCTGATCCGGAGCCCCGTTCTCAGCCTCGGCGATGGTGGTTGCGTGCCTTATTACTCAGTGGTGGTGTGACCCTGATCGGATTGATCGCCGTCAGCTGGTGGGCCTGGCGGTTTATCCAGCAACAGTTGGCTCCGCTGGTGGCGGAGAATTTGAGTAAAACCTTCGATCGCCCCGTTGAGGTAGGGGAACTAGAGCAAATCTGGCTGAATCAACTCACGTTTGGCGAGTCCTCCATTCCCGCAACCCCAACCGATCGGGATCGGGCCACGGTCGAGTCGGTGCAGGTGCAGTTTAATCTGCTCGAGATATTGTGGGATCGCACTTTAAGCCTGAATGTGACCTTGGTGCGCCCAGAAGTTTATCTGGAGCAGGATCGCGATGGAGTCTGGATTGCTACCCAGATCCAGGAAGGCGATGGCACAGAACCGCCCATTACCATTGCCCTGGATACGTTACGGATTCAAGACGGTAATCTGCAACTTGCGCCCTATGGTGACATTGAAGTTTCCCAACCCGTTGAGCTAGATGCCGCCTCACCCAATCCAGAATTGGAGCAATTAGAGGCTCAATCAGAAGCTCAATCAGAGGCGGAAGATGCCCCTGAAACCCTACCGCGCGAACTGGCTGCCGATGCCCTGGTTGAATTGGCCGATCTGAATGGCAAAGTCACCTTTCGCGATGACAATCAACGGATTGACTATGACGTGAGTGGACGGCCAACCAGTGGGGGGCGTTTGCGCGTGCAAGGTGAAACCCAACTGGCCGATCCAGAAACAGTGCTCCGGGTTACAAGTCGCGATCTGCTCGCCTCCGATCTGAGTTTGCTGGCCCCTCTACCGTTGCAGCTCCAGCAAGGGCGAATCAGCAGCGATCTGGAAGTGCAGTTTCCCCCCAACAACCAACCCCTGCAATTTGATGGCACGGTGCAGCTCAAAAACTTACTAGCCCGGTTGGATGGGGCTCCCAAACCGTTTGAAGCAGTCAGTGGTCAATTAAACTTTCAGGGTCAGCGGATCGGGTTTCAAAACTTCCGGGGGCAATATGGCGCGATCCCCGCTCAAGTCAGCGGCAGCCTGGATACCCAGCAGGGCTACAACTTGCAGGTGAAAGTGCCCCAGGCCAGTGTGACTGATATTTTGGAGACGGTGGATCTGGCTGCATCAGATTTGCCGATCGCCTTAGCCGGGGTTTTTCAAGCTGAAGTGAAGGTGACTGGCGCGATCGATCAGCCCGTGATCAATGGCACCGTGCAGAATCTGGAGCCCGTGGAAGTCGATCGCCTGCAATTTAGCCGTACCCGTGCTGTGTTTGGGGTTACCCCTCAGGCGGTTACCATTCGCGAATTTGAAGCCCTACCCAGTCAAGGAGGACGGCTGACCGCCACCGGCCGGGTGGATCTGGGAGAGCGTCCAGGCGTAGTAGTGGATGTTCAGGCGACTAATTTGCCCGGTGATGGGATCGCCCAACGGTATGGCGCGCCCTCTAATAACTTCACAATTGGGGCAGTCAATGCTTCGGCTCAGGTGATCGGCCCCTTAAACAATGTGCAAACGATCGTGCAATGGCAAGCGCCTCAAGCCACCTATCCGGGGCGGGGGCGAGTGGTGCTATCGGGCAGTGAGCTTCGGTTTGAAGATACGGCCCTGTTAGTGGCGAATGGTATCGTGCGGGGCAGTGGGCAGATTCGCAATGGGCAATGGCAGGCTCTGTTAGATGCGAGTGGTATTGAGCTGAGTCAGTTCAGTACAGACCTGCGGGGGCAATTCAGCGGCGATCTACGGTTGGCTGGCCGGTTAGATAATTTGGATCCGGCCGCGATCCAGGCTGATGCGCGACTGCGGTTTTCGGAAGGGGTAGCGTTGATTACCGATCCGCTCGAAGCATCGGTGCGGTGGTTGGGGGATCGCCTCCAAATTGTCGAGGCTAGTTCTCGCAATTTTCAGGCGGATGGTCTGGTGTTTGCTCGCCTCACCGGAGCGGGAGCCCCTATGATCAGCAATGTGGATGTCAATGTGGCCTTGCAAAACTACCGACTGGACAATTTGCCGGTCGCGATTCCGCCTCAACTCCAGTTGGCCGGTACAACTGATTTTGCCGGGCGAGTCAGCGGATCCCTAGAGGCGATTACCGTAGCTGGGCAGTTGGGGTTGAATGAGTTGGTGGTCAACAATTTCGCCTTTGAACCCCGTGTGAGCGGCGATCTACGCTTTGCCCTCAATCAGGGTCTAGCGGTTGATCTGAGGGGAGAGCGCGATCGAATTGCGGTGGTGTTAGATGAACGCAATCGGCCGCGATCGTTTGAAATCCGCCAGGGAGAGACCGTTGCCACCGGGCAGGGAGATGGAGATCGTCTCAGGGGCAGCCTGCAAAATTTTCCACTAGCCGCTCTCAATTTGGCTCCCGTGGAAGGTTATGGGCAGGTGGTGGGGCAACTGAATGGCAACTTTGATGCTAATATCACCGATCTGAATAACCCGGCTGTTGTGGGTACGGTCGCGGTGGTTGATCCAGGATTGGGCGATTTTACCCCGCGCTTCCTGCGCCCGGCGGATGAAACGATCGATCAATGTTCGCCCACGATCGTGCAAGCGGTGCAGCAGGTGAACGAAGACTTTACGGGGCAGCCGACTGAAACTGATGGGCAATGTCCGCGGGGGCTGTTGATTGGGCAATTCAGCTATATCAATCAAGTTGCCACCCTGGGCGAAAATAGTTGGTTGTTGTTTGGCAATAGTCGCTATGCCTTAAATGGAGTCTTTAACCCGGCTGCAGAAACCCCCTTTCAAGGGATTGTCCGGGCAGAAATGGGGCGGATTGAAGATATTCTGGCCTTGCTGCGTTGGTTTGAAATTGCCGATCTGGGTCGGTTGAGTCCGCCGAATTACGATCCAGCCAGTGCCGTTCAGCCGATCGCTGTCGATGTGGCGCAAGCAACCTTACTGAATCGCCTCCGCCGTTACTCCGAAATTGAAGCCCTTTACCAGCAACAAGTCATCGCTCGCCAAGCAGGGAGTTTGTTCCCCGATCTGTCCAGTTTAACCGGCGGGTTTACCGGGCAGATCGATCTGGCTTACTCGAATGAACGTGGGGTAGATCTATCGTTTGATCTGGGTGGGCAGGACTGGGTCTGGGGCGATTGTGCTGGGATTTCCACGGTCACCACCGTTACCCGTGCAGATTTAACCAACCCGGAATCTGACCAAACGGCATGGGTGAACCCGGATCAGCCACCGCTGGATCGATCGCTCACCGAGTCTAACCTGACAGATTTTGAGACTGAGTTTGAACCCGATTCCAGCCGGATCAGAGTTACCCCTGCGGCGACCTCATTCCAGCCAGACTGTCAGCAGTACCAGATTGATCAGGTGATTGCCAAGGGTGGCTTTGAAAATGGGGTGGCGACCCTGTTGCCAGTAGAACTGCGATCGGCCGATTCGTTGCTCACCTTTAGTGGTCAATTAGGCGGATCCCAACAGTCGGGCCAGTTGATCGCTGAGAATGTGCCTGTGGCGCTACTGCGGGATTTGTTTAATTCGCCGATCGACATCACTGGGCAATTGAATGCCACCGCCACCTTAGGAGGAAGTGTAGAGAACCCCCAATTTGAAGGTGAGCTGAATTTAGTGGCGGGACAGATCACCCGCGTTAGCGAAACAGGAGTCCAGGTCGAACCGATTCCGCCGGTGCGCAGTTTGTTTGGGTACAACAATGCCCGCTTGGTGTTTGATACCCGCTTTGCCCCCTTGCCCGTCGATCCAGCCGATGTGGCGACTGTGGCGGCTGGGGAACCTGGCGAAATTAGGGCTGAGAGGGCTGAGGATAGGGCTGAGAATAGAGCTGAGACTGCCCCTGATAGCCGCCCCGCTGCGGCCAGCTCACCTCCTACGGCATCGGATGATAGTTTTCTTTTTACAGGCAGTATTCCCTATCAATTGCCCTTTGCCACAGTGCCGCCCGATGACTATCGCCTGAGCCTCGATTTCAACTTGGAAGATAGCCGCTTAGCGCTGATCAACCTGCTAACGGATCAAGTTTCGTGGGAAGGTGGGGAAGGTCGGGTCGTTCTGCAAGTTCGGGGCACGTTACCACCAGGTCGGCTCGATTTTGGCCGGCTTTCGGCCAGCGGAACCGCCGAGTTCACCAATGCTCAAATTGGAGCCAAGGCTCTGCCGGAAGATTTGACCAATGTGAACGGGGTCGTGCTGTTTGAACGCGATCGATTGCGAATTGGAGATGCGGTAACGGGGCAATTGGGCCAGGGCGAGGTACAGGTTAGCGGTGTGTTGCCCCTGCAATTTGCCCTGAGTGAATTTGATCCCGATGCTCAACTGCCCTTAACCGTTAGCCTGAATGATCTGGCGATCGATTTAGATCAGCTCTATGATGGCGCAGTGAATGGTATGGTGACGGTGACGGGTTCAGCCTTCGCTCCGGTGATTGGGGGTGATATTCTGCTGAGCAATGGGCGCATTTTGATTCCCAATCCAGAAGCCCCACCGGCAACCACGGCCAGTGCGACTCCGCCGGGACAGAATGGGCAAATCAATGGAAATGGGCAAATCAATGGAAATGGGCAGAACAGTTTATTTCGCCTGCCGCAATATAATGCGCTGCGAGTGCGGTTGGGCGATCGGCTGCGGGTAACCTACGATCCAGTTCTGAGCTTTTTGGTACGTGGCGATCTAGATGTCAGCGGTACACAGGTTGATCCGTTACTGGATGGTCGGGTTTACTTACGCAGCGGTCAGGTGAATTTGTTCACCACCCAATTCAATCTAGAACGGGGCTACAACAACACGGCTGATTTTTCAGCGGAACGCGGTCTAGATCCATTGCTCGATGTGCAGTTAGTCACCTCCGTGCCAGAAGTGACGCGCATTCCCAGCCCTCCCCCCTCGGCCTTTCCCAATTCAGAAATTGTCGATACGGCAGCAGGAGGCGATTATGGAGCAATCCAAACCGTACGGGTGCAGGCTCGGGTGAATGGCCCAGCTAGCCAACTGTTTGAAGAACTAGAGTTGACCAGTAGCCCCCGTCGATCGGAAACTGAGATTCTGGCCTTGCTAGGTGGGATCGGCAATTTACAGGGGAGTGCTACAACCGCCCTGGCCAGTATCGCTGGCTCACCCCTGCTCACAGGCATTCAAAACCTGGTGAATGATACCTTCGGGATTTCCGACTTCCGGCTGTTTCCGACCACCATCATTTCCGATGATGCACGCACGACGAGTTTGGCCCTGGCGACCGAGCTCGGGTTTGATATCACCCGCGATCTCTCTGTCTCAGTCTTGCAATTGCTCACCGTCAGCGAACCGACCCTATTTAACCTGCGCTATCGCCTCACCGATCAACTGTTATTGCGCGGCTCCACCAATTTGAGTGGCGAAAGTCGGGCGGTTCTGGAGTTCGAAACTCGATTCTAAATCATGATGAAATCGCGATCCCGCTATTGGCTGTTGCTTCCCTATTTACGTCCTCACTGGCGGTTGATCGCTTCAGCCCTGGTTTATACTCTCATTTTTACGGCTTGCTGGCCCTTGATGGCCCGGTTAGCCGGCGGGCTACTGGCACTTTTAGTCCAGGGCAATTTACCGGCGCTGATCCAGCGATCAGCCGTGCTAGCTGGGGTATTTTTAGTCCATAAAGCCGCTCAATATGGCCAAGATTCCCAAATGGCCAAAGCGGCCTTGGGGATCGCCTTTGATCTGCGCAATCGGGTCTATGCCCACTTGCAAAGCCTCAGCCTCAAGTATTTTGAAACCGCACAAACCGGCGATCTCAGCTACCGGCTGACGGAGGAGATCGATCGGATTGGCGAAGTGATCAACAAGCTGTTCCATGATGCTACTCCCTGCATTTTGCAGTTGATTGTGGTGTTTGGCTACATGGTTTACCTGAATTGGCAATTGACCCTGGCCAGTTTAGTCGTGGCTCCCTTAATGGGGGTTTTAATTAGCTGGTTTGGCGATCGGATGATGATCTATTCGCGCCGTAGCCAGAATTTGATTTCGGATCTATCTGCCTTGCTAACGGAAGTATTCAGCGGCATTCGCCTAGTACGAGCCTTTGCGGCTGAAGCCTATGAGGTCGATCGGTTTCGGCAAGCTGCGGAGCAAAACCGGCAAGCTAAATATGCGACGGCTTGGCTCAAAGCGGTGCAGTTTCCGGTGGTGGGCTTTCTCCAGCTCTTGAGCGTGTTGCTGTTGCTGTTGTTGGGGGGGTGGCAAATTTCGATGGGCAATCTGACGGGCGAACAGTTCGGTAGCTATGTGATTGCGGCATTGATGCTGATCGATCCGATCGCCCATCTTACGGATAACTTTAATGAGTTCAAACAAGGCCAAGCTTCCGTCGATCGGGTGATGGAACTGCTGGAAATTCAGCCAGAGGTGGTAGAGGCTGCTGATGCGATCGAGCTGCCCCCCATAACCGGCAAGGTGGAATATGCCCACATCAGTTTTGCCTATGAAGCCGGACAGCCGGTATTAAAAGATCTGAGCCTCTTGGCCCATCCGGGCGAAGCGATCGCCTTAGTGGGAGCCTCCGGCGCAGGCAAGACCACGCTGGTGAATCTGCTGCCCCGGTTTTATGACCCCCAGCAAGGGCAGATTTTGCTGGATGGGATTGATGTTCGACAGGTGAGTTTGCGTAGCTTGCGGCGGCAAATTGGCATTGTGCCCCAAGAGACGGTGCTGTTCTCCGGCACGATCGCCCAAAACATTGCCTTTGGTCAACCCCAGTTTGATTTAGCCGCCGTGGAGGCAGCCGCTCAAATTGCCAATGCCGATCCGTTTATTCGACAGTTCTCACAGGGCTACCACACCTGGGTAGGAGAGCGAGGAGCCAATCTCTCAGGCGGACAGCGGCAACGCATTGCGATCGCTCGAGCGGTGCTGCTCAATCCTCGCATTTTGATCTTAGACGAAGCCACCTCTGCCCTGGATTCTGAATCCGAAGCTTTGGTGCAGCAAGCATTAGAACGCCTGATGCAAAACCGCACTGTCTTTATCATTGCGCACCGCCTCGCCACAGTTCGCCGGGCCGATCGCATTCTGGTGCTGGAGCAGGGACAAGTGGTGGAATCCGGCACCCACGCAGAATTGTTAGCACGCGGCGATCGGTATGCCCGGTTTTATGCGCAACAGTTTGATTAAGCGATCGGTGCCGCAATAGATGCCGCGCTCTTAGGGTGTGTTGCCCGCCGGAGCCGGTTGACCACCCTGCGTATTTTGGAGCGATCGAATATAATCGCGACTGGCTTGGGAAGGAACCAAGACAATGCGGGTTAGCTCTTGATTGTCGCTATTCTGCAAGGTTTGAATCACCCCTTCCAAATTCACTACCTGCACTTGCACGGTGCTGGCCAAATCGGGTTGAACTTGCTGGAGGCGATCGAGTAACCCCTGTAATTCAGCCCGATCGAAAAACATCGGAATCACCTGTTGTTCGCCTTGATTAATCGTCAAATAGCCCCCTTCTTCGCCGCCCGATCGGGCAATAAATAAAGGCACGCCTTGAAATTCTGAATTTTGGCCACTTTGTTGTAAGACCGTTCTGGCTGCTTCCACCTGACGCTGTTCGGGAATAAAGGCAAAGCGCAACTGTTCTTCGGCATTTTGTTGCTGCTGTTGCATTTCCAGCTCATAAATCTTAGCCAAGGGCACCGGCACAACCTGGATGCCTTCAGCCGTTTGGGGATCGCGTGATCTTAAGCCATTCAGAAATGCCTCTGCATCGGTGCGGCTAATGAATACACTGGCAATCGGATCGCGATCCTCGCCCTCCGTCGGAACCGCCAAGAGGGGTGAGCCTTCATTATTAGTTAGCGTGAACACGGGTACCGATCGCAGCCGTTCCATCACTTGCTCTTGGGGGAGGGCCAAAACCTGAACACCACTCGCCAACGTGCTCAGGAGCACACCTCCAGCCACACTGAGATTGAGGGCCCACCGAATAACTGATTTCATAATGCTCCTGGTCGATGAAACAATTGAAGGATTGATTGGAACGATTGATCTGCAACGATTGCAAAGTGAGATTGGACTAAAACGAAATGGGTTGGGAGAGGCTAGATTGAGTCAAAGATGTGGGATCTTAAAGTCCAACCAGTTTGCGATTTGGAGAATGGCTCGGCCAATCTGGGATGAACTCGGATAGCGTTGGTTGATAGAGCGTTGGTTGATAGAGCGTTGGTTGATAGAGCGTTGGTTGACAGAGCGTTGGTTGACAGAGCGTTGGTTGACAGAGCGTTGGTATCAGACCAAGTTCTTCTAAACACATCTGGGGCTCGATCGCTGGGGCTCGATCGCTGGGGCTCGATCGATCCGGCCCGATGTCGAGGCAATTTCAGGGGTTAGGGTAAAGCGGTTAGAGTAAAGCGGGTAAGGTAAAGGGGGTAAGGCAAAGGCTGCCTTGTTAAAATAGCCAGCAGAAGAAACCAGTAGAAGCCAACGAACGCATTCATCACATTTCCTGGAATTTAGGAGACTCTCGATCCGGTTGCTGAGTTCCCTGCACTGTATAAACAAACTGTACACAAGCAAACCGTACATAAACAAACTGTACATAAACCCATTGAGACAAAATAAACCCACTGGATCCACTGCATCCAGAAACTGGACGTGCAGTAATGATTTGTATAAATTCCAACTTGTATCAGTGAAATGGAGTCAAGGCTGAAGGTCGTGTTCTCACCTCTAGGTGGGTAACCTGGCTGCCATAATTTCTCCGTAACTCCTAATACTGAACAATCCAGGATAGTGGCATGATGCAGGGATAGTTCCATTTATGAGCATTGATTCGCCATTTTTGCACCGAGTGCGCCGAGTCTTGCGGATTCAGTCGATCGCCCCTTTATTGGTATGGGGCTTGACCGGATGCACCACCGCTCCTTTGTCACTGAATTTGCCTGATCAATTTCCGCCTCAAGGGTTCCCACCACCGGGATTTCCACCGGAAGGATTTCCTGTTTTGGCCGAATCGCCGCCCGAAGTGACTGAGAACCTGCCCCCTGAACAACTGAGGTTAGGGCTATTACTCTCCCTTTCTGGTGGGCTGGCCAAGCAAGGGGAGTTCATGCAAGACAGTGCTCGCCTGCTGGTCGAAACATCCAACCGCTGCAAGGGCGTAGTGGGTCAGGCGGTACAACTATTTTCAGTGGATGATCAAGCGAGTGCGGTCGGTGGGCAAGCAGGCATGACTCAATTGATCGAAGAAGCGCGAGTAGGAGCTGTGATCGGGGCGATCGGCAGTGAAGTCTCTAATGCTGCCGTCAATTTGGCAGTTAAAAACCAGGTGGTGCAAATTTCTCCCGCCAGTGCTAACTCGGTTTTAACCACGCGCTCCCGCAACGGCGAACTGCAAGGGTTTTGGTACCGCACCATGCCCCCAGATACTGCTCAGGGGGAAGCTTTAGCCAAAGTCGCTCAACAGCGTGGATTCAAGACCGTGTCGATTCTGGCGATCAACAATGACTATGGCAACAGCATTGCACAAGCCTTTGAAACCAGTTTCAAGCAATTGGGCGGAACGAGTACTTATGTTGATCGCTATAGCCCCGATGCCGTTGCTTATGATGTGAACTGGATACCAGCCTTTAGTGCTAACCCTGATGCAGTGCTAATTGTCGCTGAACCCAGGGTGGGGAGTGAGATTTTAACGGCAGCAGCGGCTCTCGGCTATTGGGGCGGCAACACTAAAGTCCTGTTGACTTCCAGCATGAAAACAGAGACTTTAGCCGAACAGGTGGGGCGATCGATCGATGGACGCTACTTGGCCTCCGGTGTGATCGGGGTGGCACCCAAAATGGATAGCCCCGCACTGAGCCAATTCCGTGAACTCTACCGGAAACAGTATGGGCGAGACCCCAGCCTCTACGATGCCAATACCTGGGATGCCGCAGCAGTTATTGTACTTGCCGCAGAAGCCGCCCAAGACACGACTGGATCGGCCATCAAAACCAAAATTCCGCAAATTGCCAATCCTCCCGGCATCGAAGTGAGCGATCTGTGTCAGGGGTTAGCTCTAGTGCGTGAAGGCAAGGAAATTAACTATCAGGGTGCCAGTGGTGCGACCGATTTCAATGCTGCAGGAGATGTAATTGGTACCTACGATGTCTGGACGATCGACTATATGGGCAAAATTAAAGTAGAGTCTCACATCGAATCCGACTAATTCACTCGCCTTCCTCATCTGCCTGCTGCTCTAAGGTTTCCAGCGTTGCCAATAACATCGCTTCTGCTTCTGCTTCACTCAACTGATCGATTGCGGTCAAATCAGCAGGATAATTTGCAGATAAATCAGCAGAAGATAAATCAGAAGCAGACTGGGAAGATAAACTGGTAGAAGGCTGGGAAGATTGCTCGATCAGATACTGGCAGAGTCGATCGAGCGTTGGATAGTCAAAGAGCAGGGTCGCCGGGAGACGGTAACCGAGCTGCGTCTGTAAAGTGTTGCGAAATTCAACAACCGTGAGCGAATCCATCCCCAATTCCGCTAAACCCTGCTGAGGATCAATCATGGTCGTGGAAATGCCAAGAATTCTGGAGACTTGCTGAGTGAGATAGGGTAAAAGTTGCGATCGATCAGCCTGGTTCACGCGATCTGGTTGCCATAATTCTTGAGGATGGTCACCCGCGAAAGAATCCAGAGATTGGGTAATCTCAGCAAAGAACTCTGAAGCCGGAGGTCGCCAAGTTGAATCGATCGGTAGAACTCCAATTTGAGTTAGCGGTGAAGCCGTGAGGGAGCGCTGTAATAGAGAATTCAAACAAGCAAGCGCTTCTGATGTGGGTATTGCACGGAGATGGCTTGAAGCAGGTAAACGAGGATTCTGTGGTAATTGCTCCAATCGGGCTGATCGCTTGGCCATGCCTGTATTCTGCCAAGCTGCCCAGTTAATACTGAGCCCTGTTAGCCCGATCGAGCGACGATAGTGCGCCAAGCCATCCAGAAATGCATTGGCAGCCGCGTAATTTGATTGTCCTGCAGAACCGATCAGCGATGCGGCAGAAGAAAACAGAACAAAGTGGTCGAGATGTTGATCGAGGGCAAATTTTTGAGTTAAACGGTGCAAGTTCCAGGCTCCCTGAACCTTGGCTGCCATTACGGTCTGGAAACGCTGCCAAGTTTGATGAAGCAACACCCCATCGTCTAGCTGTCCGGCTGCATGAAAAATGCCACGTACAGGTCGATCAGTAGGAATAATCTGGAGCATTTGATCAAAGTCTGCCACATCTACCGCTTGGCATGTAATTTTATATTCAACCTGACCTTCTTTAAGTCGGTCACCCATTTGTCTCTGAAGTAACTCCAGGAGCGGCTGAACAGATGACCGATCCTGACGGCCGATTAGCAGCAGATCGGTAGCTCCTTGATCAATTAACCAACGTACCAGTTGAAGTCCAATTCCACCCGTACCGCCCGTAATGATGTAGCAACCTTCAGCACGAATGGGAGCGGGAGGCTCGATCGCAATCACAATCTTGCCCCTGTGTTTGGCTTGCTGCATTGTTCGGAAGGCATCCACCACCTGAGTGGGCATGAATACCTGATAGGGGAGGGGTTGCATTGAACTGACCAGATCCGCCCTCACTTGCTGCAACAGGGCTTGAATTTGCGTCGGTTGGGTTTGGGTCAATGTCATTAAATCGATCGGATGATAGCTCACATCCGGTCGAAGGGTGGCGACCTGGGCTGCTGACCAGATGCCGATTTTGCCAATTTCCAAGAAACGGCCGCCCGATCGCAGCACCGCTAAACTCTGAGGAATAAAGTCTCCAGTGAGGCAGTTGAGCACCACATCTACTCCACCGATCGCCTGAATTGCTGCTGCAAAATCGGTGGTTCGAGAATTATAAATCTGTGTAATGCCTTGAGATTTGAGCCAATCCCATTTCCCAGGGGAGGCCGTGGCCAAAATCTCAGCTCCGATCTGTTGGGCGATCTGGATTGCCGCCTGACCCACTCCCCCAGCCGCCGCATGGATTAGCACCCGCTCCCCCGGTTGTAACTGCCCTAAGTAACGCAATGCATAGGTGGCTGTCAGAAAAGCCGTGGGTAAGGTGGCAGCTTCCAGACCCGTCAGGTGGGGGGGGTGAGGCACAACCAGCGCGGCATCGACCGTGACAAACTGGCTGAAACTACCGATTGCAATGGCCATGACTCGATCGCCCAGCTTGAACTGACAAACTGCGGTACCGAGCGCCACAATTTCTCCAGCGCATTCCAATCCCAATGGGTGAGTTATACCCGGAACTTGTCCCAATGCATTCAATAGATCGCGAAAGTTTAGTCCGCTGGCTTGTACTCGGATCTCGACCTCATGAGCCGCAGGAGCACGACGAGAAGTTGGCTGCCAGGTCAAGGTGTTCAGATCACCCGGATGCAAACAGGTCAGCTCCAGAGAAGAGCAGGTAGGATCAGGCGAGTCGGATGGAGCGAATAGATTAGCATGAGTCTGAAAAGCGAAATGAGGAACCAGACGAGGCAGATAAATTTGCCGATCTCGCAGTCCGATCGCTTCAGGGGGATTGGTAGATTGCAGGTACTCCCAAATCAACTCCACGGATGCAGTCCATTGATCAGGGTGGGCAGGATTCCATAAAATATCGGGATCGAAATCAAGACAATAGAGTGATAGTTCCGGATGTTCTAAGCGAACGGTTTTGATCAAGCCCCAAAGACTAGACTGGAACGGATCACAAAGATCTCGATTTTCCGAATCACTCGCACCTGGAGCATCGATCGTCTGGGCCCCAGCCGTGATCAACCAACAGCGAGGCGGTTTAGGAAAAATCACAGTTGCCAGCGCCTGTACAAGATGAAGTAAACCTTGCAATGGTTCGGTCACAACTTGAGTCTGCTCTGTCCATTGGGCTTCCAGCCCCCAACCATAAAGAATGCCCCCCAGGTTGCCTTGCTGTCCTAGCTCGATCAGTAATCGCGTGAATTCTGTTGGATCGGCTGGATCGATCCAGTGCATATGATCTGAAGCAGGATAGAGAGAATGATTCTCTGAATCTGATTTTGGATAGATCAGGTGATAAATTTGTTGAGCTACTATAATTCGATCGATAATCGCTGGTGTCAAACGGGATGAATCAGCAAAAATCAACCAAATTGTGCCCGCTGTTCCAGATGGGGTTCGTTGGGTTGATGGAATTTGGGGTTTCCAAACTACGTTGTAGAGATAATTTTGCCCATCTAGATTTTGCCCATCTAGATTTTGCCCATCTAGATTTTGTCCATCGAGTGGCTCACTGAACTGATCGATCGAGTCCACCTCAGTTTGAGCGAAAGACGGGGGGAGAGGTTGGGCTAGAGGCGCGGTTGCAGGGGAGGCTAAACGCTGAAGCGTAAACCCGTGAACCTGCACCAGTAAACTGCCTGCTGCATCAAACAATTGGATCTCAGCCGTGATCAGGTTGGCTGTGACCTGCGTGATCTGAACTGCACCCCAAAAACAATTGGCTGTTGGATCTGGAAATTGGATCACGCTGACCTGCTCGACCGCGATCGGTAAGCAACGATGGGATGAGGTCGAAGTCGCCTCTGGATCGGGCTGGATGGCATCCGGAATCAATGCCACTAGGACTTGGCAGGCGTTATCCAGTAAGACCGGATGAATTGAATAATCAACCTGTGCCAGTTGCACCGGAGCAGGTAACTGTATGCGAGCGAAAGCCTGCTGTTCACTCAACCAGATTTGATCGATCGCTTGAAAGGCTGCACCGTAATTTAAGCCCTGGTTTCGACAGTGTTGATAATGAGCAAGGGCTGATCGCGTTTGGGCAAACTGTTGACAATGGGAATCTAGATCGATCTGGGTTGATGCAGACTGGGATGCTTCCGAAGCAGTGGATCCTCCTACCATAGCGGTGCAGTGTAGTTGCCACTGATCGGTATCAGGATCACTGAGACTATAAATTTGAACTTGTCGATCGGCTTTGCGGTAAATCAGTTGCGTGGTGATCGGTTGATCAGAGAGTAGTAATGGTTGAGGGAAGTGAACTGATTGGAAAGCGATTGGAGCAGACTGTTCGGTAGGCTGATGGATAGATCGCAGTGCTGTCAGCAACATTTCCAGGTAGCCGGCTGCTGGAAACCAAATTTGTCGATCGATACAATGATCGAATAAAAAATTTGGAAGATTAGAGTGTATATTGGTTTGAAATAATATCGTAGCCGGTGAAGTAATTCTTTGACCAAGTAGAGGATGAGATTTTAAGCTAGAAGTGGTTAACTCTAAACTAGAAGGAGTTGATTTTAAGCTAGAAGCCTGAGGTAACGGTTGAACAACTGGGCGATCGAGCCAGTAGCGTTGACGTTGGAAGGGATAGTGGGGAAGAGACAAAATCTGATGGGAATAGCCAATGTGCAGAGCCTGCCAGTGAATTGGATGACCTGCTGTGTAGAGGGCACTGAGTGTAGTCAGGATAGAATGCCAGTCTGATCGATCGGGGTGCAGGCTGGGCAAGTATGTTTTTCCGATCCCACTGTGTTGCGCAATCCGAATTAAAGTTGGTTTTGCTCCACACTCTAAGAGTTGAGTACAGCTTAACTCAGCCAGACGCTGCAAAGCTACACCAAACCGAACCGGGCGAACAATTTGCTGTACCCAATAGTCTGGAGTGGACATCTCAGCATCAATAAGCGTTCCAGTGACGGTAGAAATGATCGATCGTTGCGGTAATTGATAGGAAATTGTGCGAGCAAGCTGGGCAAAATCCGCTAGCATCGGCCGCATCATCTCAGAGTGGAAAGCATGAGAAACTTGCAGTAACTGAGTTGCAATCCCTCGTTTCCCAAACTGTCGGAGGAATTCTGCTACATCATCACCAGTCCCAGAGACAACCACATGACGATCGCTATTCACTGCTGCAATTGCAAGCGCATGTTGTTCAGCTTGAATCCAGGCTTGCACTTCGGATTCACTCGCCATTACGGATGCCATACTCCCCGACGGTAATGCCTGCATCAGGGCACCTCTAGCGACGACCAGTTTTAGGGCATCTTCCAGGCTAAACACATCGGCCAAACAAGCGGCCACATACTCCCCAATGCTATGCCCAATCATCACCCTGGGTTCTAGTCCACAAGCTTGCCAGAATTGGGCTAACCCATACTCGATCGCAAACAGAGCAGGCTGGGCAAAGCGGGTTTCCTCTAATCGATCAGACTGTTTCAGGATATCTAAAATCGATCGCCCGAAGGTGGGGAATAAAATTTGATCACAACGATCGATTGTCTCCCGAAAAACAGCACAGGTTTCATAGAGTTGCTGTCCCATCCCAGCGTACTGTGAACCTTGTCCTGTAAAGAGCCAGGCCATCGGTGGGGGTGTCGGAGCCACAGGATCTGGTGGAAGAGCATTGGCTTTCTGGAGCCAGTCTGCTAATTGGTGTTGCAGATCGGCTGGAGATGACGCGATCCAACTCTGACGATGGGCAAAGTGGGATCGCCCAGTTTGAGCAGTGAAGCACAGATCAGCCAGCGAAACCGGTGTTTCAGCCAACCCTCTCAAATAGTGTTCGACCATTTCCGTTAAGGCGGCTGGGGTTTTGGCAGCAAGCGGCAATAAATAGGGCGATCGAGGATCGGTTGGGCTGGAGTTGGGAGGAGCCTCTTCGAGAATCACATGCGCATTGGTGCCACCGATTCCCAACGAGTTGACCCCAGCACGTCGAGGATAGGCTTGTGCCTGCCAGTCTTGCAGTTGTGTGTTGACATAAAATGGGGTTTGCTCGAATTGAATTTGCGGATTAGGATTGTGAAAGTGAAGGCTGGGCGGAATTTTTTGATGATAGAGGCAGAGAACAGTCTTGATAAAGCCAACTACGCCTGAAGCAATATTCAGGTGCCCAACATTGGACTTGACAGAACCGATCGCACAAAACTGATTGGCGGCCGTGCTGAGTCGGAAGGCTTGCGTGAGACCAGCAATTTCGATCGGATCTCCTAAAATCGTTCCCGTTCCATGAGCTTCAACATAACCAATTGTCTCTGCGGGAACCTCTGCGATCTCTAGAGCAGAAGCTGTTACGGTTGCCTGTCCTTGAGCACTAGGGGCAAAATATCCGACTTTTTGGCTCCCATCATTACCGATCGCTGAACCTTTGATCACTGCATAAATACGATCCCCATCTGCCAGCGCCCGATCGAGCCGTTTAAGCAACACGAGCCCTACCCCACTGCCAAAAATGGTTCCACTCGCTTGAGCATCAAACGCCCGACAATGCCCATCGGAAGTCAGAATCATGCCATCCCGATAGAGATGTCCGACCTGCTGTGGCGTATGCACCGATACCCCACCTGCTAAAGCCATCTCGCATTCTCCATTCAACAAGCTCTGCCGCGCCAGATGGATCGCCACCAAGGAAGTGGAGCAGGCTGTTTGCACATTCATACTCGGCCCTGTTAAGTTGAGTTTATAGGAAATCCGAGTTGTCAGGTAGTCTTTATCATTGGCGGTTGTGAGCTGAAAACCACCGAATGAGCTGAGGGTGAGTACTTGCAAAGAATCTTGTTCGTCAAGCTGATCGCGATTAGGATAAACGTGATTCAGCAAGTAGGTATTCATTGACGCGCCTGCATATAAACCGATCGCGTTCTGGTTCTGGAGCGGATCATAACCGGCATCCTCTAAACATTCCCAGGCACATTCCAGTAATAATCGTTGCTGTGGATCGAGTAAACTGGCTTCCTTCGGTGTGTAGCCAAAGAAGTCAGCATCGAAAGCAGCGATATCACAGTCCAGAATGGGGCTAGCTTTGACATAGTCAGGATGATTGACGAGATCCGGATCAACCCCTGATGCAATAATTTCTGCTGTGCTAAACCCATGGATCGACTCCACACCTGCCTGAAGATTTTGCCAAAATGCCTCAATCGAGTTAGCTCCTGGAAAGCGACCGGCCATGCCGATGACCGCAATTTCTGGCTGCTCTGCGGTTGGTTTGGAGCGAGCGGAACGATCCCGTTGCGGTAATGGAGTCGGTTCTAAGCAGCGAGCCAGACTGGCAATGGTCGGGTATTGAAACAACATGACGGCTGTGAAGGCTGGATCGATTTCGGTCTGAAGGCGTTGGAGTACCTGCATGAGCAAGAGGGACGTGCCACCCAATTCAAAAAAATGATCGTGAATCCCTACGGTCTCCAGCCCCAGCACCGATCGCCAAATTGCGGCAATTTGCTGTTCGCGCTGGCTACGAGGTCGATCGATCCCCGTGACCTGGGTAAGGGCAATGGTGACTGTTTGCAGCATGGCATCAAATTCTCCGGATGCAAATTGCTGCGCCAGTTGAGTGCGTTGAATTTTTCCCAGATTCGTTTTGGGAATGGCAGTTGCAGTCACCGGAATCACATAGGTGGGCGTTACCCCGATCGCCTCCCTAACTTGCTTTCTGACAGCTTTAACCAACTGTTGCAGGGCAGTTGGTTGACTGATCGACTCCATTGCTACCGGGACACAAAAGATCGCTAACCGATCGGTATCATCTGTTGAACGACGCACGGCACAGGCTGCTGTGAAAGACACCTGGATAATATCTAACTCCTCCACTGCAGCCTCAATTTCATGTCCGTAATAGTTGACACCATGAATGACGATTTCATTTTTTTGTCGTCCGGTGATAGTCAACTTTCCCATTCTCAAATAGCCCAGATCACCTGTATCTAACCAGCCATCGGCAGTAAACACCTGCTGATCCAGGTCGGGTCGCTGATAGTAACCCACCATGATCGTGGCACCCTGAACTTGTAATCGGCCGATCGTTCCTTCCGGTAAGATTTGATTCTGTTGATTGACGATCCGCAATGAAATGCCCGGAATGGGTGTGCCTACTTCCACAAAACTATCCTGGTCGTTGGTCTGCTGAGAAAACTGCTGAGAATGGACGATCCCAGAACAGGTTTCCGACATGCCATAGCCTGGGCTCAGAACGGTATCTCCCAACCCCTGCGGGCGTAATAGATCTAAAAAACGCCGGGTTGTTCTGCCCACCACTGCCTCTGCCCCATTGCCCATCCAGCGCAGACAGGACAGATCCCAGGATCGGGCTACCACTGTATCCGATCGATCGCAGATCAGCCCATAGGCAAAATTGGGCGCCCAAGTGTGCGTGACACGAAATCGATCGATCAAATCCAACCAGCGGAGCGGATCTGGCAAGATCAGTTCATTCGAGACCTGAATTTGAGGACAGCCCAATGCGACTTGCGTGAGATGAAACATCACGAGGCTGGCCACATGCTCTAGTGGCATCCAGTTGAGACAAACAGAAGTAGGGTCAAGCTGATTGGCAGTGATCATGCCGTGAATGCTGGCAAGAATATTGTAGTGACTCAGTTGAACCCCTTTAGGAGTACCAGTACTGCCGGAGGTGAAAAGGAGCAAACTGAGGGTTGCCGGATCGGTTGGGGGGGGAGGGCTGCTGGTCAGAGCCCCGGAGAGAGCAGGCGTTGCCAGTTGATCGAGGAGGCGAATCGGGCAAGGGAGCTGATGATGGTGACAAAACTGCTCTAAAGGGGATTGCAGAGCCGATTCAGTCAGGATCAGGGGGGGCTGGAGGGTCGTGAGGGCATAGGTGAGGAGACTGGCTTTGCTGCGATCGGTTTCGTAGTCGGTTGGAACTGCGATCGGTACAGGAATGAAGCCTCCCAGAAAACAGGCCCATAGCCCGGTGAGAAAATGTTGGCTATGGTGACAATGCAAAACCACAAAGTCTTGGGGTTGTAAGCCTGCCAGATGTAACGCTTGCCAAACTGAGTGGGCTGAATGCCAGAGATCTGCATAGGTTTGGATGGTTTCACCGCTAACAGTTAGGTGAGTCAACGTGGCAGGACTGGAGTGGGTGGCAGCCCGATACAGCAATTGAGCTAAGGAGGGTTGGGTGTCAAAATCGGCAGGTAGATCCGCACCCACAATGATGGAGCAGGGAATTGGCAGGTCAATTGATGATCCCATCTCTGGTTGGTTTGACAGTGTGTATTGACTTTGATCCTCACCCATGGCCATCTTCCTATCTCGCAATGCAAATAAGTTCAGTTCTGGTATTTCCTGATGCTTTCCCAAGGGGTTTCATCATGCTGCCTCGGTCATCCCATGTCTCGATCGATCCTCAAAATTGTTTGATTCCCTTGCGGTAAAATACATCAGAACAGCCCATTTGACCAGTTTGGCGCGGCAAAATTTCTCTTTTTGCGTTCAGTCTAGCTGGCATTCCGTTCACCCTGAAACCCATTCACCTGGAGCATGGAGACAATACGGTTACAGATTTCGGACGAAACGCTGCGTGATGGCGAACAGCAGGTCGGTGTGGTATTTGAACGGGAAGACAAGCGCCAACTCGCCCATCTGATTGCCCAAACTGGTGTACATCAAATTGCTTTGATGCCTGCGATCCATCCTACTGAAGAACATCTCGTCAAGTCTTTGGTACAGGCTGGTCTGGGGCATCGGGTTGCAGCTTCTACCATGATGATGCGACCGTTGATCGATCAAGCAAAGACTTGTGGAGTCGAACAAATTATTTTATTTAACGCCGTATCCGATCGATTGTTGTTTCTGCGCGATCCAGACATGCGGCAGCATTCAATCTATCGCAATCAGACAATTGACGATCGAATTCCACCTCCTATTATCGATCGAATTCGTCAAAACATGCTGAGAAATGTGCTGAAACACCTCCAATATGCAGCCGAACTAGGGCTAAAGATTTGCTTTGCTGCTGAAGATGCCAGTCGAGCTGATTTTGATTTTTTGGTAGAGTGCATTCGAGCCTTCATGCCCTACCTCGATCGATTTTTGTTGTGCGATACGGTCGGGATTCTGACCCCTGAGAAAACCTATATCTGGATTCATGATTTGCTGCAATGTACGGAGCAAGCCGCCCTTTCAGTGCATTTTCATAATGATATGGGACTGGCTTTAGAAAATACGATTCAAGCGATACGGGCGGGTGCCATGGGCATTTCCGGGACTTTTGGCGGGATTGGAGAACGAGCAGGCAATGTCGCTCTTGAACAGGTATTACATGGCTTACGCTTGCGATTCGGTTGGGAGGTAGAAGGCATCGAATATGCCGCCTTGACCGCCGTGACAGACTACCTCGATCGCCGAAACATCCGTGCTCATCCACCCTACTCTCAACAAGCCCAGCGCTGTGAAACCGGCATTCACGTTAATTCTATGTTGCGTGATCATCATAGCTACGCCATTTTCCCCCATGGCACACCCGAAATTTGGTTTGGCAAATGCAGTGGCTCTAGCAATTTTCAATATCTATTTGAGCGACACTTACAGCGATCCCTCAACCGTGATCAGTATGAACGACTGCGATCAACTATCAAAGTTCTCTCGATTCAACAAAAGCGATCGTTCTCAGTCAGCGAAGTATTAGAGATGTTGGAACAAGGGCTATTAGAAGTTGAAATCAACTTAGACCTCTAAGCTTTGATATCCTGTCTGTAGGTGCAGCAGGACAAAGTAAGCCAAATTGCGGGCTGGGCTGGTCTTGAGGGGTTAAGCTTTATTCCAATCAAACCGATCACCCAATCAAACCGATCGAATCAAACCGATCGCCTCATCTACACCTCACCGCAACCGTTAGACAGCAAGAGTCTCTTAGTATTAGAGCTAGTAGTATTAGAGCTAGCAAACATCCAGATGAGTACATACATTGCTGCTTTGACTGATTTACACCGTGGACTTGACCGGAAAGGGCCAGGTGACTCTAACTTCTCGCGCCATATTTTGAGCAATCTTTCGACTTTGCCGCTGAAGCCACGAATAGCTGATCTAGGATGTGGAAGCGGTGCCAGTGCATTGCTGCTTGCACAACACTACCAAAGCCCTGTCATGGCAGTAGATGCCTCATCAGTTTTTATCGCCGAACTCAAAGCTCGCGCAAAACAGCTTGGTCTTGAGCATTTAATCATTCCAATTCAGGGTGATATGGCTAAACTCGATTGGCCAGTAGGTTCGGTTGACCTACTTTGGTCTGAGGGGGCTGCTTATAATCTTGGGTTTGAGCAGGCTCTTACAATCTGGCGGCCGCTTCTTGCCGCTGGCGGCATTGCCGTCATATCAGAGCTGAGTTGGTTTACGGATAATCTGCCAGAGCCTGCGATCACGTATTGGCAAAACGCCTATCCGATGATGGGTACCGAGGTTGAGAATATCGATCGGGCTAATCGGTCTGGCTTTAGCGTACTTTCTACGCATCGGTTGCCGAGTCAGGCTTGGTGGGTCAATTATTATCAACCACTCCGCGAGCGGATGCAGCAGATCGAAATCACCCCAAGTACTCAATTAGTGATTCGGGAAACTGAAGAAGAGATGGGACTGTTTGAAAAATTCAGCGACTTGTATGGTTATACGTTCTATGTTCTGCAAGCAGCTTAGAAAAAAGCCATCCTCCCATCAATTCGAATCGGACGGTGGTTGAAGTTCACAGGTGTTGAGTTCAAGTTTGTCTACGGCTGCTGATTTGAACTGATCGCCTCTAATTGATCGCTAATTTTGCCTCGTACTGCTGAGATGGCGACAATGCGAGGAGAAGCCAGATAATTTTCCGCAGTCGGATCGCCACTCCGGCCTTTGAAATTACGGTTGGTGGCATAGATTCCCACCTCGGCTTGCCCCAGCACCCCCATCCCCGCATTAATACAGGCCCCACAGCCCGTTTTGAGCACCTCGGCTCCTGCCTGCTCCAGAATGTCGAGATAACCTAAAGCAGCAGCTTGCTGACGAATTTCTTGCGAGGCGGGAACCACATATAAGCGCACCCCTGCTGCAATGCGTCGATCGCGCAATACCTCCGCCGCTTGAGCTAAATCGAATAATTTGCCGCCGGTACAGGAGCCAATGAAAGCGCGGGTAATCGGGACTTCGCCAATCTGATCGATGCTGACCACCTGATCGGGCTTAGGGGGACGAGCAATTTGAGGTTTTAGGTGACTGAGATCAAACCGATATTGGGCACTGTAGGTGGCATCTGGATCGCCCTGTAAGGGGGAAAGAAGGTGACCAGAACCACAGACAGAGCGCGCATGGACATAATCCCAGGTGATTTGATCCGGCGGAATTAAACCACAGACCGCTCCACATTCCACTGCCATATTTGCTAACGTCATACGCTCATCGATCGAGAGTTGTTCGATCACATTCCCGTGAAATTCCATCACTTGACCGATCGCCCCATCACAGCCAATTTGCCCCAATATAAACAGCATAATATCTTTAGCACTGAGATAAGGGGGAAGCGACCCTGTGAGTTCAAACTGAATCGTGGGCGGAACCCGTAACCACAGATCGCCGGTTGCCAGCAGATTGGCCATATCGGTGGTGCCTACTCCGGTCGAGAAACAGCCAAATGCGCCGTAGGTACAGCTATGGGAATCTGTCCCAGCAATCACCATGCCTGGTCGAATAAACCCCCGCTCTGGCAACAACACATGACAAATTCCGGCAGCATCACCGGGAGAAACCACATCCAGCAAGTGACATCCCTGTTGCTGGGCAAATTCCACCATCTGCTGATGCATCGCAAGGGCTTTGTCATCCGATCGAATGTCGTTGATCTGGATAAAGTGATCTGCCACCAACACGACCCGCTTTGGATCCCAGACCTTAGCTGTCTCACCAAACTGCTGATAAAACAATTGCCCCACCGGCCCTGCAATGGCATCATGGGACATAGCCAAGTCTACATTAACGAATATCACTTCTCCCGGTTGCACATAGTCCCGTCCTGCCGCCCGAGCTAATAGCTTCTCTGCCAGAGTCATCGATCGAGGGGCAACCTGGCTCGGCGGTATCGTCAGCACCCCATCCAGCCGTTGCCGATTAAAATTGAATAGTCCGCCCGCTGTTCTGATCGCTACTTCAACAGGATGATTCGACTCCTCTCCAATCATTTCCAACGGTAACCCAATGTTGATACTATTACGATAAAAAATTTCCGCGAACGATCGGGCTCGTACCTTCTGAATCCCCGCAGCTTGAAGGGCGATCGGGGCAAATTCTCGACTGGAGCCACAGCCAAAATTATCACCCGCCTCAATCACATCATAGTTTTGTAACGCTCCAGCACCGATCAAATGTTCTAATGCATAGTAGGCAAGATGGGCAGGATCGGCATTGGTGCCACGTTTGGCGGGAATAATATCATCTGTATTGATGTCGTCACCCAGGGTGAGCACTCGCAGAGCAGGCATGAGTAGGTATGGAAGACAGGAATTTAATCTCCCTTAGTGTAGCGCTGATGGCTCCACTGAGCTGCATGGGACTCCAGATTAAATCTCTTTCGAGCGGTACAGGAGAATTGTCAGTTGGCTTGCTAGGCTCACAATAAGCTGAACAAGTTGAAATTTTGGGTATGGCTGGTAATCGGATCAGGTCAAATCATGATCGAATTCCCATTGAATCTCGATCGCTCCTGCCCTTAGCGGTGACCCCACTGGCTGTGATCATACTCAAAATTTGATCTTGCTTGCTCATTGCCAATCTAACTAGAACTAGACTAGAACTGGGAGCCACTCATGATTACTTTAGCATTCTCTCGATCGACTATTGGACTGACTACACTCCTATTCTCAGGTATATTATTGGGAGTGGGTACGTTCCTGCCAGATCGTTCTGTATTGGCCGAATCTGTATTGGCCGAATCTGTGTTGGCCGAATCTGTGTTGGATCAATCTGGGGCAAATCAGAGCGAATCCAATCAAAATCCTGCTTCAACTGCCAGTTTTTCCGATATTCAGAATCACTGGGCCCAGCCATTCATTGAAAATCTGGCTGCTCGCGGTATTCTGGCTGGCTATCTCGATAATACCTTTCGCCCCGATCGCCCAGTAGCACGAGATGAATTTGCGGCGATGGTGCGCCAAGCCTTTGACCTACCAACAGAACAGGACATTGCCAGCGGCAGTGCCTATCAAGATGTGCCAGAGGGGTATTGGGCTGCTCCGGCGATCGAAGAAGCCTATGAGATGGGATTTTTCTCAGCCGATCCCAATAGGAATTTTCAGCCAGATGGTTCGGTCAGCCGAGTGGAAGTGATCTCAGCCTTGACCAACAATTTGGATCTGCCCACGGAGCGATCCGCTAGCCCCCTTCCCGTTGCACCTGCGCCGACGGATCGGACAAGTCAACCTCAAACGGCTTCGCCAACGTCTCCTCAAATAACTCCTCAAACAACTCGTCGGCCTGTTCGCCAACGGTTTATGTATCCTATGGCGATGACGATGTTAATGCAGCCAATGATGGGAATCCCCAGAAATATTCGTCCTGCCGCCCCCGTCCAACCCCAAAGCCCATTACCGAATCAATCATCATCTGCACAGCCGTCTCCCCAATCCACTGCGCCGACAAACGCAGTCTTGAATGATCAAGTAACCGCTCCGATCGCTGTGAATGACTATTATCGAGATGCAGCAGAAATTCCCCCGGAAGCGATCGACCCAGTGATCACGGCAACCTCTGCCCAGATCGTGGTCAACCATCCCGATCGCCAAGTGCTCAACCCCAATCAGCCTGCTACAAGAGCTGAAACAGCGGCATTTATTCACCAAGCCCTTGTGCGCCAAGGCAGAATTAATCCTTTGCCAGAGCAAAACCCAGCCGCCAACTATGTAGTGACTCCTTGAGCATGGATACCGAGATATCAACCGTTTGGGGAAAAATTCAAGCGATGGTGAATGACTTCATCATCCTACTTCCCAATTTAGTTCTAGCATTAATTACTTTTACCATTTTTTTCATTGTTGCTAGAACCATTAAACATGCCGTTCGTAATCTCACTCGTCACCACCGCCAATCCCGTAATTTGGGAATGGTACTTGGACGTTTGGCCCAAGGGGCGACTGTACTTATGGGCTTGTTTATCGCCCTCTCGATCGTCATTCCCTCTCTGAGAGCGAGCGATCTGGTACAACTGTTAGGCATTAGTGGGGTAGCGATCGGGTTTGCTTTTCGAGATATTCTGCAAAACTTTCTGGCTGGGATTCTGATTCTACTCACTGAACCGTTCCAAATTGATGACCAGATTGTTTTCAAAAACTTTGAAGGCACGGTCGAGCAAATTCAAACCCGGGCAACCACCTTGCGTACCTATGATGGACGGCGGATTGTTATTCCGAATTCTGAGTTGTTTACCAATTCTGTGACGGTAAATACTGCCTTTGAGAATCGTCGCTTGGAATATGATTTGGGCATTGGTTATGGGGATAATGTGAATGAAGCAAAACACCTGATTCTGGAAGCGATCCGAGAGACAGATGGTGTGCTGACCGATCCAGTTCCGGATGTCCTGGTTGTAGACTTGGCTGAAAGTACCGTGAATATTCGGGCCCGCTGGTGGGTGCAGCCGCCTCGCCGCGCTGATGTGCTTGATTTACGCGATCGAGTCCTGACCAACATTAAAAATAAGCTGACGGAACATGGGATTGATTTACCCTTTCCGACCCAACAGATCCTGTTTCATGACCAGACGGAAGCCACCGATGGCGATCGAACCCAGCAACGCGAAGGCTGGCCGGTTGGCAAAGCCGCAGCTCCACAGCCCAGAAGTATTAGCAAGGCTCTCGATCAACTGGTTGAGCGCTCCCAGCCGCATCGAGATCGCAATGGAGATGAGCCTTAAGGAGGTTCAGGGCACGAGCCTCAACCACGGACAAACCACCAGATGAGAACTACAAAACTAGCTAAATTTTGGGATTCGCTGCATTCTAGCTTCTGGTTTATCCCAACCCTGATGGTTATCGGAGCGATCGGTTTATCTCTGCTGACGATTCAAATTGATCAAAACTATGAGACAGATGTGATCAGTGACCTTGGTTGGGCTTATTCTCTGGGGCCGAATGGTTCACGCGCCATTCTCTCTGCCATTGCGGGCTCTATGGTGAGTGTGGCTACCACTGCATTCTCAATCACCATCGTGGCGCTTCAGTTGGCTTCCTCACAGTTTGGCCCACGCCTATTGCGAAATTTCATGCAGGATACCGGAAATCAACTGGTTCTCGGTACATTCATTGCCACGTTCGTTTATAGTTTGATGGTGTTACGTACAATCAACGGCGTGGAAGAGAATGAATTTGTGCCCCATTTAGCAGTCACGGGGGGATTAGGTTTAGCCATTGCCAGTATTGGAGTTTTGATCTACTTCATTCACCATTCTGCTACTTCGATCCAGGTTGATTATGTGGTGAGCCATGTTGGACGAGAACTCGAAACAGCGATCGATCGGTTGTTTCCTCAGAAAATGGGGCGTGGGGCCGACCAGCAACGTCATGAGCCCCATCCCTCAGAAATTCCACCAAACTTTGAGCAGGATGCCCGCCCAGTGAAAGCCAATGGGAGCAATTATATTCAGGCGATCGATCAGCAGCGCTTGATGCAACTTGCCATCACCCATGACCTCCTGTTACGGATAGACCATCGACCAGGAAATTTTGTGGTGAAAGGGAGTTATCTCGTTTGGGTGTTTCCAGGCGATCGGCTTCAGAAAGCATTAGCTCAAGAAATTAACGATGCCTTTGTGTTAGGTAGTCAACGAACCGATCAGCAAGATATTGAATTTTCGATCAATCAGTTAGTTGAAATCTCTGCCCGTGCCCTATCTCCAGGTATTAACGATCCCTTTACTGCCATCCGCTGTATTGATCAACTCAGTGCATCTCTATCCCATTTAGCTCAGCGCGAGATTCCTTCTTGTTATCGCTACGATGAAAAGGATTGCTTGCGCGTAATCGCCAAACCGCTTACCTTTCCTGATATTTTGGATACCGCCTTCAATCAAATTCGCCAATACGGAAAATCAAGTGTCGGTGTAATGATGCGCCTGCTAGAAGCGATCACCGTCATTGCTCACTTTACGCATGATCCAACCGATCGAACTGCTTTGCTCCGTCACGCAGAAATGATCCATCGAGACAGCCAGGAAAATATTACTGAAAAACTGGATCAGCAAGACATTCAGGAACGTTATTTGAGTGCAATGAAAGCAATTAGGAAATAACCCAATCTGAAGTGCTGCTAGATGGGGATGACCTAGCAAACTCAGTCCTGTAGTGCTCAGTTTCAAGCGCTGAGATCAGCCTTGCCCAGCTCCCTGTATAGATCCTAATATAAATTTAAATCTAACATTATCCTGCGATTCTCGAAATCTGAGGAGAAATTGTTGTATGTTCATAGGTACGTCTATCAAAAATCATTGGTACTGAATCAGGTTGGGGCAAAAATGGTTTCCAAGCGATGGGAACTCAAGTTCTAACCCTGCTTCCAGTCATCGTTCTTTATCAAAGCTCAAGGACAGGTGGATATGTACGATCGATCGAATGCCCCTACAGGTCGCGTCCACAATGCATCGCCCCATCCAGTCCCTCCTACCTCCGCATCGGGCTCATCCACGAAACCTCTGGAGAATTGGACAGCCCTGGAGTCACTTTTAGACCTGAAATCAGAACAACCGCAGTTTGCCAAAGCCCCGATCGATAATTGGCAGAAGCTTCAAGTCTTATTCCGACTGAACCAGCCAGGGAATGGTAATACAGGTAACACTTCAAATTCTGGTAACACTTCAAATTCTGGTAACACTTCTGGAAATCAGACGAATCTAGGAAATCAAACTAATCCTAATAACCAAACGACACCCGGAAATCAAACGACACCCGGAAACCAAACTAATCCTAATAACCAAAACAATCCTGGCAATCAAACGACACCCGGACATCAAACGACATCTGGCAATCAAACGACACCCGGAAATCAAACGAATCTAGGAAATCAAACTAATCCTAATAACCAAACGACACCCGGAAATCAAACTAATCCTAATAACCAAACGACACCCGGAAATCAAACGACACCCGGAAATCAAACTAATCCTAATAACCAAACGACACCTGGGAATCAGACGAATCTAGGAAATCAAGCTAATCCTAATAACCAAACGACACCCGGAAATCAGACGAATCTAGGAAATCAAGCTAATCCTAATAACCAAACGACACCCGGAAATCAAACGACACCCGGAAATCAAACGACATCTGGCAATCAAAATCCTTCAAACAATCAGACCCATTCAGAAACCTCGAACTCGATCGATCAACTCTTACAGAAGATTCGTGCTGTCCTAGAATTTGTGCAACGCCATCCGAGTGCTTTATTACTCACGGCCTTAGCTGGTTTGTTAGCCGCTTTGTTCCTAACACGGTATTGGCATGAGTGGAATTTAGGTGGTCATCGAACTGGAAACTTAACTCAGATTTATGTTGATCCAGTTCACGGCAATGATCAGAATAGCGGTGAAATCACCCGCCCGTTTAAATCGCTCTCCCATGCAGTGAAGCAAGCGCGATCGGGCAGCACACTCTATTTGGCATCAGGACAGTACGGGGCTGCTACCGGCGAAACCCAAGCCGTGAGAATTCCCAAAGATATGACCGTGGTAGTAGAAAATCAACCCCTGTTTAATTTCACCGATATTCAAGGACATTGGGCCTCTGAATTCATTCGGGCTTTAGCCGCACGGGGAGTGATCGTTGGCTTTCCCGATGGCACCTTTCAGCCCAATGCCAATATGTCTCGTGCCGAATATGCATCTCTATTGGTGAAAGCGTTCAATCTGCAAGCTGCCCAAAATATTCGATCGTTTCAGGATGTGCCTCCCAACTTTTGGGGATATGATGCGATCCAACGCAATCAGGACAAGAAGTTTCTGATCGGTTTCCCAGATAATCAATTCCGTCCCAATGTTCCTTTGCAGCGGGTCGAAGTGATTAGCGCATTAACAGGCGGTTTGGGCATGACCGCTAAAACTAATCATCGCACCTTAGGCTTTTATGAAGATTGGGCGAATATCCCCAATTGGGCCAAAAACTCAGTGGTGGCCGCCACAGAAAACCGTCTCGTCGTCAACTACCCGAATCCGAAACGACTCAACCCAGCTCAAACTGCTACGCGGGGCGAAGTCGCGGTCATGATTTATCAAGCCCTAGTCGCAAACAAACAAGTTCCACCGATCGACTCGGTTTACGTGATTCCAGAATTTGCAGCCCGTTAGGGGAATGCCGTGTTAGAGCCAAGCTGTTCTAGCGTGGCATTCCAGAAACGTGGAAAACATCAGCTAAACCTTGCCTCCAGAGCCGTTGGCAACCGGCTTTAGGCTGGCATCGTCAGCTTTTTCCGATCGCGGAATCTCATCTCATATTCTGTGGGTGATCGTAATCCCAGTTTAGACATCACCTGAGATTGGCTCGTAAAATAGGCAGTTACCAAATTATCACGCCGTTTTGATAACACCAAACAAAGGTGTCGAGTCAGAATTTTGGGTTGACCTGAAGCATCTGGCTGTTGAATTTGATAGAAAAAAGCATCACTGGATCCTGGTTCATCAGCCGCTTTTCGATTCATCGCGTTATTCGCTGCCTCGATAATTAAACTGATCGGCACATCATGATCAGCACCTCTCAAACCCTTCAGATTGGCGATCATCTCTGCGCTCAGATATAAATATCCCGGCGGCGGTTTGACATCAATGTAAGGATCTTGGCTTGCCCCGTAAAACTTCACCTCAGGGGGTAATGTCTTCTCCTGGGCCAAGGAAAACTGGGGCGAATACATCTTGGCGATCCATTCATAGTAGGACTTCGTGTAATTGAAGAATCCACCCGCTCGGATTGGCACACCAGCACTGATCAGACCCTTCTCAAAGGCATCAAAATTAGCATATTGACTCAAAGAGCTAATGGGTACCATTTTTACCTTTTTCGGCATCATAATCAGAATGTCATTTTTTGAGAATTCATCCTGGTTAAAATTGGTGGGCACCACAGCAATTCTGGCTCCAAAAATCGCGTAACTGCCTGCCGCCATCCGATCGATCGCATTTTGCGCATCATCCCAACGCGGATCGTACAAATTGCGGCGAAAATCCAGCTCACCATTAGGACGAATACCAATTTTATCTTTCAACCAGGCTGGCAATTTGGCTAACACCTCATCAGCCAATTTATCGAACTGTTGAGCATAGAGTGTCTTGGCTTCCGATAGCCGCATTTGGGCGGATTGCTTAGATTGGCTGAGAGATTGTTCCAGTTCAAATAGTCGATTTTTCATGGTTGCCTTTCCATAATATTCAAATTCAGTTACTTCTTCAGCCCGTTGATCAAGCCAGTGATACTCTATCAATACTCTATCAATAGATGTGGTCATGCGATTCATATTCAGGTTGAATCAACTTAAAATTCTCTCCTTCGTTTCTCAAACTTCATTTCCCTCCCTGGTTCGATCGTTCCCAGCCATTACTCATAATTAGTGAGAAGCCGTTTTAAGATGTTCCCCGTTTTTTGTAATCGCTGCATTACACCAAATTCCCCAGTTTCGCCAGTACGGCGATCGTACTCTCGTACTAGATCCCGTAGTCCTAAAACAGGTAATCCTTTGATGAAAGCAATTTGCGGTATGGGATCAGCATTGTTTTTCGGCACAGTTTTGATGATGGCAAACAAGGGGCTATAACCCGTCTTCGCATCATTTTGATTAACCTTCAAGGCATTCTGGGTTGCTTGCTCTTGGAAGAGAATCGTCAGAGTGTGGCTGAGGGGATCATTCGCCTGAGGGTCAAAACTCTTGTCGGTACAGGAAACACCATTGAGCTGGATATCAAATGCGGTATTCGGTAGTTTTAAGGTACCAACCAAGTATTGTTTGATCGCTTGATAGACCAGTCCTAACACGGGTTTAGATTTCGTTCCCCATTGGATGGGTTGAGTGGGTTGTACACCTTGTACCTGTAGCGTCGGATTGTAGAACATGTCAATTTCGATCGCGATGACCGGATCGATCGGAGCAATATTTTGTACTGCTCTCGTGCCATCGATCGGTTTCAGGTTGGCATAACCTTGATGCAAAAGAGCCGCGTAGCTGCCTGTTACCGCCAACGTAATTTCCAGATCGGACTCCGCATCTCCACCAATCCCGCTGTATACAGCTTTGATAAAATTAGCAGGTTTCAAATTCGCAAGATAATGCTGTGATCGCTGCTGAAAATGGGTTTCAAATTGGGTTGAAACTTGATGGGCAAGTTTAATCGCTTCCCCAAACCGCTGTTGTTTCTGGGCTGAAGTGGGTTCTGCTGGTCGCTCACCGAGCTGGGTCTTTAATGCATTTACTTTGGCACTAAAGACTTGATCAAATTGTTGCCGGAGCCCTGGATCAAGTTTTAAGTCATAAGCGTCTGAAAATTGACGCAAAAGAAAGGAAAGGGGAGCAATAACGCTAAAATCATCCAGGCTCGTAATCGCTGTTTTGGCAAGAGGGAGGTCAGCCGCCAGATTGCGCTGTTGTTCGATCGCCTGCCGATAGACATTCTCAGGAGAGCCGCAAATCATATACCCTCGCTCCCGCCGTTTTGGAGCTTTATCGGCTGCAGGAGAGACCCCTGCCTCAACTTCCCGCAGCATTTTGACATATTCGTCTACGTAGTAAAGATGAGTCGGCACACGTAGCAAAATATTTCCGGTTCCAACGGCTTTGTCAACGATCAATCCACGAATATGTTGCCATTGCTCGAAAGCTTCGGCGGTATCGCGCCGGGGAATACTCACATCAATCAATTCTGCTTTGTAGTGAAATTTTTGAGGTTGGGCCGGAGCTTGGGCTTGAGGTTGGGCTTGGGGTTGGGCTTGAGGTTGAGCAAGTTGAGCCTCAAACGGAACCAGCAAACGGAACAGGAAAAACTCCTGAATAGTATGGTTCATCCGCACCGTGGACATGGCTAGCACCTTCTCTGGGACTACCCCATCTTCAGCAGGTTGGGCAGGCAATTTACCCTGTAAGCGCCGAGGCGGAATGGTTCCGAAGGGATAGAAGCGTTCCGTTTCCGTTTGCCAGCGCCGTTTACCATCTGGTTCAACGACATCGTCAACCCCCTTCAGTAAACCCAGGGTATTCTCCAATAGTTGGAGTGGATGCACAGTGACACTTTGAAAAAGCTGGGTGGCATCTTTACGAGAGGCCAACTTGAGCGCAGGATGATTAGCAGGAATTCGGTTGGCTTCTTTGAGCTCAGTCAGCGCCCTTGCAGCCATCTCGCTCAAGAACCGTTGTTCACGGGTTTCAGTTGCAGTAGGCTGTACAGCGCCAGAGTTTTCCTTCAAAAGACGGCTAAATTCCTCCTTCGCTTTTTTCAATTGCTCTAGCACAATGTCATGCACGACGATCAATGTCTGATGCCAATCCCGCTCAGACAAATTGGGATCGATCACAATCTGCGTATCCCAATCGCTTCTAACTTCCCCCGCCACAAACTGCTGAGCATCTGGACGTTGATCGGTCGCCAGCAGAGCAGCAAGGGCTCGCCCGCCCTTGAGATAAAAGAAAAAGCGATCCCGATGGGGTGGAGGAGCCTGATCCAGAGCTACTTTGAGGCTACGAATCTGTTGAGGCATCCAGGTTTGCGCCAACCAGGGATAGACGTTTAATAATTCAGTCAATTTGCCGCTCACGGCCCGCCGCATATCATTCGTAATGGCGGGTAAAGGTTCTTCGTCTGGATCAGGCGGATCTACTGCATTAAAGTCTTCTGCGATACCTTGTCCGCCCCCTAAATTGGGCATTTGGGGCTTGGGCTCAGCAAACTGATAGGCAGGCTCTGGGCTAGACTGGGCTGCACTCAAGGTCGGGGGCGAGAGCGGAGGCGAGTCATCCAACATGCGATCGAACGCATCAAACCGCTGGGCCAGTGATAAATCCCCCAGATCATAAGCATTGGCATAAGTCATGTTTTTGGCGATCTGGTCAAAAATGGCATGACTTTGGGTGGGGGCTGGCAGCTCAGCAGATGGGGCAGACGGAGCCGCTTGGGTGGGAGGAGGCGCGGGTTGAGAGGGGGAGGATTCCGGCGGAACCGGCGTTGCAGATGTGTCAATCACCTGCTGTTGAGTGGGATCGTAAGTCTTCTCCCCTTTCAAAATGGACTGAATATCGGCCGCAAAGGCAGCCGCATCAGCCGACCATAAGTCATCATCATCAGCTTGAGCGTAGCTTGCCTGGGTTGCCTGAGGGGGAGTCGCCGCAGTGGCAGTTCTACCGATCGAGCCTGGACTCTCAGGTTGGGCCGATTTGTAGGGTTGAGGCGCGGTATCCGGCACCACTGTGGCTTGTACCGGCGGCGGCTCCCCTGTCGAAGGAGTTGATGTTGGGGAAAGAATTGGGGTTAGAGTGGGGGCAATCGCATCCGTTGGTGCAGGCAGAGCAGGCGCAGGAACTCCATGAGCCGGAACTCCATGAGCCGGAACTCCATGAGCCGGAACTCCATGAGCCGGAACTGTTTCAAAAGATTCCACCTCATACGCTGCCGTCACACTGCCCATCGCCTCTGCATCGGCATCCGGATCAAACTCACGATAGTCCTGCCGGTCTTCACGCGCCCGATCGGCATAAGTCAGTTCGATCGCTTCATTGAAATCAAATGCCATGGCTTTGCCAGCGGCGGGCTCAGAGGCAGAATCGATCGATGGGTTCGCTTCGACCCGCTTAGGATCAGGTTGACAGCGGCTCTGAAGGCTTTGCTCAAGGGCAAAGAGGCGATTGGGAGAAGATTTGCGTCGCATGGGTCAGGAGATGGGAAGAGTAAATGGGGGCTGCTGAATTAGTAGAGTAAATCGGTGGAATCAATCAGTGAGTGAAAGACACGGTGAATGGATGGGTGAAAGGTGGGATAAATCGGTAGGGGCAATCAGTGGAATTAGGGGTAGGGTCTTTGCGGCGGTGGCGTATCTTGTTCGTCTAGACGACGATCGAATTCATCAAAGCGTTGTTGGAGAGAGAGGGGCAGTGTACCCAAGTCAAAGGCTGTCGCATAGGTGAGAGTTTTGCCGAGTTGATCGAAAACAGAGTGGGCGTTGCTAAACTGCGTGGCAGAGGAGGAAACAGGGGGAGGATGGATGGATGGTTCGATCGAAGGTGATATTGTCGAAGGTGATATTGTCGAAGGTGATATGATTTGCGATGACGTGGGTGAAGATGTGAGTGAGGACGTTGGTAAAGAAGTAGATGAGTTAGGCATGGGAGCAGCAGGAAGTGGCAGAGTCGGAGCCGGGGAGTCTGCTGGTGGTGAAGGCGCGATCCCAGGTGGGGTCAGAGTCTGGTGAGCTTGAGACTCGATCGAAAAAGCAGTTGGGTGATATTGCAGTTCGATCGCTTCATTAAAATCAAAAGCCTGGGCGATCACTCGTGATCGGGGATGATGTTCGCTGGAGTGACTGCTGGAGTGACTGCTGGACTGGCTATAGCGGGGATGATGCCCATTGGAGGTACTATGATATTCAGGGCTAAACTGGGTCGATCGACCCTCTAAAGACTGCTCCAGAGCTAACAAACGGTTGTGGATGGCTCCTTGTCTCTGATGGTTGGAATCCCTCTTTGAATTACGCGGTGGACGGCTTCTTTGTAGGCTAGCTGCCAATTGATGCCAAGTATTTGCTTCGGCCCAAGCTTGCCCTTCTCTTGGTTGAGGTTGCTGAGATTGGAGTGGTTGAGATTGGGGTGGTTGAGATTGGAGTGGCTGAGATTGGAGTGGTTGAGATTGGAGTGGCTGAGATTGCGATCGAAACTGGAGCGATTGTTCAAGTGCAAGCAGGCGGTTGTGGCTGGTCGGAGGATGAGGATGCGCAGCAATGTTAAATCCCAATGCACGTTGCCGTTGAGCCAGCAGCTCTTGTTCGAGTGCAAGCAGGCGGTTAGCAGTGGGATGGGAATCAGGCATGGGGTCTGGAGAGATGTGGGGAGAGAAACTCAAGAGGATTTCAGATTCATGGTAACGATCGCATAGGGATCCAGGGCAATTTTGAGTTGATTGGATTCGGCATAGAGTTGGTCAGAGTTGACTTGCAGTTTGAGTTCGTTTTCGCTAGCTGACATGACCTCCACGTTTTGATCATTGATGACGGCAACGGGAAAATCATCTAAGGAAGCAGCGATCGCCAGATTTTCGCCCTTCAGGGTCAACACGGTTTTGCCCTGCTCTTTTGATAAATTGACGTTCGAAACTCGCGGGGCTCGCTGCTTCCGACGGGACTGATTGATCAGTTCCGCCAAATTGCCATAGTCCACTTTGTCCTCAGTCACTTTTCCCAGGTCAACATTTTTTTCTTCAACGGTGCGGCGTAAATCTTCCGCTGATCGAATCCCTAACTTTTTCAGTTCGCGACGTTGTTCTTCCGGTAGGTTGGTTTGATCGATCGAAGTCTCTTCTTTGCTAGGTGGGCGTTTGGTCACTTCTCGAATCTGGTTATCCAGAATTGATCCCAACTGAAAGGTGACTTTGGAAGCACCTGTTTCCCCCGGTCGAGCTGTCGTGAACCGGACTGTATCGCCATCGAACTCCGGAAAAATTTGTAAATCGAGTGACAGATCTTTAACAGTATAGGTTAACTTCCGATTTAAGCCTTTTACCGACAGTGTATCCTGAGCTTTGTCCAGCTCGTAGATCAATGAATCTAAAAAACTTTCCAGATTCCAGGCCACATTACCACTCATTGTCTTTGACCACGCTTAGTTTAATTTGGTGAAATACTGGCATCACGCTGGTTTCAATCTGCTGGGTCGGTGGAGCAGCTTTCAGGCTTAGGTGTCCCTGCTCATCCACTTCAATGCGTAACTCCATCGGTAAATCAAAATTCAACTGTTCGACCGTCAGCACTTGCCCCACTTCGGGATCTCCTATTTGACCAATGAAGCGAGCCATATTACTGATCAGCTCACTGACGGGAATGAGTGGATCGCTCTCCGTTGCCTCTGGTGCTTCTTCAAATTCTTCAAATTCTTCAAATTCTTCAAACTTATCTACTGGATGAATCGCTTCAACACCTCCTTCATGATTCTCGTTCCATCGACGCTCACCTTCATTCTCCCCATCCTCAAATATCAACTTCTTGGTTGACTCATCGTCAGTTTCACGATCGACCATAACCTGCCTCCTTCACTTGACGTACCGATTCCTTTCGTACCAAAGTAACTGAATAAACCGACACGGTTTGATCGAAAATTACTTTCATCCCGTTGATTAAGATCGGTTGATCAGCACCAGTCGCATAGGCTTGGGAAAATTGAGTATCCATGTGGGGGAAGATTGATTGGGCTTGAGATTGGGACAGAGAGGCGGCTCGCCGAGGTCGAGTCGCTTGGGCCAGCACCTGTGCCTGTTGGAATGCAGTTCCCATATTTTTGATCTGAGTCAGCAGGTTAAAAAATCGCCCTTTCGCAAACGATAAACTGATGAGAAAGACATTCTTAGCCACCTTGGACGTATCGAGACGATTGCCCGTATTGGTGGCGGTGCGAGTATTTGTGATGGCAGGCGTGAAATCAACATTCTGATCGACTAACCAATCCACTAAATCCATATTGGTTGCCGCCTGATCCAGAGGGGGCACATTTGCCCCTAATCGCGTGTTAATCACTCCCCAAGCTGGATTGCGTTGTGCTGGCAGCACTTGCTTAAACAAAGCAACCACTTCACTCCAAAAAGCGGTGCGATAGGTGTGACCCAATTTGATATCGTTCCATAAGGTGGTGTAACCATTCTGGCAATCGGTGAGTTCTTGATGGAGATTGCCGAGTTCAGGGCGGCTCGCTAATTCGGGTAAGCGAGTTCGAATCTGCCCGAAGAAAGCTGCCGGATCATCATCCAACATGGTGTCTTTGCTGCGATCCAATAAATAATCCAGAAATAGGGCCCGCAGGAATGCTTTTTGAATTTCACGTTTTCGATTAGGTTGAACGATCCATTCATAGATTAGATGTAAAGTATCATGGGTTGTACTCGCTCTGATTCCGCCTGCATTACTATCTTGATTCCAGATCAGAATGTAGGGTTTGCCCTGGGGAGCAGAAGCTGGGTGGGTTAAGGCGGCTGCCATGCGGATTTGGGCCACATAATTGGCCATGGCCGGCATTTTCTGAGCTGGGGGCTCAAACCGATCGCCAGGATGGTGGATGGAAAGTCCTAAAATATCCTCCACCGTGTGAGAGGTCGCAAATAACTTTTCTTCCGATGGTAAAGGCAGGTCTAAACAGGAACCAAGATGCATCACAACACCAGCAAAGTTATGCCAGGTGAACCCCCCGACAACAAAATTAGGAATGCCAAACAGAAAGCTGGTTGCCTGCATCGTTTCCTTCACAAGCTGCCGATAAACATTTAACCCTTTGCCATTGGGTAGCTCCCTCAGCTTCGTTGCCGAACTCGGCACTTTAGTGGTGTTTCGCCCGATCATGCGGGTGACGATCCGGACATGATCAGTTTGAAACTGATGGGCTAACAGGGCTTTAGCATGGAGGGAACCGGGCATGAGGGTCAGATCATCATCCCCCATCATGATCATCGTTTTCTGAGAGATGGCTTCCCCGATTAAACGTTGACATGATTGGGATCCCAGCGCGATCAATCCAGCAAAGTTAGCGACCGGATTTTGCGCTCGCTTCAAGGCCAACTGGAAAGCTGGGCCCACTAAAAAGACAATATTGCGCGCCCCACCATAACCTGCTTCTGGCGGCGGAGGGGGTAGCGGATTAGCATTCCAGTAAGCCGGATCGGGCTGGGTGGTGCCCAGCATCTCCCCAATGCCAGCTAGCTTGCCAAACTCTGCCACCTGCTGCATCGAAACATGGTGGATCGTCGCTCCCATCCGTCCAGCGAGGGCTTGTAAATAAGCTTGATTTTGCTGAAATAAGGGCACATTCTTCGCATCCGATTGGTCAAACACCAAAAACGGAAAATCGCGTAACTGAATGGCTGGGTTTGGGGTCGGTTGAGCCACGACGGGCGGAGTGCCAGGATTGGCTGAGGCCGGTGTGACGCGATCGGCCGGTTTACCGTTAACCCCGGCGGTTCTGCGTCGTCGGTAGGTCAAGGGTGGATAATTGACCGTCTCAATCCACTGCTGCAAATTTTCTAAACTGGATTCAACATAGGTAAAATCTTCGAGTCGTTTGCCAGCAGTCGGCACTGTGAAAACAATGTGGCGAATACCGGCAAGATAGTTTTGTAACGTAGGTTGAGCCAATTCTCGCAACTGGCGGATAATCTGCTGATATCCCAATACGGCCATTTCTGGCCCCAGCCCATTTCTACCGCCCAATTCAGGCAGGTTCAAAACTCGAAAGCCAAAAATACGTAAAAATTCTGCAAAAACATGCTGCCGATCGGCCAACTGAATCGCGCCCCAACTGCCAGGGCTATTCCCCGTAAACCAGGTAAAATCCGCAGCGGATCCATTCAAGGCATGGGCTCTATCCGAGGTAGCCGGTAGAGCGGCTAAAGTCTTTGCCAGGGTGTTCACCACGGCAGTCACTTGCGGGACAAAGTTTGTGAGCTGGGTCTGGGCAGCGGTGATCGCATCGGTTTCGAGCTGATCGATAATGGTGGCCAGTTGGGTCGCGGTGAGGGGGGCAGGAGCTGGAATCAGGCGAGTATTGATCAACGTATCGGTATAGAAGTTCGATCGCAGACATCGTACTAAATGCTCCACCTCTCGCCGCGCCTGACCAATCTGGGCATCTGTAAAGGGCGAATTCGGCTGATTTGCCATCCGCAGAACCGCCTGACTGATCCGATACCCCCCTTCCCGAATCGAACGATAGGGCTTATTCGCATCTTCTCGAAACGCATAAGCGAGCAATTTACATAGATCTAAAAGCGGCAAAGTTGCGATCAGGGTTTCCACTTGCGCCGGGGTCAGGCATTCGGCAGCGATCGCATACAACGCCCAAGTCAGATCGGCATGACCCAGATCATTGGCAGGCAGATCATCATAGCGCAACTTGGCGCGTATCTTCTGTCGGAATGCACTGAGAACTGTATTGAGAACGTTGGGATTCCCAGCAAAACGCTGATTTAGAACGGTTTGAGCAAAAGCATCTACATCTTCCAGGATAGGGACATATAGATCGAGGATATGGTTACTGGAAAATGCATCCCGCAGTTGGTGAGGAGATTGGGTGGAGAGGCGATCAGCCCAGAGGAGATGGCTATAGCTCACCCCATCCCGTTGCTCAAACCCCTGGAGGGCAATGATAACATCACTCCAATAACTTTCAGAATATCGGTGATCACCGGCGTGGGGATACTGATTGGCTTTAAAGCTAATGATTTTGAGTAACGCCTGACGAATGGTTTCGGCTACTTCATAGGATCCGTGCTGAGCCTGGGGTTTGGCAACATCCTGCTTGGCGCGGGCAAACAGATCCACCAGGGTGTCGATCAAGCGTCCTACAAATCCTGGGGCTGCCCCTTCAAAGGCTTGCTTGAATCGCTCAATCGATCGGGCGGCTAATTTATCAATTAAGTCAGTTCGAAGCGTGTCAGCTCGCCATTCTCCCCGAAAAACCCACCGTTTTATGCCCGATCCGGTTACCGCTGGATCGTACGTGGTCATTAGACCTGCGATATCAACATCAACATTTCCACCAGGATTATTAATGGGAGGCATGGGGACTGCTCGACTGTTTGTGTTTGACTCTAACTTTAGATTTGGCTTTAACTTTCAGTGCTGGCTCCAATAAAGTGAACTTTAGCGATCATCGGAAAGTAGACAGGGTGTTCCACCAGTTCTAAGATTTGACCTTTGTCATCAGTTTTACCCGCTCGTTTCAAAATAATGCGCTGCAACTTCATTTCAGGATAAATCCAAAGCGCGACTGTGTTGCCTGCTTTACCTTTGAACTTCACCTCTGCTCGGGCCGCATGAGTAAATCGATTTTTAAACTCGATCGTTTTTAGAGCTGTTAGTTCAGCATCAGTCAGACGCGGATGGCTGGAGATCTGAGGGAGCAAATCATTGAGGCGATCGAGTGTCATAATCAAGCCAGTTTTCAGTTTGCCCGTTTGCTGGGCTCCTTCGGGTTCATCCAACTTCATCAGCGTTTCCATGCGAGCAAAATTACTGCGATCAAACTCCAACCCATAGTAGTATTTGCAGTCTAGATGAATCCGCCGGAGATGTGGCGAGAGTTCAGCTTGCCAGATCTTATGCCAGTAGGCGCGAAACTTTTCGACATCATTCAGTGGCGCAATTTTAGAATCCCCCTCAATCCGATCGAAGCCGTAGTCCCCCAAAATCGTCATCAGTTGGCTCATACTGGTACCAATCTGGGTTTTGGTGGTCCCGTTTTTGGGTTTGCCTGCCCAGATTAAGGCCGCACAAACGAGATATTCTTCGTTGGGTTTGAGGGCAAATAGTCGATCGCGCGGCAGTTTAGGAATCACTGCTAATACGCCAGAATCCGCATTCTCGATCGTGAACTTTTCTTCGATTAAAATATCGAGAGAGACGGCATCTTTAACTAGGAGTTGCAATGTGGCTTTTTTAATGGGACGCGGCGTTTGTAACTTGAGCGGGAAGGCAATATCTTGATCGCGGCGATAGAGGATGCGGGATCGCCCCTCTAACATCAGGGGAGTCAACTCCGCAAAATCGAGCCGGACTGACTCAATCCGTTGATAGTTCAGCGCAGTTGTGTAGCCTGCCAATTCTAGACTCATCGACATCGTCATCTTGGCATGTTGCAACAGAAAATTGTTGTCTGCCAGATCACTTTGTTGATCAAGCCGTGCTAACCCTTCAAGATGGTCAATATCTTGCTTGCGGGATTCCATTTGCATCCGCGAGGCTTCTTTAATTCCATCACTAATCATGCCCATCAACTTATTCGTTGGCATATTCGCCCCGATCGCATTAATCGTTTCCGGGCTGAGAGTTTGTTTCAAGACATCGGCTAATTGACCCGTGATCTGGGGAGCAACTTGAGCGAGTACCGGCAAGGCTTGCGTTAAGGCACCCATGACTTGGGGATCGGCGAGTAAGGCAGCGGCGGGAAAGGCCATCCCTTCGGCATAGGTGCTAGGGGGAGAAAAGCGATCCGACAGCGCCAGAGCGGTTGGCTGGGCTGAGGGCTGAGCAGGAGAATCCACTGAAGGGGACACGGAACTGCCAGGTGGTAGTCCGATCGATCGGGGGGGATGGCGTTGGGCAATGAGCTGGGCCGCCGACCGATGGGAACTTGCTAAGCTGGGATCGGAGCCCAAGGGGGTGTAAAGATAGCCAGGTGCAAGCAGTGGTGTATTAGTAGTTTGGGAAGCAGTACTGCTGGCAAGACTGAATTGGGTCGGTGTCGCAGGCGCGGCTTGGAGATTCGGGGCCGCTGCTGCCGCTCCTCCTGCTCCACTCAACAAGTTATTCAAAAGCTGCATAATGGTATTGGATAAGCCGCCTGGTTGCCCCGGTTGCCCGGGTTGTCCAGTCGCGCCTTGCAGTAACCCGCCTGCCACCTGCCCAATCGTGCCCAGTAGTCCGCCCGGTTGTCCGGGTTGTCCGGGTTGCCCGGGTTGTCCAGTCGCGCCTTGCAGCAAGCCACCGGCCACCTGACCGATCGTGTTGAGAAAACCACCTGGCTGTCCCGGTTGCCCAGGCGCACCCGTAGCCCCTTGCAAAACCCCACTGGCGACCTGTCCAATTTTGCCGAGCAAACCTCCCCCAGCCCCACCACCCGTAAAAACATTCTTGGCGGCATTGACCAGTCCTCCTAGAAACATGGCAGAACTAACCGGCGCAGCTTCCTGATATGCGAAGGGCACTGTTTCGATCGGTACGGTTTCAATCGGTAGGGTTTCATTTTCAGATCGGGCATACTGCTCAGACAGGGCATACGGATCGGACATAACAGGATTCTCCATAGCAGTTTCCGCAGCGAACGAGTGGGTAGATGGATTGGGGAATGAGTCTGATGGCGAAGGAAGGAACGGTAAAGCTGAGGGAGTCGTGATCAGATCAGAGGGAATCGACTGTCCCAAAGCCTGACTCGCATGGACAGGCAACACCATAACAATCTCAGAAATCGCCATCCCAATTCGATCGGCCGTGCGATAGCTTGTGAGTTGAATGGCCCGATTTTCTCGGTCAAACTGATGATTGGGCACCTCCAGGATGAGGCGACCCAGACTACTTTCGGGAATAGGGCCGAGCAGGGGAGCCGTAAATTTTGCTTCCTGTAACATTTTGAGCCCATTCGATCGCCGTTCCCCTTGACCGATCGCGTAGGTATAATAGCGATTAGTGCCGATCTCCACCTGAAATCGGCTACGGGAATTATCCTGATCGAGTAGCTTCAAAATTGCCAGTGCCATTACCGCTGCTGTCACCTCCAATATTCAGCTCAGATATTTAGCTCAGATATTTAGCTCAGATATTTAGCTCGGAAGGGCGATCGCTACTGTCGGAATTACTGCTGCGGGAACTGTCCAGGCACCTGCTGGAATTGCTGCTGTGGCACTTGTTGCGGGAATTGTTGCGGTTGACCAGGCTGTTGCGGCAATGCCGGAGGTCTGGCGGCCTGTCTGGGTAGATTAGGATTTTGGGCGATTTGCCCCTGCCCTAAGTCGAAAATCTGGGCAAAGTTATCCAGCTTAAAGTAATCAGATTTGAAGATAATCTCCACCGATCCGGTCACTTGTGCCCCTAACGAAGTGGCGGCCTCACTCTTGACCGTTGTAACCGTCAGTTGGGACTTGCGATTACTGGAACTGCTGCGTCGTCCAAAAAAGCCCAGAAATCCCCCGCCTCCTGTGGCGCGGCTAATCTTATCCGCCTTTTCTTTGGCTTGGTCGGTCACGGCTCGCTTGGAGGAAGATTTAATGTCGAAGACCACACCTGCTTTCACCGTGCCTCGTTCTACCACCAAGCGGGAAACCCCCATCAGTAAGGTTTCCCGCAGCAAAGCCCGATGCTCTTTTGCCATGGCTAATTTGGCATCCATAATTTTGGCACGAATGTCAGGGCTACGCATATCCACGGGTTGATTGGTGCGTTTATCAATCAAAACTGGATCGCCAGGATTTTGTACCTGAGCCAAGCTGAAGGCGAAGGGATCGCCCCCGCCACTGCCCCCACTGCCGCCACTGCCCCCAAAGTTACCAAAGTCACCGAAGTCACCTCCGGCTCCACCCCCTCCGGCAAAATCGCCAGGGAACCCAACCGAGTACGTATCTCCCGATTGTTCCGCCAATCGATAGATCGCTTCCGTATCCCCTTGCATATTTTGGACAAACTGGGAAAGCGAGGCAGTAGAAGCCTTGAGTAATTCCTGATAGGCTTTCATCTGCTCCAAGGTGACATTCAGATTAGCATCAAATACTGCCTTCAGCAGATCTTCCACAAATTGAGGAAAATCGACTTCTCGCATAAAGTCACCAGCCCGATCGCCTGCTTTATCTAAATCATCATTGGTATGCAACTTTTGGTTGATTAAGTTGCCCGAAGCAAAGCCCTCTGCCAATCCTTGCTGTTCGGCCAACTGTTGATATTCTTGATTCACCGTATCGCGATAGAGCGCCATTTGTTCAGACTCATCCATCTGCCGAAACGCATAGGACTGAGCCAGAATGGTTTTGGCCCGATCGCGGGCCTGGGCTTTGAGTTCTTGATGACTGGTCATGGCTAATCTTTTGCTCCTATTCCTCGCTGCTGTGGATAAGCTGCTATGGGTGATTCGTTTCTATGCCTAGGGAGTTCTCCGAGTCACCCGGTTCTTCTAAAAGTCACTAGGTTTTGTCCAACTGGGTTTACCAGTCTTCAAAGTCATCATCCTCTTTGTCATCATTCGACTTCGATCGCTTGCTAGAGCCATTGTGGCTGGGGCCTTCATCGTCGGAGAGCCCTGCTCTGGCGATCACCCAGGCCTCAGCCGCATTCAAGAATTTCTGGAAGGTTTCATCCGAAACTGCACCGGGAGTAAACTCGGCTAGCCACTGAAAAATCCGGTTGCCTTCCACCGCCAAGGTTCTCAAGGATGCAGTCGGTACAGCCACACCCAAATCTTCTTTGGCCACTTGCTCGATCACACTCCAAATGGTTTTGCGTCTACCGCCCAAACTGCCAACCACCTCTTCGCCTGCAATAATGCCTAGGGCATCCTTCAGGTGGGCATAGTCTTCATGGACTTGGCGATGGGCCATGCCAGTCATATGTTCGGTCAGATTATGCTGTAAGTCGCGGGTGGCTTGATAGATGGGGGTTCGCGATACTCGCCCATCTGTGGCAGTCCCTTCTGATTTCCGGATGTATTCGGCCACCTCGGTCATCAAATTGTGCCAGTACATCGGGAAGGATTCATTCACCACCATATTGGAGAGTAACTTGGCATCGCCCTTATTCAGCACCCGTTTATAAAGCATGCCACGTTCTTCGGTGGTCGATCGCTCCTCACGCAACTTGTGAAAACGATACAGTGCATCGGCCGTTTTTCCTTCCGGTACATCCAGAGCCCCTCTCGCCCAGCGTAGCACCAAGGCATTGGCAATATCGAACACTCGCATCATTTCACCCACATAGTAGATGTAGTCGAGAGCCCCAGCCGCCCGGATATTATCAGGAATGACACCCCGACCGTCCGGACTCTCAAACATATCTACTGAAAAGTCCCAGGCGATCTCACTCCCCGGATTTCGCACAGCCGACAATGGGTCATTCCCCGCTGCACTGAGCCGCCGGGCTTCGTTGTAAGCTATCACAAAGTATTTGTCATATTCTCCCCGATCGAAGGCATAGGCGGGAGGATCATTTTTGATCGCAATATCTAACTTCAGCAAATAGTCGATCATGGCTTTGCGAACCATGGAAGTGAAAGAATTCCGGGGGAAAGCATGACGCGCTGCTCTCCCATTTGAACCATCACTGCTGATGTATAGATCAACATAATAGGGAATGTCCCGCTGCCGGTTCATCGTTTCAAAAATATGAGTCACCGATTGCAGTACCTGACCCGATCGCACATTAATACCGTGAGACAAAACTAAATCATCCAGGGTTTCCCATTGTTTGCTATCGGTAATTTGAATTCCCTTATAAGTCGTGACCTTGTCTAGAATCTTAGCCAGGAGATAACGACGCGGATAATCCTTGGCATACATCAAGATAAACTCAGCGAGCCCTTTCTCATCTCCTTCTCTAATTTCTCCCGTAATCGGGTACTCTTGGATCGCCTGCGCAAACAAAGCCGTGTAAATCGCCTGCCTGGACAACAGGAGTCGCGTAATGTCATCCAGATTGCGCTGATCGAGATCGCGGGAAATTCGTAAAATTGATCCCGATCGTCCTTCTCCTCGCACCGATCGTTTTCGCTCTTGAATTGCCGATTCGCTATCCCCATAATGGGCTTCTGTTTCCTTCAGGGCATCCAGGGCATAGGGATCTAACTCGGCTGCCAGAGCCCGATCACTGATGTGAAATAATGCCTGATCGGCGGTTTGGGGCAAGGAAAAGTGATTGGTGAGGAACATAACGTTTTAAGTCCTGAAAATGAGAAACAGAACAAGTGAGAGATTCGATCAGGAAAAAGAGCGGGGATTCTACCGATCGATCCATGGATCGATCGATCCACCAATTCATCCATCCCTAAATTAGGGAGCCGGAATGGCGGTTCGGTTGCCATCAACCCCGGCAGGCGGAACTGAAGCCGATGGGGTGAGCGCAGCCGATGGGGTGAGCGCAGCCGATGGCGTGGAGGAGCCGGAACTTGCTCCAGGCGGGGTTGGACGATCGAGATTAAACAGTTTTCGGAGCGGCTCCCAGTTGTTACTCGGTGGAATGACTTCAATCGGGGTTTGACCAGCATCGATCGCTTTTTGAGCCAATACTGCATTATCTGCATGTCGTCTGGCTTCTCGGGACGCTTTTTCAGCGTTGAGCCGTTCGTTCCGGGCTTCTCGTTCTGCCGTGGTGGCCGTGGGAATGGTGGTCGCTTGTTCTGCATCACGGTTGGCCGTGGCTGCCCGATCAGCGGCGGTTTGAGCCAGTTGTTTTTGCGCTTCAGACTGGTTGCGATGCTGCCGGACGGTATCGACTAAACTGCTGTCGGTAGTCGCCTTAGCCGCAAGTTCAATGGCACGATCAGCCAAATCGACAGCCGCAATGGCTTCTTCTAGGGCAATTTTGGCGTAGTAGGCATCCGATTTGGCTTCAGCTTTGGCGCTGGCGATCCGAGCCTCTTGCAGAGCGTTAGCGGTAGAGTTGATCGTTTTCACATTGGAATCTATCGCTTTCACATTGGAATCTACGGTGCCAACCGTGCCTTTGATGTCACTGGCGTTGGTATTGACTGTTCCCAGGGTGTTACCGATCGATTCCACTTTGGGTTTTACCTCACCCAAGTTAGTGCTGATCGACTCTACTTTCGGTTTGATGTCGCCCACATGGGTGCTGATCGAGTCGATTTTGGGTTTGATGTCGTTCACATGGGTGCTAATCGACTCTACTTTCGGTTTGATGTCGTTCACATGGGTGCTGATCGAGTCGATTTTGGGTTTGATGTCGCTCACATGGGTGCCAATGGTACCGACTTGGGTGCTGGCAGCTTCAACAGTAGATTTGACACGACTGACATCAGCTTGCACCGTGGTCATGGCAGCACTGAGGGTTTCGATCGCTTTCACCTTTTCATGGATCGTTGCCAGTAAGGAAGCAGAGTCAAACAGATTCTCAAAGGCTGGATTGACATGAAGTTGATCAAAGAGGTAGCTCCAAGTTTTGGCATTCACGACCCCATCACTCCCCGCATCTTCTCCAGCAGTTTTCGCCTGATCTTGCAGAGCGCGAACAGCTTGCACCGTTGCGGCATCTAAGAAACCATCGATCGTCCCCTTAAATTTTCCTAAAACTACGAGATAGCGTTTCAAGCGCTTCACATCATCAGCACTATTATTGGCAGCATTAGGGCTTAGCTCGATGGTAGGCATGGTGGGGCTCCTTCATTAACCTGTAGCGAAAACCTGTAGCGAAAACCAGCGGTTCACGTTTCAATCAGGCTGACAATCAGCTAGATGAACGGGATGAATAAACTGAATGAACTAAATTAATAACTTTTTGATGGCTTTTCGAAGACTTTCTGATGGCTCGGCAAATGACATAAATTGACTTCCTGGCTAGATTAACTGAGTTTGTCATCTAATAATCGCAGGGCATCTAACAGGTTTAATCGCCCAAACCCTGCCTTCCGATGTTTAAATCGAGCATCTATTTTATCGGCCGTATGTTTGAGAATATGTTTAATTTGACTATCCGATAAGTTTGTTCCTTTCTTCTTCAAAGCGTAGGATTTGAGGAGCGCTACCGCGCCTGCCACAAAGGGAGAGGCATGGGATGTACCCGTCGAAAAGGCATAGGCGTTATTCAAATGGCTACTGTAAATGTTGGTACCCGGTGCTGCCAGATCAACCTGATGGCCATAGGTCGAAAAGCCCGCAATATCACCTTGTTCATCTACGGCTCCCACCGTGATCACATAGGGCAGTGCGGCTGGATAGTAGAGTTGCTCCTGTCCATCATTACCCGATGCGGCCACAATACTCACTCCCTTGCGTTGAGCATAATCTACGACTTCTTGATGAGGCAATCCCCCACCTGTGTGCCGAATGCCCAGGCTCATATTAATCACATCTGCTCCCTGATCGATCGCCCATTTAATACCAGCATTGATGTTGTCTACCAAACCTGCGCCCACCCGTTTGTTGCCACGCGACATGGCCGCCAGCACCCGCACTGGCATAATTTTGCAGTGGGGAACTACGCCGATCGGCATCGCTACCCCCTTGGCCGCAATAATGCCAGCCACATGCGTCCCATGCCCCACTTCGTCTTCTGGACTATCATCGGCATCCAGATAATCGCCCAAAAAGCGATCGGCTCCATCAATAATGTTGACGAAATCGTAGCCTGGCAAGAGGGCAGATCGCAGTTCAGGATGGGATAAATTCACCCCAGTATCCAGCACCGCGATCTTGATTTCAGGATTACCCTGGGAATATTGATGAGACTGTTTGAGATAAATGGCTTCACGCGATCGAGAATCTGTGTCGATACTCATTTGAGTTGGGAGCATCTCTGGTAGATCTACGCGCCCAATCTGCCCGATCTCCGCTTGTTCGACCATCGGCAAGGCAGCCAATTCCTTCACCAGTTCAGGCGGGATCGATCGATCATCCTGCACAATGACCCGATAAATCCGATCGAGTCCGCTGGCAATCTCCGATCGATCCCAGCCTGCACCCATGGGTCGATACTCTTTCGTGAACCAAACCGGCAGATGATATTTGCCAAAAATGGCATCGATCGCTGGATCAAGCTGAGTTGCCGCACCAACCTTACTGGTCAAAAGCTGTTGCCAGTGAGGAACTTCCGGAAGCTGTAAATCACCCTTTACTTTCAACCGAACATGCGGCTTCATAAATGGCAGAACCCTAAACTCTGATCCTTGCGTCCTGACAACCCGTTCTGATTCCTGCTTCTACAGATCGACCTTCAACCGATCGAATCAACCGAGTCAACCAGTCTGCAAGATGAATCAATGGGCTGGAATCTCAAACTATGTGATTAAGGCTCGGAATAAATAAATGAGAATTTTGAAAATCTTCTAGAATACGAACAATATACAGAGAATTCTATATAGACTCCGGTGCAGGTCAGAAAGTTTTATGGATTCTTATCAAGAGTTCATGAATCGCAATTTTCTGACTTGCAAATTTTGCGATCGGGGTTGCCAGTCGGTCAGTGTTCAGTCGGTCAGTATTCAGTCGGTCAGTATTCAGTCGGTCAGTGTTCAGTCGGTCAGTGTTCAGTCGGTCAGTATTCAGTCGGTCAGTATTCAGTCGGTCAGTATTCAGTCGGTCAGCTGATTGACTGACAAAACTCAAACTACCCACTGCTACGCAGAAGCAAGCGACACCCCAACCCCTCGCCCGCTCTGGGAGAGGGGCTTTCGAACCAGGATTGGATTGCAAGTCCCTTCGCCCCTAGTGGGAGAAGGGATTTAGGGATGAGTGTAATAAATTGGGAGATTGGTCATCGTTAAGCGGGATGCTCGTGGGCGAAATGCCCGTTTGATCTGAAAATTGATTCGATAAATTGATTCGATCCCGCTTTTGATCACCCTTGATCACCCTACTGATCAGGATCATTTCCCGCCTCTCCTGTCCTGCTTCCTGAGGAGAAGGGAGTGAGAGTCTGGTGCCCTCGATCCTTTCAGGTAGGGTAATCCGAACTCGCGGAGGAGCAAGCCCTTCTGAGTAGAATAAAGAGCGATCGTACTTTTTCATGATTCAGCTTCGAAATCCATCTGTCTCTCTATCCCCCGTAAAGTAGGCTTATGACAACCATTCTGGAACAGGGCAACATTAGCATCCATACAGAGAATATTTTTCCGATCATTAAAAAATGGCTCTATTCTGACCATGAGATTTTTCTACGGGAGCTGATTTCCAACGCAGTGGACGCAATTCAAAAGCTGCGGATGGTGGCGCGATCGGGCGAGTATGCAGGTGATGTAGATAACCCGGAAATCATCATTTCGGTCGATAAAGATCACAAGCAACTCTCGGTCACGGATACCGGGATCGGGATGACTGCTGAGGAAGTGAAGAAATATATCAACCAGGTCGCCTTCTCCAGCGCGGAAGAATTTGTCGAGAAGTATAAAAACAGCACCGACCAGCAGATCATTGGGCATTTTGGTCTGGGCTTCTACTCCGCTTTTATGGTGGCTTCCCGTGTAGAAATTGACACCCGGTCTTATCAGGAAGGCTCCCAGCCCGTCCATTGGTCTTGTGATGGTTCAACCCAATTTGAGCTGAGCGACTCCGATCGCGCTCAAGTCGGCACTACCATCACCCTGACCCTGATGGATGAGGAGCAGGAGTATCTGGAACCCTACCGCATCAAGTCGCTAGTTACCAAGTACTGTGACTTTATGCCGTTCCCCATCAAGCTGGCAGAACCCTTGGTTGCTCCGGCAGAATCGACCACGCCAGCGGAATCGACCAGTGAGTCTTCTGAGGCTACCCCTGCCCCGACGGAGCAGGAACCCAAGCAGATCAACAAACAAAAAGCGCCCTGGAAAGAATCCCCCAACAGTCTCAGCCAGGAAGATTACCTGGAGTTTTATCGTTATTTATACCCCTTCCAGGAAGAACCCCTCCTGTGGGTACATCTCAATACAGACTACCCCTTTGTGGTGAATGGGATTCTCTACTTCCCGAAACTGAAACCCGATGTGGATGTCACTAAAGGACAAATCAAGTTGTTCTGCAACCAGGTATTTGTAAGTGACAACTGTGAAGAGGTGATTCCTCGCTTCCTGCTGCCGCTACGAGGAGTGATTGATAGTACTGATATTCCCCTCAACGTTTCTCGGAGTTTTCTGCAAAACGATCGCACGGTTCGCCGCATTGCTGACTATATTGCCAAGAAGGTGGGCGATCGGCTGAAGGAACTCTATCGAGACGATCGCACCCACTATCTGCACTGTTGGCAAGATCTGGGCACCTTCGTCAAGTTTGGCTCAATGAACGATGACAAGTTCAAGAAACAGGTTGAAGATATTCTCGTGTTCCGCACCACCGCCGATCTAACAACCCCCGCAGAAACTGCAGCCGTGGAAGTGCAGTCTGCTGAAGGTGATGTCTGGCAAGAAGTAGGCGATCAGAACGGTCAAAGTAACGTGCTGGAAGGGAAGTCCTATACTACTCTGAAGGAATATCTGGAGCGTAATAAAGAACGCCATGAGAATCGAGTTTATTACTGTACGGATGAGGCTTCTCAGGCGACCTATATTGAGCTGCACAAAAATCAGGGCTTAGAGGTTCTCTATCTCGATTCCTTCATCGATTCCCATTTCATTAGCTTCCTGGAGCGGGAACATTCAGAAGTCAAATTCTCGCGGGTAGACTCCGATCTGGATGAAACGCTGCTGAACAAAGATAAAGATAGCGAAATTGTCGATCCCAACACCAACAAAACCCGCAGTGAACTGGTCAAAGAGATCTTCGAAAAAGCGCTGAACAAGCCCAAATTGACAATCCGGACTGAATCGCTCAAGTCTGACAATGCTGAAGCTGCACCCCCTGCGATCGTGTTGCTGCCAGAAGTGATGCGACGGATGCAGGAGATGAATGCTTTGTTAACGCAACAGGCGATTCAATTCCCTGAGGAGCACACGCTGTTGGTGAATACCTCTCACCCGTTGATCCAAAACTTGATCAGCATTAACCAGGGCAGCATTATTCAACCCGATGGTTCATCCCCATCGGCAGAGTTGGCTAATCTGATCTGTCAGCATGTTTACGATCTGGCTCTCATGGCCCAAAAAGGGTTTGATGCAGAGGGAATGAAATCCTTTGTGGAGCGATCGAACCAGGTATTGACGCGGCTAACTGGCAAGTAGAAAGGGCAAAGTCTAGAAACTATTCTGACTCATTATGAAGGTAGGCTCCCTTTTTAGGATTCAACTCAGTGACACCCTATTTGTAGGCAATTTTGGTAGGCAATTTTGTAGGCAATTTTGGTAGGCAATCCAGATAGTGCCGCTGCCTTTTTAGTACCCATCACGGAACATAAAATTATGTTTCAATCAACTGTTGCTTCAAACCAATATCAGCTTTAGCATGAACATAGCGTGGATCAGCATGAATCTCGATCGCTCGATTGAAAGATTCAATTGCATTGCCATAAGCCATCATTTCACGCAAGAGTAAGCCGCGATTAAACCAGGCTTGATGATATTGGGGGCGAATTGCCACTGCCCGATCGTAAGCAGCGAGTGCTTCCGCGTAGCGTTTGAGTCCACACAGGGCATTGCCGTGATTATTCCAGGCTTGGCAGTAGGTAGGATCGATGGACAAAGCTTGATCAAATGCTGCCAAGGCTTGATCAAACTGCTCAGTTTGGCAAAATGCACAGCCTTTGCCATCCCAAAACTCTGGCCGATCGGGGTTGTGATCTAAATTCATCGCAAAATTCCTGTCATGATAGCTGTTTCCATTATCCGCAGCATAACTTGAAACGAGTGGGCGGATTTCTCACCTTCCACGGACGGGTAACAGAACAGAAGCAATTGTCGAAAGATCCGCAATCAACAATGAAGCTACAGCAAGAGAATTTAGCGACGAATCCAGCCGTTAATCGTAAACCGACTGTCTAGGAAATTTTGAGAAGGACACTGGATCGGCAGCACTTCGTGCATGTAGCGGCTACGAAAAAAGACAATGCTATTATTGCGAGGCTCGATCGTTTGAAAGGTATCGGCTTGAACGTAATAATTATTTTCTACCTTACTGTCATAGATCACTAATTCACCGCCGGTAAAAGGCTTGGGCTCTCGATAAAAATAGTAAACGTAAGTTAGCTCACGGGTGATGGTGTCTGCACTACCATTATCGTTATGTACCTTATAAAATTGTCCGTCGTTATGGGCAGTGAGTTGGGCTTCAATTTGGCTAATGGGAAAAGCGGGGAGTCCCAAATGGGCAAACACTTGCGGGGCGATCGAAACCAACCGTTGCCGGATTAAATCTTCAAATTCCGGAAAGGCATAGAGCACAACGGATTCCCGATAGTTTTGAGCCCCGGTGAAGGTGGTGGTGCCCACAAACTCAGATTGGTGTTGTTCTACATAGGCCAGCAAAGCCCGGTGCTCATCAACGGTGAGGAAGTGATCTAACTGAAGATATTCGGAAAGTAACGGGTCGCGTTCTGCTGATTGGGTACTGCTCCATTGGGTGGATGCATGGGATGAGCTAGAAGATGCTTGGCTGTCTTGCTCCACGATAATCGGTGGATCGGTAATCACCCCCACCAATCGATCGCTCGGAAAGGCCAGAACAGCCGCTCCTTGGCGGATCGGAATTTGAAATAACCGTCGCGAGGCAGTGGGATGAGTTGCCATTAGGGTTTCAAACAGATCGGATAACAACTCATCTGTGGGATCGATCGTGAGTGTATATTCCTGCCCACCGGATAACAGTAGGGTGACGGTCACTTGATCCAATTCATCGGTCAATTCATCGGTCAATTGATCTCCTGATTGATCTCCTGATTGATCAGAATCTTCGTCCCCCTCTGGCGGAGTCAGCGAGGATAAATCCCCGATTTCCTGCTGCGGATCGATCGGTCGATCAATCCCTAACGCTGATGCAGCCATCGACGGCTTGATCGATCGCGATGCCGAGGACTTGGATGGTTTCACAGATGCTGCGAATCCTTTGGACTTCATGACATTTACCCTTTTCAGATATCCTCATCACAAACAGGAATTGACCCTGATTGACTGACCCATCTTTTCCCCTCATCCCTCAATCCTTTCTCCCCCTAGGGGCTACTGTGTACACACATCGCTGAGTTGCTGCTAAATTGCTGATTGATCCCCCTAAATCCCCTTTTTTAAGGGGGACTTTGAAAACTTTGGGTTCGGTTCCCTCCTGGTTAAGAAGGGTGAGGGAGGATCGGAACGACTTGTGTGTACAAGGTAGCCCCTAGGGGCGAAGGGACTTCCAATCCAATCCTGGTTCGAAAGCCTCTCGCCTGCTCTAGGAGAGGGGTTGGGGTGTCGCTTGCTTCTGCGCAGCAGTGGGCGGTTTGAGTTTTGTCAGTCAATCAGGGAATCGACCCGCTCTCTCCTGGTATACTGCCTCGCACCTGAGCGATCCGTATAGATTAAGTGATCTCCCATGTAGATTCTGTAAGATTTAGTCTGGAGTAGAGCGGTGTATTTTTAGAGATGATCGCCGTGTCAAAGTCAATGCGAAAGTCAATACATTAAATCAATGCATAAAATCAATGCATAAAATCAATGCATAAAATGCCGTACTCCCGTTAATACCATCACAATTCCCAACTCATCGGCCGCTTTGATCGAATCTGCATCGCGCAAACTGCCTCCCGGCTGCACGATCGCGGCGATCCCGGCTGTGGCTGCGGTGCGCACTGAATCATCAAATGGGAAGAAACCATCGCTGGCCAGCACGGCTCCCTGAGTTTTCTCACCCGCTTGCTCTAGGGCAATCTTGACCGATCCCACGCGATTCATCTGTCCGGCTCCCACGCCACAAGTGGTTTGATCTTGGGTAACGACGATCGCATTCGACTTCACATGCTTACACACCTTCCAGGCAAACAGCAGTTCGGCGAGTTGGGTCGGAGTGGGTTGTTTTTGGGTTACCACCTGCCACTGGTTTGGATCGGTGAGTTGATCGTCCGCCTGCTGCACCAGAAATCCACCGGCAATTTGCTTTACTAACTGCGCCGGCCCACTGATCAGATCCGGTAGCACCAAAACACGCACTTTGGATTTAGCACGGAGCAGTTCGGCCGCATCCGGAGCGCACCCTGGAGCCACCACACATTCCAAAAATGTTTGGGTCAGTTGGCTGGCGGTAGCCGCATCGATCGGTTGATTGAGAGCCACAATCCCTCCAAATGCGGAAACTGGATCTGCGGCAAAGGCTTTTGTATAGGCTTGCTCGATCTGATCACCAAGCGCCACACCACAGGGATTAGTATGTTTGATGATCACGGCGGCCGGTTGGCTCCTAAACTCGGCAATAATCCGACGAGCGGCTTCCAAATCGACCAAATTGTTGTAACTCAGTTCTTTGCCTTGGAGTTTTTGTGCCGCCGCCCAACCGCTCGGAACGGCTCCGGTTTGATACCAAGCGGCGGGCTGATGGGGATTTTCACCGTAGCGAAGGGCTTGGAGTTGGCTGCCTTCCAGGCTATATTGGGCGGGCAATGCTGGATTTGCGTTTGTATTTGCATTTATATTTGCGTTTATATTTGCATCTGGATTTGCATCTACATTGGCATCTATACCAGCACCAGGATGGGAATCCGTCGGAGAATTGGCCGCTGGTTGCGCCCCCACCTGACGCAAGTAGCCAGAAATTGCCCGATCGTATGCTGCCGTATGTTCAAACGCTCGTAGGGCACAAGCCTGACGGAATGCTAGAGAAGCCTCGCCATTTTCTCGTAGTTCTGTCAGGTAAGCTGGATATTGGCTGGGGTGACACAAAACCGTCAGGTGGGCAAAGTTTTTAGCCGAGGCCCGCAACATGGCCGGACCACCAATATCGATCTGTTCGATCGCTGCTGCCAATGTTACATCGGGTTTGGCGATCGTCTGCTCAAAGGGATAGAGGTTCACGACTACGAGGGCGATCGGACGAATTTGGTTAGCTTCTAGATCGGCCACATCCTGCGGTTGATCGAGCCGAGCCAAGATGCCGCCATGGATGCGCGGATGCAATGTTTTAACTCGCCCCCCCAAAATTTCTGGCGATCCCGTATAGTCTGAAACTTTCATCACGGGAATGCCTGCCTGCTTCAGCGCTTGCGCGGTGCCACCACTACTGATGATTTCAAACTCCAATGCCACGAGGCTCTGAGCAAACTCGATCAAGCCAGTTTTGTCTGAGACACTCAGGAGTGCCAAACGTGCCATAACTTTCCCCTTAAATCCTGTGATGAATTGCCTTATTCACAATAGTAGAATTTGGAAGAATCGCACCGCGTTCTGGCTGGCTTTGCAATCAACTGGCTTTACAATCAACTGGCGCAAAAATGAATTGATAAGGAGAAACTCTTCTGGCAGCCCTATCCCTCGAAGATCTAACCGTTGCGTCTAACCACCAGCCTCCTCAAGGTTTGTTGGTGATGCTGCATGGCTGGGGGGCCAATGCGGCAGATGTGGCGGCATTGTCTGGTTATCTGAATCTGCCCCAGCTTCAGTTTTTCTTCCCTAATGCGCCTCACCCATTTCCCTATAGCCCGCTAGGGCGGATGTGGTACGATCTGCCGCCTGACTATCGCTTTGGTGATGCCCCGACCCAAACCCAGTTAGATCAGTTGCAGCAGAGTCGCGATCGATTGGTCGATTATCTGAAGTCTCTGGAGGCAACAACAGGGGTACCGCTCGATCGAACGATTCTGGCTGGCTTTTCTCAAGGGGGAGCCATGACTTTGGATGTCGGGTTGGATCTACCTCTCGCCGCCCTGATGGTACTGAGCGGTTATGCCCATCGCCCGATGGTGGTTTCGCCCGATCGATCGCCTCCCGTCTTACTGGTGCATGGTCAGATCGATCAGGTCGTACCCTTGCAGGCAGCCCACCAAGCCCGCGAGCAATTACTAGCTCAGGGCACCTCGGTGCAGTATCACGAGCTGAATATGGGGCATGAAATTCAGCCGATCGTCTTGAAGCTGATGCAAAGTTTTATAGAAGAAACCGTGTTTCCGCCCGAATCCTAGTGAAACCGCTATAGGATTGAACTAGGGCAACCTGTCAGTATGCAACTGGCGGAAGCAACCATTGAATTTTCTCAGCCGTTGAATTTTCTCAGGAGCTTCTGTGAGATGCAACTGACCAGGTATTGTTCACTGGGGATATATTATGCAGGTGCATGGGGAAGGAGTTAGGGATGAAGACACTACACTTTTCCGAACAAGATGTTGCCGAAATCACTGCAAGTGAAGTTGCAGAACTGGCGCAGCGGCTAGAGCGGGATGAATATCGGACTCCGTTTGAAGGTCTGGAAGACTGGCATCTACTGCGAGCGATCGCCTTTCAGCGCCCAGAAATGGTGGAGCCTTACATTTACCTGCTCGATCTGGAAGCCTATGATGAAGCTTAGGGGCTCAGAATATAGAGCAGTTGGCAGGATCGCATCGGGTTGACCCCCTTTGATCACCTTTGGCTCATGTTTTTGAACGCCTGAATTTTGAACGCCTGAATTTGAACGCCTGAATTTTGAATGCCTGACTTTGAATGCCTGACTTAAAAGGGCGATCGACATGTTAAAGCTTTTTTTCAAGCTTGGAGCTGACCTTAAGTTGACATCATGCCGGTTGCATCATGAAATAAGCATATTTTCACAGCAATGACTTGAGAATAGAGCACTCTTCCTGCAAAGTTAAAGAAGTGTGGCAAATTATCATGATAGGCTGGGACTAAAATTGCCTATGCTTCAGGGGAGACGGGTACTAATTGGGATCGGCGGGGGCATTGCAGCCTATAAGGTCTGTCAAGTCATTTCCACCTTGGCAAAGTTGGGGATTGAAGTCCGAACAATCCTCACCGATAACGCGCAGCAGTTTATTACGCCGCTGACCGTTTCAACCTTGTGTCGCCATCCCGCCTATACCGATGATTTGTTCTGGCAGGCGGTTCACCATCGCCCACTGCATATTGAGCTGGGGGAATGGGCCGAGGTGATTTTGATCGCACCCCTGACCGCGAACTTGATGGCCAAGCTCGTGCATGGCATGGCAGATAATTTACTGACCAGTACCATTCTGGCTTCCACTGCTCCAGTGTTGTTGGCTCCTGCCATGAATACTGAAATGTGGCTCCAGCAATCAGTTCAGCGGAATTGGCAACTCCTACAAACTGATATGCGTTACCATGCGGTGAGCCCAGGCAGTGGAGTCCTGGCCTGCGATCGAGTCGGGATGGGACGCATGGCCGAGCCTTCCGAAATTTTGGCTTATCTTCACTCATTGCTCTACACCCATGGCAAGCGCGACTTAGTCGGTAAGCATTTGTTGGTCAGCGCTGGGGGCACCCGCGAACATCTCGATCCGGTGCGCTTTATCGGGAACCCTTCTACGGGCAAGATGGGGATCGCTTTAGCGCAAGCAGCTTTGCATCGCGGTGCGAAGGTGACTTTGGTTCATGCTCCGATGGAATCGCGACTGTTGAGTACTCTTCAGGGGGTGCGGCTCGTTCCCGTCGTGAGTGCTGTAGAAATGCGGCAAGCGATGCTGGGATCTTTTAATGAAGCCGACTGGACGATTATGGCGGCAGCGGTGGCTGATGTGCGCCCGACGGAATATAGCGTGGAAAAGTTACCGAAACGCTCCCTCCCGAACCACCTATCCCTGTCTTCCGCCCCCGATATTGTCTCTGAACTCAGTCATTTGCGTCGTCCAAACCAGCGACTCATTGGGTTTGCAGCCCAGACAGGAGACATTTTCACTCCGGCTTTGGAGAAACTGCAACGCAAAAAGCTGGATGCGATCGTGGCTAACGCGATCGATCAAATGGATAGTGGGTTTGGCAGTGAGCAAAATCAGGCCATCTTTCTCGATCATGAAGGGCGGAAGGTGGCGATCGGTCAATGTAGCAAGTTGCAGATGGCCCACCACCTCTATGACTTTATTCACACGATGTCTGGGCGATCATTCATTCCGGATCCGGTCAATTCAACCCATTCAACCATTAGCCCGTCCGCTAGCTCGATCGGTTAGAGTTCATCTTGGCCCTGCCATATTTCTCTACCCTAACCGGGCAGTACATTCCAGAATCATGCGCTGATTGGCGATGGCATAGGGCTGCACTGCTAGGGCTCGCCGAAAGGACTGGATGGCTGCCCGATATTCTTCTAGGGCGGCGTAACATAATCCCATGCCGTGCAACGCTCCAAAATGGATTGGATTGAGCGCTACGACCTGCTGACAGTCCGCCAGGGAGTGACGATAGCGACCCTGCATATAATACAGCACGGCTCGCCGGTTCCAGGCTTCCGCAAAATCGGGTTGATCGCCAATTAACTCGGTTAAAATAGTCTCTGCCTGATCCACTTTGCCTGCTTGTAGCAAGGTCTGACTTTGCTCCAGAATACTCAGCCCGTAGACTCCTTTTTGGTAGAACCAGATGCGCCAGAGTTCTTGAGTGGCAGCCTCTCGGATCGCTTCATCTGAACTTTTGAGATCTGCCAATAGTTGATTGATCGCCGTATCGTCCATAGATTGCCGGGAGATTGTCGGATCAGAAAATCAGAAAACAGGTAATTAAGCGGGAAAAGACCAATTCACTCCATCGGATTGGTTCCCACCTTCTATTCTCGCTCATTTGGTTTAATATTCTGTAACAATTAGGCGATTCTGCTGGGGCAGGTGGAATCCCTGGGATGCAAATGGGATCTATTACAAATCCGTAACAAAAATGGGATCGCTCCATAAACATGGGATCACATCCCAAAAATGGGATCTGTAACAAGGGGATGGATCAAATCAGGAAGACATACGCTACCCTATTGAGGCATTGTTTTGAGTCGTTGTCTTGAGGCATTGTTTTTAAGTCATTGGCTGAGCCGATCCCACCGTTGCTCAGATGCCCCTCAGAACAAGCCCGATCGCTCTGCCTCTGGTTGACCATTCCACGTTCGCAATTCACCGGCATGACTGCACTGTTGCGCTACTTCCTGCCTTTTTTGGATCCCTCTGCTCAAGCCTGGTCAGTCGAGGCTCGGGTGCTACGCTGGCTCACCTTTCTTTGGCTATCGGTGGGGCTCGTCGTCATGTTTTCGGCTTCCTACGCCGTTGCAGATGCCACCCTCGACGATGGACTGTACTACTTCAAGATCCAGTTGCTCTGGATTTTTCTGGGTTTGCTGGGCTTCAATATTTTGGTGCATACGCCCCTCCGCTATTTGATGGGGTTTGCCGATTGGGGCGTGATGATCATCCTGGGGCTGATTTTAGTGACCCTGCTCCCAGGTTTAGGCACCACCGTGAATGGAGCAACACGCTGGTTGGTGATCGGGCCGGTCGGCATTCAACCTTCCGAGCTGATGAAACCCTTCCTGGTGCTTCAGAGTGCCCGGATCTTCGGTCAGTGGGATCGCCTGCCTTGGGCGGCTCGGCTCACCTGGATCGGCATCTTTGTGATCGTCCTGGCGGGCATTTTGTTGCAGCCGAACCTGAGTACAGCCGCCTTGTGTGGGATGATGCTGTGGTTGATTGCCCTAGCCGCAGGGTTGCCGTATCGCTATTTGATCGGGGCAGCCGGTTCGGGTCTGTTGGCGGCGATCGTCAGTGTTAGCATCAAATCCTATCAACGACGGCGGTTAATTTCCTTCCTCAACCCCTGGGCCGATCCACGTCAGGATGGCTATCAACTGGTGCAAAGTTTGATGGCGATCGGCTCAGGCGGTTGGTTTGGTAAAGGGTTTGGTATGTCTCAGCAGAAATTGTTCTACCTGCCGATCCAATATACTGACTTTATTTTTTCGGTTTTTGCTGAAGAGTTTGGCTTGATCGGCTGTTTATTGTTGTTTGGGATGTTGGCAGTCTATGCCACTTTGGCGCTACGGGTGGCAGTGCGAGCGACGAATCCGGTCTATCGCTTGGTGGCGATCGGCATCATGATTCTCATGGTGGGTCAATCGCTGCTGAACATTGGAGTTGCTACCGGAGCTTTACCCACAACTGGCTTGCCATTTCCCCTATTTAGCTATGGGGGCAGTTCAATGATCGCCAGCTTGTTAGCCGCAGGCTTGTTGGTGCGGGTAGCGCGTGAAAATAGTGCCGAGGTGGTGACGATGAACCGAAGGCAAGAACGCGATCCTCAAGAGGCACAATAAGTCTAAAAGGCGCAATAAGCCCAAGCGGCGCAATAAGTCCGAGCAGCACAATCAAGCCCAAGAGACACAAATTAAAGGCACCGATGCATGGATCGATGCCTGCTTGTTCATTTCGACGGTAGGTGACTGATTCATAGGCAAGGACTGAAGCCCCTGGTTGCAGCCATCAGACGATCCAAAGTGATCCGCTGACTCGGACAAGCTGCCTTAGAATCACGGCTTACACGGCAGCGAGCAACTGATCGATCTGCTTGGCGGTTTCAAAGAAGTAGGCGGCATTTTCTTCTGGGGTTTTGGGCAGAATGCCGTGACCCAGGTTAAGGATATGACCGTGATTACCTGCTTTGCGAATCGTATCGAGAATTCGATCGCGGATAAAGGCTTTAGAGCCAAACAGGGCACAGGGATCGATGTTACCTTGTACACCGATGTCATAGCCTAATCGCCGCCGGGCATCAGCCATGTCAACCGTCCAATCGACACTGACAATGTCAACGCCTGACTCGCCCATTAACTCTAATACTCCTGCACTACCACTGATGTAGAGAATCATCGGGGTGTCGGGATGGGTCGCTTTCACCTGTTGCACGATCCGTTGTTGATAGGGGAGAGCAAAGGTGCGGTAGTCTTGTGGGCTGAGTTGACCGGCCCAAGAGTCAAACATTTGGACAATCTGCGCCCCACAGTCGATCTGGTAACGCACGTAGGTTGCGATCGAATCTGCCAGGTGACCGAGTAACTGATGCAGCATCGCCGGTTCTGAGAAGGCCATGCTCTTGATCGTGGAGTAATCTTTGGAACTCTTCCCTTCGATCGCATAGGCTGCTAAGGTCCAGGGTGCGCCCACAAAGCCTAGCACCGTTGCCTCATTGCCCACTTCTTGACGGAGAGTTTGCAGAATATCGCGAATGAAGGGGAGAGATTCCTCTGGTTCTAGAGGACGCAGCGCATCGACTTGCTCCTGGCTACGAATGGCAGGTTCAATGATCGGGCCCCGGCTTTCGATAATGTCAAACGGAATACCCATGCCCGGCAGAGGAGTCAAAATGTCGGAGAACAGAATCACACCATCGGGACGAAAGGCCCGCCAGGGTTGCAACGAAATCTCAACTGCCAACTCCACATTTTCCGATCGCTCCCGAAACGATGGATACCGATCGCGCAAATCCCGGTAAACCTTCATGTAGCGTCCGGCCTGACGCATCATCCAAACGGGAGGGCGGTCTAGTTTTTCTCCTCGTGCAGCCCGCAGCAGATAAGGAATTTGATTTGATCCGATCATTTCAACCCCGTTACCAAAATAAATGAATTCTTAAGCGCACTTGCTAGCTTACCATTGGGTGCAGCCTCTCCCTGAGCCCCTGATCGCCAAACTGTTACAAAATTTCAGATTTGCCGATCGCTCTAGCCCTGATGCATTCAGCAGTCAACCCGTCAAGGGGCTCTCTCTCAATTCCGTCCTTCAGATGTCTTCACAATTTGCAATTATGTTTGCAATAATCCGTTACAAAGAGCACTGCATTCGTTCACAGGTTCATTCAATCATCGGATTGCTAGCAGATCGTGCATGATTTACCATTGTGTGATCTCGATGCTTGGCTGAAATTATCAACATTGCTTGACATTGGATTATCTTTTGCGTTCCCCCTGTCCTGACTCGTTCCCCCTGACCTGACTCGTTAACCCTGGACTGATCGCTGACACTCTGATCGCTGCCACTCTGATCGCTGGCACCACTCACTGACTGGTACTACTCACTGAATATCACTAATCCTGAATATCACTAATCCTGAATATCACTAATCCTGAATACTACTAATCTTGACTCATGCTGAACCGTCGATCGCTCTTCAAAGCTTCTGGATATTTTAGTGCGGCTGCCCTGGTGTCTCCCTGGCTGACATCGGCGCGTCAGTTGAAGTCCCGTGCGGCTGAATCGCCTGTAATGACCATGCAACTCGACTGGGTGTTTAACGTCCAGTTTGCCGGGCTTTTGCTGGCAGAGCATCAGGGGTTATATCGCCAAAAGGGGCTAACCTTAACCATTAAACCCTGGGAATCGGGGATGATTGTGCCGGAGGTGGTGGCGGCAAACCCGATGATGATTGGCTGCTCTGAGCAAAATCTGATTTTGGATGCCCAAGCGCAGGGAATTCCCCTCAAGGCGATCGCCACCATGTTCCAAGCCTCGCCCTATGCCCTGATGACAATGCCCAATCGTGGATTGACCCAACTCACCGATCTAGTTGGCAAAAAAGTGGGAGTTCATGCCGATGGGGTGAAGGTGATGGAGCTGGTGAAAGGGGTGAGCGGTTTGGCTCCTACGGACATTGAAGTTGTAGAAATTCCCTACGACAACAAACTCGATCGGCTAATCAGTGGCGAGCTAGATGCACTGCAATGCTATGCCGTTGATGAACCGATCGGGTTTAGGCAAAAGGTGGGGGAGGCTCCTGTCCTGATGCCCATGGATCAGTATGGCTACAAAGCCTATGCCCAGGTGTTTTTCACCACCGATTCCATGCTGCAACAAGCCCCCGAACAGGTGAAAGCCTTTCTCGAAGCGAGCTTTGCAGGCTGGGAACTGGCGCTGGCGGATATTCCGGGGACAGCGCGACTAGTGGCTGAAACCTACGCTGCACCCGGCAGCAAATATACCAATGTAGACTATCAGCAGCAGTCACTTCAGTTGGTGGGTGAGTATGTTCTCCGGGGCATCAACCCCGATCAGATGGGGATGATTCTGCCGGAGCAATGGCAACAGACTGCTGACCTGATGGCTCAATATGGCATTATTGCCCAAGCTCCTAGCGGAGCAGACTCGCTCGATCTGAGTCTCTGGACACCTGCTTAATTCGCCTGCTTAAGTTGCTTGCTTCATCGGTTCAAGCTTTATCCTCCACGGCTTCCAGGAAAGGAGCCAGTTGTTGATTCAGCCATCCGGTTTGGACAAACTCGGCATAGGTGTTGGCTTCTACGGTCAGTAGCTCTTGCTTCAACTGATCGGTGATCGTAGTGCGCAGGTTAGGGTACTCATCTTGTAATCGATCGATCTCGGTTTGAATCCGCTCGATTTCGCCCTTAACCAAGGTTGTTTGATAGCGGCTGAATTCTGGATCGAGTCCTGGTCGTTGATCAACTTGCTCTAAATAGGATAGGACTCGCTTCATGGCACTGAGCCGAGCCACCGCTTCCTGGTAAGCCTGCTGCGAGCCATCGCCTAATAACCCCAATTTCTGTAATAAGGGTTTGATCGTTAAGCCCTGAACTAACAAGGTGAATAACACAACCCCAAAAACAGTAGCAATGAGAGTGTCTCGACCGGGTAATTCGTCCGGAACGCTGAGGGCCAGGGCGATCGCTACCGATCCCCGCAATCCGCCCCACCAGAGAATCGTTTGATCCGCAATGGGCACCGGAGCAGGATTACCCAAATTATTCAGCGCACTCAAGCCATAAATGCTGAGCGCTCGCACCAAGATCATGCTGAGCACCGTGATCGCAATAATGGGCAGATTATCCTGCAAACTGCTAAAGCGAACCTGGGTGCCGATCAACAAGAAAACAATGGAGTTGACGAAGAAGGCCAGAAACGCCCAAAACTCAGTCACAATCAGACGAGTACGCGGATTCATGCCAATGCGGGAACCAAAATTGCCCAACACCAGCCCAGCAATCACCGTACTGATTACACCAGAACCGCCCAAATCTTCCGCGATCAGATAAGCAGCATAGGCCGATACCAGGGTGAGTGACTGTTCTACCAAAGGCAAATCAAAGCGCTGCGTCAGGTAGGAAATGCCAAAACCGAGCAACCCCCCAACGGCTAAACCCACCCCCACAACGCGCACCAACTCGATCGTCACTGCTTGCAAACTGGGATCAACGGTGCCTAAGCTGAGGCTCAGCAGAAACCCGAAGGCCACCACGGCCATGCCGTCATTAAATAGGCTTTCCCCTTCCATCAGCGTCGAGAGTCGAGCACCTACGCCCAACTCACGAAATAGGGCGATCACTGACACCGGATCGGTGGCAGAAAGACTCGCTCCCAACAATAGTGCGGTAGTTAAAGAAAGGTTGGTGAACTGGTTCAGCCCCAACACGACACCTGCCACTGAGATCACTACCCCCAGCGTGGCATACAGGCAAACTGGAAGCAGGTTTTGCTTCAACTCTTTCCAGTGCAGATTCCAAGCCGCTTCAAACAACAGGGGCGGCAAAAAAATTGCCAGAATCAGTCCAGGAGAGAGATTCACGAGCCGGACATCTAGCAGGGCTAAGCCTAATCCCACAATTACCAGCAGGAGAGTATAGGGGATTCGCCGAAACCAGCCAAAGATATGCGGCAAGGTAGCCACACTCAGGGAAACCGATAAGACGAGCAAGAATTGTTTGAGATTGGCTTCGATCGAAACCATCTCTTCACTCAACATCATTTCAATCGCCATAAGCCATTGCAATTTTAGGGGAATTTTTAGAGAATTCACCGATGATCATAATGGGAGTGATGGGAGAAGTCTATTTAGCTAACCTGGAGAATTAGCCAACCTGGAGAATTAGCCAACCTGGAGCACCAATCCTTTCAGATACAATCCTTCTGGATGATAAATGCTGACGGGATGATCGGAGGGTTGGGTGAGGTGATGCAGAATACGAACAGGTCTGCCCATCTCGATCGCCGCAGCGGTCACAGCACCATTAAAATATTCTGGAATTACCACTTGCGAGCAGGAGAAGGTAAAGAGGAGCCCGTTGGGGCGCAGTTTGTTGATTGCCAATTGATTGAGCCGTTTGTATGCCATGACAGCTTGATGGCGGGCGGATAAACTTTTGGCAAACGCGGGGGGATCGAGCACTATGACATCATAGTCTGAATCGCATTCCTTTAAGAATGTAAATACATCTTCGATATAAGCTGCATGAGCATTATCTAATCCATTTCGATCGATATTCTCTTTTGTCCAACCGATCGCCTTCACCGAGCTATCAACTGAATCAACTTGTTTGGCTCCAGCTCGGAGCGCATAAACTGAAAAACCACCTGAATAGCAAAATGTATTCAGAATCTTTTGGTCTTTGGCATATTCAGCCAGTAATCTGCGATGTTCTCGTTGATCGACGAAAAAGCCAGTTTTTTGCCCAGTTTCCCAATCCACTTGAAAGGAGTTGCCATACTCCAAGACTTCACCCGTTTGGGATTCACCCCACAAATAATCACCGATCGGGTCAGTTTTTTGCTTCCATAAAACAGAAGCACTTTTGTCGTAAATTGCCTTTAATCGATCACCATAAATCTGGCGTAACTGGGTCGCGATCCACTCTCGCTGCTGATACATCCCGATCGAATGGGATTGCATCACCGCAACACCGTTATACCAATCAATAATTAAGCCTGGAAATCCGTCCCCTTCGGCATTGACCAGCCGGTAGCAATTGGTATGGGGCTGATCCACCAATCCCAATCGTTGCCGTAATTGATAGGCAGACTGAAGTTTCTCCGTCAGTAATGCGGAGAGATCGGAGACTGGCTCAAACGAGAAGATTTTTACCGCAATGCTGCCAGAGCCATAATGGCCCATGGCTAAAAACTCGTGGCGATCACTATACACCTCCACTACATCCCCTGCCTGGGGTTCCCCTTCCTGGGTTTTGATCGCTCCTGAAAAGATCCAGGGATGAAAACGACGCACGGCATCTGCTTTATGTTTGTGCAGAATCAAACGCGGAAAAACCATAGGATCTCTCAGGTGAAGGCAAGGAGCAAGCAGACTGCATTCAGCATAGATTCTATGGAATCTCCAGCACTCATTCAGTCTACTGCTCTATCCTACTGCTCTCCTACGGCTCTGGTGCGTTTGTGGTTGCCGATCGCAGCCGGGGATGGCCGTGCAGGCTGAACGTCAACCAGCAATCATTGGGCTCAGCGTTTACGGCGTTGACGATGCCGAACCAACCAAACCATACCGCCCACGAGGAGCCCGCCTAACACAATCTTAGAAACTGGGGCCAGATACTCTTCCACTAATTCGTAGTTGTCGCCTAACGCATAGCCGGCCGTGGTGAGTAACAGTGTCCAGCCCAAGGTTCCCAGGGTGGAATAGATTAAAAAAGTGCCAAATCGCATTTTGCTGAAGCCTGCTGGCAAGGATATCAGGGTGCGAATGCCCGGCACCAATCGCCCAAAAAAAACGGCTTTCGTGCCGTGACGGTAAAACCAACGCTGAGATTTGTCAATTTCTTCCGAAGAGATGCCTAACCATTTGCCATAGCGATCGATCCATCGCTTCAGCCGATCTTCGCCCAAATATACCCCAATGTAGTACCAGGGCAGGGCACCCAGCATGGTACCGAGGACACCAGCCATGACCGCAGGGACAAACCCCATTTGGCCTTTAGCGACTGTAAAGCCAGCCAGTGGCATGATCAATTCGGAGGGGATCGGCGGAAACAAATTCTCCAGAAACATCAGCAAACCAATGCCAACGTAACCCAATGAAGTCATGATTTGGGTAATCCACTCTGCCATGGGGAAAATAGCTCCTAATGCGCGTTAAATCGGGTGTGAGACCCATCCAAATCGAAACAATGCCCCTGCTAGCTGAGCGCCTTGATTTTTGTGGCAATAATGATGCCAGTTCCTGATGCCAGTTGTTATTGAGACCAATCATTCATGCCAAAAAATGGAGCAGGATTTCAACCTGCCCCAGTCTCAGAATCAACGGCGGCGATCAGGTACCCGCAGTCCAGGAATTGATGTATGCTTCCTGTTCACTGGTGAGACTATCGATCGCAATCCCCATCGCTTGCAGTTTCAGGCGAGCAATTTCGTGATCCACTTCAGTGGGGATGGAGTAGAGTCCTGGAGCCAGTTTGCCCTGATTCTTCACCAAATATTCGCAGGCTAGGGCCTGGTTGGCAAAACTCATATCCATCACGGCGCTGGGATGCCCTTCGGCGGCGGCCAGGTTCACTAGCCGGCCTTCGCCAATCACCACCACCGACTTACCGTTGGTCAGGCGATATTCTTCCGTGAAGTTGCGCACGACTTTCACTTCGGTGGTCATGGCTTTGAGCGACTTTAGATCGATTTCAATATCGAAGTGACCGGAGTTGCAGACGATCGCACCATCTTTCATCACTTCAAAGTGCTCTTTGCGGATCACATGCTTGTTGCCGGTTACTGTAATGAACAGATCGCCCAACGGAGCCGCCAACGCCATCGGCAGCACCCGGAACCCATCCATCGCGGCTTCGATCGCCTTCACCGGATCAATTTCGGTCACGATCACATTAGAACCCATGCCTCGGGCCCGCAGGGCTGCCCCTTTACCGCACCAGCCATAGCCTGCAACCACTACGGTTTTGCCCGCCAGCAGGATGTTAGTAGCCCGAATAATGCCATCCAGGGTAGATTGCCCAGTACCGTAGCGGTTATCAAACAAATGCTTGGTGTCGGCATCGTTGACATTCATGGCTGGGAAGGTCAACACCCCATCCTTCAGCATCGCTTTGAGGCGAACGATCCCAGTGGTGGTTTCCTCAGTCGTGCCGATCAGGTCAGCCAGTTGATCTTGCCGCTCTTGAATCAGCGTGGCCACCACATCGCTGCCGTCATCAATAATAATGTTGGGTTTGTGATCTAGTGCTACGCGCACATGACGGTGATAGGTTTCGTTATCTTCCCCTTTCTGGGCATAAACCGAAATGCCATAGTCAGCCACCAAGCAGGCTGCCACATCATCTTGGGTCGAGAGCGGATTGCTGGCAATGAGTACCGCATCGGCACCGGCATTCTTGAGGGCGATCGCCAAATGGGCCGTTTCGGTGGTGACATGGCAGCAGGCGACCAGCCGAACGCCAGCTAGTGGCTTCTCTTGGGCAAACCGATCTTGAATTTGACGCAACACTGGCATCTCGCGCCCGGCCCATTCAATGCGCTGCTTACCAAGAGGGGCCAGGGAAAGATCCTTAACGTCATGCTTGACCTGAGTGATTGTGCTCATGCTTACTGTTTGCACTTATGGATTGTAAAGGTTTACTTCGGAGACTTGTTCCTAACTAGACTAACAAAACAGTTGCATAGCGAACAGAGAATTTCTAGTTTGGCAGGCTGTCCCGATTTTGCAACCTGGACTGATCCTTCAACTGATCCTTCAATGGTTTGACCGCTGTCAGGAAATGCTTGGTGTGGAGTTTGGACTGGCTCACCAGCAGTTCCGTGGACTGGTCATGCTAGTTACTGGCAATTTAATTACTGGCAATTTAACGATCCAGCGGGCAAGCCTGGCTGACGATCGTGCTGGAGGCTGATTTGCAAGTAGTCTCGCACCCAAGCACAGCCATAATTCAGATCATCCAGCTTTAAAATCTGCTCAAGTTGCCAGAGAACCACCGCATGATCAGAACTGGCCGAAGCAATTAACCCACCATCCGGGCTAAACGCTACTGCATTCACCTTATCCGTATGACGATAGAGGCTGGTTTCCAGTCGTCCATCCGCCGTATTCCAAACTTTCACCGTATTGTCTGCACTGGCTGAGGCTAACCGTTGACCATCCGCACTAAATGTCACATTCCAAACGGCATCTTGATGTCCCTTCAGTTGACGGATCAGCCGCCCGCTGTCTACTTGCCAGAGATTGATCGTATTATCTTCGCTGGCCGAAGCAATTAGACGACCATCTGGACTGAAAGCCACGCCCCAAACAGCACTTTTATGACCCCGTAAGGTGCGAACTTGTTGCCCTTTCTGTACCCACCAGAGATTCACGGTATTGTCTTCGCTGGCCGAGGCAATCAACCGCCCATCGGGGCTAAAAGCGACTCCTTTGACGCGCGATCGATGTCCAGACAGGGTTTGCAGCAAGCGGCCGGTTTGGGTATCCCAGAGTTTGATGGTGCTATCCATGCTGCCGGTGATCACTTGCCGACTATCCGGGCTAAACGCAACTGCCCAAACTTCCCCTTGATGCCCTTCCAGGGTGGCATGGAGTTGGCCAGTGGGATCCCACAAGCGAGCCGTGCCATCACTACTAGCAGACGCGATCCAGCGACCATCTGGACTGATTGCCGTGGCCCAAGCGATCGCCTGATGGGCTTTGATGGTTTTGAGCAGCTTACCGTCCCGTCTCCAGAGGTTCAGCGTCCCATTTTCGTTGGCTGAGACAAATCGGGAGCCATCGGGATGAAAGGCAATCCCCAGCACTACCGTGTCCTCACCCCTGAGAATGTTGAGTAAGGCAGTATTCCAGCGCCAGAGCAGCACCAGTTTATCTTGCCCTGCCGAAGCCAGTACCCCATCCGTCGGACTGAAAGCCACGCCATTAATCCAATCGGTATGCCCTTTCAAGACGGTAATCAGGGTGCCATCCCGTTTCCACAGTTTGACGGTTGGATCGTTGGCAGCCGAGGCAATCCATTGACCATCGGCACTAAAGGCCACGCCCCAGACTTCATCTTGATGTCCAGACAGGGTTCGGACGAGGGTGCCATCCAGTTGCCAGAGTTTGACGGTGTGATCCGCACTGGAAGAAGCGATCAAATCATTTTGGGGGCTCATTGCCACCCGCCGAACTGGTCCGCTATGTCCCTGAAGGGTGAGTTGGCGGCCATCTTGATGCCAGAGTCTGACGGTGCGATCAGTGCTGCCTGAGACCAGCCATTGCCCATCTTGACTGATCGCTAAATCCCAAACTGCGCCTTGGTGCCCGGTCAGAATTTTGCGCAGGCTACCATCCCCATTCCAGAGTCGGATTGTGCCATCAATCCCGGCTGAGGCGATCGTCTGACCATCTGTGCTGACCGCCACGGCCAACACCCCACCCTGATGGCCGATTAAGGTGCGTAAGAGTTGCCCCTGCTCTCCCCACAGCCGCACGGTTTGATCCATGCCACCCGAAACCAGGAATTTGCCGTCGCCACTAAACGCCACACTCCAGACGAGACTGGTATGCCCTTTTAAGGTATGCAGGAGCTCACCGCGCCGACTCCAAATTTTGACGGTTTGATCGCCGCTGGCGGTGGCAATTCGTTCGCCATCGGCACTAAAGGTTAACCCTTTCACCGCGCCTTGGTGCCCAATCAAACGGTTAAACTCTGAGGTACCCAATACGGCTCGTCGCAAGGCTTCATCCACTTGCGTTCGGGTCATGGGATCGACCCAGAGGAGTTGTTGGAGCTGAGATTTGGCACTAATGGCCCGCAGTAAGGCTTCTAAACTTTGCTCAGAGGCAAATAGCACCTGAGAAGCCCCCGCAATCGATCGCACCTGATTGACCAAGACGCGATGATACTGGAGAAACGCAACTCCACCCAAGGCGGTCATCGCCGCAAGAGCCAAGCTTAAAGAGCCGATCAACAGCCGCTGTTGCTGGTTATGGAGATGCTGTGCTTGTAATCTGGCTTCGGTTTCCCGCAGTCTAGCTGCCTCCAGAGACTGTTGCACTTCTTGTCGATCGCACTCTTGACTGGCTGCCAGAAAGTGATAGTCTACATCGCTGAGGCTTTTCGCTTGAGCCCATTGCTGAGCATCTCGCAATGCCTGTCCGCGTAATAAGCGGGATTGATCTTGATAATGGGAGACGATCCAAGACTCAAGGGCTTGGGAATAGGGACGTAAAGCAGCTAATTGTTGCTTGATCCAAGCGGGATTGAAAATTTCGCGATAAATCGGATTAGCAACCTGGAGAAACCCTTGTTGCTTGCTGACCAAGCCAGACAACAACAATTCAACCTGCTCGCGGCTATCATTGGCAGGCACCGGCCTGATTAGGATTTGTTGATAGATCCCCAATAGCCGCCCCGCTCGCTGTTCATCATGCAGCAGCCGATCGCGAATCGTCCGGAAATGTTCAGGCTCATCTTGCGACTCCCAGGCGTGGATCAGTTGAGAACGCACCAGACTTTCTACCCAAAACCCTTCCGATCGGGCTGGAATCATCAGTTTACCGCTGACTGCATCCTGGCTGGTGAGCATCACCAAGCGACACAGCTTTTGGGTCAAAAATGGTTGTCCGTTCGTCCAGGACAAAATGTGGCGCACAATCTCCCAGGGTTCCCCATGTTCTACCATTAAGCCCTGCACCAAGGGCTCCACTTCACTCAGTTGGAAGCCGTCTAGCCAGATCGCTCGCCCGATGTTAAATGGGGTGCGATGACGATCCTGAATCAGATCCGAAGGGGTTGCCACGCCAAAAATAGTAAACGTGAGGCGTTGATAGGCTGGATCGATCGCCCGCTGGTTGTAACAGAACCGAATCCAGGCAAAAAAATCGTCTACGGGAAAGTCTAAACCCAGGACGCTGTCAATTTCATCGAGAAAGATATAAATGGGGCGATCAGCAAACTCGCTGAGCAACACCTGAGAAACAAAGTAGTTGAGATGCTGAAGTGAAGGGGCTTCCGGTTGGGTTCGCCACCAATGATTGAGATCGAAACGCTGGTGCAGATCAAACCCCAGCCATAACATGCTGATTAAACTGCGATACCACTGGGCAACCGTAACCCGCTCGCCTCCAACGCTGGTCATATCCACTGTGGCGCAGTCATAGCCAGCCTGTTGTAATCGCTGTTTCATGCGGACGAGCAGAGAAGACTTGCCCATCTGCCGGGAGTTGAGCACAAAACAAAACTCACCCTGGATTAAAGCGTGGTAGAGTTCGTGATCCGCTTGGCGTTCCACATAGGTGGGAGCATCGCCCGCTAAGGTACCGCCAACTTGATAGGTTGAGTAGGTCATGGGCTGATTGTCCCAGTCATGCGCAGTCCCAACTCCTGCAAATTCACTTGCTCGATCGGCCAGGAGTCGGAGAGATTGCCGCGATAGAGGACATAAATGCGATCACAGAGGGTCAACAACTCATCTAGATCCTCGGAGATCAGCAAAATGCCAGCTCCGTTCGATCGCGCTGCCAATAGCCGTTGATGCACTTCCGTGACTGCTCCCAGATCCAGTCCTCGCGTCGGTTGACTGGCCACAATCAGCCTGGGTTGAGCTGCCAGCACCCGTCCGAGAATCAGCTTTTGCATGTTGCCCCCGGAGAGCAGCCGCACAGGAGTGGTGGTTGTGGCACCCCGCACATCAAATTGTTGGATGATTCGATCGGCATAGATTTGGGCCGATCGACGCTTCAGCCAGCCTCGGTGACCAAAGGTCGGGGCACTGTGGGTTTCCAGGATGAGATTTTCCCAAAGATTCATATCCCCAATCAGCCCGGTTTGCTGGCGATCTTCGGGAATGCGAGCCACGCCAGCCCGGATGATCCCAGCCGGTGTTGCCGGTTGAACCTGTTTGCCATAAAAGCGAACTATCCCCTGACTGGGAGTGGTTAACCCACTAATCACATCAAAGAGGGTGGTTTGACCATTGCCTGAAACACCAGCGATCCCGACAATTTCAGATTGGCGAACCGTCAGATTGACCTGATGCAGCTTTTCAGGAATCGTCAGATCGCTCAAACTCAGAACGGGGTTTCCGGCTCGCTTGGGCTCTCGCTTCGGAACTGGTAAGGATCGACCCACCATTTGTTCTGCTAGTTGAGCCACCGTCACCGCTTTGGTTGGAACATCGGACACCACTTGTCCTGATCGCAAAACGATCACTCGATCGCTGATGTTGATCACCTCTCGTAATTTATGGGAAATAAAAATGATCGAAAGTCCAGCCGCAGTCAGTTGCTTGAGGGTAGCAAACAAGGCTGCGGTTTCCTGGGGCGTTAAAACCGCCGTGGGTTCGTCCAGAATCAGGATTTTGACCTGACGGTATAACGCTTTGAGGATTTCCACTCGTTGCCGTTCGCCGACCGACAGGGTAGCCACCCGCATCTCCGGATCCACCACTAGACCAAATTGGTTGGATAGGCTGGCTAGGCGCTGTTTGGCGGCCGATCGGTTTTGCCAGATGCCCCACAACGGTTCTGTGCCCAGCATGATGTTATCCAGCACAGTCAGGTTATCAGCCAGGGTAAAGTGTTGATGCACCATACCAATGCCTGCGGTGATCGCTGTGCGCGGAGAAGTGACTTTGAGCGGTTGACCAAAGGCTTCGATCGAGCCAGAGTCGGCGACATAATGCCCGAACAGAATATTCATCAACGTGGTCTTACCCGCACCATTCTCCCCCAGTAACGCTAGAATTTCCCCTGCATACAAATCCAAACTGATCCGATCGTTGGCCACGAGAGAGCCAAATCGCTTACTAATTTGGTGGAGCCGTAGAACAGGATCGGGATTCACAAGTGACTTTAATCAGGAAGGAGATAGGATGAACGAAGCATAATGCAGAAGAGATGGCAAATGAGCCAGCTCTAAGGATGATTGAATACCCGACTAGACTAGAGGAGTTGCCAGATTGCATTGGGTTGCGATCGGCTTCGCCAACGATGGAGCGAGGTTTGCCTCCATCCCCTAGACCATCGCATCGGCAGGGTGATTAGACCGTTGATTTTGGTTCATTATCATCGACCTTCACGGTGAAACTGCCCGCCAGGATCTGTTCCTGACGTTCTTGCACCAAAGCCTGTAAATCTTGCGGCACTCTATCCTTAAACGTTCCCAGATCCGACAAACTGGAGCCTTTGTGCTTCATGTAACTGTATTGACCATAATCTTCCGGCGTAAAGCTTCCAGATTTAACGGCAGCAACCGCCCGATCGATCGTAGGCTCCATGTGCCAGAGCGCACTGGCCACTACTGTTTCGGGATAATCTTTTTGGGTATCGATCACATTCCCGATCGCTAAAATCTGCCGTTCCTTGGCCGCATCTGCCACCCCAAATCGTTCGGCATAGAGAATATCTGCTCCCGCATCAATCTGAGCAAAGGCTGCTTCTTTCGCCTTGGGTGGATCGAACCAACTACCGATAAAAGTCACCAGAAACTTCACATCTGGGGTAATTTCTTGCGCTCCTGCCATGAAGGCATTCATCAATCGATTCACTTCCGGGATTGGATAACCGCCAACCATGCCGATCACTTTAGATTTCGTCATGCCACCTGCGATCATCCCAGTCAAATAGGAAGGTTCGTGAATGTAGTTATCGAACACCGCAAGGTTCGGTTCGGCCGGTTTGCCACTTGATCCGACTAGAAACGCGACATTGGGATACTCAGGCGCAAAGGTACGGCAAGCTTTTTCAACGGCAAAACATTCGCCGATGATCAGTTGATGCCCCGCTTCAGCATATTGCCGCATGACGCGCTCATAGTCTGTGTTGGAAACCGATTCTGACCAGACATATTCCACCTCACCCCGATCTTTAGCGGCATTGACGGCTTTGTGGATCCGACTCACCCACTGTTGCTCGGTGGGCACAGTATAAACGGCAGCTACTTTTATCCGATTGCCGGTAGCAGGCGGTGCAGTTGGAGAGCTGGTTGCGGCTGGATCGGTTGCAGCCGAATCGGTTGGCGCAGAGTTGCCACAGGCTTTGAGCAACAGGCTGGTAGCCAATCCAGCGGAGCCATAGATCAAAAATTGACGACGATTGAAGTTATGAACCATTCCAGATCAACACTCCAGAGATCAAGAAGCAACGACTCGATGCTGCCAGCAGTCCATCCTTCCCATAGTGCAGCGAACCTTCCGGATCGATCGAATGTGAACTGGCAATAATTCCATCGCTACGGAGCAGCTATCGAGCAAACTGATGCAAGTGCTTCTAATCATAGCCCGATCGCCCTAAGGTGCAATTCGATTTTGTTAACGTTTCGTCATCAGGAATTTACGATGGATGAGCGACCCGCGATCGGCGGCTAAACCTCAGTTCGAGCCACTCAGTTCGAGCCACTCAGTTCGAGCCACTCAGTTCGAGCCAGCCTTCATCGCTTTGAGTTGAGCCAGATCCTGCTTAATTTGTTCTAGCTCGATAGCTTTACCTTGTTGAAGATATAGATCCCCTGCCTTCACCAAATCGGCCACGCCTTCCGGCACTCGGCGCAAGTTGGCCGTGGCTCGCCCCCGATTATGATACGCTGCGGCCCAATCCGGTTCTTGCTGCAAGGCTTGGGTGAATTGATCGATCGCCCGTCGATACTGCCCAGCCTGAAAGGCCTCGCAGCCTGCCCGAAATAAAGCGACAGATGCTAGTTCAGGCGTATCTGAAATCGCCACAGGCGGATCTGAGCTAGGGATCGAAGCGGCTGCCTCCGCTGCTCCAGACGATTCCCCAGACGATTCCTCAGACGATTCTCCAGATAGCTGCAATTCTGTTGATTCTGCTGATTTGACTGGAACGAGGCTCCAGAGCGGTTCAGGAAATACAACCGCCACACTGCCCTTCCCCCAATAAGCGGAGATCATACTGCCCAGCCCGATCGCTGCGATCAGCCCAATCACCCCAAACCAAATGCCAAAACTCAAGCTATCCATGGCTTTGTTCCCATCTGTCTCCACTTTTGGGTTGTACGCTAACGTTTCTGATCCGGTGCATCATCATCTAACCCCCAGTCTTCATCGTCAAGTGGATCGGGAGTCGGAGCCGGAGTTGGAGTTGGAGTCGGAGCAGGCGGCGTATAAGGCGGAATCAACACCCGATATTCAGCATCGTAAACCTGTCCGCTACTGCGATCGGTCGGTTTAGGGGTAGGTTCTGGCGATCGAGGGGATCGAGCTGATCGAGGCGACTGGGGTTCAAAGTTGATTGGACGATCCGGCCGCGATTCTGCCGCACGATTGCTACGGGGTGGGGTATAGCGATCGTCATACCGCTCGGTAGAAGAACGATCAACGGGACGATCAACGGGACGATCAACAGGATAATCGGCATTAGGACGGCGAGCAGGTTCCTCTTCCCAATCATTCCAGGTGCGCTGCTCGGTGTCCCAGTCTTCCGTGGACTGACGATCGGTTCCCCAACGATCGGCTGAGCCAGAACGCGGACTCGTAGCAGTGGGATTGGCAGCTCGAAAACCGGCCGTCTTTGAGGTTGGGCTGGCGGTGCGGCCGGTGCGGCTAGTCGGATCGGGCGATCGTCCTTCTCGGTCACTCCAAGGCGATGGATCCGCTGTGGATCGCTGGTGAGATTTCCGTACGGCAAACCGCTTCGAAATGCTAAAAAATCCACTTAACAGAAGGGTGGTCAAACTGCCTGCCGCCAAAGCTCCCAAAACCCAAACCGCCAGAGGTAAAGCCTGGGTTCGTACTCCCAAAATGACAAGTGCGATCGGTGAGAGGTTTTGCAACGCAAATGCCCCGACCCCGACGGTAATCACTAACAGCAATATGACCCTGATCATCGGTACTGCTCTCCTTGTAACCTCACGGGTGCTCCTTGACGACAGCAGGCTAGTCTTAAGCCAGTCTTAAGTTTGATGCTTATTGGCTCTCTGTGATCTGCCCTTGACTTGCCTCTGACTTGCCTCTGACTTGCTTCCGACTTGCCTCTGACTTGCTTCTGACTTGCCTCTGACTTACCCCTGACTTGCCGTTTACTTGCCGTTTACTTGCTCTTGACTTGCTCTTGACTTGCTCTTGACTGGGCTCCTCTTTCAGCGATCGGTTTGAGTGACCCGCTTCACTGAAGCGATCATCCCTGCTCAGATTCTGATTGACTCGTTTCTGATTGACTCGTTTCTAATTGACTCGTTTCTAAATGACCCGTTTCTAAATGACCTGTCTCTAAATGACCCTGCCACCGCTTGAGAGGCACACAGTCAATCTCAAACTGATCGAGCGCACGAGCCACGACAAAATCGATCAGATCTTCGATCGACTGGGGTTGATGATACCAGGCTGGGATGGCTGGAACGATACGTGCTCCTGCTTCAGCCAACGTGGTTAAATTGCGCAGGTGAATTAAGCTAAACGGGGTTTCACGGGGAACAATTACCAGTTTACGCCCTTCCTTCAATTGCACATCAGCCGCTCGCTCTAGCAGGTCAGAACTCAGACCCGCCGCCAGTTTGCCGACCGTACTCATGCTGCAAGGCATCACCAGCATTCCGCGCGTCCGGAAGGAGCCACTGGCAATGTTAGCGCCCACATCGCCCCAAGGATGACAGCGGAGTTGGCCCCGATCGCTCACACCCGCCTGTTGCCGCCAAAACTGCTCTTGCTGTAGCCCCTCGACGGGCATGCGCAGGTTTTCTTCTGCCTGCCACACCATATAGGTAGACTTGGAAGCCACCAGCTCGATCGCATAGTCTGCGGCCAGCAAAAATTTGAGGGCACGCACGGCGTAGATCAATCCAGAGGCTCCAGTAACCCCTAAAATCAGCGGTCGTTGGGCATGATTGACTGAAGGGGAAACTGAGGGATGGAGGGGTTGATCAGCCAGTTGATTGGTGGGTTGATCGGTAGGTTGATCGGTGGGTTGATCGGTAGGTTGATGGAAGGGCTGAGCCAAGGAAGTCACCGGATCTGGATAGCGTAATATTTCTTAATCATACGCTTCCAACTCATCCTGCCCATTGGTTTCTTCCAAATCTTCGTCCAGATTGAGGTCTTCCGACTCCTCTTCAGTGGCTTCGCTGCCGCCACCCACCGCCACCAAATCGATCTGCTGGCGGTAGTAGTCTACACTCTTCACCTGCACTTCTACCCGATCGCCCAGCTTATATTGCTTGCGATTTTTGCGACCCACCAATTTTTGTTGGCGCGATCGATATTCATACCAGTCATCCTTCAACGAGCTGACATGCACCAGCCCTTCCACCAGCAGTTCCTCAATTTCCACAAAGAACCCATAGGACTGGACACCTGTAATCAAGCCGTGGAAGACTTTGCCCGTATGCTGCTGCATGAATTCAGCTTTCTTCAAGCCTTCCAGATCAGATTCGGCCTCTTGCGCTAGTTTTTCCCGTTCGGTCAGATGTACGACCACGGCTGCAAATGCTTCTTCCAATTCGGTCTGCACTTCAGTGGGCAACACATTCCAGGTGATTTGGTCATGGCAAGAACTGTGGCGCAGATCCACTTTCTCCTTCGATCGAGTCGTGCGTCGATCGCGCCCATGCTCAAACAAAGCGTGCAGCACCCGATGCACCAGCAGGTCAGGATAGCGGCGGAGAGGCGATGTGAAGTGAGTATAGCCTTCATCAAGGGCCAAACCAAAATGCTGCCCAGGCGTGATGCTATACATGGCAGGCTTGAAGGTGGATAATAGCAGATAGGTCAGCACTTTTTCGGTTTTGGATTCTGCGAATTGATCCACCAGGTTTTGGTAATCCCGAGGATGAACTGAATCTTCCTGCTCTAAGCTGACATCAATTCCCATATTGCTCACGAGCTTCAGCAGTTCCTGCACATCACTGGGGTCGGGGGCGCGATGGATGCGATAAATGGCAGGCACTTGCAACGCCAATAGATGGGAAGCCACAATTTGATTGGCTAGCAACATTAGTTCTGTCACAATCGATCGAGCGGGCAGCAAGGAAGACACCACCATGGCTCCCAGCGCTCCCTCGTCGTCATACTGAAACTTGGTAGACAGGAATTGGCTCAGTTCTGAATTGGCCTCATTTGGGAAGATTTTTTCCGGTAAGTTCAGATCAAACGCGCCTCGTTGCAGCCGTTGGGTGCGAATCGCTTGGCTGAGGACAAAGAGCTGATCGAGCATTTCAAAAATCGGCACAAACTCTTGCAACTCATCCAGGGTAGGCAGGGGGTAAACCGGTGTCATGGCCTCTGGATCCGGATCCTCATGTCGCTGCACGATCGCTTGAGCTTGCTGGTAATCTAAGCGATGATCGACTTGAATTACGGTGGGCTGAAGTTCGAACTCCACCACATGCCCTTCATCGGTCAGGGTGAGCAGAACCGAAACCGCGAGCCGATCCTGCCCTGCCACAAACGAACAGCACTGATGGACTCGCTCAGGCAACATCCGGATGGCATTTTCACCCAAATAAATCGAAGTGCCTCTTCTGCGGGCTTCGATATCCAGGGCCGAGCCTGGCGTAATGTAAGACGACACATCAGCGATATGAATGCCGAGCCGCCAGTGACCGGCTCCCAGTGCTTCCAGGGTTAACGCATCATCGATCGCCGGGCCAGTCGGATTCGGTGGACCATCGATCGTAATTGTGGGCAAATGACGCAGGTCAACCCGTTGCTTCAGATCGGCTCGCCGCAACTTAGTCGGTAGGTTTTTGGCTTCTTCCAACACCGAGTCGGCAAATTGGCGGGGCAGGTCATACTTACAGCAAACAATGTCGTATTCAGAGGCGGCTTCGGCATCACTCCCTAAAATTTGCGCCACTCGTCCTAAGGGGGGATTATTGCCTAAGGGATAGCGCACAATTTCAACATGGGCCAGTTGATCAACGGCTTCGTCTAGATCAATGCCGTTTTCCTTCAGTTCGACTTCAAACAACAGCCGATCGTCTAAAGGGGTTGCCCGATAACTGGTTTCCACTTGTTTGACGCGGGCCAGCACCGAAGCATTCGCCCGATCGAGAATCAAGCGGACTTCGCCTTCCGGACTGCGCCGCCGGGTTCCTTCTTTGGTGACTCGCACTAAGACCCGATCGCCATTCCAAGCCGTATTGAGATGGCTTTCGCGAATGTAAATATCTTCGGATCCTTCCACATCCTGGATGGCAAAGCAAAACCCCTTACTGGAACAGCGCAGCTTGCCCTCCACCACATCTTCTTCCACCAACCGGCGGTATTTGCCGCGTTCTCGGATCAGAATGCCAGTTTTCTCCAGCGCATCCAGGGCAATTTGAAGCAGGTGTTGGCTTTCCTCGGTCTTACAATTGAGTTTTTTCTCCAAGGCTTTTGGAGCAACCAACTTGTCATCTGTGAAGTTTGCTAGCAGTTCTGCAATCGAAAATTCCATGTAGCGATTGATCCTCAATACTGATATTAGACACCACTCGACGACTCAACGGCATCGATCCGGTCAGAAGCCATTCTGGAAAGCCTAAGCCTGAGCCAAAACCGATCGATCTCTCTCCCCACATGACTTGCACGTTACCTGCACATGGGTTTGCAGCTTACCATTGCCACACAAAGCCGTTGTTCTGCTTTTTGAGGGGTACAGGGTACACCAGCTAGCTTCATGCGTCAACTGAACTGCTGAGGGCTGATCGCCTTACGAACCTTCCGGAATAAACTGTACTTCACAATCTGCAATTTTCTGACAATGAGCGGTTCTGAATCGCCAGAAAACAACCGAACAAAATCGGCAAGATACAGAATGCAGCCTATTCAGCCGTACAGCCTTACAAGCGCAACGAACACCAATCGAGTAGAAGTCGAGTAGATGATGCCTGGAGCAAGTGCCAAAATTGCGTCCATTCTCGCACTTTACTCATTCTATTAGCACTTTTTGTTGCAAAGCGGAAGATTTTCAGAGTTTTTGATCCAAATCGTATGATTTGTCTAGCCTCGATCGGGCGATTTATCTGCGGAGTTGGATTTACCTGCGGAGTTGGATTTATCTCTGTCCTGTGACAATATATGCTACTCGCTTACCAATGTTGGTTGCGTGATCAGCCATGCGTTCTAAGTGACGGATCGCCAACACCAAGAGCACAATCGGCTCGATCGATCCTGAAGTCACTGGTTCTCGAACCAGCAGGTTATAAAGCGATTCATAGTCAGAATCGACGGCATCGTCTTTCAGCTTAATATCCAACCCAGATTCAGCATCCAGATCAACCAAAGCGGCCAGACCCATGGCTAGCATTGCTCGGCACCGATCCATCATGATTTGCACCCGCCCGATATGCGGAGAGACGGGATAAGGAAATAATTTGACTGCAATTTCGCCAATATCTTCGGCATAGTCTCCAATGCGCTCTAAATCTCGAATCAGTTGCATCAGAGCACTCAATAAACGCAGATCCTTCGTGACGGGAGCCTGCATGGCCATCAAATTGACACAGTCTGCTTCAATTTGGCGGTAGAGGCGATCGATTTGTTTGTCTTGAAGCGCAACCTGACGAGAGGCATCCAAATCTCGATCGCAGAGGGCTTTCCGAGCAAGCCAACAAGAAGTCTCAACCAAGGCTCCCATCCGCAAGACATCATGTTGAACACGCCGAATTTGCCGTTCAAATTGAATACGTGTTGGTCTAAGCTCTTTCAATAGAATGCTCCCCCTATCAAGTCACAGTCAGGTTTAATAATCAGGTTTAATAATCAGATTTAACAATCAGGTCTAATAGTCGGATCTAGATGAAGTCTAGATAACAATATGGCAATTAAATTATCTGAAGATTGGCAAGCTGAGAATGAATTTCTGAACACTAATCATCGGTATTCGGCGATGGTATTTGGCGATAGTATTCGGCGATAGGAATAACTGATCAGCAAAAGCACCCTGAAATCAAGCACCCTGAGGGTTATAAGATAGGGTTGCTCGACAAAATTGCTAGATAGATCTGCCAGATAGATCTGCCAGATAGGGTTACAGGCAAAGATGAGAACGTGAAGGATGTACCTGAATCCTAATCAGACCAGCCTCTGAAATAAGTACTCTGGGAGATGCTTTCCTACTCGTGATTCTCTCAAGGTGATTCTCTCAAGGCGACCCCCTTAAGGTATGCTTTGGTGACAATCTCTGCCAAAAACTGCTAGAAGCGATCGTCTGTCAGTTTTTGGATGTCAATTTATGGATGTCAGTTTTTGGATGTCAATTTATGGATGTCACTTGGTCTGCCCCCAGTCAAACCCTCTAGCCTGATTGTTTGACTCAGAGCTGTTAATTTTGCGCTCAAACGGGTCACACACGCCTATTTTTGATTCTCACACCAGTCTTAATTTTGGGGTCGGAAGAGTTCGGAAGCTGATTGACTGACAAATCTTTTCCCCTCATCCCTAAATCCCTTCTCCCACTAGGGGCGAAGGGACTTGCAATCAAATCCTGGTTCGAAAGCCCATCGCCCGCTCTGGGAGAGGGGTTGGGGTGTCGCTTGCTTCTGCGTAGCAGTGGGTAGTTTGAGTTTTGTCAGTCAATCAGGTTCGGAAGAGTACTGGACTGTAATCGACCTTACATCGACCTTACTAGGATCGACACTAAGATCGATCCCTGGATTGTGATCGATCCTCCTGGGATTGGCATTAGATCAGCAGATCAGCATTAGATTGGCATCGGCACTGGATCGGCACTGGATTGGCACTGGCTTGTAAGCGATCCTGGATCACCACTAGCTTGGCACTGGATCGACTAGGCGAAACGACCTGCCATGACAACCCAGCATCAGGCAAACCGTTACGTCAGGCAAACCGTTACGTGAGGCAAACCGTTACGTCAGGCAAACCGTTACGTCAGGCAAACCGTTACGTCAGGCAAACCGCGACGGACTAGGTGGAATTTGATCGATCAGCAGCGATCGATCAGCCAGAAACGCCATCGATCGGCACTCCAGTTGATACCGTTAATGTAATTGCCAGTGATCTCATCAGAATAACCTTAAAACTTCTATCTTGGCTGTTTTCTAGTTTGCAATCTGATCAGCCAGCGTCTTGGTGGGCAATCTGGGAGGCAGAACAAATGTTTTTTGTTGCATTATGTGACAAACAGTTCCACATTGTCAGGATTTGTCTGAAATTTAAGAAACGCTGGCACCTGCTTACTTCCAAATCTTTGGAGTGGGCGAAGCCCTACCGTTCATAACATTACATGACCTTAGGAGCCTTCTAAATCATGTCTCTATCAGATACGCAAGTCTACGTTGCACTGGTGATTGCCCTCATTCCTGCGGTGTTGGCATTCCGTTTGTCCACCGAGCTGTATAAATAGCATCCTCGCTCAACCTCAAGATCGATGTTCGATCGAACTTAGTTCGAGCAATTCAAGCAAAATGGGAGTCAGCCCTTGTCCAGGTTGGAGCATCCGATCAGGTCAGAGCTGGCTCCCTATTTTGATTGAGCTTCCAAGCCAATCGCGCATTGCCAATCCGTGATCGCCAAGCCAATCCGTGATCGCAAAATTTCAGCCGTCGATCAGTACGTCTGCTCCCCTGAGAAAGAGGGTAAGTGTGCAAGAATAATTTTCCAAGTCAGGGACAAGATCACTGCAAAATTCTGCGATTAGATAAAAAATTCTGAATAGCCAAAAAATTTGCGTGCAACTTGGGAAAAATGAGTTAACCTCATTGCCTGTGAGTCAATTGATCTGCTGATCTGCAAGCAGGGTGATCTGCAAGCAGGGTGATCTGCAAGCGGTGATCGGTAAGTTAAGGTGGTCTGCAAGTCAGCTCGCTCATCGATACCTGTTCAACTGTCGGTATTTGTCAGTAAAATCTGTCAGCAAAACCTGTCAGTAAAACCTCAGTGAAACCTGTCGGCAATTGCCTGCACTCCTGATCGATCGCTCCCAGACGGTTATGTCTGTGTTATGTCTGTCCGTTGCTAGAGTAGGGCTGGATGATTTATGAACGCGCAACCTCAACACGACCCCACTGCCTATCAAGCTAATCGTCCTCCCAAGGTGCGGATGCGTCCTCGGCAGCGCCATGCTCCTCAACAGATCATCGCAGTGGAAGCGGCGATCAAGCTCAGTGTGAATTTGGTTTTGGGCGTAACCGCGATCGTGACTCTTCACAAGCTAATCCCGGTGAATTTGCAGCAACAAGCTGATTTGCAGCGGTTACGCGCTGAAGTGGCAGAGGCTCAGACCAAAGTAGCCGCCCTTGAAGAAGACTTCGATCGGCATTTTGACCCGCAGCAAGCACTCAACATCATGCAGGAGCAGAACATTCGCTTCAATCCCAAGCAACGTCAAGTGGTTTGGCTCGATCCAAAAGTAAAACAAGCGGCTGATCCCACCGCCGATCCGCTCCATCAGGCAGATACAGCGGTTGCGGCTGATTAATGCTGCTTGAGATAGCTCCCTAAAGATTGGGCAAAGGGATTGGGCAGAGGGATTGAGCACCTGGCCGATCGATCGCAACGAAATTTCAAACTTCCTTGTGATCCGCACCAGAAGATCATAGGGTTTTGATGGAATCTATTAGGCGATCAAACACGATTGCCTCGCTTCAAGTCGGACATCTTGCATGGATGTCTCAAAATTTGCGGTTTAATACGGCCTCTTTCTCAATCGACTTATGACAGCACCGACGATCGAATCGATTCTCCACGAAAACCGGCTATTTCAACCCTCTAACGAATTTTCCCAGCAGGCACAAATCAAAAGCTTGCAGGATTATGAACAGCTTTATGCGCGAGCTAAGGCCGATCCCGAAGCGTTTTGGGCCGAATTAGCAGAGCAAGAACTGCACTGGTTCCAAAAGTGGGATCGGGTACTCGACTGGCAGCCTCCCTTTGCCAAGTGGTTTATCAACGGCAAACTCAACATTTCTTATAACTGCCTCGATCGCCATCTCCACACCTGGCGACGCAACAAAGCGGCCCTGATTTGGGAAGGGGAACCCGGCGACTCTCGCACCCTCACCTATGCCCAACTGCACCGGGAAGTCTGTCAGTTTGCCAATGTGTTGAAGCAACTGGGGGTACAGAAAGGGGATGTGGTAGGCATCTACATGCCGATGATTCCAGAAGCAGCGATCGCCATGTTGGCCTGTGCGCGGCTCGGAGCACCCCATACGGTCGTATTTGGTGGCTTTAGTGCTGAAGCTTTGCGCGATCGACTCAATGACGGTCAAGCCAAGCTGGTGATTACGGCGGATGGGGGCTGGCGCAAAGATGCGATCGTGCCCCTCAAAGAGCAGGTCGATAAAGCCCTAGAAGACAATGGAGCGGCCACCGTCGAAAACGTGCTGGTGGTGCAGCGCACTCAACAAAAAATCCACATGGAGCCAGGGCGCGATCACTGGTGGCATGATCTGCGCCAAGGAGTCAGCGCTGACTGTCCGGCCGAACCGATGGATAGTGAGGAGATGCTGTTCATCCTCTATACCAGCGGCAGCACGGGCAAACCGAAAGGGGTGGTTCACACCACGGGTGGCTACAACCTCTACACCCACATGACCACCAAATGGATTTTCGATCTGCAAGATACCGATGTCTATTGGTGTACGGCCGATGTGGGTTGGATTACCGGCCACAGCTACATTGTCTATGGGCCGCTCTCCAATGGCGCAACTACGCTGATGTATGAAGGGGCTCCCCGGACTTCGAATCCGGGTTGTTTCTGGGACGTAATCGAAAAGTACGGAGTCAATATCTTCTATACAGCTCCTACCGCGATCCGATCCTTTATCAAAATGGGCGAGCACCATCCCAAAGCTCGCGATCTGTCGTCGTTGCGGCTATTGGGCACAGTGGGTGAGCCGATCAACCCGGAAGCCTGGATGTGGTATTACCGGGTGATTGGCAGCGAACGTTGTCCGATCGTCGATACTTGGTGGCAAACGGAAACCGGTGGCATTATGATCACACCCCTGCCGGGAGCCATCCCAACCAAACCGGGTTCTGCGACTCGTCCCTTCCCCGGTATTCTGGCAGATGTGGTCGATCTAGACGGGCATCCGGTGAAAGATAACGAAGGCGGCTATCTCGTGGTTAAGCATCCCTGGCCTAGCATGATGCGCACGGTGTATGGTGATGACGATCGATTCCGCCGCACCTATTGGGAACATATCGCTCCGGTGGACGGCAACTACCTCTACTTTGCAGGCGATGGGGCCCGCCGTGATCCCGATGGCTATTATTGGGTGATGGGTCGAGTCGATGACGTGATCAGCGTTTCCGGGCACCGGCTGGGTACCATGGAAATTGAATCGGCCTTGGTTTCCCATCCCGCCGTGGCTGAAGCGGCCGTGGTCGGCAGACCCGACGAATTGCGTGGTGAAGAGATCGTGGCATTTGTCAGCCTGGAAAGCCATGCTACCCCTAGCGAAAGTTTAGAGAAAGAGCTGAAGCAGCATGTGGTAGAAGAAATTGGGGCACTGGCTCGTCCGGGGCAAATCCGCTTTAGTGATGCGCTACCGAAAACCCGATCGGGCAAAATTATGCGGCGATTATTGCGATCATTAGCAGCCGGTCAGGAAGTTTCGGGCGACACCTCTACCCTGGAAGATCGATCGGTACTTGATAAACTGCGCGAAGATTCGTAGCACCAATTCAGCAGCCAATTCAACCATTTTAGGCGGGGCAACCCGCTTTTTTTATGTAAACGCGATGAATGCAGTTTTGCACCCTCCTCAACCCAAGGAATAAGGGACTTCTAATCCATATTGTTCCATCAGATCGAGATCTCCCATTAACTGTCGCGGAGCACCATCTGCAACGATCGCCCCATTATCCATCAGCACGACCCGATCGCACACTTCCAAAATAAACTCTAGATCATGGGAAGAGATCACTAGCGTTTCCTGGGACTGGCGCAGGAATTGAATCAGGCGACGACGGGCCCGCAGATCCAGATTGGCAGTTGGTTCATCGTAAATCATCATTTGCGGATGCATCGCCAAAACACCTGCAATCGCCACCATTCGTTTTTCTCCACCTGATAGATGATGCGGTGGTCGATCGGCTAAGGCAGCCATCCCAGTAATTTCTAAAGCTTGGGTGACTCGCTGTTGCACTTCTATCGACGAGAGCCCCATGTTTTGGGGGGCAAAAGCCACATCATCCCAAACTGAAGCCGAAAACAATTGGTCATCTGGATGTTGGCAAACTAAGCCAATTTCAGGATAGAACCCACCGGGATGGACAAGCCGATCCAACAGCCGTATCTCACCCGCGATCGGGGTCAGGATGCCACAAATAAGCAAAAAGAGTGTGGTTTTGCCGCAACCATTGTGTCCAATAATCCCCAATCGATCGCCTTTATGGATTTTTAAATGGATTGACTTTAATACATCCGATTTATCGGGATAGGAAAAACGCAAATCGTTGACCGCAATCACGACTTCTGCGGGTTCTGAATGGATCAAGGAGGGAACCGATTGAATCTGCATTAAATCAAAACCTCTGCAACCACAAAACTAAGCGCAACCAATAACACACACACTAATCCCGCCATACTCCAAAGTCGAATTCCCTTAGGTTGAACTTCTGTATTCACAAAAGTATTAATTTTTTGATATCCATAACCTCGTAAGCGCATTGCTTTATAAATCCGTTCCGATTGTTCATAGCTACGGACTAAAAGCGTCCCAGCTAAGCTGGCTAGACGATCAAGGGTTTGGCGATCGGGCAGGTGTGATAGTCGCCGCCTAGGCTGATACTGAAACCCGCGTAACCGCATCGATCGCTGCATGTGAGTTAAGCTGTTAGCGACTTCAAATAGATAGCGATAGGTTAATAGCAGCATATCTGCCAGAACAATCGGTAATCCGAGGGATCGCATGGCTCTGACCGTGGTTAAAAATGGGGTTGTCCCAAATAAAATGAGACCAACCGTGATAATCGACAAAAATCGGCTGGCGATTAGGAACAAGGCTACCATTCCTTCTTGACGCACAGTCAGAATGCCCCAATTCCAGAGTACTGTTGTCCCCGATAGAAAAGGTAGTAGGATCACTACCCCCAATAAAAATAGGCCAGGATAACGAATACGCTCAGACCAAAAAGAGAAGGGTAATCGGGAGGTCAGATATAGCAAGCTAGTAGTGAGTAACATAAATGGAATGAGTTGCCAATGTTCCACCAGTGCAAAGGCGAAAATAAGGGCTATTAATCCAACCAGTTTATGTTGGGCTTCCCATTGATGTATCCAGGATTTGAGGTGAGCATATTCATCAAGTGCCAACTTCATGATTCACCTCTTAATAACTCTGGTTTCACCTTTCGCAGGAACAATACGAGCATGGCAGTGAAAACGCCTTCCAGAATCATCAGGGGAAAGTGGGCGATCGTTAATCCATACAACGCCATCTGTTCGGTGCTGGCATCAAAGCCAGATGGAATCGTTGTGATAATTAAGCTCATGAAAATTAGAGTAGATAATCCGAGCCCGATCGCTCCCGCCAGAAATGCAAATAAAATGACCCATCTATTAGATTGGGAAGTTTTGGTGCGATGAAAATGGTGATGAAGGCAAAATAGGTAGGAGGATAATAAAGCTGGGATGCCCATCATGGCTGCATTAACCCCTAGCGTTGTCAGCCCGCCGTGACCGAACATAACCGCTTGAAAAAAAAGCCCGATCAAAATGGCTGGGAATGCATAGTATCCCAATACCACACCGAGTAGCCCATTTAAGACCAGATGCACACTAGCCGGTGGGATCGGAATATGAATCGATGAAGCCACAAAAAATGCGGCAGTCAGCAAAGCGGCCTTAGGAATATCCTCCGTTGGATTACTGCGTCGATTAATTTGGCGTAGAGAATACCAGGTTGCCCCTCCAGTTAAGGCATACCCTCCGATACAAACTGAAGCTGGTAGGAGCCCATCAGGAATGTGCATCGCGTTCTAATCCTTTCCTACTTCGTACAAAGAACAACGCGGTACCAATGCAACCCCAGCTCACTGCACCCATCATTAATCCCTTCTGCAAGGGAGTATACGAGTTGATTGAACCTGAACTGGGAGGAACAGTGTTGGGGCTAGTGGACTGGCTGGCTGGCTGCGACGATCCGATATCTCCGGTGGGTTGAGGGGCTTGGCTGGTCATACTGCCAGTCGGCTGAACTGGGATCACCAAAACATCACCATGGCCGGCTTGCCGAATCTGAACTTCCCAGTTGCCAGAAGTAGAAGGACTGAACACAAATCGTCCCTCCGCATCGGTGGTTCCGGTTAACCAAGGTTGGGTTGGCTCAGTGGGGGCATAAACGGCAACCTGTGCGTTCGCCATCGGCTCGCCCGTATCGAAAGTAGCCCGAATTTCATAGGCAGAAGTTGGCTGATATTCGATCGCGACCCCGTGGGCCAGGACTGGGACAGAGCTACTCAACAGACCCAATAAACTCAGGCAAGGCCAAGCGATCCTCCGAAGTCCCATAGGGTATAAGCGGGTTCTGTGTAAGCGGGTTTGATGCGTCATGATGTCAGCATTGTCTCCTGGCAATGACCTTCTCCTACATGCCCCAAGGACGGCAGAATTTTGATGAGCTTGTCGTAATCTTCCTGAGAAAGTTGCGTCTTCAACACATCCAAGTCCGCTTCTAACTGACCATTCTGAGCGATCGTAGCCAGTGGCTCAAACCCTAAGGCACCCGTATTGAGCGAATCATCGGCGGCTGTTTCGGCATCTCCAAACAGATGATCAAAATGGAAGGTTGCTTCTAAATCTGCCGTTTGATTCGGTTGCACGATCCCCTTGCGCTGATCTCCAACAAAATCACCGCAGGTAAAACCGAGTTCCTCATTTAACTTGAGCACAAAGTTAATCGTCTGACCTGCTTTGGTGGCTGATCCCTGCATCACTAGGGGATAACCTGCGGCCAAACCGTCGGATGCCTTCACCATCTGCCAGGATAAGGCATTATAGCGACCTGTGGGGGCTTGGACTTCACCGATGACAATTGGTTCGGCATTCTCATCTCCTGCTGCTAAATCGATCGTTTTCACCCCGTCTAAGCTGGCTTGTGTTTTCACTTTCGATTGAATGGATTGATCAGTTTGGGGATCAAAGGGAGGATCGGTTTGATATGCGGTTACTTGAGTCAAATTAACATATACATGATCAAAGTCAATCTGCCACCCGTCTTTTGAGGTAAAGCCTTGTCGGACAAAATCCTCTCCATTCGCCCGAATTTGCAAGGTGCCAGCTCCAGTTTCTGTCCCCGCTTTGACATCAGGCTCCACCGCTGAATTCCCTGACTCAGGCGGATTAGAAGCGGTTTGATCGACTGGGGAAGCATCTGTCTGAACCGATTGTCCCCCTGTACAGCCTTGAGTCACCAGCGCAGTCAACAGCAGAGTTGTTAAGAAAATCAATGTTTTGTTCACAACAATTATCTCCATGACGGTTTTCTTCATAACCCTCCCCCAGTTCCATCCATCCATCTATCCATCCATGTATCGATCGAAACCATCTGGTGTAGATGCGTCTTAGAGGTACTTTAAATGAATTGAAATGAATTGAAATGAATTGATCAAAACTTGTAGCCTCGATCTGGAAAGAGTAGCTGAGAAAAATTACTTACTGTTCCTGAAATTCGTTAAGTGCAATCAGGACTAAAAATCAGTAAACCGCTATTTCTTTCAAAGTTCAATCCGGCATGGGGGGATGTTATGCCATCTCTAATCTTAAAAAAATGGATAATTTGGGGAGATGACGGCTGCTTCGTGACACAATGTAACCTATGACTCTCAGATGGCTGCTAGGTGACTTCCAGATAACTTCCAAGTGCTCGTCAGATCTCTGTGTAGATCGTGGGTATAGCTTATTCCCAACTCTCATAATTAATCCTGACTGAATGGAGTGGTGCGTTCTCGATCGCGATCATTCCAGTTGCGATCAGGTGGTGAGGTGATTTGTCAGATTCTATTGGACAGGATGTTCCTGCTATTAAATTTGTAGGATTGCTGAAAATATGTTCATTAATAAATAGAGTTTTATCAATAGAGCTTTATCGAGCTATATTGACTCTGATGACCTGGTAGATAAAATTTTAGTTTGACTGATTATTTAGTGGTTTATCAGCGATGATATTCCGAACTGATTCCCTTGACTCCTATCAAATATTCTCTATGACTGTCGCTAGAATGATCTATGCCAACCGGAAGACGATACGATCGCCCTATTCATCTTGATGTGACACCTCATCTCGATATAGTAGAGCGATCGATTATTTCAGACATTAATTGCTTCAGTAATTGCTTCAGTCCTTAGCTTTCGATACTGGACTCAGACCTTGGCTTCATATACCTGACCAGATATACCTGGACAAATAGACCTGACTAAGTTGTTCCGAGCCTGACTGGTGGGGGCACGGCTAGCTTCAGTGCAGGTTTTTCAGCCAAGGTCTCTTTAGGGAGCTATGTCCTGTCCTGTCAGAAAACCTAGAAAACGCAGGTAGCCATGACCAGTGGCAATCTCAACCAATGTTGCTGCTAGAAAACCCAGCATGGCCAGTCGCCCATTCCAGATTTCGGCGCTAGGAGTGAATCCCCATTTCCACTGGGTGCCTGGGTAGAGGTCAGGCTGCTTGAAGGTATTAATGGTTTCTGGTCTGTCTTGAACTGGCATAACTCCGCCTCCATGGTATTGCAGTGTCCTATCCTCTCTTAAGTTAATGAAGCTTCATAATGGCTTCCTCTATCTGGCGATATACCCTGCTGCTCCAAACTCGCAATATTGACGAAACCAGCGTGCTCTACCGCGACAGTGTGATTGACTTTGCCTCCGCTTCAGGCGTGTTAATCTTTATTAATAGGATGTTCATTAATAGGCTCCTAATCAATGGGATGCTCAGCAGTAACACGACAGTAATACGAATGAGGTGCTGTTTTAGATGTAAGTAAAATTTAAGCCATATCCCTGGCTCAAATCATTTCGATCGCCTGATCGATCGCCCCCTGTGTTCAACGATTCATTCCTGTATATTCATGAGTTTATTGCTACTGCTAGGAATTCTGCTCTTATTATTGCTACTCGGTATAGGGCTGTATTTATTGACTGCTCGACGTTATCAGTCTGCCAATTCCGTGGCAAATGCCTATGATCAATGGACGGAAGATGGCATTTTAGAGTTCTACTGGGGCGAGCATATTCACTTAGGACATTATGGTTTACCACCGCAGCGCAAAGATTTTTTAGTTGCCAAATCAGATTTCGTCCATGAGATGGTACGCTGGGCTGGGCTAGACCAACTACCCCCAGGAACGACGGTTTTAGATGTGGGCTGTGGGATCGGGGGGAGTAGTCGCATTTTGGCTCGCGATTACGGGTTTAGGGTGACTGGCATTACGATCAGTCCTCAGCAGGTACAGCGGGCGCAAAGCTTGACTCCGGCTGACCTCTCTGCCTCTTTCCAGGTGGATGATGCGATGAATATGTCCTTTCCCGATCAAACTTTTGATGTGGTCTGGTCGATCGAAGCTGGGCCGCACATGCCTGATAAAGCGGTGTTTGCCAAAGAGTTAATGCGGGTGCTGAAGCCAGATGGGATCTTGGTGGTGGCTGACTGGAATCAACGAGATGATCGTCAAAAGCCACTCAATTTCTGGGAAAAACCTGTGATGCAGCAATTGTTAGATCAATGGTCTCATCCTAAATTTGCCAGCATTGAAGAATTCGCCGAGTTACTAGAGGCAACGGGCTTAGCCGCAGGGCCGGTGATCACCGCCGATTGGACAGCGCAAACCCTACCCTCTTGGATCGATTCCATCTGGCAAGGCGTGGCGCGACCAGCGGGCTTAGTCAAATTTGGTGTCTCTGGTCTGGTCAAATCGTTACGGGAAGTGCCCACCATTCTGCTGATGCGATTGGCGTTTGGTACTGGGCTCTGTCGATTTGGGATGTTTCGTGCGGTGCGGACTCGTCCGACTCTCCATTAGCCAGCCTCCGGAGTTACCCTCGTGGCCCAGTCTCTGATTGCCGATCCTCCTCCCCAAATCTAAATCACCAATACACTCTAAATCACCAATATACCCAGAGAGGATGCGATAGAATCAAAAAAAGTGAGGCTTAACAAAGCAGGTCTATGGTCGCCATTCCTGAAACTCAGCAACCTGCCCTAGCACCAGGTATGTTACGGCGAGTGCATCATATCGCTCTGCATGTCCAGGATATGGCTCGATCGCGCCATTTTTATGGTCAGATTCTGGGATTGCGAGAGCTGCAAGGGGAAGAAGTGCCAGAAACCTTGAAAGCACTCTTTGCAGCAGGAGAAGCTGCCAACTTTGTCACTCCAGAGGGTACGGTGATCGACCTCTTTTGGAAACCCCAGTTGATGCCGCCTGATCCAGATCCGAGCCGAGAGTTTACGCGAGCCGGACATCTGGCGTTTGACATTGACCCAGGGCAATTTGATCATGCACTTGAGGTATTGCAACGGTTTCAGGTGCCGATCGATCATGGCCCAGTCACTCGCCCGACGGGTCGTGGGGTTTATTTTTATGATCCAGATGGCTTTTTGGTGGAAATTCGCTGTGATCCGGTGCAGGGGCTAGTTTGACAAGTTGCAAACCCTTGTCGGATCATAAATCAACTGCTATTGAAAGAATTGTGATGGCAAGATTCGGTGCCGTGGGTGTGCTGAAATCAAGTCGGCGAGGGAGAAAAGCTCCTTGCTGGCAATTGGTCTGATCCATCTGGATGCCCAATCTTAAGATGACTCCCCGGATCACGGGTGGGATCACTCGTTGAATCAGGCGATTCGATCGGAGTCTCCTGAATGGGGAGGGGTTGCGGTGAAGGATATAGACATCTCAAAAAAAACTGAAATTGTCCCATCCATCTTCTAACTTTAGAGATATCATCACTGTCAGCTAGTCCTGACCTGTTGGGATGGGATGAGGTTGCTTGATTGGGCACTTGATTGGGCAATTGATTAAGCAAAATTGATTGAGCAGGCAAATTTAGCAGGCAAGAGGTTGCACAGCCATGGGGCGACTGGAAGACTTACCGGCACAGGGTAGTCCGGAACAAAACGATGCTGAACTCAGTGCTTCTGAGCAGAATGCTTCCGATCAAAATGGGGGATATGCGTCCGAGTCGGCGCAAACGGCTGAGAGCTTGTTGCGATCGGTCACCCAAGATTTGAAGAGCCTCCAGCAGGAAGTGCTGACGCAACTCAATCAAGATGTGTACCGTCTACAAGCTGAAAAGTCGCGGTTGCTCAATGACATCGAGAAGTTGCAGACCCAGCAACAGTCACTTCAGTCGCAGCATCAGATCGATCTGTCTCAGCAACAATTGGCACAGCAGCAAGCTTGGGCCAAGCAGTTAGCACTTGTTTTGGCTAATCACCTCCAAACTGCCTTGAACGATCGACTCAATCAAACGCTCGGTTCCTATCAGGCAAATGGTGCCATCCAACCCACCTCTGCGGCGGCAACTGCCCCTGCTACTGAACAGTCTTATCGGTTGGCTGCCTCTTTAGATGACACAGTGAACCGCACTTTTGCTTCGCTCAGGCATGATATCAACAGTTACCAAAGTTCCCTCGCCCAACAGCTCGAACGAATGCATACGTTGGGTCAACAGGGAGAAGCGATCCTGGAAGTCTTGGTTAAGCGGCTAAGCCAACAACTTCAAGTAGAGGCTCGTCAATCGGCTCCCTCTGGATTGGCGACTGGGCAGCTTCCACCCGGACAGCTTCCACCCGGACAACTTTCACCCGGACAACTTTCACCCGGACAACTTTCATCCGGGCAACTCTCACCTGGATCACGCTTAGAACCTAATTTTCCGCCGCGTGAAATCAACCCTCCTGCCCGTCTCAGTATCCCCTCTGACTCCCATGGTTTAGGCTCAGGTCGCCTTACTGTAAACCCCGATCCGGCTAGTTCTGTTGCTGCTGGAGCTGGTACGGGTGCAAGTTCAGGCTTGATGCCTTCAGTCCCAGCTAGCTGGATGGATGCTCTGACCAAACGGCAGCCGGAAATTGAGGAAAGCTTCGCTGATGCGGCTTTTGAGGTGGAGGAAGAACCAACCGTTGAACCGACCTCTGCTCGGCCGCCGCGTCGCCGGGTCAGCAATCTTAAACTAGGCTTAGGGCTAGTTTTTCTTTCAACTTTGGTTATTTCGCTCCACTACGTTACGGTCGGCATTTTGGGGAATGCCAGCCAGCTCTTTGGAAAATGGCCGATCGGAGGCTACCTCAACCTCAATAGTTTTGGCAATTCGGCTTTGCTGCTCTGGATCCGCATGTTGGTTGTGGTGCCACTGATGGCCTGGCTGGCTCCTTTGCTATATCCAGCGACCCTCCGGGAAGTTCGGGCTTTTACCCGTTCTCAGGATCGTCGTGTGCTATTTGGCGTGGTTGGGAGTGGTATTTTTCTGTTCCTATCTCAAGTCTTTTTGTATATTGCGATCGGTCAAACTGGGCCAGGTGTAGGAGTTACGTTACTATTCCTCTATCCGATTGGTACGCTGATTATTGGCTGGTTGATCTTTGGGGAAAAGCTCACCTTTAAGCGGGTGGGCATGATTTTAGGCATTGGAATCGGAGCCCTATTAGCAGCCTCGCCATTGTTATCGGCAACAAATCCAGCCAGTAGTAGTGTGGTTGCTGGTGTCATTTCGGCTGTTACCTTCACGCTTTACTTGGCAACGATGCAGATTGGGGCGCGGAAAATTCATCCGATCCCAGTCAGCCTGATGCAGTTTGCCACCATGTTTGTGCTCAGCAGCATTAGCCTGATGGTATTTCGCTTGAGTGGAACCCCAACTAACTGGATCCATTTGCTGATCGGCGGCGCATTGCTGGGTATGCTCACGATCGCGAGCTACAGCCTCAATCATTTTGGCATTCGAGCTTTGGGGGCGGCTCGATCGGCCATCATTGCTGCTAACACCCCTGTCCTGACGGCGCTGCTGGCTTTCTTCTTGGCTCCAGGAGCTTTGACCAGCTTGAACTGGACGCAGATTGCGGGCGTGTTGATTGTGACGTTAGGGGGTACCATTTTCAGTCTGGAACGAATGTTGCAAAGTCGGGCGATCCGGCTGGCTAAACAGCGAGAACAGGAACAGCTTGCGGCTGAAGAGGCTTAGATATTGAGGAATCAATTCATGTCTGACCCGTCCCATGAGGCATCGACGAATCAGTCTGTGGAGACCTCGGTAGATATTCCCTTCGATCGCTTCGATCGCCTGTTTTCGACCATCAATGAGCTGGTGTTATGCCACTCGCCTAGCGGAGCAGAGTCGGAAGTGGATCAATGGTTGCTGCATCGGTTTCAGCAATTGGGGCGAACAGCTTATTTGGATGCAGCAGGCAATTTGATCGCTAAGATTCCAGGGCGTGATCATCATCGATCGATCGCCATCACGGCCCACAAAGATGAAATTGGCGGCATTGTCAAATCCGTTCGTCCGAATGGTCAGGTGGAAGTACGGCGATTAGGGGGATCTTTCCCTTGGGTGTATGGGGAGGGCGTAGTCGATTTGTTGGGCGATCAGCAAACTATCAGTGGCATTCTCAGTTTTGGATCGCGTCATGTGTCCCATGAATCTCCTCAAAAAGTATTTCAAGAGGAGCAATCACTGAAATGGGAAGATGCTTGGGTGGAAACTAAATGTACACCAGAAGAATTGATCAGGATTGGCATTCGACCGGGAACGCGAGTCGTTGTTGGGAAGCATCGTAAACGTCCTTTTCGGCTCAAAGACTATATCGCGAGTTATACGTTGGATAATAAAGCTTCCGTAGCGATTTTGCTGGCCTTAGCCGAACGTATCCAGCAGCCTGCCTTTGATCTGTATCTGGTGGCTTCCTCCAAAGAAGAAGTGGGGGCGATCGGAGCCCTGTATTTTTCGCAACGACAGCCCCTAGATGCCCTGATCGCCTTGGAAATTTGTCCTTTGTCCTCAGAGTATCCGATCGAAGATGGCATTGCCCCGGTTTTACTGTCTCAAGATGGCTATGGGTTGTATGACGAGGACTTGAATGCAGCCCTGCGGCAAGTGGCAACTGAGCAAAAGATTCCGCTACAACTCGCCACGATTAGCGGATTTGGCAGTGATGGTTCGATCGCTATGAAAAATGGACATGTGCCACGAGCCGCTTGCCTCAGCTTTCCCACCCAAAATACCCATGGTTACGAAATTGCCCATCTAGGCGCGATCGATCATTGCATTAAGCTCTTAGCAGCTTACTGTGAATCAGGCGATCGGATTGGGGCAAGGAGCGCAGGCTAAACGCTCAACACGGGATAAGTAAGGCAACAGGTCGCAACCATGACCAAACTTGGGTAGGCTAGGAAGGGGAACAGACGAGCAGCAAGTTTAATCACTCTATCCCTGCGGAGGCCTATGGCTCTATCTTCCCTGGATTTACTGAATACAGACCTACTCGATATTTGGGTGCCTTGGGCGTTTGCGATCGGCATCAATTCTCTGTTACTGCTAGTTGCTTGGCTAGTACCGAAAAAGCTGCTCACTCCAGCCGGATTGGTTCATGCTTGGATTCTCGGGATCATTCTCTGGGGCACGCTGGGCTGGCGGGGCTATGGGGTGATGATGTTTTACTTCCTGGTTGGTTCTGCTGTGACTCGCATCGGGATGGCGGAAAAAGAAGCAGCGGGCATTGCCGAAAAGCGATCGGGCGCTAGAGGCCCAGAAAACGTCTGGGGATCGGCTTTCGTGGGTACGCTTTGTGCGATCGGTACCTACTTTGCGCTTTCGATCGGCGGGCTCTCAGGGGCTTTGATTGCGTCTTTCTTACTGCTGGGCTATGTTGCAAGCATCAGTACAAAACTCGCTGATACCTGTGCCAGTGAAGTGGGCAAAGCCTATGGCAAGCGCACCTTCTTGATCACGACATTACAGCCGGTCGAGCGTGGCACCGAAGGAGCAGTCAGTTTGGAAGGCACAGGGGCAGGGTTACTCGGAGCTGCCGCGATCGCAACGCTAGGCTGGGGGTTGGGGTTGATTACTAGCCTGGATATTGCCGTTTGTGTGGTGGCAGCCTTCATCGCGACCAATTTAGAAAGTGTGATCGGTGCGACCTTGCAGGCTAAAGTGAGCTGGATGACAAATGAGGTCGTGAATGTGATTAATACATTCCTGGGGGCGATCCTGTCGATCCTGCTAGCGATATCCCTGCAAATGGTGCTCTAGGTCAGATCAGCGTTAGATGAGCTTTAGACTGAATGACCTGATCTGATTAATGATCTTTGAATAACCTGATCAACAATTCATCCCACAACCATCTAACGACTATCAATCCAGAGCTAATAAATGCCAACGTAACGCCGCAGAAATGATTCCAGGGTTTCTAGCTTCAGGTTAAACTGGGTTTCTAAAATTTCAGTTTCAGCAGGAGTACAGAAAAATTCATTGGCTAGCAAGGTTCTAAACGTGCCGATCGCGTTACTCGCTGCTGGACTAACCAATCCTAGGACGGTACGAACAGCATCCACAGTAGCCAGGGGGGGATTAATCACGATCGGTTCACGGTTAAAGATTTTGCCGAAAATTTTAGGAATGTCGGCCCGATTTAACACTTCTGGGCCACCAACGGCATAGGTCTGATTGCGGGCAGCTTCGGTGATTGGTGCAACTGCTGCCATTTGGGCTAAATCATCGGTGCTAACGATCGAAGTGCGGATTTGGGGATCGCCTACCAGCAGATAAATTCCAGTCTGGCGAAACTGCTCTGCGAGAGGCAGGAGATTGGAGGCAAACCCCGAAGGACGCAAAATCGTATAGTTGAGCCCACTGGTTTTCAAGGCTTGCTCAATCGCCCACTTGGCCTTAAAAACGGGCGCATCTTCATAGCCCCGATCGGCTCCCAATACAGAGATAAACACAAAATGCTCTACCCTGGCCGCCTTCGCAGCTTCAATTAAATCCAGGTTGGCCCGATAATCGATCGCCTGAGCACTGCCAGACGAGGCATTTGAACCATGGGCACTAATCACATACTGCACCCCCTGACAAGCGCGATCAATATCCCGGCACTCGCGCAAATCACCAATGGCAATCTCTGCCCCCCGGTGGGCCAATTCTCCATAGCGAGAGGTCAGCCGCACGAAAGCGCGCACCGCTTGATCCCGTTCCCGTAGCGATCGAACAATCCGCTTTCCCAGTCCACCCGTGGATCCTGTAACTAGATACATGGATCGATCCTCCTAAAGTTGCTTCCGCAAAAATAACTGTCGCGGCTGTCCCAGCATGACTGTCAAAGGGTTGATTTCAATTCGTTGTAACCGATATCCAGCTTTCCAGTACAATCGTTTCGCCCGATGATTATTCTCTAAGACATGCAGATAAAGATCTCGAAAGCCCCAATCTCGTGCGATCCGTTCGCAAGTTTGCAACAGTTGCAAGGCGACTCCTTGGCGGCGATAGGCTTCCTGCACTGCTAAATTCGACAAATAGAGATACTTGGCAGTCCAGGGCTGGAAGAGGGGAGGACTTTTGACGCTGATTTCGACCGTCCCTAGCAACGAATCTACCGCCGATAAAGCTGGGAAAGGAACAAGTCGTTTTCGCAGTTCGAAGGGATACGATCGATCGGGGTCTGTTGTGGGAGGAGCTGATTTGACGGCAACCAGGCAAGCATACTGGGATCCTCTCGTATAGAGACGGCTTTTCAAATCCTCGTAAATTCCAGATCTCAGGAGAGGATAGAGCCATCCCATCCAACCTTCTTGACGATGGAAGCTACTGGCTAGGACATCGGATAGAGCCGCAAGATCCTGCTGGCGCACTGTTCGCACCAAAAAGGCAGGGTTAACTGTGGGTGCGTGCGCATCACCCAGATTGGGAGCATCACCCAGATTGGGAGCATCATGCCAGTGAGGATTGGGAATTGCCGATGGATGAGATAGGGCTGACTCTGGGTGGGAAGCCTCTGAGTGGGAACTGAACATGGGCTGAGGATGGAACGATGCCCTCATTGTAGTCTTAGAGAATTCGCTCAAACCGCCCTCCTGCGGATCGATCGTGATTTCTGCCTGGTATCAGCCCTAGGATTTTGGGCATTCTGGAGGGTGAAGTTTGTGGACTATCAGATGTTTCAAGCAGGATTCAGACCTATGGACTGGCAAACTTTGAAGTACCAAACTTGGCCAGATCAAGCTTGGCCAGATCAAGCTTGGCCAGATCAAGCTTTACTAGATCAAGCTTTACCAGATCAAGCGTTGAAGCACCAATTAATTGGGGCATCCAATGAACGGCCGAATTTGCGACTCAGTTCTGTTCGGAGACAGAGTTCAAGGTTTGGCTTAAACCTGGCTAGTGCTGCGCTAGTCGGATCTGAAATTGGTTATACCTAAGATGGGTTACGCCAGTCTAGTCGCATGGGAACCATGATCGATCGTCTTGCCCGCAACTGCCAAAACCTTGTCTGCTGCTCTCTCACCTCGCCCAACTGCCCTCTAAAGGAGGAGAGTGGTGCATGAAATCTCTAGATTCTTCCAAACCTTGCATCCTTGTGGTTGATGATGAGCCGGACAATCTGGATCTGCTCTATCGCACTTTTTATCGAGAATTTCAGGTCTTACGGGCAGAAAGTGGGCCGGTTGCCCTGGAACTGTTGGCTGAAGTGGATGATGTTTCGGTGATTATTTCCGATCAGCGCATGCCGTTGATGAGTGGCACAGAGTTGCTGAGTCTGACGGCGAGCCAATATCCCGACACTATCCGTATTCTACTAACCGGCTATACCGATGTTGTTGATCTGGTAGAAGCAATTAATTCGGGCAAGGTGTTTAAGTATGTCACCAAACCCTGGAAAGATGAAGAACTGAAAGCAGTGGTAAGGCAGGCGGTAGAGACCCATAATGTGCTGAAAACTCGCACCCAGGAGCTATGCCGCACTCTGAAGCAAGAATCGCTGCTAAATGTGGTCACGAACACTATTCGCAGTGCGTTGGACTACCGGCAGATCTTGCAGACGATCGTAGAAACGGTTGGACAAATGTTTGAGGTGGATTGTTGCATTTTGCGGCCGCTGCAACAGGGGCGCTTGCAAGATGAAGCTTTCCTCTATCAAGCCCGGATGAGTGGGCCGTCGATCGCCGCACTGAAGCACACCATTTGGGAAATTGATCAGGTACAGGTGATTACCGAACCGTTACAAGCTGCCTGCCTCTACGAAGACCCTCAAGGCTTGCGGCAGCAGGCTTATCAGAATGCCCAAATTTCTGCCAGCTTGATTGTGCCCCTGATCTGTCAGCAAGAGTTGATGGCGGTGATGGCTCTGCATCAATGTGGGCAACCCCGGGTTTGGCAAGAGGATGAAGTTCAATTGGTGGTTATGGTGGCAGATCAGGCGGCTTTGGCGCTTTCCCAGGCTCGAGCCTACGAACAGGTGGAAGCTTTGGCAAAACGCGAACGGCTCGTGAACACCATTACCGCAGCTATTCGTTCCAGTCTCGATCTGGAAGACATTTTTGCGGCGATCACCCAACAGTTAGGGCAAGCTCTCCAAGTGGATGGTTGTGCCTTATCTCTCTGGACCGCAGACGATCGGTTTGTGCAATGTGTCGGGCTGTACGATGCTATCCAGTCTTCTGCTGGAGCCTTCTCTGCTGAAGGAACAGTGCCAGCCCATCGTCCTCAGTTGCCGCAGTCGGCCGCGCCGATCGATGGCAACCCTGTCTTGCAAACCCTGTTGCAAACCCAGGCTCCGGTGGTGATCAACGATCTTAGCCAACAGCCGCAAATGAATGTGTTGGATTTGCCGTTGCGAGTTCCGGCACGGGCCTTATTAGTAGTGCCGTTGATCCACAATGGCAAAATTATCGGCAGCATTTCTCTGCGGCAGGTACGGCTGCCTCGCCAATGGCAACCGGCCGAAGTCGAGCTGTCTCAGGCAGTTGCAGCCCAAGCAGCTATTGCAGTACAACAATCTCGCCTTTACCAAACCACCCGCGAACAAGCCGAAAAATTGCTGGAACTCGATCGCCAGAAAACAGAATTTTTTCAAAATGTCTCCCATGAATTTCGCACTCCCCTAACCTTGACGATCGGTCCTCTGGAGTCGGCGGTGGCCCAAGGACAAAGCTTGTCTTATGAACAATCGGTGATCGCCCTTCGGAATTCACGGCGATTACTCCGGTTAGTCAATCAATTGCTCGATCTGCAACGGCTTGATGCGGGACGGATGCAACCCACATTTCGCCCTTGTGATCCGCTCACCTTAATTGAACAAATTGTCGATTCGTTTCGCCCCTACTGTGAAAAAAAACGAGTTGCCCTGCTCACCCATCTCTCCCACTGTCCAGCGGTTTATCTTGATGTCGAGCAATTTGATAAGGTACTTTACAACCTGCTGTCGAATGCCATTAAGTTTACAGAACCGGGTGGCAAGATTGAGGTGCTGCTGCAATCTACCCCCACTCACTGTGTGATGCAAGTGCGGGATACCGGGATTGGCATTCGCTCCGATCAGTTGCCTCACCTGTTCGGGCGATTTCGTCAGGCGGATGGATCGGCCAGCCGTGGCTATGAAGGGAGTGGGCTCGGATTAGCGTTGGTCAAGGAGCTGGTTGAGCTGCATGGGGGCCGGGTCACGGTTGAATCAGCCTATGGTGTAGGCTCCGTTTTTTCAGTCTGGCTGCCCTTTGGGGCGGATCACCTGCCCGCTGCCCAAGTGACCAAACGGGCGATCGATCTAGAATCGAGTCGGGCTTCGATCGAACTCTCCAACCTGGAAACAGAGCTAGAGTCGGGAGATTTTTCCAGCCCAGCCAGTGTGACTGTGATCGATCCACCGGAACCAGACGATCACCTCCAGTCCACCCCCCCCTGCACCCGCATTTTAGTGGTTGATGACAATGCCGATATGCGGAGTTATGTCTCTAGTGTTTTGCAGCGAGCAGGCTATCAGATCTGGACGGCTCGGCATGGGGCGGAAGGCTTTGAAGCGGCACAAGCTTGTCATCCGCATTTGATTGTCACCGATCTAATGATGCCATTGGTGTCTGGGTTGGAAATGATCCAGTTGATCCGGCAACAGGAGGGTTTGCAAGGCATCCCGATCGTTCTCCTGACCGCCAAAGCCGATGAAGATACCCGCATCGAAGGGGTAGAGATGGGAGCCGATGCCTATCTAGCGAAACCCTTTAATGATCGAGAACTCTTAGCCGAAGTGCGCAATTTGTTAGCACTCAAAGCCAATGAGCGACGAGTAGCTGAACTCAATACCTACCTGACCCAGTCGGTATTACAACGGTTTCTGCCCCCAGCCCTGGTTTCGAAAGCCGCCAAAGGCGAGTTGGCGCTCGATCTGACTCCGGAGCCGCGCATGATTACGGTGTTATTCAGCGATATCGTCGGATTTACCCAACTTTCTAACACACTGCGATCCCGGCGAGTGGCTGAGTTGCTGAATGAATATCTCTCGGAAATGACCCAGGCGGTGTTTGATAATGGCGGCACGGTCGATAAATTTGTGGGCGATGCCATTTTGGCCTTGTTTGGGGCCCCAGAAGATCTAAGCCCGAATGAGCAGGTTGATCGGGCGATCGCCGCTGCTCGGCAGATGCATCAGTCCCTCCAGCGGCTGAACCAACGGTGGCAAGCCCAAGGTTTAGCGCCTATTCAATTTCGCTGTGGCATTCATCAAGGCACAGCGGTAGTGGGTATGTTTGGCAGCAAGGCGCGCTCAGACTACACGGCGATCGGTCCTAGCGTTAACATTGCCGCTCGATTGCAAGAAGCGGCGCAACCCAATTCAATCTTGGTATCCGCCGCTGTTGCTGACTATTTGCCGGATCGCTGGATCACGAAAGCCGGTTCCTTGACCTTGAAGGGAGTTGATGAGACTGTCCTGACCTTTCTGGTGGATTTAGAACCTTAGTTGGGGTTAGTTGGCGCTAGGACTGCTGAGCCAGTTTCAGCGATCGGGCACTGTGACAAGGCTGCCAACTCAGGCTGTCTCTGGGCTAGCATCAGGGCTGGTAGTATTCTGCTCTTTGGCAAGGCGACGCTTGCGAGCATAGAGCTGAATAATAGCCGCCATCGCTACAATCATCGCAACGACAGCCCAAGTGGCGGCAGAAGTGGGAAAGCTATTTTTGAAGACGGCCAGCAGCACCACCACAAAAAATAAAACCGTAGGGAATTCATTAAACCAGCGAAATTGCTGCCCTGTGAAGCGAAACTTGCCTGCGGACATTTCCTTAATCAGACGACCGCAAATATGGTGATAGCCGATCAAAATCAGCACGAGGGCAAGCTTGACATGGAGCCAGGTATCTTTCAGCAATTCTGGAGCACTGACTAACATCCCGATCGCCATTACCACCGTTAAAACCAAGGCAGGAGTCATGATAATCCGGTAGAGGCGAGTCTCCATAATCTGATATTGAGGCTGAAGCACGGAGCGCACCGCTTCTGGTTGCTCATTGGCTTCGGCATGGTAGACAAAGAGGCGTGGTAGGTAGAACATCCCGGCAAACCAAGCCACAACGCCGACCAAATGCAGCGATTTAAACCAAAGATAGGTCATGATTCCTCTAAAGTTGCTTTTTTTAAAACTGCTAGGTGCTTCAATTTTTGCACGCCAAGCAGCGAGTGGTTAAACCCTCTGGTTCAATCTCCAGCGGCGTGAGTCGTGCGAAGACAGCCCTTTCAAACAATTTATTGTACCGAGTTGCCCGATCGCATTTAGCGTTCCACCGGAAGCTGTAATGAATTGATGCATCTGAATATGCATCTATGGGTCAGGTGCGGTGTGTTAATGCCGATGAGACAACTGGAAATCAAAATAAAGGGTTGGTATGCCGCTGAACGGAAGAAGCAACTTTGGGCGATCGAGAGGCTGGATCGAGAGGCTGGATCGAGGGTCAAACGATCGAGCAAGATCAAGGCAACGGGGAGAAACCGGCTTTTGAGGAATTGCTTCAGTGAAATCCTGTTCTAGAAATCCTGTCCTGAAAAGCTGCGCCTGATCTCACCCTAAACGGCATGTTTAAATAAAGTATCCAAATACACTCTGGCGGCTCGACGATAGCTGCGGGAAGCATCGGGTGTGTTACTACTGCCGTTTTGCAGCAAAAATAGAGAAAGAGCGGCTGAGAAAACCCGGTCTTGATCCCAATCTGGATGGGTATCCAAATAGCTCTGTAAGGACTCATGGAGTTCTTCGGGAATCTCTGCCAGGATGCTAACCGTTGTGTGCATGGACGCTACCTCAATCTAGGTGAACTGCTGAAACTCTGGAAACTAGCGGAACGGACTGCCTCCGATGAGGCGATGGAACCCTTAGAGAAGGCTCAATCCATCGACTTTTCGCTACCAGCCCATTAGGAGATGCTGAATTGTAGCGAAAAGCAGCGCCAACGCAACCTGAACTTTTGAGATCGGTTGAACTGAAGGCACAGACCGATCGGGTTCGGGTTGGAGCGCTCTCATCACTGAGTAGGTGCGCATCATTTTGCGCTATGGGGGGGGAGGGTTGTCAATGCCGGTTAATCATGCTGAGTTGATTGAGCTGGATTTCGCCGATCCACCCCTAACGGAAGAATCAGCATTGTAGCCTCATTTTCTTTACATTGCTTTACATAAACTCAGGAAAATCGGCTCTGATTCTCTCCGATCGAGAAATCCCCAGGAATTCGGCAAACCCTAGCGGTTGCGTTACAGCCTGTGCAAAACTCTCCGGAAGGTGGGGAAAAACCCCGCTAACCTGTGGAAAGCCTGTGGAAGGCGTGGGGAAAACCTGATTGAAAATTAAGAATTGTAAATTTTGCTGCGGGAATCTCGCAAGAGGCGGGTTGCAGCATCCACGGCCAGGGGTTTATGGAAGAAAAAGCCCTGCCCAAATTCACAGCCCATTTCTTGCAGGCGGACCGACTGGCTTTCTGTTTCTACCCCTTCTGCCACTACATCCATTCGCAATTTGTGGGCTAAAGAGAGGATTGTGCGGACGATTTCTAGATTGTCGCGACAGTTGCCGATCTGGTTAACAAAGGATCGATCGATTTTGAGGGTTGTCAGGGGAAAGCGGGGCAAATAGCTGAGGGAGGAGTAGCCCGTACCAAAATCGTCAATAGCAAGCCGAATCCCCAAGGCTCGCAATTGATAGAGCACATCCACCACAGAGCTGACATTTTCCATCACCATGCTTTCCGTCAACTCCAGCTTCAAATAGGTGGGCTCCAAATTGACTTCCTGCAAAATCTGTTGGATCTGAGCAGTTAACCCTGGCATAGAAAACTGCTTGCTGGACAGATTCACACTCATGGTGAGATCGGATTGATCGGGAAACTGCTGCCGCCATTGACTCATCTGCCGACAGGCAGTGCGTAAAATCCACCAGCTCAAGGGAATAATCAGCCCCGTTTCTTCGGCCATCGAAATAAATCGGGAAGGAAACAGTAGCCCTTGCTCAGCATGTTGCCAACGAACTAAGGCTTCAAAGCCTGCGACCTCTCCGGTTGCCAATCGTACGATCGGCTGATAGTAAAGCTCCAGTTCTGGATAGCCTTCGGGAGCCAATGGATGGGAGGAATCCGGGCAACGGGGCTCCGATCGGCTCACTAGGGATAGTTCGATCGCAGCCGGTTTGAATGGTAGGGTGTTAGCGGCTGAGTTCATTGGCAGAGTCGGGTGTTGCCGTTCTCCTTGGGCGATCGCACGTCGCAGGTCATTTTCCAGCCGTAGTTTAACTAACATGCCCGTACGCATACTGGGATCGAACACTAAACAGCTTGCTCTGCCCATCGACTTGGCCCGATACATTGCAGTCCCGGCATCCCGCAACAAAGATTCAGGCTTGTGATAATGGGGAGCGCTGAGCGCAATGCCCACACTTGCGGTGACAAAGATTTCCTGTTCTCCGATCCGAAAGGGGTAGGTTAAGACTTGCTGAATTTGTTGGGCAGCATGAATCGCATCATTACCATCGGCTACACCTCGCAACAAGATGGCAAACTCGTCCTCCCCCAAGCGGGCCACAATTTCAGAAGGTAAAAAGGACTTTAACCGTTGGGCAATGGATAGCAGCAGTCGATCGCCCAATTGCTTACCCAGGCTATTGTTGACTAGCTTAAATTGATCCAGATCAAGCCAGAGCACCGCGAATTGAGGATGGGGCTGGCTAACTGGATGGGATACCCCTGGCACGGCGGCTAACACCTGCTGAAGCTGATGGACAAAACCAGTCCAACTGGGCAGTTCAGTCAGGCGATCAAAAAAAGTACTGCGCCAAAGTTCTTCTTCAGCCTGTTTTTGAGCGGTCACATCAACTTGCGAGCCCAGCAACCGAACCGCCTTACCATCGTGATAAATGGCTAACCCGCGACTCTGCATCCAGCGATATTGCCCATCCTGGTGCAGCAGGCGATAGTCTTGCTCAAAATGTGCGGTCTGCCCATTGAGATAGTCCGCTAGGGCCGCATCTAGGGCAGATCGATCGAGCGGGTGAACTCGATCGAACCATTCTTGGGGCTGATCACAAATTTCCGCTTCGTCATATCCGACCATTTGCTTCCAACGGGGGGAAAAATAACATCGATCGGCCCGCAAATCCCATTCCCAAATCCCTTCATTAAAGCCTTGCATCATCAAGGCATAGCGCGTTTCGTTCCGGCGTAACGTATAGAAAGCAGCCAAGAACTTGATACCCATCAGCAAGGCGACGGTTGAGCCGAACCACAAGAGCGGCAAGGCAAGGGGCAACCACCGATCGATCGAGAGCAGCCACCCCCATAGCCCAATCCACAGAGCGCATAGCCCGATTCCCGACCCCAATTGATGAAACCAACGTCGCTGGGCCGTGCCTCCCAGCCATAGGAGGTTGAGGGCTCCCAATAGCCAGGGCGAAGTGCTCCAGGAGGGGAATGCTTCCACCGGCATGGGGAGCAGCGGAGCCCAACCGAGAATTTGCCATTGGAGCAACAGGGATTGCAAGCTAGATTCGCTGGCTTCGCCTAACCCTGCCAGCCCGAAAAGCAGGACAATGACACCTGCAATCACAAATGCTAAACTCTGCTGCCAGTAAGATTCTAAAAACAGACGGAATTCAAGAAGGGGGCTCAGACAAAAGAAATGCCGTTTTAATAACAACTTCATGCAACCGGGTTTGGTGATCAGCAACAACAGCAGCTTGCTCTAAAACAGAGATTTGTTTCAGCCACAACGCTGAATGGGTTCGTAGACCAATAGATCAACCCCACGGGATAAACAGGGAAGGGGGCAATTCAGTCATAGGTCATCTATTTTTTGAGAAATTTGGCTTTTGGGCAGTGATCCCACTCCTGCTCAACCATCATTTCGCGGTTCATGGATGTGATTCACCTCTGCCATTCATTAGGCGCTCCCTGGGTTACCCCCGTTTTCAGCGTAGCAATGTTTTCAGCGTAGATTGCGCTTTTTCTCTCCGAGTCATCTGGAATCGCCGCACCGATCGTGCTCACTCCAGGCTGGCAGTCAAGTGATTGCGGTTGATTGCTGTAAGATCTAAGGCGGAATGGGATATTAGGTGAAGGGAGACGAAAGTTGCCAACTCTGGGAGTCAATATTGACCATGTTGCAACCATCCGGCAAGCGCGACGGACGGTAGAACCCGATCCGATCGGGGCCGCAGTGCTGGCAGAACTAGCTGGTGCAGACGGCATCACGGTTCATTTACGGGAAGACCGACGACATATTCAGGATCGCGATGTGAAATTGTTGCGCCAAACCGTGCGAACCCACCTCAACTTGGAGATGGCTGCTACGGATGAAATGGTGCAGATTGCCCTGGAACTCCGCCCCGACTATGTGACCTTAGTGCCAGAACGCCGAGAGGAAATCACGACGGAGGGGGGGCTAGATGTCAATAGCCAGCTCGATCGCATGAAACAAGTGGTCGGCAGCTTGCAAGATCAGGGGATTCCTGTGAGTTTATTCATTGATGCCAATGAAGCTCAAATTCAGGCCGCTGCTTCCACCCAAGCTTTATTTATCGAGCTGCATACCGGATCCTATGCAGAGGTCAAAGACGAACAAAGCCAATCGGCGGAGTTAGCGATCCTGGCGGCTGGCTGTGAACAAGCCCTTGCCAGTGGGTTACGGGTCAATGCGGGGCATGGGCTGACCTACTGGAATGTTTACCCGGTGGCCTGCCTTAACGGTATGGAAGAGCTGAACATTGGCCACTCCATTATCAGTCGAGCGGTGTTAGTCGGGATGGAACGCGCCATTCGTGAAATGAAACAGGCGATCCGCGGCGAATTGTAACTCCTCATCCCCTATTCCTTCCCAATTCCAAGCTCCGCTCCATTTCTAACCAATTTATTCAGAGATTTGATCATGCAAACCTACTATTATGTCTTGGCCAGTCGGAAATATATTTTGGAAGAGGAACCGACGGATGAAGCCCTGAGAGAACGTCAACGTTACTACAAAGAGCAGGAGAAAGAACTGGATTTCTGGTTAGTACATCAGCCTGCTTTTCTGGAAGCACCGGAAATGGCCGCGATTAAAGCTAAGTGTCCTCAGCCAGCCGTGGCGATCGTTTCGACCAATCCCCAATTTGTTTCCTGGCTCAAACTGCGTCTAGAATATGTGATCACCGGAGAATTTCAGGCTCCATCGGCAACCATTCCCGATCCCCTGGCTTCTTTGGCACCCGCTGCTTAAGCGCATCAACTCAGGGGTTGCTACCCTCCAGATAGTTATCCCAGACTAGGGGAATCTCAGACTAGGGAATCTCAGACTAGGGGAGTGGAGTACAAGGCATTCAGGATTGGAGCGTCTGACCCATTTCCCCTGGTTTGAAGCAGTGAATCTGAAGCGGCGAATCTGAGGCGGCGAATCTGAAGCAGTGAATCTGAAGCGGCGAATTCTGAGGTCTTCAGTCCAGGACTTCCCTCTGTGAGGCACATCAAGGCACATCAAGGCATATTCAAACATTAAGGCAAGACACTATGTTTCCAATTCGACAGTCACTCAACCCGCGCAATTGGGTGCTTCTAGGCGGCACAGCACTGATGCTGGGTTCATGGGGAGGAATTGGGGTAAAAGTGCTGGCTCAGCCTTCTAGCCCATTGCCTGTCTGCCAACCGCCGCGAGCAGATGAATTTCTACTGCTGGTGCCGCATCCGCAAGCTGACACCCAGAGCCGCCTGCAACAGTTGCTACCTGCTAATGCGATCCTCACCCTTTGTGATTATCTCAACACGCCGGTGATTCGGGTGGAAGGTTTTGCCTCAACAGAAATTGCCAGTGCTTGGGCCCAATATCTCACTGATATGGCTAATGTGCAATCTTTCGTGGCCCGTCCATCTACCCCTAACTCGATCGCCACAGCACCTGTACCCAGTGCTATCGGGGGCACCAGCACGCCCGTACCCACTTCGACGGAGCCTACCTATCGTCCACAAGCCCTCGCGGCAGGTTATGCGGTGGTCGTCAATTACTTCAACAAACCGGAGTTGGCGGTGAGTTTGCAGCAGGTGATCAATCGGGAAGTAGGGCTGGTGGCGTTCGAGCAACAGCCTTATCTCTTGGCGGGAGTCACTGCCGATCCAGCTACAGCATCGAGTTTGCTCAGAACCTTGAGTGAACAGGGGTTTACTGCTGCGATCGTTGATAGTCGTCGGGCTGTATTGCTCACTGCGGCTGTTCGAGTCAACTGACTCAACCTCAACGCTTCAACCCGCCTGAAGCACAGACCCGATTGCCGCTCGATCTGTCTAGATCAATTGGACTAGCCGGATCTATCTAGTTGGATCTATCTGCCCAGATCTATCTAGTCGGATCTATCTGCCCAATAAACAGCCCTATCGGAAAAACTGCCCTCCTTCAATAGGCTGGAGCAGCGATCCAGGAAACAACAATTCCTAATGCTGAACCGGCTAAGACTTGCACCGGAGTATGCCCCAACAATTCCTTCAGGCGATCTTCATTGAAGGTGGAATGTTCGCGAAATAGCTCATCCACAATTTGGTTGAGAATGCGGGCCTGCTTTCCAGCCGCCTGCCGCACGCCTGCTGCATCGTACATCACAATAATGGCAAACACAAAAGCGATGGCAAACTCGCCGCTGGCCCAGCCTGCTGTTTGACCAATGCCAGTCGCTAATGCCGTCACAAGCGCGGAGTGAGCGCTGGGCATCCCCCCGGTTTCCACCAAGGTGCGAAAAGTGACTTTGCCATGGCGAATCAACTCCACGATCAGCTTGAGGATTTGAGCCAGCACACAGGCAAGAAGGGCGATCGCCAAAATATGGTTCTCTAGGATGACGCTAATGTCCTGCATAGTTTGAGGTTCAGGTAAGGGTCTGGCTGAGGTTGAGGAGCGAGGAATCGCAGTTGGGAGCGGGGCAAACTAGATCGGGATAAAACTAGATCGGGATAAAACTAGATCGGGATAAAACTAGATCGGGATCAAGGGGCTCCGGCAAAATCGAGGGGCGACAAAACTGAGTGACGGACTGAGTGATGGACTGAGTGACGGACTGAGTGATGGACTGAGTGATGAACTTAGCTCCGAACTTAGTTCCGGCGAGCAGTAATGTAATCAGCTAAGGCTTTCAGGGGCTGAGCCCGATCGCCATAGGGATCCAGAGCGGCTTTGGCTGCCTCCACCAGTTGATTGGCTTGTCGTTTCGACTCTTCGATCCCCCAAATACTGGGATAGGTCACTTTTTGGGCTTGCAAATCTTTGCCAGCCGTTTTACCGAGTTCCTCCTGAGTGGCGGTGATATCGAGGACATCATCAATAATTTGGAAAGCCAGACCAATATCCTGGGCATAGGTAGACAGTCGCTGTAAATCTGACTCGGTGGCTCCAGCCAGCAAGGCTCCACACAACACCGAAGCTTCCAGTAGGGCTCCTGTTTTGTGACGATGAATGAAGTTTAGAGTGTCCAGTGACACATCGGTTTTGCCTTCACTCTCCAGATCGACGATTTGGCCGCCGACCAGCCCGGCCGCCCCAACGGCTCGTCCCAAATGACCAATCACCCGCAGCACGCGATCGGGAGAAACCATCTGGGTTTGGGTGGCAATAAACTCAAAAGCATAGGCTAGCAGACCATCGCCTGCCAAAATCGCGACATCTTCGCCATAGACTTTATGATTTGTGAGCTGGCCACGGCGGTAGTCATCATTGTCCATGGCAGGCAGGTCATCATGGATTAATGACATGGTGTGAATCATCTCTAAAGCACAGGCTGTTGGCATCGCCATCGCGATCGATCCCCCCGCTAACTCACAAGAAGCTAGACAGAGAATGGGTCGGAGTCGCTTTCCGCCTGCTAACAGCGAGTACCGCATGGATTCATAAATTTTTTCCGGGTAGACTACCGCGATCGACTGTTCGAGGGCTGCTTCGACCTGTTGTTGATATTGCTTCAAATAGGCCTTGAGGTCAAAGACAGGACTGGCAGCGGTGGCTGTATTGCGATCGATTGAACTCGTCATTGGGCTGATCCTCCTCACCCGATCATTCGCTGGCGATAACTCCATACTGTATTGTGCAGCAACATGGTCACCGTCATAGGGCCGATGCCGCCCGGTACTGGCGTAATCCATTCTGCCACGGGTTGGACGCTGTCAAAATCAACATCGCCGACTAAACGCCCTTTGCCGGTCTCTGGATTAACCACCCGATTGATGCCGACATCGATCACCACGGCTCCCGGTTTGACCATGTCACCTGTGATTAAATGAGTCCGCCCTACTGCTGCCACGAGGATATCTGCCGATCGGGTCACTGTCGCTAAATCTGGGGTACGAGAGTGGGCGATCGTCACGGTGGCATCTTCAGCCAGTAGCATGAGGGCGAGGGGCTTGCCGACTAAAATGCTGCGACCCACCACCACCGCTTGTTTGCCCTTAAAGCTCAGCCCATATTCTTGCATCAGCCGCATTGAGCCCGCAGGCGTACAGCTTTGGAGTCCGGGTTCGCCCCGCAATAGCCGCCCTAAATTGGTGGGGTGCAACCCATCGGCATCTTTGTTGGGATCGATCTGATTCAGCAAAGCGACTGAATCGAGGTGATCAGGCAGCGGTAACTGCACCAGAATGCCATCGACCCGATCGTCCTGATTGAGTTGTTGAATGGCGGCTTCCAGGGTGGGTTGAGTTGTCTCGGCGGGAAAATGCTGCCCATAGGAAGCGATTCCAACGCGCTCGCAAGCCTGCTCCTTGTTGCGCACATAGGCCGCGCTAGCCGGATTATCGCCCACCATTAGCACCGCCAACCCCGGCGATCGTCCATATTGTGTTTGAAGCTGGGCCACCTCAGCCGCCATTTCAGACTGCATTCGAGCTGCCAGCGCTTTACCATCAAGTAAACCAGTCATGGTGAGATGCCATTGTCAAACCAACCTTCTCCTCATAGTCTCTCAGATTTAGTTCCCACCGCAGCAAAGAATCGGGCAAGCTAGAGCATGGGATCCAAAGTTTTGATTGCTACCCCCGCTATTTCCCCGCTATTTCCCCGCTATTGTCAAGTCAGATGATTCTTCTGCTTCCCCCTATCCGTATTTTCCTGCTGGTCTATTTGGCAGGCAGTTTAGCAAGCTGTAGTGGTGTCTCGACCGTTCGCAGTATCCAGGATCAGCCGCGTCGGAGCTGGTGGAATGCTAGGGTGTCTCTTCAGGGGACGATCGGCGATCGGGCTCCCCTGATCGAAGGTCAGGTATACGAACTCACGGATTCCACCGGCTCGATTTGGGTACTTAGCCCCGATCAAACCGCTCGGTCTGGTGAGCAAGTTCAAGTTCAAGGGCTGGTACGCTTTCAACCCATTGAGCTAGCTGGACAGAATGAGAGTACGGCCTTCATCGAAGAGCAACAGCGGCAACCCCTGCCTGCGGATCAGCGCTGATCGGTGTATTCTTGCGATCGGTTGAATCATAGCCCAGTCGCCATCCGTCATTTACCATCCGTCATTAATTATCCCCATCCACCCATGGACTTTTTCCCCAATGCTGATTCTCCGCAGGCGGCTGCTCCGTTCCCCTTGGAGCGTCCAGCCGTTGCACTCGCCATCCTGTATCAAGCCGATCGATTTTTGCTCCAGCTCCGCGATGATTTACCGCAGATCCGCCACCCTGGACAGTGGGCCTTTTTTGGTGGGCATCTGGAAGCCGGAGAATCACCTGAACAGGGGCTCTGGCGCGAGCTGGCGGAAGAAATTGGTTATCAACCACCTAAAATTCAGCATTTTGGTTCCTTTCTCACCGATGCCCAGATCATGCGGCATGTATTCTATGCTCCGCTAACCGTTCGGGTTGATGAACTGCAACTCAATGAGGGACAAGACCTTGGTTTATTTACCATAGAAGAAGTACGGCGAGGCTTCTGCTTTTCAGAGCGAGTGCGGCAAGATCGTCCGCTTGCCCACCCCCATCGCCAAATTCTGTTAGATTTTCTCCAGAGGTATGGTGAAAAAATCAAAAACGAAGATGGCTCCGACAAAACCCGCTAAATCGAAAGCCTATCGGGTGCGCGAAAGCACAAAGGCTAAGCATGTCAGCATCAAAGTCTCTCATCTGGGTGAGGTGGAAGTTGTGGTGCCCATGGGGTTTGATCGTCGTCAGATTCCAGACATTATTCGCAAACGACAAGATTGGATCGCCAAAACGATCCAACGGATTGTGGCTGAGCGGCAGATGGTTGCTCCCACTTTTTTGGCCAATCCGGCGGCTTCTCCGCCAACGCTAACCTTGCCCGATCGCTTAGAACTGATGTCGATCGGTGAAAAGTGGCAAATTCAGTACAAAGCCGTTACCAGCCCGCAGGTGGTTCTATCCACCACTGCCTCCGGTCGCTTAACTTTGCGGGGAGCTGTCGATCGGCCTTCTGTCTGTCAGCGAGCTTTGCAGCAGTGGCTGAAGCGAAAAGCCGAAATGCAGTTGATCCCCTGGTTGCGGCAAACTAGCCAAGAGATCAAACTCCCCTTTAATCGGGCGGCGGTACGCGGGCAAAAAACCCTTTGGGCGAGTTGTTCTTCCAAAAGCAATATCAGTTTGAATTTCAAATTGCTATTTTTGCCGCCGCATTTGGTGCGCTACGTGTTTATTCATGAGTTGTGTCATACCATCCATCTCAACCACTCCCGCAAATTCTGGGCTTTGGTGGCGGAGAAAGAACCGAATTATCGCCAGTATGATGCTGAACTGAATAAAGCCTGGGTTTACATTCCGGAATGGCTAGAACGAGGACTGGCGGAAGATTTCTAGCTCGATCGCCTTCAGATCAAGCTCTTGAATGAGGATGGGGGAGAGGAGCGCTACCTGATTGACTGACAAATCTTTTCCCCTCATCCCTAAATCCCTTCTCCCACTAGGGGCGAAGGGACTTGCAATCAAATCCTGGTTCGAAAGCCCCTGGGTTGGGGTGAGGGTAGTTTGAGTTTTGTCAGTCAATCAGGGAGCGCTACCCTTGCCGCTAGGATAATCAAATTTGGGGAAGGGGAAAAGGTCAAAATATACTGGTTTTATTGCGTATTCAACAGGACTTTCACGGTGGAACGGGCACTCTAATAGGTGTGACCCCAAAAAGGTTTGACCTCAAATAAGGTGTGACCCCAAAAAGGTTTGACCTCAAAAAGGTTTGACCCCAAAAAGGTTTGACCTAAACAGGTGCGACCTAAATAGGTGCAACCCAGAAGGTGCGACCCAAAAAGGTCTGACCCAATAAAGGTTTGACCCAAAATTGACCAGGGTGCTTGTCAACTGACCAGTGCTGGAGTCTGTTTGATGCTACTGTTCCAGAGGATATTCATGAAGCCAAACTGGAAACATTTTTATCCCCAGATTAAGACGGCGGTTCTCAACCTGGATTCGCTTGATTTGCTCTTACAGCAAGCGGTGGAAAAAATTGCTGCCCTTTTTCAAGCGGAATGTTTACTATGGTCTGGGTTAGAGTTTGGGATCGCCGATACATTGCGGGTAGTCACCACTCAGGAAGTTGCCACTCGTTATGCGGCTAGTCTGGGGTTTGCCTATCCCCCTCCTCCGATCGTTTGTGCCGGTGATCCGCACCATGCCGTGAAATTATTTCGGCCCCGCTCCCTACCGCTCTGGTTGCTCGATCAGCAAAGTTCGCCGCATCTCCTGCAACTGGAAACCGGTGATCTAATTGTGCCAGTCACGAATCGAGGCAGCTTTTTTGAACCTGATTCGGCTGGGTTTGCGATCGCCAATTCGCTCCAGTTTGTTTTACAGGTGATTCGTCCTCCCCAGTCCCAGTCCGGAAATTTTTCCGCCGATCCGACCGATCCAGATTGGGTGAATCGTCCTCACGAATCATCCGCCCCACTGAACGATAGTGCCACTTTTGATTGGGTTCCCTCGCCAGTTCCAGGCGGGACTGCCCTCAAAACACCACCTACCATTCAAGGCTGGTCGATCGCTGAGCTAGAATCTCTAGAAATTGTTTGCAGCCAGTTGGGGTTAGCCTACAGTGCTCTGTATTGGCGGCAGCGGTTAGAACAATCTCGCCAACAGTCTGCTTTGGTGGGACGGATCTCTCGTCTGCTCAATTCAACCTTAAACCCAGATGAGATCGTCAGCCGCATTGGGGCCGAGTTAGGCACCGGGCTCCAGGTCGATCGATCGGTGTTGGTGGATTTGCGGTACGACCCCGCTAATATTTTATCGGTTTGGGATCATCCAGACTGCGAGTTAGCCCCGCTCGATCAACGGCAGATTCGCCAGTCTTATTGGCAAAATGTGATCGACATGTTTATGCAGGGGGGATCCAGCTACCTGCAAATGAGCTTAAACGAAGCCAAAGCCGATCCTCTCCAAGTTTGGATCGAAGATGTGGGGGCCCAGTCGGTTCTAGTTGTGCCTCTGTTTGTTCAGGGAGAGTTTTTTGGTGGAGTCGTGCTCTTGTCCTATCGGCAGGATCGTTCCTACTTGATTGATGAATTGCAAACCGTGCGCCAAGTGGCCGATCAAGCCGCCATTGCCCTTACCAACGCGCAGCACTACCAACGGCTCTGGCGCAAACAGGAAGCCTTGCGCATCCAAAATAATTCTCTGCAATGGGCAATCCTGCGCGATGAACTGACCCAACTGATGAATCGTCGATCGCTAGAACGCGAGCTAGAACAGTTGAGTATGGGAGCCATTTGGTCGATCCATCCTCCTTTTTGTGTGATCGCCTGCGATATTGATTATTTCAAATATGTCAACGATGCCCATGGTCATTTGGTGGGTGATGAAGTGCTGCAAGAGATTGCTAAACGGTTGCAGGGTCAATTGCGCCGGGGCACCCCTGCCTATCGCTATGGGGGCGAGGAGTTTATGATTATCCTCACTGATACGCCATTGAATCAAGCGGTAGATGTGGCTGAACGGTTGCGCTGGGCAGTGCGATCCACCCCATTTGTGACGCGGGCGGGCCATCTGGAAATTACGGCCAGTTTTGGTGTGGCTCAGCAAAATCTCACCTGCGATCACAATGCCTGGGATGTCTTGCAACGAGCCGACAGTGCCCTTTACGAGGCCAAACGGACGGGTCGCGATCGAGTCTATGCCTTGGAAGCTTCGATTCGGGGTTAGGCTCAGGGAGTCCTCTCGTTTTCAGACCCCAGACCGACCCCAGACCGACCCCAGACCCAATCACAAAAGACAGTAATTTTGAAGAATCAGCCTGACTTTTGTTTAACTTCCTGTAAAAATTGACAGAACCCGGATAGGTTGCGCTAAACCAGCGTTACGATTTTTAACTAGAGTCTCTCGATCTAGCAACCTAGCACCCTAACAATCTAGCACCCTAAAATCTATGGCAGCTCACGTTTCTCCAGCATCCCTCGCCACAAAACCGATCGCGTTCGGAACCGATGGTTGGCGCGGGGTAATCGCCGCTGACTTCACTTTCGAGCGGGTGATGCAAGTCGCCCCGCTGGCCGCCCAAGCCCTGGCCCAATCCTACGGAGATTCCAGCCGCACCGTGATTGTGGGGTACGATCGCCGCTTTTTGTCGGAAGAGTTTGCGAGAGCTGCGGCCGAGTCGATCAGTGCTGCCGGATTTGAGGTGTTATTTGCTGAAGGCTATGCGCCTACACCAGCCTTTAGTTGGGCGGCTAAACAGCAAAATGCCCTCGGTGCGATTGTGATTACGGCAAGCCACAATCCGGGCATGTATTCCGGCTTAAAGGTGAAAGGTGGATTTGGTGGATCGGTGCCGCCAGAGGTGACTCAAAAAATTGAGGCAATGCTGCAATCGGGTGAGTCTATTACGCCATCGTCAGGGCAAGCAGGTTCGATCCAGACCTTTGACCCCTGGCAGAGCTACTGCGAAGTGCTGAAAACTCGTGTCGATGTGGCCGCGATTCAGGCTGCCATTGCCAGCGGTCAGTTGACGGTATTTGCCGATGTCATGCATGGGGCGGCCGCCAGTGGTTTGTCGCGGTTGATTGGTGAAGGCGTTCAAGAACTGAATAGCGATCGGGATCCCCTGTTTGAAGGGGGTGCCCCCGAACCGTTGCCGCGCTATTTGGGGCGGTTGATCCAAACGATTCAGGAGCGGCGGGCTCAGGCTCCCCAAGATCTGATCGTGGGCTTAGTATTTGACGGAGACAGCGATCGGGTGGCTGCGGTGGATGGGCAGGGTAATTTTCTCAGCTCGCAGGTGTTGATCCCAATTTTGATCGAGCATTTAGCAGTCAACCGGGGCTACAGCGGTGAAGTGATCAAAACCATCAGTGGTTCCAACCTGATCCCCAAGGTGGCTGAGCAGTATGGCTTATCGATCTATCAAACCCCAATCGGCTACAAGTATATTGCCGATCGGATGCTGGAAGCGCAAGTGCTGCTGGGGGGCGAAGAATCTGGTGGGATCGGCTACGGACACCACATTCCCGAACGGGATGCCTTGTTGTCAGCGTTGTATGTGCTAGAGGCAGTGATGCAGTCTGGGCAAGATTTGAGCCAACGCTACAGTGCTTTGCAAGACCAAACTGGCTATCACTCCACCTACGATCGGATCGACCTTCCGCTAGCCAGTATGGAGGTGCGAGCCAGACTGCTGGAAACCTTAAAAACCCAACCGCCAACCGAAATCGCTGGACAAGCCGTCGTGGATTGTCTGTCGATCGATGGCTACAAATTTCAACTCGCCGATGAAAGCTGGCTCCTGATCCGGTTTAGCGGCACAGAACCCGTCTTGCGACTCTATTCTGAAGGCTTAACTGATCAAGCTGTTCAGCGTAACCTGCGATGGTCGAAGGACTGGGCCAGCGCCATTTAAGGCAGGCTACAATCTGGGAGGCATTTTCATTTAGGGCGACACTATGCCGACTTTGGTCGTAGCAACAAGCAATCCAGGCAAATTACAGGAGATGCAAGCCTACCTGACCGAGCCTGCCTTGGCGAAATGGCAGCTTCAACTCAAACCTGCCGATCTAGACGTTGCGGAAACAGGCACGACTTTTTTAGAAAATGCCTGCCTCAAAGCAGCGCAAGTGGCTCAAGCACTGGGAGAATGGGCAATTGCCGATGACTCTGGGCTGTCGGTGAAAGCGCTTAACGGTGCCCCTGGACTCTATTCGGCCCGGTATGCAGATACGAATGAAGCCCGCATTCAACGCCTCTTGCAGGAGTTACAAGGGGTAGATCATCGTCAAGCCCACTTCACCTGTGCCATCGCCATTGCCCGTCCAGATGGGTCGATCGCCTTTCAAACGGAAGGAATTTGCCCCGGTGAGATCTTGGATCGACCGCGAGGCGAGGGAGGGTTTGGTTATGATCCGGTGTTTTATGTGCCGGAACATCAAATGACGTTTGCAGAGATGCCGCCTGAGTTGAAACAGTCCGTCAGCCATCGGGGGATCGCCTTTCAAGCTGTTGCCCCCTGGTTAAAAGCCACCAGTGAGGAGGATCGCTAAGGGGGATGCTTCCCGCGTTGGGTCAGCCCAAATCCCTATTCAGACCAAAATCCGGTTCCTTTGCATCCCTTAAGACTGCTAGAAACCGGATTGAACTTAATACTCTAAGTTTACAAGTTGCCTGCTTTACAACTTAAATGGCTTCTTGATTCTTTTCGCCAGTGCGGATCCGAATAATCTGCTCGACCGGGGAGATGAAGATTTTTCCATCACCAATTTCACCTGTACGGGCAGCAGCAATCACTTTATCCACAACCATATCGAGTTGATCGTCTTCAACGACAATTTCCACCTTTAGCTTTTGCAGAAACTCGACCGTATATTCAGAGCCGCGATAGCGCTCCGTCTGTCCCTTTTGTCGGCCAAAACCACGCACTTCAGAAACCGTCATACCGACGATCCCTGCATTCACCAGTGCAATTTTGACTTCGTCTAGTTTGAACGGGCGAATAATTGCTTCAACTTTCTTCATCGATTCCGTCACTCCCTAATTAGTGATCTGTGTATAGATAACATCACCTGCTCGTTTCTACCTTGGCAGAGCAATAGATTTTGTACAATACGCTACGTTTAAGTGAGCTGTATGCATCCCATCCATTTTGCCACTACTTCTAAGGAAAAATGCCGGTCAGTTGCACTTCGCAATAGTGTTGAAGCCAAGAGAGAGCCCGATCCTGACGATAGCGACAGCGATTGACGGGTTGCCAATGACTGGTTTATCTAGGACTTGTTTGAGACCGCTCTTAAAGTCTGCTCTTAAAGATTGGTGGAGATAGCTTGGACAGGACAAGTGGGAATACATTGCTCACAGACGACACACCGGGATCGGGTGAAGGTGAGCCGAAAAGTTTGGGGATCTAAACTCAGGGCTTCCGTCGGACATACCCCTGTACAAAGCCCGCAATGCACACAGCTCTCTTCATCGATCACAATTTCGCGGCTGGCCATGGAAATGTTGATGTCTTGAGAACGCATCCACTCCAAAGCAGCATCCAACTGGTCGATATCCCCCGAAAGTTCAACCACGAGGGTTCCCACTTGATTGGGAGTTACTTGGGCTCGAATAATATTGGCTGCGACGTTAAAATCCTTGGCCAGTCGATAGGTGACCGGCATATGCACCGATCGCTTGGGAAATATCAGAGTCACGCGCTTTTTCACAACCTTCTGCCTCCACTTCCTGCCTGACCGGGTTAATCTGAGGGCGACTCTGGGTGAGACTTGCTTTCAGTGAGAGGATCGACCGGTTGCCGTCCTCACCGCCCTAAGTTGACGACTGAGATTGCTATAGTGAGATTGCTATAGTGAATACTATTGTAAGAAACCTGACTCGCAACAGCCTGATCCAGAGCTGTTTGTCATGCCGTTCAGTTCATTTTTTATGACATCTAACTCACCTCCACCGAATTCAGTTCCTCCAACTCCCTCCTCATCACCTGTAACCTCACCCCCTGCAACCGTGATGCCGATCGCGACTCGCCTGCGCAATTTTGTCATTGTGCTCGTGTCTGTTATTTTGGGTGTTGCTGTATTTCTGGGAATGCAGACTGGCAGTAGTACAGGTACATTGGCTGCCCTGGCTAAGTCAGCAACCCCCTTAGAAATTGCCCTCAGCAACCATAGACCAACCCTGATGGAGTTTTACGCTGACTGGTGTACTTCTTGTCAGGCTATGGCGAAAGACATGGGAGAACTGAAGCAAGAGTACGGGCAAGCTGTGAACTTTGTCATGCTGAATGTAGATAACAACAAGTGGCTCCCGGAAATGTTGCACTATCGGGTTGAGGCCATCCCCCATTTTGTTTTCCTCGACCGAATGGGTGAGTCGATCGCCAGTACGATTGGCGAGCAACCCCGACCGATCATGGCTGCCAACTTATCAGCTTTATCAAGCGATACCACCTTGCCTTACATTCAGCAGCGTGGGCGCATTTCCCAATTTGAAGCCCCGGTTAACCCAAGGGCAACGGCCGGTGAAGATCCTCGCAGTCATGGAGCCCAAGTGATGCCGCAGGGTGGGTGAAAACCTGTTGTTGGTAATTGACAGAGCAGTGGCATGGCAGCATCAAGCTCACGATCGGGCTGAAGAAGCGGACGGCACTACTCCCCCATTGGCAATGGCAGTCCCCAAAAGTACTAGGCCACAGCCGATTAGCATTGAAAGGGTGATCGGTTCTTGCAGAACAATTGCTCCCCAGAGTAATGCTGAAGGTGGTACTAAATAGGCGATCGTTAAAGCTTTGCTGGCTCCGACATTTTGAATCAGGCGGTAGTAAAGAACATAGGCAAAAGAGGTCGATAGAATTGCCAGGGCAAGAACGGAGAAGATCACAAAAGCAGAAGGCGTTTGTTGAGGTATGGTGAATGGTAGCGCTGGTAAAAGTAGCAATGCTGCCCCTAATTGGCTCCCCGTTGTTAGTACTAGCGATGAAACACCGGATAGGCGCAGTTTCGTGTAGGGTGCTGCAATTGCGTACATCAAAGCCCCTAACAAGCCAGACAGGACAGCCAAGCCAAAATTCAGAGTAAAGGGGATAGGTTCCCAGCCCACCAACACCACAACCCCGATAAATCCAAGCATAGACCCGAGTATACTGGCGATCGTCATTTTTTCTCGTAGCCATAAAGCGGCGATCACCGTACCAAATAGGGGGGTGGTGGCATTGAGAATGGCGGTAAATCCGGCTGATAAGGAGAGTGCTGAGAAGGCAAATAACAGAAATGGTAAAGCAGAGTTTAAGCTACCGATAATGAGTAGATCGCGCCAGTGTCGCCGCATCTCAGCCATCAAATTGAAGCGAACCATCAAAGGCAACAACACTAAGCTGGCTAATACAACTCTGAGTTCGATCAACCAAACTGGGCCAAGAACTGGAGCTGCTACACGCAACCATAGGAAAGAACCACCCCATAGGGCAGCTAATAAAAATAGCTCAGCGATCGCTACAGTCCCCATGGTTAACCTTCGAGCTTCTTACGAGCCTATCCTGACGAAAGTTTAACAACTGAAATCCCTAATTTGAGGAGATTGTAATATACGGTTATCTCCACTGTTTAAGTTGCTTTGCAGGATGTTTTGCAGGATGTTTTGCGAGGTATCTGACGATCACCAGTTGAGAGACGAGCAGTGATAGAGCAGTGATAGAGCAGTGATAGAGCAGTGATAGAGCAGTGATAGAGCAATGAGGAGAGCAATGAGGAGAGCAATAAATAGATACATTTAGAATCCCTGCTGCAATGGTTTGGGATATGGTCTGCTCTGCCTGGACAGAATATTAAGTTTCGTCAGTTATTTCATTCTCCCCCTAAATAACTTATCAGTAATCCCTCGATGTATTGAGCGATGCAGCCTCCCTCTTCTGGATCGATTAAACTGAAAATATTTAGCTGAAACTGGGTGAACCTGCATGACGAGCAAAAAAAATGATCTGCCCGCATTGCTGTTGACCTTACTTGTCACCCTGGGCTTGCTCGGAGGAGGAATCTGGTTTGTTGTCCAGCGACTTGCTTCTAGATTGGATCCCAGCCTGCAAGCTTCGCCTTCTACGCCAACAGATTCACCCACTGCCAACTTGACTCCTAGCCCCTCAACCGTTTCTGCGCCTGCGCCCGCCCTTGATACCTCTCAGCCCGATCCATCTGTATTGGCCATTGATGGCAGTGTTTCCTTGGTCGCCTTGATGAAGCAACTACAAAATGCCTACTTGCAAATTAACCCCAATTTGCCTACCACCTATGGCATTCCCGACGGACGACCCAATGGTACCAATGCTGGGTTGCAGAACCTCCGGGATGGTAAGGTCTCAATGGCTGTCAGCTCCCGCCCCTTGGAGCCAGAAGAAATTCAGCTCGGTTTGCAGGCAGTACCGATCGTGCGAGATGCGCTGGCTGTCGCTGTTGGGGTTGATAACCCTTACCAAGGTAATTTAACCTTAGAGCAACTTAAACAAATTTTTCAGGGCAAGATTGTCAACTGGTCGGAAGTGGGCGGGCCGGATCGACCCATTCGCGTGATCAATCGATCGCCTGATAGTGGTACCTACACTTTTTTCCAGGATGTGGTGCTCCTGGGTGAACCCTTTGCTCCTGATAGCCCCACCTTCACGACTGCTCAGCAAGATGAAACGACTCCGCTGCTGCGAGCCTTGGGAGAGGATGGCATTACCTACAGCACGGTCACCCAGCTCGCTAACCAGCAAACGGTACGCATGGTCTCCATTGATGGTATTTCACCGATCGATCAGGTGGCGGTCAGCAATGGCACCTATCCCATTAGCCGGATTGGGTATCTGGTTGTCTTACCCCAAACCAGCCCCGCGGTGAAACAATTCATCGATCTGACTCGCTCTGAGCAAGGTAAAGCGATCATCCGTCGACTCGGTTTTACTCCGGTTGAATAGCTTGACCTTTGAAGCTTGCCAATCATTCACTCTACTGAACTGAATCAATATCCCGTCTGTATACTGTGCCATTATGACCCGCTAAAAATCGAGGTAGTTCAGCCATTTCTATCACTTGCAGTGTTTGCATGTCGTAGGTTGTATAGCGAGTCAATTCCGGGCTATTAAAGTCCACATCAATTAGAGTTAAGGTTTTGCGAGGAGGTTGGTCGCCAGCAATTAAGGGACGTGGCCCTGATCCTAAAATTCCAGCATGGAGGAGTTGAATTTCTCCTTTATGTCCTGGATAATAGGCGTGATGATGACCACTAATGTAAGTGTGGACGTTATATTTTTCCAGCAAGGATCGCAATTCATCTGCATTATCCATCACCTCGCCCGGTTCATCTCGTCCAACGGCTACCCCATAGAGGGGTAAATGACTCAGCAAAATTCTTAGCTTAGCTTGTTGAGCCGCAGGGCTAGCCAGTGCTCGCTCAACCCAGTTTAATTTATCTGAAGGAATGCGACTGGATGAACCATCCCAGGCAAGAAAGAAGATGTCTTGATGCTGAAAAGTATAATAAAACGGGAATTCAAATCGATCGACAAACTGAATTCCAGGGTGATGGGTTTGAGCATGCCAATATTGAGTGGCTAGATCACGTTCTTGCTGAAATAAGAAGCCACCATTGATCGCTGTGGATCCGGAGGCATCGTGATTTCCGATCGTGAAGCCAAACGGTAACTGAAACTGCCGGAGAGGAGCTGCCACATGCTGGTCAAAGGCATCCCACATGGCACGAATCTGATCCGGCGTAAGGCTCGGTTTCTGACCAGCTACCATGTCACCACTGCACAATACTAGATCGGGTTGCCAAAACGGCAGCAGATTGACACCCCGATCCACTTCTGGTTCATAATCGGTTGAACCGTAGGCACTATTGAGATCGCTAATTAAAGCCAAGCGAACATCCCCACGAGGTGGATTGGCAAGATGGGGGAATTGCTGAACGATCGCTTCAGTGACGGGCGGCAGAGGGGTCGCTAAGGTCGCAACAGTGGGACGACTGCTCAGATTAGAATTAATTACACTGGGACTGATCTCACTGGGACTGATCTCACTGGGACTGATCTCACTGGGACTGGGAAGCGAAGCAGAATTTTGCGGCTGTACTGCTTGGCAGGCCCAACCAATTGTCAGACAAAGCCCAATCAATCCAGAAATGACAAAACGATGCCAGCGCATGATGAGGAAGCCTATCTCACAAAAATGCGAACACCGAAAAGGAGAACTGGATCGATACTATCCAATTCTCCAATTCAATGCTATCTAACATAAAAAAGAAAGCAAGCAGCCCGCTTACTTTCCTCTAATCATATGCAATTTTTCAACTATTTCAGCGTTCATGGTGACAGGGCAGTTTTCAGGCCCTCCCTTGACTTCGATCGCAGCACATCCCCTATGTTCTCGTTCATATTCATGGGAACGCCGTGTGACTTGTTGCTTGGCGTTGAATCCGCCTTCTACAATCGTAATCCCTACCAGATGGAATGAGTCGTCATATTGGTAGGAGGTCCACTTGTCCATGGGAGTCATCTCCTAAATGAAGCGAAAGAATATTTTTAGTATAAGACGAATTTAAGCGTTGCTGAGCCCTCAGCGCCGGGTTTGTCTAAATCGCAAGGGATTGTAACGTTTGGATATTTTTTGAGATATAAGGCCAACATTTTTGTAATGCTACTGATCATTTGCTCCATCGTCCGACTTCGTCGATATATGAGATTCCGCAGAGACGAAACATGCGATCGGATTTGATCTAATTTTGACCTGGTTAATTTTGACCTGGTTAATTTTGACCTGGTTAATTTTGACCTACTTATTATTGCAGTATGGGGCGATTGCCCGATCGAATGCTTGAATTCTGCTGGCTTGAATTCTGCTGGCTTGAATTCTGCTGGCTTGAATTCTGCTAAGTATAAATTGGCTGAGTGATTGAGTTACTCCGCCACAGTACCTCAAGTTGAGTAGCTGGAATCGTTAGATACAGCACATCACCCGGCTGAAGTTCGATATCCAGTAAATTCCAACCATGGGTAGTTTGATATTTTTTCTCCAGGTAGAGTGGTACAAAATCGGCTTCCCTGGCGACATCTTTGACTCGTTTGCCATAGAAGGGATGCACTGGAGTAATCGTAGTCGCGAGCGCCACCCAGAGAATATCGGCCGTCATCCCGTTGCCCAAAATGCGTCCTCCCAGCGCGGCAGCGGCAAAGGAGGGGGCAGCGAGTTCTGCCGGACTAAAGACTGCCTCGAAGTCAAACACTTGCTGAGCCAGGGGAGCAAATTGGGGGTTTTGGTTACGCACGATCACGGGCAACTTGGGAGACAGTCCTTTCGCTGTCAAGGCAATTTCCAGGTTGGTCACATCATTACTCGTGACTGCTAGCAATGCCGAAGCGCCTGCAATATGGGCAGTTTGCAACGTGGTTGCGAGGTTGGCATCGCCTTGGATAACCGGCACTTTCAGCGCTTGCGCCACATTGAGAAAGCGGTTGTTGGGATCGCGTTCGATCGCCACGACCTCACAGCCACTTGCCTGGAGTTGGGTCGCAATTTGAATGCCCATGCCGCCCATGCCACAAACAATATAATGATGGCGCTGTGGCACGCGAGCTGTACTCCACAACTGTTGCAACCGGGTTCCTAAGACAAAATCATTCAACAAGGCATAAAAAATCCCGACTACTGCCGCACCCACTAACATCAAAATGACGGTAAACACCTTGATGTCTGCCGGAGCTTGTTCCACCACCCCTTCATTGCCACCCGCCCCGGTAATCAGCCCAACCGAAAAATAGAGAGCATCCACCAGAGAAGTATGGAAATTGGTTGTGGTATACAGTAGGGTTGAGCCAATGATCGTGGTCAGCAGTACCAGCGTAATCCAGATGGTGGGGCGAATATGCTGTTGAAAATAGCGAATACTTGTCCAGACTCCGATCAACCGCTGGCGGAAACTCCGCTGGGCAAAGTGCATTTGGGGCTGGGTGGCTACGATCAATCGATCGCCAGGTTGGAGGTGTTTGCCTTCTACAACGGCTGACACCAGATCCATGCGGTTGCGAGCCGGTAGATAGTAAATCAGCATGCGGGAACGATCCTCCCACAGGTCGCTCAGTCGTCTCCCCCGCCAAGCATGATTTTCATCAATGTATTCTTCTCGAATTGGCCAGGTTTGCTGAAAGAGTCGGAGTTGCCCGATCGCCCGATTGCCTAAGGCTGCAAAAGCAAACACCGGAGCTGCCAGAGCCGCCACGCTCATCGAAAAGTGATCCAAGAGCGTGTGATCAAGTCGATCGCCTAAACTCGCGTTGAACAGGCGATTGACAATCCGGACTTGGGGATTCAACACTCGCGCTTGGGTGAGCACGGCTAAGTTTAAGGCATCATCACTGGTGGTCAGCACTAAAGTATGCGCTTCATAGATCCCGGCTGCAATCAGGGTGGAAGCTGCCCCTAGATCGCCAATGATGATTTGATCCCCCGGTTCCAATTCATGTTCTGCCAAGGGACGAGAATGGATCCCAGTAACGATCGCTCCTTGTTGCTTCAGTAAGCGAAAAACTTGGTGTCCTGCCCGACCAAGCCCACAAACAATAATCCGGGTCTTCATAATCTCAGGGGAGGTGGCATCAGAATAGGGCATATCATCCTCTAGGTTTATTGTTACGATGCCGGACAGACAGAACTGTAGCTAAACGCACTTCGTTGCAACATGAGGTCGCAACATGATTGACTGACAAAACTCAAACTACCCACTGCTACGCAGAAGCAAGCTACACCCCAACCCCTTTCCCAGAGCGGGCGAGGGGCTTTCGAACCAGGATTTGATTGCAAGTCCCTTCGCCCCTAGTGGGAGAAGGGATTTAGGGATGAGGGGAAAAGATTTGTC
>JALOOM010000141.1 GCA_025454395.1 Elainella sp. Prado103
CACCGCCGCCTTCACCAAAATTGCCGTTTGCCCCCGCCTGCCCCTGGCCCCCTCTTCGTTCATTGTTGGCCTGAAAGCCGTTGAGTCCGCCATTGCCGCCTGCCGCCCCCAAACTGCCTTCAAAGCCGCCGCCTCTGCCGCCATTGCCGCCATTGTCGCCCCCAAAGCCCAAATTGCCCCCGTTGCCGCCCCGTCCAGCCGTACCGGTTGCCTCACCGCCCCGGGCCGTGTTGTTGCGAAACTGCACATTGTTAATTTCAACCGTGGCATTTTCGAGGAACAGTGCCCCGCCCGCGCCCAATCCACCGCCCCCGCCGTTCAGCCCAGTTGAACCCTGGGCAATCCCGTTTTGCAGGGTCAAATTGCTGAAGCCAACAGTGCCGCCCAGCACCTTAAACAGGCGATTTACGCCGGTTGCACCGTTGATGGTGGCACCTTCTCCCACTCCAATGATGTCGATGCCGTTGGTGAGATGGGGGAGGGTTTGAGTCAGGGTGATGCTGCCCGTCACGAAGATCCGATCGCTCCCAGGGGATACCCTCGCCTCATTAATCGCACTCACGAGTTGATCGGTATTGCTGACATTGAAATCGTTCAGCACATTTTGATACGCCTGCATCGCCTGTACCTGAAATGCTAACGGGGCATCAATCAAGCCCGTGGTGTATTCCAGCAGCCAGTCACCGCCCAGTGCGGCATTGCCCGTCAGGTCATCCGAAGCGGCTACATCGGCATCGGTCAAATGGCTCAACTGATCGACCCAGCTTTGTCCCACTGGATCAGCCGCTACATTGCAACCATACAGCAGCAAATCAGCATCCTCGGTCAGTGCAGTTTTCCACTGGTTCAGCGAGTCGGCATATTGGCCGATCGTCTCCGAATTCAACATCGTATTGCCCAATCGCAACTGACCCGATGAACCATGCCCGATTAGGTGAATCCCACTAATATTGCTGTGACCCGCTAGAACTGCGGTAATCTGGGCAATCCCGTCTTGGCTGGGATCGAGAACGATCGCTGCTACGCCGGGTAGGGTGTGCAGGGCAAGCTGTTGAGCATCGTCCACTGCACCGTCAATAAAGACAAGTTGGGAAGGAGTGGGCTGTGAGGAGGTTGGATCGGTTGAGTGGGTGGTTAATGTCGGTGAATTCATTGTCGAACTCCAATCGTGCGAAAATATAGGTGAATAACAGAGTGAACGACAAGATAAACAAAAAGATAAGCGACTTGATTCGAACTAGATCTGCTCGGCGAACTAGATCTGCTCGGCGAACTTTGGTTGGGCGCTGGCATAATATCCCAACTGTTGCTTGGTCACTCAATCTTGTCGAACAGTAGCTTCTGACGTTCGTTTACTAACATAAATAAACAAGCTGTCGCTGTCGGTCTGGGAAAGTCAGAAAAAGTCATGACTTCGACTTGAGGCGTGCGCAAGCTCTCAGTAACTACACGCTAAAATTCCGGCAATCTCCCCCTGGATCGCCGGGTGATTCTACTCTTTAGAAGAGGTTACGGAATCAACAAGCTGAATCGACCAATCGATCCACAAAAATTTGCTTGACTTTTTGAGAAAGTATAGTACATTTGAACTTAAGACAAATGTACTGACGTTTTCTGCTTCTAGTCATGCCACACGCAGTATCTTCCCCCATTGCTTCACCTCTATCGGCTTCACCTCTATCGGCTTCACCTCTGTTGCAGTTTAATCAACAGCTTCATTTACTTCCCCCCGAACCCGAACCTGACTGTCTTCCTGCTGTCGATCCTGGTTCTACCGATCGCACTTCTACCGATCACACTTCTACCGATCACACTTCTACCGATCCTGATTCGATCGATCCTGGTTCTACAGACCGTACTTCTATTCAAGGCAGTGAACCTGCGATTGCATGCTCTGCCATCAATGAATCTACAATTAGCGATCCCACTGGGCAGATCCATCCTAAAATTGCCCACGGACTCGGCGATGAGCCAGATGATTTCGCTGATCTCACCCCATCGGACGCTCTGCTAGAACAAACTCGTCGATTGTTTAAACATTCTGGCTCGAATGCTGAATTGATGTCTCAAGTGATGCAAGCGATCGAAGCATTACACCCCATTTATGATTAGTTGCGGTTAGAGTATACGGTTAGGGCAGTTTCAGATCAATTCCCCACTTCAAGCCTGCCTGAATTCACGTTTACTATTCCATTACCTTTGATATTAACTTTCCCACACAACCTCCATCACGTTCCTGGTACGATCGTCCATTGGGCGATCGTTTTTCGTTGATCGTTATTGGGAGAAGGTGGCTCGATCGAAGCCTAGCAACCAGCCCAACCCAGACGAGTTTATCCAGGGCCAGATCGATCGACTTCTCTCAAACCCAGTCCAACTCAACCGATTTAGTGAGGGCGAGTCTAAGCAGAGCCAGATCGATCGACCCCTCTCTTTCAGACCCGCCCCAGCTTCAGGATCTACCGAGCCGCGGTCGGCATCCCCAAAATATCCTCAATGCGGGGCATCTCCTCTAACGGAATCACTCGACCTTCATCTTCAAATCCAGGAATTTGATCGAAGTTGAGATAGCGATAGAGATCGGCCGCGAATGGATCGATCTTGTGCTGCACGATCTCCATGTATTCTTCCACGGTGGGGATCCGTCCCAGCAGGGCGCAGACAGCCGCCAGTTCAGCCGAGCCGAGGTAAACTTTGGCATCCTTACCCATGCGGTTATTAAAGTTACGGGTTGAGGTGGAAAATACCGTTACCCCATCTGCCACGCGGGCCTGGTTGCCCATGCAGAGGGAACAGCCTGGCATCTCGGTTCTGGCTCCGGCAGCGGCGAAAATGCCATACATGCCCTCTTCCCGCAGTTGCTGTTCATCCATCCGAGTCGGTGGACAGATCCACAACCGTACCTTCACTGGCCCGGCTCCCTCCAGAATTTTGGCGGCGGCTCGATAATGTCCGATGTTGGTCATACAGGAACCGATAAATACCTCATGGATGGGGTCACCTGCACAGGCCGACATCAGTTTGATATTATCGGGATCGTTGGGAGCTGCCACTAGCGGTTCTTTGATTTCGCTCAGGTTTACCTCGATCGTGTCGGCATAGGTGGCATCGGCATCGGCTGCCATCAGGGTAGGGTTCGCCAACCATTGTTCCATTTTGGCAACCCGCCGCAGAATTGTCCGCGCATCTCCGTAGCCTCGGGCGACCATGTTCTTCAGCAAAGCCACGTTCGATCGCAGATATTCGGTGACCGTTTCTGAACTGAGTTTGATTGTGCAACCGGCACAGGAACGCTCAGCCGTGGCATCCGTCAGTTCAAATGCTTGCTCTAGCTTCAGATCAGGCAACCCTTCCATTTCCATGATCCGCCCTGAGAAGACATTTTTCTTATTTTGCTTCTCAACCGTGAGCAACCCCTGTTGGATCGCCACATAGGGAATGGCATTGACGATGTCACGCAGGGTAACTCCTGGCTGCAATTGCCCACTGAAGCGAACCAGTACCGACTCTGGCATATCAAGGGGCATCACTCCCAAGGCTGCCGCAAAAGCCACCAGACCCGATCCGGCTGGGAAGGAGATTCCCAATGGAAAGCGAGTGTGGGAGTCGCCACCCGTGCCCACGGTATCTGGCAGCAGCATCCGGTTGAGCCAGGAATGGATAATGCCGTCACCTGGCCGCAGCGACACGCCACCCCGTGAGGTGATGAAATCCGGCAGATCATGGTGGGTTTTGATGTCAACAGGTTTCGGATAGGCTGCCGTGTGGCAGAAGCTCTGCATGACCAGATCGGCACTGAAGCCCAAACAAGCCAATTCTTTCAGCTCATCCCGTGTCATTGGCCCGGTGGTATCCTGCGATCCCACGGTAGTCATCACCGGCTCACAAGCAGTGCCTGGGCGCACCCCTGGTAAACCGCAGGCCTTACCCACCATCTTTTGGGCAAGCGTGTAGCCGTTGCTGCTTTCCGTAGGGGGTTGAGGACGAATGAACAAGGTACTGGGCTCTAAATTGAGGGCAGCTCGCGTCTTGTCGGTCAAGGTACGCCCGATCAGCAGCGGGATCCGCCCCCCAGCCCGGACTTCGTCTAGGATCGTATCGGGTTTGAGGATGAAACGTGAAATCACAGCCCCGGCTGCATTGGTAATCTCACCTTTGTAGGGATAGATGGTAATCACATCGCCGGTTTCCATATCCGTGACATCACACTCGATCGGCAATGCGCCCGAATCTTCGGCAGTATTGAAGAAAATGGGGGCAATTTTGCCGCCTAAGATATAGCCTCCCGACCGCTTATTGGGCACAAATGGGATGTCATCACCAATGTGCCACAGCACCGAGTTGATCGCGGACTTGCGGGAAGATCCTGTACCCACCACATCGCCTACATAGGCCACCGGATGACCTTTTTGTTTGAGTTCGGCGATCGTTTGTAATCCACCTGGCATCCGAGTTTCTAGCATCACCGTCGCATGAAGCGGAATATCGGGGCGAGTGGTGGCATGGGGAGCAGGTGACAGATCGTCGGTGTTAGTTTCACCCGATACCTTAAACACGGTTACTGTAATAGCTTCTGGCAAAGCAGGTCGATCGGTAAACCAACGCGCCTCCGCCCAGGCTTGCATCACCTGCTGAGCCGAGGCATGTCCGCTGGCTGCTAACTCCTGGACATCGTGAAAGGCATCGTAAACCAACAGCGTTTTGCTGAGGGCAGCGGTAGCCGCCGCCACGATCGAGCGATCTTCGATCTGTAAAAGATCGATCAGCGACTGCACATTATAGCCACCCATCATCGTACCCAGCAGTTCTACTGCCTCAGTGGGGGCAACTAATGGACTCGTAACCTCACCTTTGGCAATTCCGGTCAAAAAGCCGGCCTTGACATAGGCGGCCTGATCGACTCCGGGCGGAATTCGATCGCGCAGCAGTGCCAGTAAGGTAGACTCCTCACCCGATGGCGGATTTTTCAGCAGTTCACAAAGCTCCGCAGCCTGTTCGGCAGACAGGGGCAGGGGGGGGATGCCCAACGCTGCTCGCTCTGCCACATGTTGACGATAAGATTCCAGCATAATAACCTCTCCAGCCTCTCGGATTGCGCGGCTGCTCTCTTCAAAAGGATCCGTTCCAAACTAATACGCTTCCAAAGAATACGCTTCCAAAGAATGCGCTTCAACCCAATTATTTAACCGCATTGGGTTATCTCTACGGTAACGTTTTGAGGAAATCCTGAACTGTAGCTGTAGCCACGGATACTCTAATTCGAATCCAGCTCAATCATCCGTCTGCCCATTGAGCTAACCCATTGAGCTAACCCATTGAGCTAACCTGGCACTAACGAAAAGACTGAGCAAGTTACCTCACCCAGTCTTTCCACTATTCCCGATGTGCAGCGATCAGTAGGACTTACAGCTTCGGAACATATTGTTCTTTCTCAGGCACAGGCGTGTATTCTGCCACGATCTGCCGGAACTCTTCGCCATCGATCGTTTCTTTTTCCACGAGTAGGTCAACTAATCGATCGATCACAATGCGATTTTCACGGACAATCCGGCACGCTTCATCATAACAGTGCTCAGCAATCAACCGTACCTGAGCATCGATCCGGGCGGCAATTTCATCGGAATAGTCCGATCGAGTCATCCAGTCCCGACCGAGGAAGACTTCACCTTGTTGGCTTTCCAGCGACATCGGCCCCAGATCTGACATCCCAAAGCGGGTCACCATCTGACGCGCCATCCCAGTTACCTGTTGCAAATCGCCACCGGCTCCTGTAGTCACTTCGGCATCACCAAAAATGACTTGCTCAGCCGCTCGACCCCCTAGAGCGCCACTAATACGCGCCATCAACTGGGCCCGCGAGATCAAACCTTGCTCCTCATTAGGCGTAAACCAGGTTAACCCTTGAGCTTGGCCACGCGGAATCAAGGTGACTTTCTGCACCGGATCATGCGCTTTCAGCAAGGTACCGACGATCGCATGACCAACTTCATGGTAGGCAATTAACCGCTTGCTCTTACTATCGATTAGCGGTGTCCCTTCCATTCCGGCAACCACCCGATCGACAGCATCGTCAATTTCTAGCATGGTGATGGCATCTTTGCGTCTGCGAGCCGTCAGAATCGCCGCTTCGTTCAGCAAGTTAGCCAAGTCTGCGCCGGTAAAACCAGGAGTCCGACGAGCGATCGCTTCCAAAGAGACCTCTGGAGCTAGCTTCTTGTTGCGAGCATGGACGTTCAGCACTTCCAGACGACCTTTAATGTCAGGCGCATCCACAGTGACTTGGCGATCGAAGCGACCAGGACGCAGCAAGGCAGAATCCAACACATCCGGACGGTTGGTCGCAGCAATGATGATGATGCCCGTGTTCCCCTCAA
>JALOOM010000087.1 GCA_025454395.1 Elainella sp. Prado103
ACCGATCCTGATCACCGATCCTGATCACCGATCCTAATTACTGCGCTTTACTCTACGGTCGTAGAGCCGAATCCTGAGCGCAGGGTAAAAAGTGGACACACCTGAACAGCGGTTTATGTTTAGCTCCAAGTTCGCTGGGTTGCTCGAACAGACAGGCGCGCTGGATCCGGACTCGCTGGATCCGGACTCGCTGGATCCGGACTTATTTGATCTAGAGCCACTTGTGAAAACCCGCGAAATTGACACTCCTCAACCCATCTGCGAGTTAGCCTGTCCCTTATCCACATCAGGATAATCTGCACCTCTGATCGCTCTGTGCGGTTTTATCTTGGTAAATTTACTGATCGCCTGGTACTTTCTGAATACAAAATAGCCGATCGGCGATCCGGAAAAACTGAGAAATCGCTGAGAGGAATGATGGGGTTCTTGGTCAAGCCTTTGGATGAATTTCTGGTGCATCCCCCATAATGAGAGCAGATCATTCAAGGCTGACTCTTGACAAGGAAACAGGATTTGCAGGAAAAGAAGCTAAGGCAGTATTAAAAGGGGCGATCGTTGACATTGATATGGTTTACGCAATCGACTTCGGAACGAGCAACACGGTAGTAGTGCGCTGGAATCAAGCAGAAGAGCAACCGGAAACCCTTGCTCTGCCTGGATTATCCCAACAGTTAGCCAACAATCCTCCCCTAATTCCCAGTCTGCTTTATGTGGAAGATGGGATGCGTCCAGAAGTTGTGGTGGGGCAATCGGTGCGCGATCGGGGACTGGATTTAGGCAGCAATCCGCGGTTTTTTCGTAACTTTAAGCGGGGGATTGGGGCAGAAGTGCAGGGTTTTTTACCGCAGATCGATGGGCAGGAAATCAACTTTGAGCGGGCTGGAGCTTGGTTCCTGAATACGGTGATCCAGCAATTGCAGACGGCTGAAGCCAGCCTGGATGCTACGGTCGATTCGATCGTATTTACTGTGCCGGTTGATAGCTTTGAAGCTTACCGCAATTGGCTGACCCAGGTTTGCCATGCTCTCAACGTTAATGAAGTGCGCCTACTCGATGAACCTACTGCTGCGGCTCTGGGCTATGGGTTGGACAATCAGGGCACGATCCTGGTGATCGATTTTGGTGGCGGTACTTTGGATCTATCGATCGTGCGCTTAGAAGGTAGCAAGCAAACCCCAGCTAAACCAGTCGGCTTTTTGTTGAAGTGGGGGCAGCGGGTGTTGGAAGAATCGACGCAGCGCCCAAAACTAGCGCGAGTGTTGGCTAAAGCTGGCCAGAATTTAGGTGGAGCAGATATTGATAGTTGGCTGATCGATCACTTTGCCGAGACTGAGGGACTGGCAGTGTCGCCGCTCACCTTACGGTTGGTGGAACGATTGAAGATTCAGCTTTCCCAACAGTTGACAGCCCAGGAAATCTATTTCAACGACGAAACCTTTGAGAGCTACGAACTCCAGCTCGATCGATCCCAGTTAGAGCAAATTTTGCAGCAACGGCAGTTTTTCGATCGCCTTGATGCCACGATGACCCAGGTATTACAACAGGCGCAGCGGCAGGGGCTCACACCTGATCAGATCGATGCTGTGCTGCTAGTAGGGGGAACCTCTCAAATGCCTGCTATGAAAACCTGGGTGACGCAATACTTCCCGATCGAAAAAGTTCGAGCTGACAAACCCTTCGAGGCGATCGCCCAAGGGGCACTCCAGCTCAATCGTGGCATTGAAATCAAAGATTTTCTCTATCACAGCTATGGAATTCGCTATTGGGATCGGCGCAACAACTGCCATAGCTGGCACCCCTTAATCAAAGCAGGTCAGCCTTATCCGATGCTGCAACCCGTCGAATTGATCCTAGGAGCTTCTCTAGAAAACCAGCCTAGTATTGAACTGGTGATTGGTGAATTGGGCACCGAAACCAGCACTACCGAGGTTTATTTTGATGGCGATCGGCTAGTAACACGGGCATTGGCTGGTGGACAAACGATAGTGAAACCCTTGAATGATCAGGGATCGGCCAAAACGATCGCTCGTCTTGATCCACCTGGTTATCCAGGGAATGATCGAATCAAAGTGTTATTTCGCGTTGATGCGGCCCGCTTTCTTCGAATTACGGTTGAGGATATGTTAACCCTGCGCACCCTCGTGGAGGATAAACCGGTGGTACAGTTGAGTTAGATCGGGAGACATAGGGTTGAAATGGATAAGTTCAGTGGAGCAAGATTGTAAAACTGGGTCAAGTAGATCATGGAGTTGGTATGAATTGGAACTAGGAATAGAGTGTCAATTCAATCAATTGTTTACGATGTCATTCATAGTATGATTCAGATAACGATCGGTGCTATTCAACAGTTGATTTATCGATCGATTAAAGCTAGCCTGACTTTACAGCCCTCTTTTCGCTCTAAGCCCTATTGGCTTTTCTTGAGTTTATCCATCCCACTCTACTATGGCTTTTTCACCTGGCATTATGCCCATCAGCCGAATGTGATTCAGGATGATGCTCGCCAGCATGTGGTGTTTCTTGGGCGTTTCCTAGATACAAATCGGTTCGCTCAAGATCCGATCGCAGACTACTTTCAAGCAGTGGCTCCGATCGGTTATCGAACCCTATATGGCGGATTAGCTCACCTGGGGATTGAGCCTTTGAGTCTGGCGAAGGTGTTACCGATCGGGCTAGGAGTCATTACCAGTTTCTATCTTTTCGAGATTAGCTTATATATCTTACCTGTGCCAATTAATGGCATTTTAAGCGTTCTGATTTTGAATCAACAGCTTTGGCTAGATGATAGCCTCGTATCTGCTACTCCGAGAGCTTTTGTTTATCCAATTTTCACTGCGTTTTTATATTACTGTCTACACCGAAATCTAATCTTAACGCTGCTAACAATTGCATTGCAAGGGCTGTTTTTCCCTCAACTCGTTTTAGTTCAGGTGGGTGTTCTACTCCTCCAATGTTGGCGCTGGCAAAACTGGCGGCTGCGATTTGCTCAAGCCAGGATTGACTATGGTTGGGCGATCGGGGGGCTCCTGATGGCTGCGATCGTGCTTTCTCCCTATCTGTTCGATCCGTCACAGGTGGGATCGGCGATCACGCTCTCTCAAATGCAACCAATGCCTGAATATGGGTTAAATGGTCGCAATGAATATTTTGGCGTGAACTTTTGGCAATTCTGGCTGATGGGTAATAGTGGGCTGCGTCTTCCCTGGTTTCCCTCGTTAAGCTTGATGGGGTTGCTCCTACCTGTCTTGCTCTGTCGGCGGTGGCGATCCCGATCTCCATTGGTCGATCAGATTCGACCAGAAGTAGTGCTTCTGTTGCAAGTCATATTGGCATCACTATCCCTATTCAGTTTAGCCCACTTGTTGTTGTTGAAATTGCATTTTCCTAGCCGTTACACTTACCATACGGTGAGAATTGTTTTGGCATTAGCGGCCGGTTTAGTGCTCACGATCGGGCTATCCACAGGATGGTGTTGGTTTCGTCAACGATGGCAAGCTCAGCAAACCTTCTCCCACTGCCAAATTAGGCTGATTGCCTTGATGATTAGCCTGAGTTTAATCGTCACACTCGTGCCTGCTATCCCATCCCTGTTCTACCGCTTTCAAGGTTGGGTCATGGGTGAAACCCCCTCCCTGTATCGCTACTTGGCAGCGCAGCCTCTAGGACGGGTCGTTTCAATTCTGCCAGATGCCAATAATTTACCTGCCTTTGCGCAACAGTCGGTTTCGATGGGGCGAGAGTTTGCGTTACCCCATCACCCAGACTATTATCAAGGCTTCCAACAACGGACGATCGATGGATTGCAGCTTTTGTATAGCCCTGATTCTACTCTGGTCAGAACATTGCTCGATCGATACAGCATCAATTTTCTGCTGATTGAAAACACCTTTCCTGACCCGATGTTGCTGCAACAGGATTGGCTGATCCACAGTAGCTTTCGTTCATCAGTTCAGCAGATCATTCACCAACTCCAAAACAACCAATCACCAGCCATTCTTTCCGCAATTCCCCAATGCGTTGTTTTCTCAACCGATCGATCACTGCTTTTAGCTGCCCCATGTCTTACAGAGAAAATCCGATGAAGCGATCGATCGGTCGATCGGGTTGTCAGATCAGGGCAGCCCTTTAGATCGCCAGATGAATCCCACACTCCGTTTTTTGGCTGCCGCGCCAGCGACCAGCTCGTTCCTCTTCTCCAACGGCGATTGGCGTGGTCAACGGCTGATCGCCAATGCTAGCGTAACCTTGATCATAAAGTGAGTTATACATCAAGCCATGTTCCATAACGTAGCGCCAACTATCTTTTTGTGTCCAATTGACGAGTGGATTCACCTTTAAGCGTCCCTGCTTGTCTCGTTCAAACACGGGTAGGTCGGATCGCGTGCTCGATTGATCGCGTCGTCGCCCCGTGATCCAAGCACTGACCTGAAGGTCTCGCAAGGCTCGTTGCAGGGGCTCAATTTTGGTAATCTGATGAAATTGCTGCACATCCTTTACCCAGAGAGCAGCACCATAGCGATCGGCAAACTCGGCTTGATTCTGCACATGCGGTGTTTGGTAAATCCGCAAATCTAACCTGTAAAAAGCCTGAGCTTTGGCAACCAAGTCGAGCGTTTCCGGAAAATGATGCAGCGTATCTAAGAAAATCACTGGGATGGGTGGAATCGGACGCAATTGGCGATAAAGTAAGTCGGTGATTGCCATGCCGTTCACGCTGAATGCGCTCGTCTGCACTAAACCCGTTGGAATCTGCTGCACGCACCAAGTTAAAATTTCGATCGGTTCCGCAGTGGTAAATTTGCGATTGAGCCACTCTAAATCAAGCTGGCTAATCTTTGTTGGTTTTGTTGAAGGTAGCGAGATTGGCATCTGAAGCAGATTTAACGCAGGATTTTGTGGCATGAGGGTGTCGAGTCTTATCTAAGCATTTATACTTGCTAATTCAATTTTAGCAAAGACCTAAAAGTCGATAGAGAAATGTGTCTTTAGAGAGAGGGAGTTATTCATGCGTCTCATCTTGTACAGCAAGCCGGGGTGTCATCTCTGTGAAGGATTGCAAGAGAAACTAGAGCAGATTCAATCTCTGCCTTTCCAGTTGGAGGTGCGCGACATTACGAGCCGGGATGACTGGTTTCAGGCTTTTCAGTATGAGATCCCGGTGTTGCAGTTCGATCGAAGTAGCATGGTTGGCCAGCCTGCACCCAATCAGCCTGCACCCAATCAGCCTGCGCCCAATCAGCCTGCGCCCAATCAGCCTGAAACAGGTCAGCCTGAGACAGGTCAGCCTGCGCCCAATCAACCTGAAACAGGTCAGCCTGAAACGGGTCAGCCTGAAACGGGTCAGCCTGAAATAGTCACGATCCCTCGCCCTTCTCCTCGTGCTTCGGTGGCTCAATTGGAGCGATTGTTACAAAGATATCTGTCAGGATTTGCTGAAAATGGGACAAAATAATTCCACATTGGCCCGATCGCAGGACTAAGGAGTGTTAGACAATGAAACTCAAAGAACTGTTGGCAGCGCTGCCGGAAACTCTTGCCATCCCTGATCATCCTGCCCTAGACACCGAGGTCAAAGGGTTATCGACCAACTCCCATGCCTGTCAACCGGGCGATCTATTTATTGGGATGCCAGGTACCAGGGTGGATGGGGGAGAGTTTTGGTCAAGTGCGCTGGCGGCAGGGGCGATCGCAGCCGTGATTTCGCCCAGTGCTGCTGAAAAATCGACCGTTGCGATTCAGGCTCAACACCCCTGCATCATCGTATCTGACCGGATGAATCAGGCTTGTGCCCAATTGGCAACGGTGTTTTATGATCACCCGACTCACAAACTCAAAATGGTCGGGGTGACAGGCACCAATGGCAAAACGACCACCACCCATTTGATCGAATTTCTGCTGCTGCGATCCCAAAAGCCAACGGCCCTATTGGGGACGCTCTATGCCCGCTGGCCGGGTCATCAACAAACTGCTGTGCATACAACTCCCTTTGCCTTAGAGTTGCAACAACAGTTCGCGGCTGCCGTAGCTGCCGACTGTGAGGTTGCTGTCATGGAAGTGAGTTCCCATGCGTTAGCCCAAGGACGAGTGTTAGGTTGCACGTTTGATGTGGCCGTTTTCACGAATCTGACCCAGGATCACCTGGATTATCACAGGGATCTGGATGATTATTTCGCTGCTAAGGCTCTGCTGTTCAGTCCTGATTATTTGCAAGGACAGGCTATTGTGAATGGGGATGATCCCTATGGGCAGCAACTGATCCGGCAACTCGATCGATCGCAAGTCTGGTCTTATAGTGTGTCTGATGCCAATGCCGATCTGTGGACGCAAGATCTGAGCTACGAACCCGAGGGGGTGCGGGGACAACTCCATACTCCAATGGGTTCGATCGCCTTTCAATCGCCCTTAGTCGGTCAGTTCAATATTGCCAATCTGCTGGCTGCGGTGGGGGCTGCGCTTCAGTTGGGGCTGGATCTGGAAACGATTGCGGCTGCCTTGCCTCACTTCTCAGGGGTGCCTGGCCGGATGGAGCAGGTGCAGGTGCAGCCCGATCAAGATATTAGTGTGATTGTGGACTATGCCCATACCCCCGATAGTCTGGAAAATATGCTGCGGGCTGCTCGGCCGTTTATCAGTGGTCGGATGATTTGTGTGTTTGGCTGTGGTGGCGATCGAGATCGGACGAAACGACCGAAGATGGGTGCGATCGCGGCTGATCTGGCAGACTGGGTGGTGGTGACTTCCGATAATCCCCGGACTGAAGACCCACAGCGAATTCTGACCGATATCTTAGAAGGGATTCCAGCGACGGTAGAACCCTTGGTGCTAGCCGATCGGGCTGAAGCGATCCGCATTGCCATTCAACAGGCTCAACCTGGAGATGGGGTGTTGATCGCTGGCAAAGGCCATGAAGATTATCAGATTTTGGGAACTGAAAAAGTTCACTTTGATGATCGCGAACAGGCTCGCAACGCGCTAACCTTGCGGTATGTTGCCTAACAATGGCACGATGACTGTGATGCTGTGCTGCCCGTAAAGATGACCGTGCTGACTGTGCATCGTTCATCAACCGCAAAAAACAAAAAGCAGTCTGTCTAGATGATTTAGGTGTCCTCCTCACCTAGCTTTTCCCTGCATTCTTATCATGACCTCAATTCCCCTGGCTGATGTTTCTCTCTATGAATTGGCGCTTCAAGCAACCCCGCAGCCACAGACCTTACAACTGAGTCCCACGACTTTTAAAGCGATCGTTGGCCTGTTTTTCAATTTTCTAGTAGAGCAAGCCTTGCCCGCCAAAATTTGGCTGAAACTTCCTCAAGGAGAAGCTTGGCAGGCCGAGATCGATCGGTTTTGTCAACTCACCTCGGCTCCATATTCGATCTATAACCTGCAAACGTCCCCCAAATCTGAGCCCAAGTCTGAGCCCAAGTCTGAGCCCAAGTCTGATCAGCGCTCGATCGGATCGGTGGAAAGCGCTCGATCGACTGCGATGATTCCCCGTTCCCATCGCCCGACTTCCGAGGAAGTATCGGCAGCTTGGCAGAGTGCGACTCGCTTTCAGGCTTCTGATACCACGCTGATCGAAGATTTTACTTTAGATGACTTTGCGCTAGAGACGGGGACGGAACCCTCGTTTGCCATGCCAGCAGCAGCAAGCCGGGAACATGAACAGATCTACCCTTTGCCCTTAGCAGCCGATAGCCAGTTGAAACGTGAGTATTTCTTACTCATTGTCTGCCCTAATTTCTATGGCTTAGTGATTGCTCATCGTCCGCGATCGATCCGTTCATCGCCTGAACTCCAGAAGTCCTTCTCGGCTGAAGAGACTTTGGAACGCAAGCATCCTCTCCTCAGTGTGGTGACTTTTGATCCAGTCATCATCCAGCAGGTTCTAGAGACGGGAATTAATGCCGCAGTCCGGTGTGGACAAGTGGGAGTTCAGTCCGATGTTCCACCTAATGTTTCACCTCACCCTAGCAACACCCTGCCGATCCAGTTTTCTTGGGCAGAATTACAGCAGCAGAATGGGGGCGATCGGTTGGATCCGATATTGTTAAGTCAACTTCTGATCCAACAGGTGCAACGGCAGGAAGAGCTATGGCGCAATAGTGTATCCCAACGTCGCCAAGCCGAAACATTGCCAGTGTTACAGCAAGAGAATACCGAACTCCTGAATGTATTACGCAACAAGGATGAGTTCATCAAAAATATGGGGCAGGAGCTTCGTACCCCCCTCTCGACGATGAAAACGGCTCTATCGCTGTTAAATTCTCCCAACCTTAGACCGCCCCAACGGCAGCGCTACATGGAGATGCTCAGCCAGGAATGTGATCGCCAAAGTTCTTTGATCGCAGGGGTATTGGACTTAGTCCAGCTTGAGAGCACGGTTGAACAAATCCCGATGGAGTCTCTCCGCCTCTCAGATATCGTGCCGGGAGTTGTGAGTACCTATCAGCCGATCGCCCAAGAAAAAGGGGTGATGTTGGGCTATATAGTCCCGGAAGATCTGCCGCCGGTGTCTTGTCTGACTCCCTGGCTCAAGCAAATTGTGATCCACTTGCTCAATAACAGCATCAAGTTTACGGCTAAAGGTGGGCAGGTTTGGGTACGAGCTAAGCAACAGGGAGACTCGATTCAACTAGAATTTCGCGACACGGGGGTGGGAATTGCCTCAAACGATCTCCCCCGCATTTTCGATCGATTTTATCGCGCCCGTGGCAACACAATCGATGACTCCGGTGGCGTTGGACTGGGGTTATCGATCGTACAGCAGTTGTTGCTGCGTTGTGGCGGGGCAATCTCGGTAAAAAGCAAACCCGGTGAAGGATCGGTGTTCAATGTCTTGCTGCCGATCGATCAGACGGGCTCTGCCTGATCTGCTGGAGCTGGAGCCCAATGACGCTTAACTCAGGGCTAGGGACTTTCAACTGGGAACTTACAGCTACAGGATCGATCGACCCAGGTAAGCTTCTAAGGCTTCCGGGACTCGGATGGTGCCGTCCGGTTGCTGGTAGTTTTCCAACAGGGCGGCCATCGTGCGTCCCACGGCTAAGCCCGAACCATTCAGCGTATGGAGGAATTGGGTGCCTTTTTTGCCTGCTTCTTTGAAGCGTAGGTTACCGCGCCGAGCTTGAAAGTCCCGACAGTTAGAACAGCTAGAAATCTCGCGATATTTGCCTGCTGAGGGCAACCACACTTCAATATCGTAGGTTTTGCTGGCAGAGAAACCGAGATCCCCGGTACACAGTTCGATCACGCGATAGGGCAATTTCAGGGCTTGCAGAATGGCTTCTGCATCGTTGAGCAGTTGCTCATGTTCCGGTTCTGAAGTGTCGGGATGCACAAACTTAAACAGCTCCACCTTATCGAATTGGTGCAGGCGAATTAGTCCTCTGGTATCCCGCCCATAGCTGCCTGCTTCTCGACGAAAGCAAGGAGTATAGGCGCAGTAGTGTAGTGGCAGTGCTTCTGCTTCCAACACTTCATCTCGGTGCAAGCTATTGATCGCGACTTCAGCAGTTGGCAACAACCACAGATCATCGCGATCACACTTAAAGCTTTCTTCAGCGAATTTAGGTAACTGCCCGGAAGCAGTCAGCGAAGTCGTATTCACCAAGAAGGGGGGGCTGATCTCCGTGTAGCCCGCCGCTACTTGTCGATCGAGCATAAATCGAATCAAGGCTCGTTCCAGGGCTGCCCCAGCCCCAATCAAGGTAACAAAGCGGCTTTGGGCAATTTTTACCGATCGCTCAAAGTTCAGAATGCCTAGTTTCTCACCGATTTCCCAATGGGGCAACAGATCGGTGGTCGTTGGGATATACTCGTCGCCCCAGCGTTTAATTTCAACGTTCTCTGCTTCACTTTTACCCAATGGAGCAGTCTGACTCGGCAGATTGGGGATTGTTAGCAAGATGGCTTCTAGGGCAACTTTGAGTTCCTTTTCTTGGGGTTCTAGCTCGCTGAGCTGGGCCTTAATTTGGTTGCCTTCTTCCCGCAGCGTTTGGATTTCTGCATCTTCCGGCTGGGCACCAGATTTCATTTTCTGCCCCACCAACTTGCCAATTTCGTTGCTCCGGGCCTGCAGTTGCGATCGGTTCACCTCTAAACTGCGCTGTTGCTGGTCGAGCGCTAAAACCTGCTGGACTGGCTCGTTATAGTCTCCTCGCTGGTTGAGGCGAGCAAGAAACTGATCTGGATTTTCCCGAAGTTGTTTGAGGTCAATCACGGTTATTTACTCTGGCTGCGATCGGGCTGTCAATAGAATTGCCAATAAATCAGGATAGCGCCTATTGCGTGCAGAATAGCAGTGCATGGGCGAATTTATCGCGGTTTACGTCAAGATACCTAAGTAAAGATCGGGAAGAAACACCCCTTATTTTGTTGCACTTTGGATTCAAGATTCCGCAATACTACAGGAACCTTGAGGAAAGTAAAAAATCTGCGCTGTTGAATCCGGTCAATCATCAATTTCAGATAAACCTCTAGGACTCGATCGTCGATCAGAGACCTGGATGGCTCAGGGATTTAACGGTTTTTTTCTGCATGGGCGACCCACCGTTTTTGAAGGGAAAGTTTATTTGAAGATCAGTGATTCTTCTCGCCTTTTCTAATCGCAACTCAGACCATAATCCGAGGTAAGTGATGATGTTGAACTGAAGGCAAAACAATGAAAACCATCCAGAACTCGATCCAAGGCGCACTCAAAAATACCACCTGTATGGCAGGATTGGCACTACTGGCAACGATCGCATCTGCTGGATCTGCTGAAGCAATTTCTTTTAAGATTACCCGAGGCATTGCGAATCCCACGACAGGAGCTACGAATCAGGGCAGCTATTCTGATTTTGCGGGTACGAAGGGGACAACAACGATTGATTTTAATGATGGGTTTGCTGCGGCTGGCGCAAAATCAGTCGTTGCGGCTAAAGATAATCAGGGAAATGCCCTTGTCACTTACCATTTTGATGGTGCCAATGGCATGGCTACCAAGAGTGGTAGAACAGGAGTTTACGCGGATGTCTGGGCTCCTGCCGGTTGGGAGACAGATGCTACTCCAGAAAGTAGCAAGCCGGTTGACTATGTGAAGGATAGCCTAGGCAACATTATCGGAGAATCAGTCCGCAACACCTCCAATTATCTAGCCGTCTTCCAAAGCAGCATGGTGAAGATCACGTTTGGTCAAACAATGAACTACTTTGGTATTAACTGGGGAGCAATCAGTGGCGGCAACACTTTCTCCTTCTTCCGCAATGGGCAAGCTGTGAAAACCTTTACCACGGCTGATGTAAACCCAGTGGCACCGTTACGAGCAAGCTGGCAGAACGGGGGCGAAGGCAGTGGCTTTTTGCACTTCTATTCTGACAACAGCAATGATATTTTTGATGAGATTCGCATTACCCAGGCGGGGGGTGGCGGCTTTGAAACCGATAACCACTCCTTCCATAGCGGCACTGGAGCGTTTGACTTTGAGCGGGAGTTAAAGGATGTGCCTGAACCCGGTGTTGTCTTTGGATTGATGGCAATGGGGGGACTATTCGTCGCACAACGCAACAAGCGCAAAGCAGCGAAACTGGCATAGGCGATGTCCCCAGGTTATCTTAAACCAATGATTTCCTGAAGCCGCGCATCCTCGATAGACTGAAAGGGGGGAATAAACTCCCCCTATTTTGATGTTTCAGGCATTTTGAGTGAGTTTGATAACTCGGTTGCCCCTCCTTTGATTGCCCCTCCTTTGATTGCCCCTCCTTCAGTCATGTCCAACAAAACCTTTATCCCCGATCGGCTCTACGACTACCTGCTGGCAGTTTCGTTGCGAGAACCTGAGGTGCTGCAACAGTTGCGCCAGGAGACTGCTACCCATCCGATGAGCCAGATGCAGATTGCTCCTGATCAAGGACAACTACTGGCGTGGTTGGTACAACTCATGCAGGCTCAAAAAATTCTCGAAATTGGGGTGTTTACAGGCTATAGCTCCCTGGTGATGGCTCTTGCCTTACCTGCTGATGGGCAATTGGTCGCCTGTGACATTAGTGAAGAATATACCGCAACAGCCCAACGCTATTGGGAACTGGCCGGAGTCTCTGCCAAAATCAATTTGCAGATTGCGCCTGCCCTCGAAACCTTGGATCGCCTGCTGGCAGAAGGACAGGCTAATAGTTTCGATCTGGCCTTCATTGATGCCGATAAAAGCAACTATCCCTACTACTACGATCGAGCCGTGCAATTAGTCCGGCCGGGCGGTGTGATTGCGATCGACAATGTCCTCTGGTCGGGGCGAGTGGCAGACCCAGCGGTAACTGATCATCGCACTCAAACGATTCGCGAGTTTAATCAACGAGTCTATGAGGATGACCGAGTGTTGCCTTGTCTGTTACCGATTGCGGATGGCCTAACCTTAGTTCTAAAACGATAATCAAATTTGTGTTGATCAAACCTGTGATTGATCAAATTTGTAGTTGATCAAGCCTGTGCCGCATCAAACCTGGCTGTGCCGCTAACCCTTAATCATCTCTGCGATATGAGGCTCCGGTGGTTGAGGAATGACCAACACCTTATCGACCCGATTGCCATCCATATCTACGACTTCAAAGCGGAAATTCTCCCAGATAAAATGATCGGAAGACTTGGGGATGTGCCCTAACTGCGTGATCACAAAGCCACCTAAAGTTTGGTAGTTGCCGCGCTCTTCCCCCGGTAGCTCAGCCACATCCAGCAGATCTTTCACCTCGTCAATCACTAACATGCCATCCAGAAGCCAAGAGCCATCCTCCCGCTGGATTACCTCTTCTTCCTGAGGTTGATCGGCAAACGGAATATCGCCAATGATCACCTCCATCACATCATTCAGGGTGACGATACCTTGGATCACGCCATATTCATCGACCACCATAGCGATATGAGTACCCGACTGCTTAAACAACTCCAGCACTTTCAACGCATGGGTGCTCTCCGGAATGATCAGGGGTTGCCGCAATAGAGTGGTGAGGTCGATCGGTTCGCCCGATAGGCTGCGGGTCAACACATCTGTCACATGCACTACCCCCAAGACATTATCCAGAGTTTCTTGACAAACGGGAAAGCGGCTATGGCGACTCTCACTCATCTTGCGACGATTCACTTCTGCCGAATCGTTCAAATCTAGCCAGACAATATCGAGGCGCGGGGTCAACAAGGCACTGACCTGCTGATCGCCCAGGCGGAACACGCGCTCTACCATATCTTGCTCAGCCGCCTCAAACATGCCTGCTTCTGTGCCTTGCCGTACCAGCACTTTAATTTCCTCCTCGGTCACCAAGGGTTCATCAGAAGCCCGATCGGATCGCAGTAATCTCAAGACGGCCTCAGTCGATAAGCTGAGTAAATGCACGATCGGATTGACCAGTTTGGCGATCAAACGCATGGCTGGAGCCACTGCCACCGCAATTCGTTCGGGGTTGTTGAGGGCAAGCCGTTTGGGTACCAACTCGCCGATCACCAGGGATAGATAGGTAATGAGCATCACCACTAAGCCGAAGGCAATGGCCTGACTGGAAGCCCGGAGGGCCGGAATTTCAGCAATCCAGGGTGCGATCGTATTAGCTAGCGTCGCGCCGCCAAATGCCCCGGTTAGAATGCCAATCAGCGTAATCCCCACTTGTACCGTTGAGAGGAAACGATTGGGAGAATTGGCTAAATCCAGCGCCATCTGAGCTTTTCCATTACCCTGCTCTACCAGTTCTTGGAGTCTGGCTCGCCGGGCTGAAACGATCGCCATTTCCGCCATTGAAAACAGACCGTTGGCAAGAATCAAACCCAAAATGATCAAAATTTCAGAGGACATGGAACCTGCTAGCGTTGATGGAATGGAAAAATGCTAGAGTGACAGACCGAATCATTCACACCCGAGAGCTGACTCAAAGTCGTATTTCTAGATATAGAGAAGGTAGCATCCTCCCGGTCGGATGAACCAGGTTTCGTGAACCGGCTGTCCGTAACGCTTGAACTAGACTGAACTTCTTAAAATAAAGAAAGTCTGTTCATACTGCGTGGGTTCTTGCTCACCTCTGCTTCTGAGTTCTCGATCGCCCCTGAGATTTTTGTAACGCTATGGCTTTTTCCTCCATCACCCGTGCCCTGGGCCGATCGCCCCTCACCCAAGAGTTGCTTGCCAAACTGGCACAACATCATCGGCTCAACCTGAGTGGTATGGCCCGTTTGCCGAAAGGACTGCTCAGTGCCACGCTGGCTCAGACCCAGACTCGCAGCCTGCTGGTGATCACTGCCACGTTGGAAGAAGCGGGGCGTTGGGCTGCTCAGATGGAAGCGATGGGCTGGTCAACCCTGCACTTTTATCCCACCTCGGAAGCCTCTCCCTATGAGCCCTTTGATCCGGAGTCGGAGATGACTTGGGGACAGATGCAGGTCTTGGCTGACCTGATTCATGCCGATCCCACGATGCCAATGGCGATCGTGACCACCGAACGAGCGCTCCAGCCTCATTTACCCCCGGTTGAAGTTTTTCGTCCCTACTGTGTCACCCTCCATAAGGGCATGGAACTGAACCTGGAAGCCCTGAGTCAGCAGTTGGCCCATCTGGGCTATGAGCGAGTTGCCTTGGTGGAAACAGAGGGACAGTGGAGCCGTCGCGGTGACATTATCGATGTCTTTCCGGTGGCTTCCGAATTGCCAGTCCGCTTGGAGCTATTTGGTGATGAGTTGGATCACCTGCGGGAGTTCGATCCATCCACTCAGCGTTCTTTAGATAATATCGATCGACTCGTCCTCACCCCCACGGATTTTAGCCCGCTGATTGTAGAAAGCCTCCGCCTGAGCGATAGTGATGAGCTGAAACCGAATGCTCGTCCTCTGCTGACCCCAGAGGAGCAAGAACAGCTCAAAGCTGGCCAACTGCCGGAAGGAACACGACGGTTGTTGGGGTTAGCCTTCGAGCAGCCTGCCTCCTTGCTGGATTATTTGCCCGCCCATACGCTTGTTGCCCTGGATGAACCTGACCAATGTCGAGCCCATAGTGATCGCTGGTGGGAACATGCGGAGGAGCAGTGGCGGGATCTCCGAGCGACCGGGCTGGAGTTGCCCTCCCTCCATCGATCGTTCGCGGACTCTTTAGGGAGCCTGGAAGTGTTCGATCGACTCTACCTATCTGAACTAGCGGAAGAAGGCAATGGCTTAAATTTGGCAGCTCGGCCGGTGCCTGCCACCCCACATCAGTTTGGCAAATTGGCGGAGACGCTGCGTCAAGAACGGGATCGAGGGTTTGCGGTCTGGTTGGTGTCAGCCCAGCCCTCGCGATCGGTCGCATTGCTGCAAGAACATGACTGTCCGGCTCAGTTCGTCCCTAATCCCCGCGATTTTCCGGCGATCGACAAACTGCAAGCCCAGCGGATTCCCGTTGCCCTCAAATATTCGGGTCTGGCTGAGTTGGAAGGGTTTATTCTGCCGACCTTGCGGCTGGTGGTCGTCACCGATCGCGAGTTTTTTGGGCAACATTCTCTGGCAACTCCTGGCTATATCCGCAAACGCCGCCAATCGGCTTCCAAACAGGTCGATCCCAACAAGCTGCAATTGGGTGACTATGTGGTGCATCGCAATCATGGTGTAGGACGGTTCTTGAAGCTTGAGAGCCTGACTATCAATCAGGAAACGCGCGAGTATCTGGTGCTGCAATATGCCGATGGGTTGCTGCGAGTGGCGGCCGATCAGCTCAATGCCCTGTCTCGCTTTCGGGGCGCGGCGGACAAGGCCCCGGAACTGAATAAAATGACCGGCAAAGCCTGGGAACGCACTAAGAGTAAGGTGCGGAAGGCGATCAAAAAAGTGGCGATCGATCTGCTACAGCTTTATGCCCAACGCGCCCAACAGCAGGGGTTTGCCTATCCGGTGGATACGCCTTGGCAGGAAGAAATGGAAGGTTCGTTTCCCTACCAGCCCACGCCTGATCAGCTCAAAGCCGTCCAGGATGTCAAGCGGGATATGGAAGATGCTCGCCCGATGGATCGACTGGTCTGTGGCGATGTTGGATTTGGCAAAACGGAGGTGGCGATCCGGGCAATTTTTAAGGCGATCACCGCGGGCAAACAGGTGGCTCTACTGGCTCCGACCACCATCCTGACCCAGCAGCATTACCATACCTTAAAAGAGCGGTTTGCCCCTTACCCGATCCAGGTAGGACTCCTCAACCGTTTCCGTAGTGCCGAGGAACGCAAAGACATTCAGCAGCGATTGGGCACAGGTGAATTGGATGTGGTAGTGGGTACCCATCAGCTCTTGGGGAAAGGGGTGCAGTTTAAAGATCTGGGCTTGCTCGTCGTAGATGAAGAACAGCGATTTGGGGTGAATCAGAAAGAAAAAATCAAATCCCTCAAAACCCAGGTCGATGTGCTCACCCTCAGTGCTACGCCGATCCCGCGTACTCTGTATATGTCACTCTCTGGGGTGCGGGAAATGAGCCTGATTACCACGCCGCCGCCCTCCCGTCGCCCGATCAAAACTCATCTGTCACCCTACGATCCAGAAGTCGTGCGAACGGCCATTCGGCAAGAACTCGATCGGGGCGGACAGGTTTTCTATGTGGTGCCACGGGTGGAAGGAATTGAAGAAATCTCTGGGCGAATTCGCGAGATGATTCCTGGGGTGCGGTTGGCGATCGCCCATGGACAGATGCAGGAGGGTGAACTCGAAGCCACCATGCTCACCTTCAGTAACGGTGAGGCGGATGTGCTGGTCTGTACCACCATCATTGAATCGGGATTGGATATTCCGCGGGTCAATACGATTTTGATTGAAGATGCTCAGAAGTTTGGTCTATCCCAGCTTTACCAGTTGCGCGGGCGGGTGGGACGAGCCGGAATTCAAGCCCATGCCTGGTTGTTCTACCCTAAACAGAGCCAGCTCACGGATACGGCCCGACAACGCTTACGGGCGATCCAGGAATTTGCCCAGCTTGGATCGGGCTACCAGTTAGCGGTGCGCGATATGGAAATTCGAGGAGTCGGTAACCTTCTAGGGGCAGAACAATCAGGGCAAATGGATGCGATCGGCTTTGATCTGTATATGGAAATGTTGGAAGAGGCGATCCGGGAAATTCGCGGACAGGAAATTCCGCAGGTCGATGACACCCAGATCGACCTCAGCCTGACGGCCTTCATCCCCGCCGACTACATTCCCGATCTCGATCAAAAAATGAGTGCCTATCGGGCCGTTGCCTCAGCGCAATCGAAAAAGGAATTGACCGAAATTGCAGCCGATTGGAACGATCGCTACGGTACCCTGCCCCCCGCCGCCAATCAACTTTTGCGAATTATGGAACTGAAGCAGATCGCCAAATCCCTGGGGTTCAGCCGCATCAAGCCGGAAGGTAAACAGCATGTGGTGTTGGAAACTCCAATGGAAGAACCCGCTTGGAATCTGCTGCGGGAAAACCTACCAGCCCATTTGCAAACCCGCTTCGTCTATACGCCTAATAAGGTGACGGTTCGTGGATTGGGTGCTCTCAAAGCCGAACTTCAGTTAGAGAACTTGGTCGATTATCTGAGTCGGATGAAAGGTGGGCTGCCAGAAGTAGCGATTGTCTCGTAGTGCGATCGAACTAGCCGGATCGAACTAGCCGGATCGAACTAGCCGGATCGAAGATGAGAGGGTCAAACGCAAAAGCAGGATTGATGAACGATGCAGTGAGAATTTTGAGTGATCCCAGATTGATCCTGATGCAGTATCCTAAGCAACTGGCTACTCCTTCTGGTGGCGGAGCAATGCGGCTGCCTCGGTATAGGCTTCAGTGGTAGATGGAATGGATTTGAGGATCGCTTTTCCTGCCGCAATTTTTCCCTGTTTGAGTTTAGTTTGTCCTAAGGACAGAATGGCTCTACCCCATTGATCTTGCAACTGATTAGCACGAGAAAAATTAGAGTCTTCGCTCGGGATTGTTTCCAGCAGGGTGATCGCATCAACATAACGAGATCGATCGGCCAAGGTGTGAGCCATATCGATCAGCTTGTCTGAAAGCTCAGGGTTATCAGAAATTGTCGATGAAGGATCAGGCTCTGTACCGATCGACTCAGATAAATCGGCTGCTTGCTCAGGTGCTTGTTCGGGTAAAGCTTCTGCTGGGAGATGCAGTTGGGGCAAATCATGACCCCAATAGCCTAACAGTCCACATGAGAGCAACGCTCCCAGAAACGCTAGCCTCAACTTCATGGGGTTACCTCCTGCACTACGGGCTTTCCGGGTTTGGTCGCAGCGATCAATTTGATCGGCAGAATGGCTGCGGTGATCAGAGCCAGTGGTAAGTAAATCAATAGATTCTCTTCTGCCCGGTGCATGAATTCCTGGAGGAAGAAATACCAGAAAAATAACATGCCGATACTATGTAAACTACCCCATAGCCAAGGTGACATGCGACGGCGAATGGCTCGGAAGGATGTGACAGTCATCGCCACCAGGAAGCCGTAGCAAATAATCGATAGAATCAGCTCCAGACCTTCGATATTAGGTTCTTGCGTCATGATGATCAACGCTGTGAAACCCAGAGCATGATAGAGATAAACGATCGCGAATGCCAATCCCAAATATTTACGATTGGCCAATAGCCAGTGACTTGAATGAGAGGGGTAGAGTTTATATAAACTGCTACTCAAACTGAGCATCACGAATAGTGGAAAAGATACTCGACCGGTTGCCCGGATGGTCAATAAAACACCGGTTTCAGTTAAACCATGGGCAAAAAGTAGAAGTAACATTAGGGTTGCAACGCTAATTGCTGTCAGCGTAACAATCTCCCAGGTTTTGAATCGATTGAGGTGGATAGGCTGCATGGTGCTCGATCGAATATGGATTCTCAAGATGGATTGAGGCTTTCGTCAAAGATAGACAAAGGGCGATGAAAGTCACAATGAAAATAGCCTAAGTTCGATGGAACTTTATAGAGAGCATCTGAATTCAGCCAAAACGTGAAATGAATATAAATATCCCGGATTATTTTTTGACCTCTAGCCAGTCCCTAACCAGTTCCTAACCAGTTCCTAATCAGTCCCTAGTTTGGTATTCTGATGCAGAACGGATGTTCTCCTTCCCAATGCATGATCTGAGACATGATCTGAGATATGACTGAGGCATGACTGAGGCATGACTGAGGCATGATTGTTCGATTTCAACATTTGCTACTGCTATTGATCTTACTTCTCACCCTCAGTTTCAGTGGGTGGAGCGGGTCTATGCGTTCTGCTTCGGCGGCAGTTGCCTTGCCCGATCGGCCGATCCTCACCTTAGATCTGCTTCAGACCCGCCTCAAAACTCCGATCCAGAGTGAAGGGAGCCGCACGATTGATCTGCGGCAGTTGACCATCGACCTGCGCCCGGAAAATGCTGCTTTTCGGGATCAGTTCTATCGGCTGATGCAAACCCAAATTCAGCGATCGAGCCAGCCTTTGGGAATCGATCTCAGCTATGCGGTGGTACGGGGTGACTTTAAAATGAGTGACCTCGGGGTGATTACGCCGCTCTATGGGCAATCCCTGCCGGTCTTCAGCCCGGCGGAACAGGAGCAACTGGCTCGCGATCGACGACGGCTTTCCCAACTCAGCCAATTATCTCGATCGTTGTTAATCCAATCCCAGGTTGCACCGCCCCAAATTACCGTACTGCGGGCTCCTTTGACTCTAGTGCAAACCCGGTTTGAAGGCTTTGTCAATTTCAGTAATACCTTCTTTTTGGGGCGAGTGGAAGCCCAGGGAGCAACCTTCAGCCAGGATGCTGATTGGTCTACGACCCGGTTTAGCCAGTCAGTCAATTTTGCCAATGCTGTTTTTCAGCGCTCTGTTCGGTTTCGCAATGCCCTATTTTTTAATCGGGCCCGCTTCAATCAAACCCAGTTTCAAGGCAGCCTCAATTTTCAGGGGAGTGAGTTTCAAGCGGCAGCGAACTTCAATCAAGCCCATTTCAACCAAGCAGTCAATCTGACTCGCATCACTTGGCGCGAAACGGCTGACTTTTCCCAAACCCAGTGGCAAGACCCGGTCATGTTCGATCGCGACCAGTTTCAGCAAGCTCTGTTTTTGGGACAGTCCGTGTTTGAACAACCCGTCAGCTTTCGCCAAGTACAGTTTAACCAATCTGTGAATTTACGAGGGGCATCGATCCTGGATCAAGCTGATTTTGCAGATGCCAGTTTTGCCGATCGCACCAAGCTCAAGGTCGCGAATCTCCAGTTCGATCCGAGACAGGCTCGCATTCTGGGTAACCCTGGGCAAATCGGCCAGCGCTTCTCTGTGCCCACCCTGCAAGGCAATGAAACTCTGTTGCGCAATCTAGTACAAAATTTCCGCCAACTACAAGCGGTTGCTGATGCCAACCAGATTCAGTACACTACCGAAAAACTGCGCTTACGTGACTATCAACAACGTCTACTGGGTACCGATCTCAACTGGGCTGCTCCCCGCCAGCTCGCCCGAACGGGATTATCGGCCAGCCAGATTGAGGCGATCCTGCGAGTGCGAACCAGTCAACCTTTTCGAGCAGTGAGTGATGTCTTAAAGCTAGATCAAATCGACTTTGCTACCTATGTGAAGGTGCGCGATCGGCTCACGGTCGGACACCCGACCTCAGTTTTGAGTTGGTTACTGGATGGCAGCCGTTGGGTAGGGCTCAGCCTGTTGCTGCTCCTCACTCGCTACGGCACCAGTTTCTGGCTGGTGATTGGGGTTGGCATCGTGGCAGTGGCTCATTTTGGGGTTATTTTCTGGTGGGTCGATCGATTTCGACGGCGGCAACCTCAGCCGATTACGCCAGATCCAGCCGAGATCCTTTGGACGATCGGAGGCTTTAGTCTGTTAACGATCAGTGGCTTAGCCGCGATTTTTCGCACCGGCGAATTTCCCTGGTCTACCCTCACCTGTCTGGGGCTGGTGATTCTGCCGATTCCCACTGCATTAGTGGGATTCCTGTATTGGCAAGGACGTTACCATGATTTGATCCAGGTCAGCTACCTGGTTGAGGATGGCAGTATGCGGCAACTGCGGTTTTTGATCGGTCGCCTACCGAATATTCCCGCCTATCCCGGTTTCCGAGAGCGCTTTAACCCCATTTTGTGGGATCGGCGTTGGAGTTGGCTGAATTACTTTGACTTCAGCCTCAATAACTTGATGCGATTTGGCTTTAATGACCTTCGGCTGCGCGATCAAGCCGTACCAGGGTTAATTACGGCTCTTGTCTGGTATCAGTGGAGTTTGGGTATCCTCTATTTTGCCCTGCTCCTGTGGACCCTATCCCGCACCATTCCAGGCTTAAATCTGTTGATCTATTTCAAATAGATCATTTCGACCGATCATTTCAGTCTTAAAAAGGGGGAGCTGAACCCAGCAGTAGCTTGAAGTCCTCCTTTTGAAAGGAGATTTAGGGGGATGATGCGCTGCACACGCTACGTGAACGAACCCAGTCCGATGCAGTTACAAAAGAGCTTGAAATATTACAGTTGTATTTATGTGACTGACACTTGAGACCGCTTTCGGTAGTGCTAGGAACGAAGCGACCGCTCCTGGGCATGACCATCCTCGCAGGCAAACACATCAATCGCCAACATCAAAGCCGGATCTAAGATCACCAGCGCATGACCGGGTAGGGGCGCACCGTTGACTGAACGCAGCACTACCAAGCGGCGTTCGGTTGCGGCTAAATGATTGCCATCAAGAATTTTGACGCGATATCCTTTCAGCAGCGGCGGGAGGGT
>JALOOM010000011.1 GCA_025454395.1 Elainella sp. Prado103
GCTACTACTGGTACTTTGCCTTCGGCAGCAATTATCTAGAGGCTGGGTTATATGGTGGCAATGGCAATGATACACTGTTTGGAGAAACAGGAGATGATATTCTCACTGGCGGTTCAGGTAACGATACCCTAACTGGAGGTACTGGATCCGATCGCTTCACCTTCAACTCCTCTAATGAAGGCATCGACACCATCACTGATTTCACCATCAGCCAAACCGATCGCATCGTCGTTTCTGCATCTGGCTTTGGTGGAGGGTTGGTTGTAGGAACACTTCCTGCCAGCCGATTTGTCCTTGGCACTGCTGCTACCGATACCAGCGATCGATTTATCTACGATACTGCCACTGGAGCACTCCGATTTGATCTAGATGGTACTGGGGCTATGGCTGCCGTACAAATTGCCACGTTGAGTAATAAACCCACCCTCAGCAATACCCACATTACCGTGATTGCTTAACCGAACAAAACTCAAATGCGATCGCCTTTGCTTCATAGATAGGAGGAGGGCGATCGCTTTTGCTCTTATCCCTCTTCTATTATTTATCCCTCTTTAGTCACTCTAAGCGGATGAAAATATGAGCTGCAAGTTTAGCCAGTGAACCAAGGAACAAAAGAACGGATTCATCTGTTGTATCGAACGCCGCAACCCACGCTCTAGGATGGCGTTTGGAAATACATGCAACCATTGTCTGAGCCAGTTGCAACAAATCAGCGGTTGAATGATCAGTCGCAGATTGTTCAATCAGTGCTTCCAACCCCCTTGGTTGCTCCACCAGGCATGTTGTGCAAACTGCTGATGGGCTATACACCTCAAAGGTTAAAGGCAGAAGCATCCCATCGGCTAAGCCATAGGCTGTGCCACAACAATTCCGTTTTCCTGCTTGCCAACGTTGCTGATGTATTGCCGTTTGACGTAATCAGTACTGGTTCCCTTCTTGCAATCGCCAGTCTCATCGATTAACAGAATCAATCTCCTGCTATTAACGACTTTGAGGATCAGTTCCAGTCGCTTTTGACGAAGTTGTTCGACACTCCAAGGCGATTCCGTTAAGAAGTGATGTAAGTTTTGTTGATTATCAAGACCCACAGCTTTTGCGATCGCAGGTAAGGACTTGCGCTTGATTTCACTGACCATGCCCAAATGCAGGAGTTTGAAGGCTTCAAGGCGTTGCAGAACAGAGGTATGAATTAGGATGAATTGTCATGCAATACCCTGAATGTACCTCCGCCCATATCCGTAAGAATGGCAAGAAAAGAGGCAAACAAAATCACATCTGCGTCGATTTTAGTCGCCAGTTTATTGACCGTTACGATCCACCTAAAGGCTACTCCGACGAATTCAAACGAGAATGTCTCAAAATGTACGTCAATGGTTCAGGATTTCGAGCGATCGATCGAGTTAAGGGGGTACATCACACCACAGTCATCGATTGGGTCGAGCCAGTAGGACAAAACTTACCGGATGCTTATGAACCTGAAACGGTTCCTCAGGTTGGGGAGTTGGATGGAGTGCATCCTACTTTTTCGATGAGTAAAAGTGCTTAGAGCCGTGTTTCAAAAAGCGATCAACTTTGAGCATTCCTGCTTTGCCCGATAACTCCTATGGACGCTGAGAAAAAAGCCCAAATTCAAGCCCACGCTCGTGCCCTTGCCGCGTTGCTATACGAGGAAACCGACCCGGAGCAAGTCAAAACATTGGCAGGGATTGAGGCGGCGGTGAGAGGGCATCTGCTGGAACATGTTGATCCAGAAATTGGGGATTTTTTATTGCAACAAGCAGCGGCACCACGAGTGGACGAAAGCGCCGCCTCGACAGTATCGTCGGACGACTGCGCTTGAGTGAGAAACAGGCAGACATTCTGGAGGTAAAAGCCTACACGCGCTGGAGTCCTGACTTAGAGCAGTGTTGTTTGTTGGTGAGTGCCAACGAGTCGTATGAGCGGGCGGCAGAAGACATTGCAGTATTGACTGGGGTGAAGGTAACTCACAGCACTCAACAACGATTAGTCCATCGTCAAACCTTCGCATTACCGTCACTGGAAGGAACGATTGAGGAGATGAGCGTGGACGGTGGCAAAGTGCGATTGCGCACTCCTCAAGGACAACCGAGTGAATGGCGAGATTACAAGGGGGTGAATCTGCACGAGTGCTGTGTGGCAGCCTTTTTCCAGGACAACGAGTAATTGGTCAACTGGGTCAACACTCAGGCGCTGTCTGACCCACTCACCTGTCTGGGAGATGGGCATGATGGCATCTGGGATATTTATACCCAGATTGGCAGTGCGACTCAAAGACGAGAGATTTTGGACTGGTATCACCTGGTCGAGAATTGGGGCAAGGTTGGAGGCTCACAGCAACGCTTAACGGCGGCAGAAGCCTGCTTGTAGCGGGGTGATGTCGAGGGGGCAATCGCCCTGTTTGAGGATTGGCAACACGAGCGGGTTGCGACTTTCATCGGCTACCTCAGCAAGCATCGAGCGCGAATTGTGAACTACAGCTATTATTAAGCCAAAGGTATCTCGATTGGTTCTGGTGCGATTGAATCGACGGTCAAACAAGTCGGGCAGCGTCTCAAGATATCGGGAGCGCAGTGGCAAAAGGACAACGTACCACAGGTGCTGAAGCAGCGCTGTGCCTATCTGAATGGACAATTCTCAAAATGAGTCTTACAAAACTGGGATGCACTCTTTGGGTTCATGCAACAAAGCCGATGGCATTCTGAATTGACCAAACTCCATTGCAGGGAAAATTTGCCTAGAATATTAAAGAGGTGCGCTGGATCGCTCAGCCGGTGCCGCAGATTGTTTTTCATTCGCGCTGCCGATGGTTTGATATTCAATGTAGTCTTGCTGGGTTACTTGCGGCGATTGGACTGACCTTGATTAGCTGGGCTCCATTGAATGACAGATGATCTCTCCTGATTAGATAATTGCCAACTATGGTGCAAGACAACTTCCTGCCTCGCCAAGTGCCCCTGCCCACCATGTACGATTTGCCCAGCGACAATCCTGAGGATCCGGGTGTGCCCGATGAGTTTCATATTTCCCAACCACGCCTGATCGATGACACCTGTCAACCGCCTAACCTCCCTCCTAACCAAGTTTTTACTGCGATCGACCTTAACCTTTACTATGACGCTCGTCATCCACTCTGGTACAAGCGCCCAGACTGGTTTTTAGTACTGGGTACTGCCCGGGCTCGCCGTCAGCAGGATCTCCGCCTCAGTTATGTGACTTGGCAGGAGGTGCTGGTGCCGTTTCTGGTGGTCGAATTGCTATCTCCTGGTACCGAAGCCGAAGATCTGGGTCAAACTTTGCGGGAAGTCAACCAACCACCCACCAAATGGCAAGTTTATGAGCAACTCCTCCGGGTTCCCTACTATGTGGTTTACGATCGCTACGACAACCAATTTCGTGCCTTTCGCCATGTTGCCACCCGCTATGAAACAATTGCTCTGCCCAACCAACGGCTTTGGTTTGAAGAACTACAACTGGGATTAGGTATCTGGCAAGGCATTTACCGCGATACCGAAGGAGCCTGGTTACGCTGGTATGATGCAGATGGCAACTGGATTCCTGCCCCCACAGAACAGGTTGAGCAGGAACGACAGAGGGCTGAAGCTGAACGACAGAGGGCTGAAGCTGAACGACAGAGGGCTGATCGCCTTGCTGCTCAACTCAGACAGCTTGGGATCAATCCCGATCAATTCTAAAAATGGGTCAGTTAAATTGCCAGCCTTCAAGGGGAGTAGAAAATCTACCCACCCTTGATCTGAAGCTATCCCAACCAGCGGGCTGCATCTTTGGCATGGTAAGTCAAAATCAAATCGGCTCCAGCTCGCTTAAAGCCAAGCAAAGTTTCCATAACCACTCGCTGTTCATCGATCCAGCCATTGAGAGCCGCAGCCTTGATCATGGAATATTCACCCGACACATTGTAGGCGGCTACCGGCAGGTTTGTGGCTTGCTTGACGCGCCAGATGATATCCATATAGGCCAGAGCTGGCTTCACCATTAGCATATCCGCCCCTTCTGCGATATCCAGCTCAATTTCTTTCAGAGCCTCTTGTCCATTGGCTGGATCCATTTGGTAAGTGCGTCGATCGCCGAACTGGGGAGTCGATTCCGCCGCATCGCGGAACGGGCCATAATAAGCCGAGGCATATTTGGCGGCATAGGACAAGATTGGAATCTCTTCAAACCCTGCTTCGTCTAAACCGGCGCGAATGGCCTGTACAAAGCCATCCATCATTCCAGAGGGCGCAATAATATCGGCACCCGACCTGGCTTGCGAAACTGCCGTTTTTTTAAGTAACTCCAATGTTGGATCGTTCAACACCCGCCCTGTTAAATCACCGACTTGCAAGTAGCCGCAATGACCATGGGAAGTATATTCACACAGGCAGGTATCCACAATGACAATCAGGTCAGGCACTGCCGTCTTCACTGCTGTAGCAGCTTGTTGAACAATACCATGATCGTGCCACGCGCCTGTTGCATCCCCATCTTTATCAGCCGGAATACCGAATAAAATGATAGCCGGAATACCGAGATCATAGACCTCCTTGGCTTCTTCTACAATTTTGTCGATCGAAAGCTGATAGACACCAGGCATGGATTTCACCTCTTTGGCAAACCCTTCACCAGGCACGGCAAACAGCGGATAAATCAGATCATTGGTTGTCAGCACATGCTCTTGCACCATCCGCCGAAGCTGAGGATGGCTACGCAACCGACGTGGGCGATGTTTTGGAAACATAAATTAATAAAGCCGTCTAAAACTGCCTAAACTAAACCAGCAATTGCCAATCCTGAATTGCCGATTCCTAACAGTCTAAAGCTTTGTCTGTCTCTGTAATCGATCGAAGAAGTTACAAACTGTAAAATCTAGTCAATCTTTGACATTAGAGATTCAGCAATCTACTCCGCTTTCGTCAGCCAGCGTGCAAACTCTCGATGTCGAGCAGAAATAACGTCTGGGCACCAGCTTCATGGGGTACAACTATAATATGACTGGCAAATTCTAGCGTGTCAGCTCGGCGATAAGATTCTGGAAGCACTCGAATCTGCTCAGACGCGATTTCCACTAGGAGCGGAGTGTCCGCAACTGGAATCCCCATTACTTCCCCCTGAGCGGATTGAACAAGCACCAGATAGTCAGTCGTGCCGGTTGATTCCCCAGGGCTGAGAAACAATCGCCGTCCTAAATCCAGGACGGTAACCTCCTGATCACCCACCTGGGTCAAGCCGATCGGTCTCAAGCCACTGCCATAGACCTTGGGTAAATTCACGACTTTCTGCACCTGATCGATCCGTACTGCAAACCTGAGCTTGCCGATCTCAAACGTGATCAGCTTCACTTGAAATGTCCCCTTGCCCTTGGCTGGTTGCCCAGACTTCCGGGAACTAGAGGATATTGGTAGAGGAGAAGGTTGAGCAGAGAGCATGGTAGAGTCTGGCATAAGACCATCGCAAGGAACAAGAAAGGGAATGCAGCCAATTGACAGGATGTAGGGAGAGATGAATCGCTGAAGCCAATGGTTTAACCAATCAGCACAGCAGGTTCATCATTCAGTAGGACTGTCACCGCCTGAAGTAAATTTTGCTCAATATAGGGCTTACTGAAATAGTCTGTTGCCCCTAATTGCATGGCTAACCGTCGATGCTTCTCATTATTGCGAGAGGTCAACATCACGACCGGAATAGCGACCATATCAGTCTGCTGGCGACGCTGGCTGAGAAACTCAAAACCGTTCATGTTGGGCATTTCAATATCACAGATCACGAGCTGCACGGTGCCAGCTTGCCGCAGGTGAGCCAGTGCTTCTTGTCCATCTCGAGCCTGTAAGACTCGGTAACCTCGCTTCTCTAGCGTCAACGCCAACATTCGCCGCAAAGTCGATGAGTCATCCACAACCAGAATTGTTTTGATGGATTGCTGCATGGATTGCTTCTGGGGCAGAGTGGGGGATGGTGGAACCGTTGGAGTGAGGGAATTAGCCAGACTGCCGATCGCTCCAGGTTGCAGTTGCCCATCCACCAGCGTTGCCACATCAATCACCGGAACCAGACTACCATCACCCAAAATGGTGCAGCCATAGGTATAAGCAGGCGGCATAATTGCCGATCCAAACGGTTTAATCACCAGTTCCTGCTCGGTAATCAGGCGCTCAATCTCAATGGCAAAACTATGTTGTTCTCGCTGGATGACCAAGAGAGGACAGTGCCAGTCTTGAGGAGTGGGCACCGCAGTCTGGGTATGTCCAACGGGATAATCAGGGATCGTACAACTATAATCAAGCAGATCCACCATGCGATAAATGGGGATGAGGTGTTCTTGCCAGTACAGGAATTGCTGCCCACCCGATTGCCGTAACTGATGGGCTTGTGGCACCATAATCTCTTCAATGCTATCGGAAGGAATGGCGATCACTGAAGTGCCCACTCCACAGGTAAGCAATTTGGCCATCGTCAGAGTCAGGGGAATACTCAGCCTGAAGGTGGTTCCTTGTCCTGGAAGTGAGCTGACTGAAACATTGCCCTTGAGGGCGCGCAACTGGGATCGCACCACGTCTAACCCAACACCCCGCCCCGACAGTTCACTGACTTGAGCTGCGGTTGAGAAGCCTGCCGCAAAAATGAAATCCTGGAGTTGTTCTGGTTTGAGGCGCTCCAGTTCTGCCACCGACAACCAGCCTAACTCGACAGCTCGCTGCCCGATCTGTTCGGTATCCAGCCCCTTGCCATCATCTATGATGTCAATCCAGGTTTGATTACCCCGATGATAGGCCCGAATTTCGATCGTGCCCTGCGACGATTTACCTTGCAGTTTGCGTATATTGGGCGTTTCAATGCCATGGTCAAAGGCGTTCCGTAGCAGATGCAGCAGTGGATCATAAAGCTTCTCCAGCACCACCTTATCCACCAACACACCAGTGCCATTCAGGTTTAGATTGACAATCTTGCCATACTTCGCTGACAGATCCCGCAACACCCGCGGAAAGCGATTCAGCACATTCCCCAAAGGTAGCATGCGCGCCCACATCAACTCATTTTGGAGCTGAGTCAGTTGTTGCCGCTGTTGTCCTAAGGTTTGGTTTGACTGCCCAGCGAACAAGCCCACATCACCCAGTGCTTCCTCTAACTGCACTGTCTGTTCAAAAATCTCCTGGAGTTGAAAATGTAAACCGCTGTAGCGATCCATCTCCAACGCATCAAATGAGTCTATTAATGTCGTTGCCATTGTTCCGGATTGCAGCAGAGCAGGTCGATCGACCGAGCCAATCCGATCGGATTGAACCCGACTGATAGGAGCCACGAGCATCCGGTCGGAAAGATCTTGCAATCGTTGAATTAGGCTCTGAAAATGGGCAAAGCGTTCCACTAATCCGGAGACGGATCCTTGCAACTGTTCGTTTTGGAGCGAAAGGCTGTTTCGACTAATCGCCAGTTCACCCACTAAATTATTCATGCGTTCCAGCCGCTCGAGGTCAACCCGCACTGACAAATTGGTCGGTTTGGTTTGAGGAGTGGCTTCCGCTGGACGCAGGTATTGCTTCCAAGGCTCTTGCTCTGCCGGTTGGGATGCGGAGTCTGCTGGTGCGGGAGAGGTTACTGGAGTTTCTGGCACAAAAGCAGGTAACTGATCAAATTGATCGATCGCCGACTGAACCATCTCATCCAGCGAAACTGGCATCAAATCTGGGGCGACAGCGGGTAACCAATCTGCGATCGGGTCAGGAATTTCGTCCTTAGTTAGATGATTAATTGAATTCTCTATGAAGTGATCAGATAGGTTATTAATTTCATTAAAGATAACATCGTCATTTAAATTAGGTTTGAATTCCAGTGGTAGCTCTTCTAATGCAGGATCAATGCCCTCAGATTCTGCTGTAGCTGGCGAGATCTCCGAGTCTGCCAACCAATCGATCGACTCGACATGCCAGACGGAGTCAGGAGTGAGCTCATGCATCGCTGCCAATGGAGCCTCTTCTAGCAGGGCTGGATCCCAAATCATCTCTAAATCCGGGGTTGACTCGGCTTCACCTGTTTCAATCCAATCTGCTGATCTATTTAAAGAATCCTCAAACTCCCACTCGCAAAGACTAGACTGAATACTGGAATGTTCATTCACATCCTGTTGTGCAAATGCCATTAAGGCCGCTGAGGGAGAGCCGCCTTGGACTCGATCGCCTGCCAGTACTGCATTTCGCCCCGCTTCAAAGTCTGCTAAAGCCAACTGCAAAATCTCTAACGCCCGATCGGGATAGTAATCCAGAGCAGCAAGGGATGTCTGGGCAATCTCACCGAATCCAGGTAGATCCAAGAGTTCCGATAAACCAATAAACACCTCTGCTTGGGCTTGCAGTTCTCCTGCGATCGGATACTCCTGCGGCTGTTGCAAAACCATGGCAAGACGTTCAAGCCCTTGAGCCACATCTATCTCAAAAATAGAGGCGACCATGTCAATACCCAGATCAGATGAAGTGGGAATATAGCTATCAGCCTGTTGTAGTGCGGCTTCCAACCGTTGCTCTAAGGGAACAAATACTGCTTCAGCAGCTTCCAATGCCTGTTCAACGTCAAAGCGACCGGCTTCAATCTGCTCAGTGAGAGGAAGTCGCAGACAGTCATAAGCTTGCAATAGCTGGCTTTCTAACGCTGTATCGATCTCAACTGTTTCATCATAAAGCGCCTTGAAAATCGTTTCGAGTCGATGCGCAATCTCTTTAATCGGATCAAGCTGGACACTCGCCGCTCCCCCTTTAATTGAATGGGCAGCCCGCATCATTTCATGCACTCTGGCTGTACTGCGATCCTCCCGGAGTGCGAGTAAACTATTTTCGATTGCTTCTAGTAGTTCAGGGGCCTCTTCCACAAAGAACAGGTAGGCCTGATCACGAATATCTGAGTTGAGCATAGTGGGGGACAAGGAATATAAAGCTAGCGTTATTGGCGATCTACTGAGCCTGATTGATTTAACAGTTTGGCTGGTTAATCACTTGATTGAACGATCAATCACTTGAATGAAAAGTTGATCAAGCAAATTAGTTACTTGATTGAAGTACACTGTCAAGCAAGAACATGGAACGAGTCAGTAAATCAAATAGCTCAGTCGATCGAATCAGAAAGCGAATTGAGTCGGCAAGTTGACCGAACCAGCTTCAGCCTTAACGCACCTTAAACTGACTCACCTCCGTTTGCAGAGCTTGCGCCACATCGAGCAGTTGTTTGAAGGAATCCGAAACCTGCGTAGCTTCTGAGGAGGTTTGATCAGCAATGCTAGCGACATCGGTCATCGTTTGGGTTACCGCTTCGGAAGTTTGAGATTGAAGTTGAGCGGCTTGAGCGATCGAATTGACCAGTTCATTAATCTGAGCACTCACTGCGGCGATCTGGTTCAGATTTTGGCGAGTTTCATCCACCAGTTGGGTTCCGGCCACTACCTGCTCGGTTCCGGCTTCCATGGCAGCAACGACCTCATTCGTTTCGGCTTGAATGCTGACAACGAGCTTTTCAATTTCAGCCGTTGCTTCTGCCGATTGGCGCGCCAATGATCGCACTTCATCTGCTACCACTGCGAATCCTCGACCTTCTTCACCTGCTCTGGCCGCTTCAATGGAGGCATTTAACGCTAGCAGGTTGGTTTGGGCAGCAAAGGTACTAATCAGGTTAACCACCTTCGAGATTTTCTGAGATGATTCACCCAGTCGCTTCACTTTCTTAGCAGTTTCACCTACGGTTTCTCGAATAGCTAAAATCCCTTCCACTGTACGGTTCATGGCCGTATCTCCAGCTTGTACCGTTTGAGCCGCTTGTTGCACCGCAGCTTCAGCTTCTTGGGCGTTTTGAGCTACCACGCGGATGGAATCAGCCATCTGCTGAATTCGTTCCAATGCGGCTGTAATTTCTGCCGTTTGGCGCAACGCTCCCATCGAAAGATCCCGAACGGCAGCTTCGTTCGTGTTAGTAGTAGACACTACTTGCTGAGCCGCTTCTTGCACTTGAAGTACGATCTTTCTCAAGCTATCGATCGTGGCATTGTAAGAGTCCGCCACCGTCCCAATTTCATCTTCCGTCACTTTGGCTCGCACGGTCAGATCCCCTTGGCTGATCGGATCAACCTCCATCAACAACTCTAAAGCACGGCGCTGGAGGCTCTCCTTCAGTTGGGTTTGCTCCGCCGCCAACACTTCCGCCGTCTGTCGGGCTTCCTCCACCTCCTGCACTGAGATGGCGATCCCCAACTGAGCTGCCAACTGAGACATAAATTCAATCTCAGTTTCCTGCCAAACATAGGTCTGAGCACAGTGATGCGCCACCAACAAACCAAATAGCCTACCTTGGTTCAGGATCGGTACCACCAGGTTAGCCCGGATTTGCAAACGCTCCATCAACTTTTGGTGATCGGGGTGGAAGTTGGCATTGAGCACATCGCTCGTCGGTACAATTCGTCCATTGCGATAGGCATCTAGAAGGGTTTGCGGAATACAGGGGTCTTCAATTTTGTCCTTCAGTGCCTGAGGATACCCTGCAATGACTGCTTCATTAGAAATGTAACCACTCCAATCTGATTTAAACCGATAGATCACCACCCGATCGACCTGCAAAAAGTGGCGCGCCCGATCCAGCGATCGATCAAACACCTGATTCAGACCCACTTCGTCGGTTGAACGAGAGTCTACCGTGATCGAAGTCAAGAAGCGGGCCTTTTCCGTCGTCACAACCTGTTGCTGAAGAATGTCCTGAATTCGAGCTGCCATGGTGTTGAGGTTGGTACCCAGGATCGCCAGTTCGTCCTCGCCTTGTACATTCAAGCGAGTATTCAAATCGCCATGCCCAATCTGTTCGGCAGCCTGAGCAGCTTCCATCAAGGGTTGTGTAGCCCGATTAGCAATCCAGGCTGCTAAAAGACCTACGGCTGCTGCCGCTGTAGCCGCACCAAGGGTTAGCGCTAACAACAGTCGTCTTTGTGATGCAAAAGCGACGCTCTTTTCAACCGTAGCGATAGCATTCCAACCGAGAGCGGGCAAATCTTGCCGGAAACTATCGGTATATTTGGGCATGGGCACATAGGTTAAAATCTGGCGATGATCGATCGAAACTTGCGCTTGTCTATTGGCACTGATCTCGGAGTAATGATCAAATGTTTCGCTGGCAGATAAAGGTGCTTTCAGATCCTGATAGGACGGATCGGATCCAGCAAAGATTTGCCCCGTTTGATCGGTTAAATAGAGCCGCATAGATTGCTTGATGCCATTTTCTCCGGAGCCAGTGTTAACAATCGTGGATAGCAAATCGTGCAGGTGGCTCACGGGTAAGCGAGCCCGTACAATCCCAATTGTCTGCCCAGTTGCTCGATCCCTCACTGGAGCGGCTGCATGGATACTCAAAATCCCGGAAGATTTTGAAATCTGAGGATCGCTAATGACGGGCTGATTGGTTTGCAATACAGTTTGGAAGTAGGAACGATCGCGGTGATTCTCTAAAGGCTGACCTTGTGATTGAGCCAGAACATTCCCATTTAAGTCAAAAACGGCAATGCTGTTATAGATCGGATAAGCTTTAACGAACTGATCAAGCGCGGCTTGCTTGTCTTGTCGAGTGGTAGATAAACGCAATTGTGGATCGGTAAAAACATTCAGATTAGCCATAATTTGAATGTCTCCGTATCGCTCCCGCATGTAGAAAGCAACTTTATCCAGAATCTCGCTCGTGGTGGTTTTCTGTGAACTCGAGATTTCTTGGGTTAAAGTGGTACGGGCCAACTGATATGCCACTCCCCCCATCAATAAAGCTGGAACTGTCCCCATCAGAATTGCTAGAACCGTCGCTTTACGTCGAATGCTAAACCGCCAAGAATTCCCCCGCCAGATCTTCGCAAATTTCTCCTGAACTGATGGGGACGGTATTGCGGATGAGGGTGGCATTGACGACGGGTGTTCTGTATTTGAAGCCAGCCATGCACTGTTGATCGCTTGATTGTTTATGCTTTGATTGTTTATGCTCTGATTGTTTATGCTCTGATTATCCACCGCCTGACTGCCGACTACATGACTATTCATATTTCCACTCATACTCCGATTTATCATCCGACCGTTTATCTCTTGACTCTGCATTACCTGACTGTTAAAGTTCTGATTATTTATCGCCGAGCCATTCGTCTCCTGGCCATTAATGGCTCTATCTATCCCAAGCGACTGGGAATCTCCAGCGAGATTTGACCGATGGATGGGGGGCGGTGGCGGGGGCAGCATTTTCTGTTTCCCTGGGCTAGAGAGGGAAACACCATTACCATTGACGGAGATCTCAGGGGTTGGGTTGGGCAAGTTCTGGGTCATGACAGTTCTCAATCAGATTCAGTAGTCAGAAGTCAAATGAGCAGACAAGTTCAGCGGGTAGATCGGCAATTGACATAAACCCTAACCGACTCGCGACAAGGTAAAATTAGGTGGAATGATGTGGGATAACGATCGATGCCAAGTTTCACACTCGATTCATCCAGTGAAAACACCAGGTAAGAACCAAACTGGAGTGAATAAAATAAAGCACTCAGATTGTTGCTTCAAGAATCAATAGAGAGATGATAATCAACCTTTTGGCATGGCAGACAAAATGACATTTCCATCCAAGCAAGACAACATTTCACCATTCGGCTTTAGCCAGTAACCCCGTAAAAAGGGGGTAAGTTCTGACTGTACGGCAGTAGGGGGTGGCACTTGAATACAGGCTGGATCACACCACTCAATATCCTGAACCTGTGTCACAGCTAAACCCATGACCTGACGATCACTCCCGGATGTAGTTTTGCCAGCCGGATGCAACACCATTGCCGTACAGATAGAAAGACTCACCGATTGCTGATACCAAGGAGTTAATCCGAGTAAATGTCCGAGATCAACCATCCACAGAACATCTCCGCGCCAGTTATAAACCCCCATCACCCAAGCCGGTAGGTGAGGAATTGGCGTAATTTGTCCGGCTGGAATTTTCAATACTTCAGTCACTTGGCTGACAGGCAACAATGCCAACATATCCGAGCCGAGTAGGCAGCGTAAAAACTGCTCGCTGGATGAACCAGGGGAATCAGTCACGGGCAGTGGAGAAGAAGGGCGGGTAGGAAAGATCGTAGATTCAGACATGGTAGGACTCGCAGTAGCGGCTTGAATCCCATTAAGGGGTGATCAGTTTCTTGACGGTACGGATCAATTCGTCTTGATCGATCGGTTTTGGAATGTAAGCATCTGCTCCCTGTTTCATACCCCAGAACTTATCCATTTCTGTTCCCTTTGTCGATGAAATGATCACAGGAATTTTGCGAGTTTTCGCTTCTGCCTTCAATTCACGACAAACTTCAAAGCCGCTACGTCCTGGCAAAACAACATCGACGATGATAATGTCAGGCTGAGAATGATTGATTTTCTCTAAGCCTTCTTCGCCTGTATTCGCCGTCCATACATCGATCCCTGCCTGCTTGAGGCAAGCGGTGACTACTTCTCTATCCGTCATCGAGTCATCAATCACTAACACAGTACTCATTACCATTCACCTTTGTATTAAAAAACTCAACAGTTGATAACTGAACATCTCCTATGGCTAGGACGGGAGACATCCTCAGGAAATTTCCGCTTCAGGATTAATCGGCCTGAATTTATGAGACCTCATCCATATTTAGGGTTCCCGATTTTTGGGTGAGAACTGCTGTCTTGCCGGAATTGGCAGGATGGGATCAGACCGCTGCATTTTGCTGCAAGTGTTTGCGAATCACTCCCAAAACTAAGCTCGCATCCGGTGGCTTGGAGAGAAAGTCTGAGGCTCCAACTAGCTTGGCCCGCACCCGATCCACCAAACCATCTTGTCCCGTCAAAATCACGATCGGGGTTTCCTTAAACAGCGATAGCTTTCGGAGTTGCCCGCAAATCTCATACCCATTGGCATTCGGCATAACCAGATCGAGAAAGATCAAAGCTGGCTTGCGCGACATTAAGGTAGCGATCGCTCGCAAAGGATCATTGATGGACAGAAACTGGTAGTTTGCTCCCTTTAAAATTTCACCCATGCTCTGACAAATTAGAGGACTGTCATCAACGCAGGCAATTAATGGGCTCGGAGCGGCAGGCACAGCTACAGGTGTGACCACAACCGGACGAACCGGCGATGGCAGATCGGGAATATCGACCAGTTCAATAAAGCCCCGCTGCACATAAGGCAGTAAGGAACGAGTAATGTCAATCACACTTCGGCGCATCTGAATCGCTAAATCACGAAGTGTACGCTGCCCATCTAAGAGTTTACTGAGAACCTGGTAGAGACCTGCGGAAGTATTTTCCTGCAAGGCTTTTGGTTGACGGATCACAGGGGCTGCATTGGGCGATCGATCCGCGATATTAGCCGCCTGCCAACCTTTCCACAGCTCTTGCACTTCAGCGGCAATTTGCTCTGCATCGATCAAGGCAAGGTGATTGGTCAGAGTCTGATCTTGCTTAATTTCGTAAGTGACCTGCCGCGCTTGGGTGACATCAAACAAAGCCTCCACGATCAACATCCGAATAATCTTCATCGCCTGATCGCGGCTGATCTTTTGTTGCTCAACCCATAAACTCAGGATTTGATATTGCCAACAGATACTCAGATCACGATTGCCTGCATCTTTCAAGGCTTGCTTGAAGAGCGCCGAGAACGGAGCCAGTTGGGGACAATGCAACAATACACTACGCTTCCAACTGCGGAAACTGTGCCCTCCGCCTGTGGCAAAGGTGATGCGTCCCAAATAGATATACAGCGTCCAAGACTGTCCCTTGAGATCAGATAAAATGAGCTGACCCGTAAACTGAGGATGCTTCAACACTCTAAAAAACGCGGTCTGTTTAGAGCCAGAGAAATCCTCGATCGAAATAAGTGGCAGAGCTTCTTCAGCAGACATCGTTGCGTACATCCGAATTCGGAATCAAATAGAACTTCAACAGCGATCGATTAGCCCCTGAGTGCAGCAAACCGTTCGGTCTCTTACCAATCGATCTCTCACACAAGGTTATCTTCGAACTTGAGACGGACAGAACCAGGCACGAACCAAACCCACTCAGTGATGATAGTGGATAATTCAAAGCCAGCTAAATCAACAATACATATGGACAACGGCAATCCTGATGGTGCAATGAGCAATGCAAATGGAGCTATAACGGAACTTCAAGTGATATCGCAACAGGTGATTGATAGCGAGCTGAGCATACCAGGGCGTTTTCGATCGGTGCCTAGTTAGACCAGTAACCAATGCCAGTAACCAATGATAATTAGATCAGTGACAGTGCAATCAACGACAATGCAGTAGACAGTGAGATAGAGGATCTGTGGAAATTGATTGATGCTGTTAGTGTTCCCAGTCAATCCCAGTTCACTAACGATGGATCGCTCAAAAAAGGTTTTTTTCGTGAAACTACGGAAAGATCTCAAAATTTCCTACAATCAAGCAATTGACCTCAATCTTCCCCCAGAATTGCACATTTATGATCTAGGCAAAATCGCTTGAGTGAACTCATAGCCTGGAGCTTCTCACCTGCACTTTCACCCAACTTTTCACCCAACTTTTCACACCTATAACCTAGTTCATCTGGATGATAGGTCACAAAGGTAACCAAAAATTTTATCTCATTTTATCTTTTACATCATTTTTATGATATTTAAATTTTTATTTCGATCCCAAAAATAATTCTAAATCATCATTTCCTGTAGATATCTGTATTCCTTTTGAGTTGATCATAAAATTACTGCTCACTTAACCGATTCTGCTTCAGAGTAATTCCTAGCAGTAGTTCTACCAAGCTCACTCAACTCTCTGCATCACCTCGTAAGAGTACCCCGGTGGGTACTGCGACTAGGTCGCTAAATCCGCCACAATCGCAGCATTGACGCTCGATCAAACAGGAATTTCAAACCGTTATGGAACTTTCAACTTTTGAGCTTTTGGTCAAACGAATTGCCCCGCTGAATGGGCAGCCAGCCGTTACGGCCGTGGCTCGACGGGTCGTGCAGGGTTACTTTCTGACCCTCTCCAATTTAGAATCTATTGATTTGACCTTTCAGCTCGAGTTCTTTATCAGCCGTCCCAATCCGCCCGATCCTGATCGCACCTTAGATGGTCGAGCAGATGCCATTTACGATATTGCGGGTGCCAATGTTCCCCTATTTTTGTATGGCAACAGCACTTCGATACGCTTTGCGACTTCCTTCCGGGTTCCAGCCAAGCAAACGATTTCGGTGCAGCTATTACCCAAGCCTTTCATGTTCTCTGATCTTAATCCTGATTTTGAAGTTCGTGGTTATGTATCCCTGAGCTTACCCGCGCTGTTCGATATCGATAGCTTCAGCTTTAAACCTCAGTCTAACCAGCCAGTTCAAGTATTGTTGAATCCGGAAATGCGGGGCACATTCTTGCCCAACAATTATCCTGCTGCACTGGGTGGTGACTTTGATCAAATCAACTATCCTTTAGCGATCGCAACCGGCAAGAGTTTGAATGCAATCACACCAGATTCTGGTTTCCTGTTGGGGATTCCCTCTGTCAGCCCTGCGGTGCGCGAAACCCTCAAAATGCAGTTTAACGATCGGTTAGCTACAGCTAGCAGTCCAGAGGCGCGATCCCAAGCAATTGTGGAATTTGGCGATTTGGTTAGAAATAGCTCGATCACAACAGCACAGAATTTCAATGATGTAATCAACAATCAATGGAAGGTGCCATAAGTTGTATGGACATCAGTATTTAGGTTAGAACCAGGGGCTTAGCATCCTAGTTGATTCCAGCCTCGGCAATGTCCTCCTGACCATAACTGCCGCTATCAGGCTTCTCAGCAGGTTCGATCGGTTCGATCGGTTCAATCAATTGATCTGATCGAACCGCGAACATTTTGCAATGATAGACCGTTGAATCAAGATCCTGAAACCTTAATCTCTATGGTGAACCTGTTGAAATTTCAACCGATCGGTTCTAGTTGGGTTGCCCTCCATCCAGCTCCCCAAGGCGTAATTTTTTTCATTGGCGGGGCATTCTACGGAACATTGCCCACATTGTTCTATCGCTATTTCTTAAAACACCTCTATAGCGCTGGTTATACCATCGTTGCCTTGCCTTTTCGCTTCACCTTCCGCCACTGGGCTGTGGCTCGTGGGCTTTTACAAGAACAGCGGCAATTGCGCTCAGGATTAGTAGAACTGGCGCAACGGAGCGGATATAATCCAGAAATTTATAATCAACCTGAAAATTTTTTCTGGATCGGTCACAGTTTGGGATGCAAATATTTAGCCTTATTAGAATTGTTGAGTGATCCGCAGGATGCTGAGCATTTGTCTGAACTCAATGCTGCTGAACTCGATGCTGCTGAACTCGATGCTGCTGTCATCTCCCCGTTTGGCATTTGCAATCAGCGATCCCTGTTGATGGCACCTGACATCAGTGACACCGAAAATGCCGTGCCTCGCCCATTGGCTACAGTACTGAATCACCTAGGTTGGGGAGTACAGCCCGATCGCTCCCAAACCTTGAACCGGATTCGCCAAAGTTCACTGTTTAATTTAACTGCGATCATTTCATTCAGTCAGGATACAATTGCCGGCCGAGTGACCGATCAGGATGAAACCCGAAGTGATGTGCGTTGGTTCCTCAACCATTTGGCTGAGCGTCCCTTATTGCATGTTGAGCTGCCTGGTCAGCATTTAGAACCGATCGGGATTCAAATTGGGCATTGGATTGTCGATGGCAACCCATGGGATAAAGGGGTTCAACGGCTTGCCAACCGCCAATTAGAAGCGACAGTGCTGATGTTGCTAGAAAAATTGGCCCAGCGATAGCGTATTCTATGCTTTCGTCCAGATCGCCAATCCACCGCCCCGCCCTCGTGCCGCAATCATTTGATCGGTGACTAGAAAAAAGCTAAAGAAGGGCAGTTGGGCGATCGGTCGTTGCTCGAAGGGCGTTTGGGTTTTGCCCCTCCGAAACTTGCCATGGTAGAGGGCGGTCGTTAAAAAGTCGAACTGTATTTGGGTAAAGTCAAATGCCAGGAGATTTTTAGGAGAACGATAGCGAGCTGGCCCCAAAAAGCCGAGACGGAACAACCCCACTCGAAGTTGGTTCCTAATTTGCAAGTGAGCAGGATCTAAGGTTTCATCTAGTGGTTGGGCGGGTGGATGGGTATTGGAATCCTCGCTATTCTGGACATCTCCAGCTACAAAACCCTCTGCCCGATCGAAGCCAATTTGAGCTTGCACAAACCCAGGTAAATAAAAACCCCTACCGAGCGTAATGCCGCCCTGCTGCCGCTTCCGGACTCCAGTTGCAAAGTAAAGCCGCCATTGCCCGATCAGTTCGTCTGGGGTATAAGTTCGATGTTGATGCTTCGTGGCTTTTTCCGCTGCAATCAACGCTTCGATCACCTGATTAGGAGTTGGCCGATCGGCCGATCGCGTTTGAGCAGATTGGGCAACCGCCATCAAAACTTGCTGGTAATCGGGCAGGACAGGAGATTCCACCATGGTTAGAAGACAAGGATTTATAATGCTGGAGTAGATAGGGACAACAGGCGAGGCTTTGGAACAACGAAGGTCTCTCAGCCCAGATCCCTCTAGATTAGCTTGTCCGACCTAGGTATTGGCTTGCAACTCTTCTAATTTAGCTAATACTTCCTTGCTATGAACGTTTGGATTAACTCCGGTGAAAATAGCACGCAAGGTTCCCTGTGGATCGACGATGTACGTATGCCGTAATGAGGCATAACCCAACCAAGACCCGTAGGCTTTGCTGACTGCGCCATCCACATCGGCTAGCAATGGAAACTTCAACCCTTCGGAATCACAAAATTCAGAGTGAGACTCGGTATCATCAGCGCTAATCCCGAGAATTTGGGTTCGTTTCCGCTGATATTTTGGTAAGTCTTGCTGAAATCGTCGGGCTTCCAGCGTACAACCAGGTGTAAAGTCTTTGGGATAGAAGTAGACAACAACCCATTGCCCCAGGTAATCGGACAATGCAATTTCTCCCTCTCCAGTATTAGAGGGCAGAGCAAAGGAGGGGGCTGGCTGACCGATCGAAGGCTGTGTTCCACCCAAAGCGACTGCGGCCGAGTTGCGTCCTGAAACCAGCCAGGAACCGACTAGACTACCAGAGATGGCAGCTAACCCTTTGAGCGTAGTACGACGAGAAAACACCATGGGATATGAGGGATAAATTGTGAGTGAAATTACCAAAAGCAGGAAGTTAATAAAAGTTTACACAATTCTCGCCCTCCTGCTCAACCCCTGTGCCGCAGATGGGTAAAACTTCTGTCAGCGCATCACCTGCTGCTCTGTGAGTTGGAGTGGATCGCTAAGTTGAGAGTGGATCGCTGCATCGATCGAGTTGATACACCCTATTCAGCATCTTCAGTCATCAAGCGGCGATAATTCTCCAGCAAAACAGGCAGATGATCATAGCCATCTACTCCGATCACCGCCACGAGATTGGATCGTAACTGGCGACGTACCTGTTCGAAGAGATCGGCTCCCAACTGCCCCTGCAAAATTGTCAATAGTCCAGCAGGTTGCCGCCACTCGATCGCCTGAATTTGCTCCAGCAGATACATGCCTAACCAAGCGGCAAAGAGCGTTTTTTCCCGCTCATTCACACCATAATAGGCTTCAGCCAGATAACTAAAGTTGAGCCCTTGTAAGTATAAATCTCCAGCGGCTTGGGCGGTCTGAATACCTTTTTCCAAATACGGAATCGCTTGCTGGGGTTGCCCCAAAACAACTGCTGCAATCCCCAAACTGTTGTAACAAAGGGCTTGACTCTGACGATCCTCCAATTTACTGGCCAGTTGTAAGCCCTGTTCCAGATAGTTGACCGCCATTTCGTAGGCTTCAGTCTCTACCCGATCCAACGATCGGGCTAAGAGCACTTCACTGTAGCCCAAATTAGTGAGTGCATTGGCTTCTCCCAACCGATCTCCCCCTTGCCGGGCCAGAATTAAAGCACGCTGACTGTTGCTAATTGCTGCTTCAAAGTTCCTTTGGGCTACATCAGTGCGGCTGAGATGATTGAGGCTGGCAATTTCACAAGCTCGATCTCCCGCCTGTCGAGCAATTTCGAGGGCCTGTTCATGAAAGGCTATGGCTCGATCGTACCGTCCTAAGGTGCGTTGAGAATAGCCGAGCAGGGTTAAAATTCGGGCTTTCTCCTGAGTGCCTTCTACCTGTTTCAACGGTTCGTCTAGATAGGACAGGGCATTCTTAAGTTGATCTCCGGAGAATAAGGCAAAGACACCACCATAGAGTGGAAAGTAAGGTTTTTGAGAAAAGCTACGGAGAATTTGCAGTAACACCTGAAAAGATGCCTGCGAGAATTGCTGGCGTGTAGTAGGGTTGAGCAGACTCGATCGGTTAAAGCCATTCATCAGCTCTGACCAAATGGCGGCAAACAGCAGATAGGTACCGATCGATTGCGCTTTGCCCCACTTCGAGCTGTAGGGTTGCTTTTCAAACCAGGTGACTAGGCCTTGTTGCCCGGTTTGCAAGAGTACGGCTAAGGTCACCCAATCTTTAATCGTCAAGGGTTGATGCTCCACCCACTCAGCGATCGAATGGTTGACAGCAATGGTTTGGAAGAGTTGTTTGGGAACAGCCTGATTCACCTGCTCTGACCATAGCTTCCAAGGGTTCCCAGCTCGATCGCTCTCAAACCCGATCCCATTGGGAACTTCATATAGCCAACGCACCAGCACTGGTTCTAGTTGTTGACATGCCTCAATTCCAGCGTACATCCCAGTACTCAACTGGGCAATATCACTCGAATGGCTATCTGAATGACTATCTGAATGACTAACAGCCCGATCGAGCCCTTGGGCAAGCTGCTTAAGAAGCCCCAGATCGAGCCGATTGGCTTGATTACTATCAAAATAATCTAACCAAGCCAGCAAACGTTCTGCTGCGGTCGCGTTTAAAATTGCCGCCATGGCAGTCGCTAAGGTACCTGTAACCTGTTGCTCTTTTTGATAGCGTTCCCACTCGCTTTGAATCGTTTTTATGGCTCGCAAACTGCGGCTGGCCCTGGCTTGTTTTGCCTCGTCGGGAGCTTGCTCAGCTTGGTGTTGGGCATTTGCCAGCCGATCGGTCAAGCAGCGTTCGAAAATGTCTGCCGTGTTGGGTTCCAGTTCTTGAACTAACTGCTGATAGATTTGCTCTTTCGATCGCAGTTGTCCTTTCAGAGTAATCGTCACGATATGATCGATCATGCCATAGTAGCGATCGGCAAGAGGAGCACTGGATGCTTGATCCGCGGACATAGGCAATTTCCTGGGGGTGCGATGAGAAAAAAGGCTGGAGCGTTCCGGCCGCTTTTCCCTATCGTAGATCATCCCCACCCTAAAAGAGCGCTTTTATGGGGCTGGTTTCCGATATGCATAAACCACAAAAGTGCCCCCACAACCTGGGAACCATTGGGCCAAATGGCGATCAATCCACCGGATCAGATTCAAACTAGCTGTCTTTCCGAGTAGACGCTGAGGTAGCGTAAACCAGAAATTTTCGAGGGGTTGTAGCCGGGGAAAGGTCAAATAATTGAGTTCTGTACAATTAGCATTGACATAGTGAGTATCGTTTAGCAATTGCAGGATGGTAGCAGGGGTGAATCGCCAATTGTGGTGATCTTGTTCTTCGCGTTGATGCATGTAGCGGGATAAGACCGATCGGGCCAGCCGCCGTTGCCAGGATTGATAATTTTGCAAGCTAATTACTACAATCCCACCTGGACGCAGAACAGACTGTGCTTCCCTTAAGACTTGTTCAGGATTGATCACATGATCGAGCATGGAGAGGAAAAATACGACATCACAACTTTGCGGCGGAAAGGGCAAACTTTCACCCACTCCCCGTACGAGTAAAGCTGCTGACAAGTGATAGAGATTACTATCGGGAACGTTGACCTGATCGATCATTGACCAGGATGGTTCAATTGCTTTATAGGAACGACTATAGGTTTTGAGAATATTGAAATGTCGTCCCCCTTGCTCAGCTTTACCGCTGAGTAGAGCCCCAGAACCAATGTCGAGAATATCCAACTTGCGCCCCAACGCTTGAGCATAGTTAGCAAGAATCTCTTGTCTGATCCCAAAAGCATAATCAACATAGAGATCTCTTAACACACTTTTCTTTTTGAAATTCTTATGAAAGTCGGTTTCTAGTTCTGCGGTATGAGCATGATCGATCGGACTATCGACCGCACTATCTTCTGTCATGGCCAAAGTCTCTGGTAAATCTTCTGGCAGAAAATCAGGAATACCATTTTTAATCTCCCAATGGCGTTGACAAGCTGCATTAGAACAGGAGAGAACGGTATGGCTTTGCTGAGTCAAAGTAGATTTGCATAGCGGACATAACAGAGCCCGATTCATTTCTTGTAGGTTCGTAGAAGTGGCTATCATAATCTGCTGAAGTCTCGGTTTTGCTAAAGGATAGTAATGAGAGGAGTTATTGAAGGAGCAATCGGAAGAGTAATTAGGAGAGCAATTAGAAGAGCAACAGGGCGATTCCCAACTCTAACTTAAGCGCTGGGAATAAATGGGGGTGCGAAGATGATCGAAAATTCTGTCAAATAGCATATATTGCTCGATCCTGCCTTGGTGGCCAAATTGCCTAATCCAAGATTCATCCCAACAGCACGTTCATCAACGGGCGATCGGGAGCTCCAGGAAAGTCATTTCGGGGGATTGATGAAGTCTTATGGAGAATGTACAGTCGTTTGTAGATGAATGTTTCCTTTTTTGACATTTTTTGACGTTGTGATCGATCGCGCTCAAGGTACCTCGGCATTTTGGGCAGCCTAGTCGTAGAACTTTGATTGAACGATATTCGATCGTTTGAGGAGACCCTATGCAGAAATTTGAATGGAGTGATCAATTAAGTGTGGGAGTGCCGATGATTGATACGCAACATAAAGAACTGATCAATGCCTTCAATGATTTGTCGGAGGCGATCGAGCAAGGGACGGGGGCTAGTGCGATCAAAAAACTCCTCACCTTTCTGAAATACTTTACCGAATGGCATTTTGAACAGGAAGAAAGCTGTGCCGCAAAACATCGATGTGCCGTTGCGGAAACAAATCATCACGCTCATACTCGGTTTCTCAACATCTTCAGTGCCTTACAAATTGAATATCGTGAAAGCGGTGCCAGCGAGGAAATTGCGCGAAAAGCTCACACTCAATTGGCAGACTGGTTAGTCAGCCATATTATGACGATCGATACTCAGATTGGAGCTTGTGTCCGTCATGCCAGGGCTACTAGCCAATCTTGAGCATGGCACGAATTCTATGGGTTCTGCGTCATCTTGAGCAAGTTGATCCGTCCCATAATCGATGTGTCCTTGGGTTGATCTGGTATTTTGACTGATCTGGTATTTTGACTGATCTGTTACTTGAATTGATCCGTCACCTGAGTTGATCTGGATCGATTCCCAGTTCTCACAACTTTGCCATCCTGTTGGTTAATTCATCACATCAGTTGATCCGGATCAATTCCCAGTTCTCGCAACTTTGCTGCCAATGCCTCTGCTCGCTGGCGTTCTTGCTCTGCCCGCTGGCGTTCTTGCTCTGCTCGCTGGTGTTCTTGCTCTGCCCGCTGGCGTTCTTGCTCTGCTCGCTGGTGTTCTTGCTCTGCTCGCTGGTGTTCTTGCTCTGCCTGTTCTGCACTCCATAACAACAGATTGCCTGCACCATCCCACCAACGTAGCCAGGAAATGGTGTGTCCTAACCGCTCACCCTGCCAAATACCTAGCCACAAATCTAATTCAGGAATATGGATCCGCCCCGCTGGGTCTGGCAATTGCATCACATAACGCCCTGCTTGCAGACACCGTACCTCTAATTCAGACTCATAGGGGTCATAGGTAACGTAGGTGGGAACTTGCAGAATCTGCTCATAGAAATAAAGTTTGCCGTAAGGGGGGGTCGATCGCACAGAGAGTTCACCCCCTTCTTCTTCAGACAGAAATTCCATGACGATCGCGACTGGATCGCCTTCTAAATAGGGGGTGTAGCTCCGCCGGATCACCCCTTTTGCCACTGGTTTAACCTGGGGAACATAGAGCCAATCCGGAGCCTTCACGACGATCTTCTTATTGACCGTAGCAACTAATCCAAAATTAGAAACAATCAGCATCTCAGGACAAATTTTTTGATTTGCCCCTAACGCATCGGTCAGGGCGGCAGCCAGCAGCGGTTGTTGAATATTTTCCACCGGGTCGTCAGGTAATTTATAATCCGCAGGCAAAGCTTCCCAGGCGATGGTGGGGGTCGATTGAACGAATGAAGTTTTAGGGACTTGAAGAACCATAGAATTCCACCTTCCCCCGCTTGTGCCTGGGCAATGTCTCCAGTATACCAACTGAAAATAACATCATTGATGCTCAATTGGCAGAGCCACGGCAGTATGTGTATGGTATGTGTATGGTATGTGCATACTATTGCGTAGATAGTGAAGTGATCCACCCATGCTTGATTACACCGCTCAACTTCGATCGCTGATGCAGTCCGCCAACATTGCCAGCTTCCGATCGCTCAGTCAAATTGCTGGTATCTCCGAACGGCAAGTTGAACGTTTGCGCAAGGGTGAGATTGCTAACATGCGGTTGAGTGTCCTGATCCGGTTGAGCCAAGTCTTTCAGCAGCCAATTGCATCTTTAATTCGGCTCTTTTCTGAAACTTCAATTGCGGATCCAGGGCTGGATCCAGCATCGGGTCAAGAGCTATCCGAACCCTCTACATTTCCAGCTCTTTCCAATGCACAGGCAGACGAAATCCAGCAATTACGACAAGAATATCATCGTCTACAAAGCCAACTGCAAGCACAACGGCTTCAGTTGCAACAGGAATTTCAACGAACCAGTTTAAATATTTTGGAATCATGGCTAATTTTCTATCCCGCTGCTGCTTATGCTGCTCAGCAAAAGCCTGATGTGCCTGCAATTAATCTCTTGCCCCTGATGCGTCCGATCGAACAGTTAATTCGCGCTTGGGGAGTGGAGATGTTAGATCCGGTGGGCTCCGAAGTTCCGTTTGATCCCCAATATCATCAACTGGAAGGCGGTGATGCCCAGCCAGGCGATCGGGTGAAAATTCGCAAACCGGGCTATCGTCAGGGTGAACATCTCCTCTATCGGGCAAAAGTCACTCCGGTTGTTGAGGGCAATGACAGCCCTTCCTAAGGGCTAGGTGGACTAGGAAGTGCCGTAGGAGCCGGAGCTGGCACTGTCATCGGTGGATCGACCGCTCGACCCAATATGCCCGGATTACCAGTATCAAACACCCCCGCAATGCAAGCGATCATATACGTTGCCAAAGTGCCGACCAAAAGCGCTTTCCAACCCAGTGAGACAATCTCTTTGCGACGAGTCGGGGCCAATGCACTGATTCCACCGACAAAAATTCCCAGAGAGGCCAGGTGGGCAAAACCCGTCAGGGCATAACTGACAATTAATAGGGCTCGATCGCTCAAGACACGAGTTTCGGGTGGTAATGCGGTTGCGACTGCCAAAATTTGGTAAGACGGAATTTCAGTTTGGAATAATCGTTGTCCGATCAAGACCGAAGATTGCCAGAGTTCATCCCAGTTGAGTGAAACACCCGTCAGTAAAGTGAGGGGTAAAAACACAATGCCAACGATATTCTGCAAACTCACGAAACGAAACAATTGACCGATCGGTCGCAGCAATCCAATCGGTGTGTCGGCCAACCCTGCCATGGCAACAAAAAATTGATTGATTAAGTACACCAACCCTAACACTGCAATTAATACAGCAGCGATCGAAGCTGCCATCCGCAAACCATCTAATGCGCCTGCGATCGTGGCATCCATAAAGCTCAGATGTTCTGGTTGCTCAACCTCTAGTGTTGGATCTAGCTCAGCAGCTAACACCTCATCTGGAATCCCTGCGGCAGTGAGGGGAAGTTCGGTTTCGGGAATGAGGATCTTGGACAAGACAAAACAAGCAGGAATGGCCATAATCGAAGCGGAAACTAAATGGCCAAGAATATTCGGGAAAACAGGTCGTAAAAATGCTGCATAGATCGCCAGTGTAGAAGAGGCAGCCGTGCCAAAACAGCAAGCAAGCACCGCACAAAGTTCACTACGAGTCATTCTAGCGAGAAAAGGGCGGACAACGATCGCAGCCTCAATTCCAACAAAGATATTTGATGCTCCACTTAATGCTTCTGCGCCACTTAACCCCATGGCCGAGTAGAATATTTTAGCGAACACTTTGGTAATCGACTGGAGAATACCCAGGCTGTACAGCAATGACACTAATGCCGAGAAAAAGATTACGGCTGGCAATGCCCGAATCGCAAAGATATAGCCCAATCGAATTCCACAGTAGCCTTGCAAAATCTCTCCCACGGTTGCCGTGGAGCACACCTCTTCAGTCGGTAGGGGAGTCAACAATAGGGGCGTTTGTCCGGCAGGTGGCACCAACACTCCCCCAAAAATGAATCGGGCTCCAGCATCGGCAGCTTCAAACACCACATTTAACAATGCACTAAAGGCTTGCAGTAACTCGCGAGTACCCGGTACCACAAACACAAATGCCCCTAAGACAAACTGGAGCAAGAGTCCTGCAATCACGATCCGCCAAGGAAAGTAACGGGGATGGCGATTTTCAGAAAACAACCAGGCGATCGCGCATAGCCCAAAAATACCGATGAAAGAAATGATGTTTAGAAAGCTCATAGGCTCACCTTGGCGGCAGGGAGATTTATCTACCTACAGAGAATAGCTAAAAATTGTCACTTTGGAGCGAGTAAAATTTGTCCTGTAGGATAGGGATATACCAGATCAGTGCAACCGTCTCTTCTCCCCTAACCAGGCATGATAGAAGCATTCGCTCCCATTCCTCCAACTTGGACTGAACCGGCAATCCACGCTCGCGAGTTTTGCTGCCCAACCTGTCGATCGCTCTGTACTGAGGCTCAAGAAGTTTGGATCAATCGTAAATCCCCGGTTTATACCGACAATCATCGACGCAAGTGGCAGGAGTTTTATCATTGTCAATGTGGTACGGCTTGGTGGGCCTGGAGTAGTGATCGCCCCCCCACGAATCTCAAAAAGCCCGATTCTCCTGACTCCATCGATCCACCTTCAAATGACTGGATATTTTGATGACTCTGGCAGCACCAACAGCGATCGACTCTGTCATCCAGTCGCAGATGTTGTCTGCCAATCCAATCACGTAGTCGTGGCATTGCCGCTTGACCAGTTGTGGGCTTTAAGCTCAGTTTGGCAATCCAGAACCTTACTGGCGCATGGTCAGGCTCGGAGTTTTCCCAACCAGAAGTCCGCGAAACTGCTGAGGCGATCGATTTCCTCCCTCGGTTACAACCAATGAGAGATGAGCCGGCTGGTCATCCGATCAGCATTGAGCGCCCAACGGCATAGTGTCTAACTGGGTCGCTCCAAATGGGTCGCTCCAAATGGGTCGCTCCAAATGGGTCGCTCCAAATTGAATGAGGGTGCAGAAGCCACTGTTGTTGCGTCAAACTACACTGGCATGATGATTGGTGTTTCAGAGGGGTTTAGCAGTGAGTCCGTCCTATTTGCATCGGCATCGGGGTTTGCTGCATCAAGGGGTTTACCCGGTGGTTTGTCTGGTTTATCGATCGATGTGGGACTATCAGCATCCGCAACTGGACAATTAGAGATTAGGCAATTAGAAACTGGGCAATTGGAAACTGGGCAATTCAGAGATCGGGTTTCAGGTGCTCCCATCTCACAAGAGCCGTTAAAAATTCAACAGCCCAGCTTGCTCGACTCCACTCGATCCCTGGGTCAAACCCAGATCCGGCAAATCGGTAATCGTCAGAGCAATACCTTCAATGGCCGAGCGGGGAATGATATGCTGCGGGGCCGAGCGGGGAATGATATGCTGCGGGGTTTGGCTGGCAATGATCAGCTCTATGGGGAGCAGGGCAACGATCGCTTATATGGTGGTCTGGGGAACGATCGCCTATATGGTGGATCGGGGCGTAATCAGCTCTATGGGGAGCAGGGCAACGACCAGCTTGTGGGAGGCAAGGATTCTGACCAGCTCGTAGGGGGAAGCGGGGATGATAGCCTCCATGGTGGGGGTGGACGCGATCGACTGACTGGAGGGTTAGGACGCGATCGGTTTATCCTGGCAACGAAAGCCAAACAAGTGGGTGAAGCGCTGGAAATTACTGACTTTCGAGATGGTACGGATCAACTTCAACTGCATGGTAATCTCACGGTTGATGACCTGCTGATTCGACAGGGAACGGGTAGACTGGCTCGCCATACCTTGGTGCAAAATCAACAGACGGGCGAATTTCTAGCGGTTTTGTGGAATGTGCAGAGTCGTGATCTAGATGCCACGGACTTTGGGCTGTCACTCTCTGAGCCATCCCTCGATCCCCCAACTGATCCAGCGAATCCAGTGAACCCAATTAACCCAGTTTCCCCCAGTGATCCGGGCAACCCAGCTCCATCCCCGATCACTCCAGTGACTCCGATCGCTCCAATGGCAGCAATCCAGTCCAACACCATTAAATTCACGGCACAGGACAATCAGGCTACGATCGCGGCAACGAGTGCAGCCCGGATTCAGCTTGGCACCCAGACGATTTATATCGGCACTGAGCAGGTATCCAGTCTGAACCAAAATCCGATCGTAGTGAGCTTTGATGCCAGCAACCCTGCGAACAACTGGGTACGAACCAACTATGAAGTGACGGGCACGGACGGCCGGGGCTATGGCTTATTCTGGAGCGGTCGCCAACTTTATGCCCTGTTTAGTGTAGATGGCACTCAGGGTACCCCAGACCAAGACTTTCGGCGAGTCAGTGGTGGTGCAACTCAGGCTTGGCTACGCAGCTATGGATCGGGGGGTGGCGCTAAAGTAGCGGTATTAGCTCAATTGAATCCTGCTACCGGAGAATTGACGGCTGCCGTCTATTTGTCGGCAGTGCTGAGTAGTGGCAAAAGTAACAGTCTGGCAGTGACTAACCTGGCGACCAACTCGGCGGGCAATCTGGTGGTGAATGCTCAGTCCTACTTTGCACCTCGCCGTCCGGACGGGCAAGCTATGACCCAGATTGCTGATGATGGCTCACCCTTCGATTACACGCTAGAGATTACACCCGATCTCAAAACCGTCGTGAGTACGGCCGCAACAGGTTGGATTTAGCGCTGTGCTGCCAGTCATTTGCTGCTAGTCATTTGGTGCTAGTCATTTGCTGCTAGTCATTTGCTGCTAGTAATTTGCGACGCAACAAATCTAAGACTGTACAGAGGCTTAACCAACGGATGAATTCTCGATCGCGTGCTCCAAATTGATAGCAGAAGCTTTCTACTTGACCATTGGGAGCCGCGATCCCCAGGTAAACCAATCCGACTGGCTTCGTATCGGTGCCCCCATCCGGGCCGGCAATTCCAGTGATACTCAGACCCCAATCGGCCTTCAGTCTTTCCCGCACACCCGCAGCCATCTGTTGGGACACCGGGTCACTGACAGCACCTTGTTCTGCCAGATCGATCTCCCGCACGCCCAGTAAATCTACCTTGACCTGATTGTCATAGGAGATTACGCCACCCCGAAAATAAGCCGAACTGCCGGATACATGGGTTAAGTAAGCCCCTAAGCCCCCACCAGTGCAGGATTCTGCTACCGCTACGGTTTGCCGAGCTTGTTTGAGCAGGGTGCCTACAACCGAAGCCAAACTATCATGATCCATACCGTAATAGTCTGTCCCAGTCAGGCTAACAATCTCCTGCTGCATTGGTTCAATCAGAGCGATCGCCTCTGCTTCGGTGGGTGCTTGAGCTGAGATTCGCAGCCTTACTTCCCCTTTGCCAGCATAGGGAGCTACCGTCGGATTGGTTGACCTCAACTGAGTGACTACCTTTTCCGCCAAGTTGGATTCGCCAATCCCCCAAAATCGCAATGTGCGACTGTAGATAACACCCTGTCCCCAACCTTGCTGACGGAGATAGGGAACTGCGGTTTCCCGCCACATCACCTGCATTTCGCTGGGCACACCGGGAAAGGTCAGAATGGTTAAACCGGGACGGGGCTGCCAGATCATGCCTGGAGCACTGCCGGTTGGGTTCGGCAAAATCTCTGCGCCTTGAGGGAGCAAGGCCTGCTTGCGATTACTGGGAGACATGATCCGCCCCCGGCGAGCGAATTTGGCCTCAATGTCTGCCAAAATTTCGGGATGTTCTATCAGGGGGGTTTGAAAAAAATCAGCCAATGCGGCCGTGGTCAGATCATCGGGAGTTGGGCCTAAACCGCCGGTGAAGATCAGACAGCGAGAACGTTCACAGCCGATCGCCACTGCTTTCTGGAGTCGCAGCACATTATCACCAACCACCGTTTGATAGTAGTGAGGAATTCCCAACTGGGCCAACTCTTGGGCGAGAAACTGAGCATTGGTATTGAGAATTTCTCCCAGCAGCAGTTCTGTCCCTACAGAGATTACTTCGGCCGCATTGGTTTCACTCATAGCAAATCGCAGAACAGAAGAGAGGCTTATTGAGATTTGGCATGTTTCCGAACGCACCAACTGGTGTAGCTCAGGAGCAAGGTAGCGGCGATCGCATAGGTCAACCCACTGGGAATGCCAGAAAATGCGAGAGCGAGGCTACCGACCCATAGGGTTAGGGCGTAAATAAAGAGAACGGTCAGCCGGTGCGATAACCCCGCATCCAGCAAGCGGTGGTGTAAGTGGCGCTTATCGGCAATAAAGGGAGATTTACCGTTGCGTAATCGATCCAGAATCACCGCCGACATATCGAGTAGTGGCACCGCCAAAATCAGCATGGGAAGCAGCACCGCCACCGTCGTCACACTCTTCACCAGTCCAATCACCCCGACTGCTGCGAGCGTGAACCCCATGAAATAGGCCCCGCCATCTCCCATGAAAATCTGAGCCGGATTGAAGTTGTAGCGCAAAAAGCCAAATGCTCCGCCTGCCAGAGCCGCGACAATCAAAGCTGCTGCGGGTTGATGCATAAACAAACAGACGATCAGCATAATGACGGCGGCAATTCCAGAAACCCCGGCCGCCAGACCATCTAAACCATCGATCCAATTGATCGCGTTTGTCATGCCCACTAACCAAGTGACGGTGACCGGCAGACTAATCCAAACCGGCAGGGAAACCAACCCCACAAACGGGATCGTCAAAAACTCAATTTGCACACCTGCTTGCCAGGCCAGACTCGCCGCTAATACTTGCAACAGCAAGCGCAAAAACGGCGATAGATTGAACAGGTCATCCGCCAGACCGATCAGGAAAAAGGCCACTCCGCCGATCGTGACACCCCAGATTTCGTACTCCTTATCCGGCGGCAACACGCCAAAGCCACCCGCCCACCAAACGACTAAGAGTGCTAATAGAACCCCCAGAAAAATTGAGACCCCGCCCAGTCGAACCATCGGACGCTGATGCACCTTACGCCCACCGGGAGGGTCATAATAGCCACTGCGCAAGCCAATTTTCTTGACGATCGGTGTCGTAAGCAGCACAACCAGTGCAGAAATGACGAATGCAGCCAGATGGTAAAACTGAGGGGGCATCGGAAAATGGTAGGGAATGTACAACAGAATAACCAAAGCCAAATGTGGCCAAGTTTTACTTGCCCGAAAGTAGTTTTAACACAGGATTTCGATCTGGTGATTAGATTTTTTTAATTTCAACCATTCTCTTTCAGCCATTCTCAGTCATTCAAGATCAGCCATTCAAGAAAAGACAAAACCCAAGCTACAAACGGGCAAGCAAAGCGCACTATTCATCTTACGAGCCAAGGGGTCAACCCAGTCAAGCGAAACTCTCGCTAAATTGGCTGCGAGCACTATCAAAGGGGAAAGAATCAAGGGGCAAAGAATGAACAAAAAGTAGCGAAGAATGGGGAAGGAATGGGCAAACAAGTGGCAGCGTGAAGAAAATGTAGTGATCGTCCCGGTTCTTAAGATAACCACCCTGAAAGCCATGCTCCTAGAGAAGAGCGAGTCCTGCCTTCAATTTGTTTCATGAGACACCAGGCAGGCTCTAGCAAAACAAAAAGTTGTTGTAATTTCTAGTTTTCATAACTAATGGAGGAAATGGGGGCATCTACCATTGTCCAATGATCACCATAGGCAGACCAAACCTCCGCATCATTCCATTCATTGATGACATAGGATCGCTGAGTCATCTCAGACATGTAACCCACATAATGATTCATTAAAAAGTAGACCGCCATCATTCCAGCCGCCGCTGTCGAAACCAGAAAACCAGCAAGCATTAAAGAAAATTCGCGGCGTTGAATGGCTTCCTGCATCAGGTGCAGTGCCCATGCCACGAGCCCAACTACGACAACTAGAATAAAAACCATTTCTTAAAGGGTGTAATGAATTTTAATATTTACACATATTAACAAACTCTCAGAAAGCTGTCTCTATCTGTAAGCACCAAAAGGCTGAGACTTTCAATGAGAGATCGCAATCACCCCAGTAAGTCTAGGTTAAGGTTACAAAATTTTTCAGACGATCGCACGCCTGAATGCTTAAATTAATCGCTAAATTTCTTCACAGATGACGGACGGGCACCTGTCGATCGGCTAAATATTGTTTAATTTCTGCGACAGTTAGTTGACCATAATGCAGCAAAGAAGCGAGTAGCGCTGCTTCGGCCTTGCCTGCCGTCAGGGCTTCATGAATATGCTGGCAGTTGCCTGCACCTCCAGAGGCGATGACGGGAATTTGCACCTGTTCAGCGATCGTGCGGGTGAGTGCTAAGTCATAGCCTGCCTGCGTGCCATCAGCATCCATACTGGTTACCAACAGTTCGCCTGCCCCCCGTTGCTCCACCTCTTTAGCCCAGGTGATTGCATCAATGCCAGTGTTATCCCGCCCACCCCGCACATAAACATCCCAGCCAGGGTTCTCTGGATCGGTGCGTCGTCTCGCATCGATCGCCACTACGATGCATTGATTGCCGAATCGCTCGCTCGCTCGGTTAATAAAATCTGGATCTCTGACGGCCGTGGAGTTAATGCTGACCTTATCCGCTCCAGATCTTAACAGTTTTTTAATCGTTTCTAAGGATTGGATCCCGCCGCCCACTGTCAAAGGAATAAAGACCTGTTCGGCAGTGCGATAGACCACATCAAAAATAATGTCTCGATCTTCATGGGTAGCAGTGATATCTAGAAACACGAGCTCATCCGCCCCAGCCTGGTTATAAATTTGCGCTAGTTCGACCGGATCACCCGCATCTCGTAGGTTGACAAAATTCACCCCCTTCACCACTCTTCCAGCTTTGACATCCAGGCAGGGCAAAATTCGTTTGGCAAGCATAGGTTCTTCGGCGTTGGTTTCAGCAGAGTTTTGGAGCGGTGGTATAGAAAGTCTGTGCGATCGGAGGAGGTTCGTCGTTAAAGGTTCAAAAACCTCTATTAGCCTCTCAGAATAGCGTAATTACGGACAAGACACTGATATATTGGTTCATGGTCTATCCTTTGTGGAGTGGAGATGGAAATCGGTCAAAAGGTGCGTGTGCGGCGGTTGCGCGATCGTTCACCCAAAGAAGTCATTGCACGCTTGGGCAAAACAGGTGTGATTGAGCAATACAAAATGGTTGATGGCAGCGGTGTTGGGGTTGTGGTCAAATTTGACGATAATTTCAAGACTTGGTTTTTCGAAGATGAATTAGAGCCATCTCAGTAGTGGGGGTGGACGCGAACGGAAACACAGGCAGCCTCAGTCAGCAGTGCTTTTCCTGGTTTTCGAGTTCAAGCCTGTCTAGTTTCAATCTGCATCGTATGGCAATCATGAGGGGATAGCTGGGGCATTCGGTGGAAGTTTACTTCCATCAGGCGAGGTATCCCCTTTTTGGCGATCGTTAAGATGTCGTTCAAGAGGTCGATCGTTAGGATGAGGATGGAGTCGAGGCTAGTAACAGCAATTCGATCGGCTGCGGCTAGTTCGCGATCTCAATTCCTGTCAGGTCAATTCCTGTCAGGTCAATTCCTGTCAAATAAAAACAGCCTGAATCAACTAGGACAGCGTGTATGGCATTCGTTTTGACGTTTTTGGGCAAGGGGGGCACCGGCCGAACCACCCTAGCAATTGCGGCGGCAAAGCAGTTGGCCGCCCAAGGACAGCGAGTTTTATTCATCAGTCAAGATGGCAGCCCAGCTTTGTCTCTATTGCTAGGAACCGAGGTGGGAACCGAACCACAATCGATCGCCCCGAATCTGAGTGGGGTGCAGTTGCGATCCACCGTATTGCTGGAGCAGAACTGGGAAGAGCTGAAAAAGCTAGAAGCTCAATACCTGCGCTCACCCTTCTTCAAGGCCGTTTATGGACAAGAACTGGGAATTTTACCGGGCATGGATGATGCTCTCGCGCTAGATGCGATTCGGCGGTATGAGAACAGCGGCTCCTATGACACGATCGTGCTGGACGGGAAGGGCGATCAGTCTACCCTGCGCATGTTAGGCACACCGGAGATCGCCAGTTGGTATGTGCGCCGATTCCGACAGGTGTTTGCTGACTCTGATTTGGGCAAAGCCATTTCGCCGTTTGTGCAGCCAGTGGCAGCGGCCGTGCTAAATGTGAACTGGAGTGGGGATCTATTTTCGCAACCGGAAGCGAATCAGATGAACAACCTGCTGGAACAGGGAAAAGCCGTGGTGAATAATCCCAATCGGATGGCGGCTTTTTTGGTGACGACTGAGGCTGCCGATGCCCTCGCCACAGCTCAATATCTTTGGGGCGGAGCCCAGCAAATCGGCTTAACGATCGCTGGTGTGCTATTAAATCAATCGAATGCCACTGAAACGATCGCCTCTCAGTTTGCTCCCTTATCCATTTCCGCCATTCCGACTCGATCGGCAGATTGGCAGCCCTTAATCGCGGCATTACCGAACCTCACTCAGGCTGCTCAGGCCCCACAGCCCATCCGAATCGATGTGGCAGAAGGGAAAATTTACTTATTTCTACCAGGGTTTGATAAAAAGCAAATTAAGCTGACCCAGTACGGCTTAGAAGTGACGATCGAAGCGGGCGATCAACGCCGTAACATTGCCCTACCACCGGAGTTGAGGGGGCGGCAAGTGACAGGAGCTAAATTCCAGGAAGGTTACCTCATTATTTCCTTGTAGGAGATTATTTCTGAGACTTGGATCGGTCATGCTCCCTCCCACTCAGGTAACTCGTCATCCGGACAGCTTGGGGTGATCTTCCGAAATTGCCCCGAATTTGCCTGTGGAATGAGAAAAGCCAAATTTCAAATTCTGTTTAAGTTTGGTGACTCAGCTTCCAGATCGACTGAGGAATAGGTTATGGTGCAAATCTATATCAACTCCATGATTCTGATTGACTGACAAATCTTTCCCCCTCATTCCTCAATCCCTTCTCCCACCAGGGCTACCTTGTACACACAAGTCGTTCCGATCCTCCCTAACCCTCCTTAACCAGGAGGGAACTGAACCCAAAGTCTGCAAAGTCCCCTTAAAAAGGGGGATTTGGGGGGATCAATCAGCGATTTAGCAGCAACTCAGCGATGTGTGTACAGCGATGTGTGTACACAGTAGCCCCACCAGGGCGAAGGGGCTGCCAATCAAATATTGGTTCGCAGGCTCCTCGCCCGTTCTGGGAGAGGGGTTGGGGTGAGGTCTGAAGCTTGAGAGTTTACTTTTTCAGCCTTTGACTTTTGCTGTTTGTCCTCCGGGATTCAGCCGCCTGGATTCAGCGCTTTGCCATTGCACCTGAGTTGGTGCAGGCTAATCTCCCGATCGGTTGGTTCCTCACGATCCCTGTCAGTGATTGGTTTTCAGTGATTGGTTTTCAGTGATTGGTGTAAAGCTTATGGCGATCCTAACCATTGGGGATCCAATTCCCTGGTTCACACTACCTTCAAGTTCCAATCCCAACTATCACTTTGATACCGTGGGTGGATATCAGGTAATCCTGTTTTTTTTTGGCAGCACCAAAGCCGAACCCGTTGGGCAAATGGTGCGCGAATTTTGTGCGCTTCAAAATCAGCTTGCTCAAGTTGGAGTGCCGTTCTTTGGAGTCAGTATTGATCCAGCCGATCAAGCACTCATTGAATTGATTGAACATCCCACCTATTGCAAGTTTCTTTGGGATTTTGATCAAAGGGTAAGTCGCCAGTTTGGGGTTTGTGCTGATAATTCGCAGGGCTCCGAGTATGCCCCAACCACTTTTATCCTGGATGAAACCCTGCGCGTTTTGCAAGTGTTTCCGCTCGATCAGTCCAGCGATTATACGAGGCGGATTTTCACCTATGTCAGTCAATTACCCAAATTTGCATCTGCCACAGCCGCTGCTCGCCAGGCTCCGATCCTGATGATTCCACGAGTGCTCGATCCAGGGCTCTGCCGATCGTTGATCCAACTTTATGAGGAAGATGGAGGACGAGATTCTGGATTCATGCGGGAGGTAGACGGCAAAACAGTCGAGATCCTTGATCCAGGCTTCAAGAAACGGCGCGACTTAAACCTGGCGGACACCCCCTTACTGGATACCGTGAATCAAATGGTGCTGCGACGCATCAAACCGGAAATTGAAAAGGTGTTTCAGTTTACGATCACCCGGTTTGAGCGACATCTCGTTGCCTGTTATGAGGCAACCAACCAAGGCTTTTTTAATCGCCATCGCGACAATACCACCAAAGGCACTGCCCATCGACGCTTTGCCATGTCCCTCAATCTCAATACCGGCGAGTATGCAGGGGGCAACTTGCGGTTTCCCGAATATGGCAATCAGCTTTATACACCAGAGGCCGGTGAAGCGATCATTTTCTCCTGCTCGCTGCTCCATGAAGCCACTCCTGTCACCCAGGGGCGGCGATTTGCTTTGCTTTCGTTCTTCTACAACGACGAAGATGCCAGGCTGCGAGAACGCAACCGGAAGTTTCTGGGTACATTATCAGATACATCCAATGCTATGGATCAGCCTCAGTCAGCGAACGATCGTTCCCCTTCAGCCGCCGATCCTCTTTCCTCTATCCCTGACTCTCAGCCAGCAGTTCAGCCAGCAGTTCAGCCAGCAGTTCGGCCAGCAAAAGGAGCCACCAAAACCGGGTTTCAGCCAAAGCGCTCTAAGAAACGCTGACAGGTAATTAGCAATCCTGGACAGTCTCAAATCGGCCTAAAATAAGAATTGTGAACTTTCTTGAATTCAGACCCATGGATTTCAGCAGTGCCCTGCCCACCTTTGTTGTCACTCTGCGAGAAGGCACAGAAGCCGCGCTAGTGGTTGGAATCGTCTTGGCCTACTTGAAAAAAGCGGCACAAACGCGACTAAACCCCTGGGTATTTGCGGGCATTGCTGCTGGGATGGTCGGGAGTTTAGGGGTGGGTGTGCTGTTCAACGGCTTGCTGGCTGCCTTGGAAACTTCCGATCAAGCCTCTGCTCCGATCGTCAAACAGCTTCTAGAGGCAGGATTTGGTGTAATCGCGATCGGGCTTTTGAGTTGGATGCTGATCTGGATGACGCAGCAGGCTCGCCAACTAAAGTCGGAGGTAGAAGGGGCGATCACATCAGCATTGCAGCAAGGGAACCAGGCGGGTTGGGGCGTTTTTAGCTTGGTGACGATCGCCGTACTGCGGGAAGGGTTTGAAACCGTGGTTTTCATTGCAGCTCAGTTTCAACAAGGCTGGATTCCGGCAGTGGGAGCATTAGCAGGGCTGGTGGGCGCTACCTTGATCGGCTTTCTGCTGTTCCGATTGGGGGTGAAAATCAATCTGCGCCAGTTTTTTCAAGTCATGGGCGTGCTGCTGTTATTGATCGTGTCGGGTTTGGTCGTTAGTGCCTTACGCCATTTCGACCAAGCTGCCACCCTCTATTCCCAGTTCAGCGAAACCACGAATCTCTGCTTCAGCACAGACTCCTGCATTCTGGGCTCGCAAGTTTGGGATCTGAGTACCATTCTGCCCGATCGCCAGTTTCCTGGCATTCTGCTCAAGGCTTTCTTGGGCTACACTCAAAAGCTCTATCTCTTGCAAGCTATAGGATATTTGGCCTTTCTGACTACGGTGGGAACGCTCTATCTCCGGAGTGTCACGGGTCAGCCTGGAGCAACTCGATCGGCAGTTTCATAGGTTGTTGGCTCAGCGTAACAGTTGCTTTCATCGCTGCCTCCTCAAATGGACTCCATCGCTGCAATTGCCTCCATCGGAGTCCTTGGCTCAAATGGGTGCCATCAAAAAGGCCCCATCCTTAGGACTCACTGCATCTTAGTTCTAATCCTAGATATGACCCTGAAATTGCTGTTTATTCGTCATGCTCAATCGATCGGCAATCAACAACAGCGAATGCAAGGCAACGGCGAGTTTGAACTCTCGGAGGAAGGGCGACATCAGGCCCATAAATTGGCGGAGCGCTTAGTGGTAGAGGGTTGGCTGCCTTCCCATGTCTACAGCAGCCCCCTCAAGCGTACCCTGCAAACTACAGAAATTTTGCTCTCTCACTTTGCCGCTAAGCCATTGCCAGCCATGGTGAGTGATTTGGTGGATGGGGACATTGATAGCCCCATTGATGCGGTGCAGCCTGCCACACCGCCGATTCCCCTGACCTTAGCCGACGAACTACGGGAATTTCAGAATGGCATTTTTGAAGGGTTGACCTGGGCAGAAGCCAAACACCGCTATCCGGATCTCTGCGAGCGCCTCGAATCTTCTCCAGACTGGATTCCCATTCCGGGCGCAGAAACCTTGGAAGAGGCTCGCGATCGATCCCAACGATTCATCTACACCCTGATCGATCGCCACCAAGACGGCGAAAAAATCTGGATTATGTCCCATAGTTGGATCTTGCAGCATCTGATTGCCGCGTTGATGGGGTGTGATCGATCTTGGCGGATTCATGCGCGCAATACGGCTCTGTTTGAGTTTTGGGTCGATCGATCGCGCTGGAGACATCAAGATCAAAATCGATTTAATACGGATCTATGGCAAATTCGGCGATTTAACGATTATCATCATTTGCTTTAAGTGAGCGTTGCTACTGACTGCATCAAATTCACAAACATGATGTAATGTTGAAGATTAAGATCAATGCTTCAGCACTAGTGCAGCCCTGACGTGGTTGAATTGGTTCGATTCGCTCATTCCTCGCACGAACTTATCAAATCATCAATTGGGTGCTTATACCCATCTAGTGGCTTAGCGAACAATGGTAGATCCGATAGATGACATCGCAAGGCAGGCCCGCCAAGGCAGCGTATCTGCGATCATTCAAACCCTGAATGACAAACTGGCTGACTCTGGAGTTCGAACCAGAGCCATGTTTGACCAAGGCGTGTTACAACTCCTCTGTGAAGCCCCAACGCCAGAGCAGTTAGAACAGCCAATTTTAGTGCCGCAGGTGAAGCAGATTTTAGAAGCGCTTCAGCCTCGCAATGTGCGGCGCGTTAATATCAATAGCCGCATTGTCCGTGAGCAGCAGTTGCTCTGGCTAGAAGAAATCAAACGCGATCCCAACAATCAGCTCCTGTGGTCGGAGGAGATTACGCTCGATCGGTCTAATTTTTTCCAGCGACTTTTGCAGGATCGGCAAGACCACAAGCTGGATCCCAGCCGTACCAACTTACCGAAAGCCTCGCCTCGCGTATTGCGTGAGAAGAAAGTATTCTGGCGGGGGCTGCTAGGGGGAGCCAGTTTGAGCCTCTTTTTACTACTATTGGGGTGGGCCGTCTACAGTTGGTTGACCCCACGAGTTGGGCAGAATCCACAGGCTAATCAAGCCGCCGATCCCAGGTCTAGCGCGGCTCCTGCGACTACGACACCAGCCTCTAATTCGCCTGGATCGAATCCGGCAGAATCCGCTCCGGATCCCTTTGCTCAAGCGGTGCGGCTAGCTGAAGAAACGGTTGTCGCGGGGCAGGCGGCTCAGACTTCCGCTGAATGGCTAGAGGTTGCCAGCCGTTGGCAGCGCGCTTCGGATCTGATGGCTCAAATTGATGCCGCAGATGCCCGCTATGCCGTGGCCCAAGATCGGGTGCAGCTCTATCGGCAAAACAGCGAAGCTGCCCTAGAACAGGCCCAGAAAGCACAGTAGGATGGGCAAGAAGCGCTAGGAAGTAGCATGGATTTGCGAATTGGCAACGGTTATGATATTCACCAGCTTGTGGCGGATCGACCCTTAATTCTAGGCGGGGTGCAAATTCCGCACCATTTAGGCTTGCTCGGTCACAGTGATGCGGATGTGCTGACTCATGCAATTATGGATGCCCTGCTGGGAGCGCTCAGCCTGGGTGATATCGGACACTACTTTCCCCCCACTGATCCGCAGTGGAAAGGCGCAGATAGCCTCAAACTCCTTGAACAGGTGCACGGGCTGATCCAATCCCACGGCTGGCAGATCGGCAATTTAGATAGCGTGATTGTGGCAGAACGCCCCAAGATCAAACCCCACATTGCCGCGATGCGCGATCGATTGGCTGACATTATGCAGCTTGATCCAGCGCGGATCGGCATCAAAGCCACGACGAACGAAAAACTAGATGCGGTGGGACGAGAAGAAGGAATCGCAGTCTATGCCGTTGCTTTGCTGATTAAGCCTGAGAGTTAAGCTCTCAAGTTCAGCCCTAGCATTCACGCTCAGGATATTCTGGCTTCTTATCTCCCACAGGCAGTCACAGGCAGTCGCTGTTGCCCAGAGTGAGAGCCGACACCTACAACCTCCGATCGGTTCGCTATAGTAGAGACGAGCAATTGTTAACAACCGTTAAGGGGAAGTATGACTGTTGATCTCGCGAAGAGTACGACTTCCTATGCAGCAACCGATGCGGCAGCCCTCAGGCAAGTCCTAAGGACTGTGACGGCAGAAAGCTGTCCCAAGGTGTTCAATTTTCACATGCACACGGTTTATTCAGATGGTCGATTGACCCCAGAGCAGTTGATCGATCAAGCGCTCAGCATCGGGCTCCAGGGCTTCGCCATTACCGATCATCACAGTATTCAGGGCTATTACCGGGCCCAAGCACACCTGGCACAATGTCAGCCCACTGAGGGCGATCGATCCCTGCCTCAACTCTGGTCTGGGGTGGAAATCAACGCCAAGCTGCTCAATGAAGAGGTGCATATTCTGGGTTATGCCTTTCAGCCCCACCATGCGGCTCTAGAACCTTATTTGCAACAAGGCACAACCACCGGACTTGCCTATCAAGCAGCCCAAGTGATTGCTGCCATCCAAACAGCGGGTGGAGTGGCCGTGTTAGCCCATCCAGCCCGATACCGTCGATCGCCCCGTGAACTAATTCCGGCGGCAGCAGCTCTGGGCATTGACGGCGTAGAAGCCTACTATGCCTATGCCAATCCTTCGCCCTGGCAGCCGAGCCCTCGCCAAACTGCAGAGGTGTCGAGCTTGGGCGATCAACATCGGTTGTTAAAAACTTGTGGCACGGATACCCACGGCATGAGCCTGCTGCATCGGCTATAGCTGCATCAGGCTATGGGCTGCATCAGGCTATGGGCTACAGATCGGTGGGGAAGGGGGTCAGTAAGGCAATCCCATCCCTGCCAGTGGATCGCATTGAACCAGAAGGTCGAATTTTAAGTTGAATCAGAGACAGCAAACCGTTTGTCCCAAATGCCTCTAAAATAGTCTGGATTTAAACGCACAACTCTGGCTCTGATCTATGCCCCGCCGAACTGATATTCACAAAATTCTGCTGATTGGCTCTGGTCCGATCGTGATTGGACAAGCCTGTGAGTTTGACTATTCGGGCACTCAAGCCTGCAAAGCGCTGCGAGACGAAGGCTTTGAGGTCGTGTTGGTCAACTCCAATCCGGCGACGATCATGACCGATCCCGAAACGGCTGATCGCACCTATATTGAGCCCCTCACTCCAGAAATTGTGGCCAAAATTATTGAGCGCGAACGTCCCGATGCCCTGCTGCCGACCATGGGTGGCCAGACTGCGCTGAACCTGGCCGTCTCCCTGGCGAAAAACGGCACCCTAGAGAAATACGGCGTGGAGCTGATCGGAGCCAAACTGCCGGCGATCGAGATGGCGGAAGATCGCAAGCTGTTTAAAGAAGCGATGGAACGGATCGGGGTGGGAGTTTGTCCGTCCGGGCTGGCCAACACCATGGCCGAAGCCAAGGAGATTGCCCATCAGATTGGCTCCTACCCGCTAATTATCCGACCGGCGTTTACCTTAGGCGGCACCGGCGGCGGCATTGCCTATAACCAGGAAGAGTACGAGGAGATCGCGCAGTCGGGTCTGGATGCCAGCCCGGTATCACAGATCCTGGTGGAAAAGTCGCTGCTGGGCTGGAAAGAGTATGAGTTGGAGGTGATGCGCGATCTAGCCGACAACGTGGTGATCATCTGCTCGATCGAAAACCTTGATCCAATGGGTATCCACACCGGCGACTCGATCACGGTGGCTCCAGCCCAAACCCTGACCGATAAGGAATATCAGCGGCTGCGCGATGCCTCGATCAAAATCATTCGCGAGATCGGGGTTGAAACCGGCGGCTCCAACATTCAGTTTGCCGTCAACCCGGAAGATGGCAGCGTAATTGTGATCGAGATGAACCCGCGTGTCTCCCGCAGTTCGGCCCTGGCTTCCAAGGCGACTGGCTTCCCGATCGCCAAAATGGCCGCCAAGCTGGCTGTCGGCTACACCCTGGATGAAATTCCCAATGATATTACCCAGAAAACGCCCGCCAGCTTTGAGCCAACGATCGACTATGTAGTCACCAAAATTCCCCGCTTTGCCTTTGAGAAGTTTCCGGGATCCCAGCCGGTGCTCACAACCCAGATGAAATCCGTCGGCGAGGCCATGGCGATCGGGCGCACCTTCCAGGAGTCGTTCCAAAAAGCGCTGCGATCGTTGGAAACGGGACGGGCTGGCTGGGGCTGTGACAAGTCGGAAAAATTGCCCAGTCTGGAGCAAATTCGGGCGGGTCTACGCACTCCCAATCCGGAACGCATCTTTACAGTCCGCCACGCCATGCTGATGGGGATGACGGTGGAAGAAATTTATGAACTAACAGCGATCGATCCCTGGTTCTTAGACAAGCTGGCCGAGCTGCTAGAAACCGAAAAATTCCTCAAAAAGACCCCGCTGAAATCCCTGACGCGGGCGCAACTTTACGCGATCAAACAGCAGGGCTTTAGCGATCGGCAGATTGCCTACGCCACTAAAACCGCTGAAGACGAGGTTCGCACCTACCGCAAGTCGCTGGGCATTATTCCGGTCTACAAAACCGTCGATACCTGCGCCGCTGAGTTTGAAGCCTTCACGCCCTACTACTACTCTACTTACGAGTCGGAAGTGGTGGAGCTGAGCGATGGGCAGGAAGAGGATGTTGCCGCTGTAGAATCGGAAGTGTTGCCCTCAGAGCGCCGCAAGGTGATGATTTTGGGCGGTGGCCCCAACCGGATCGGCCAGGGGATCGAGTTTGACTACTGCTGCTGCCATGCCTCCTATGCGCTGCGGGCTGATGATTTTGAGACGATTATGGTCAACTCCAATCCAGAAACCGTTTCGACGGACTACGACACCAGCGATCGCCTCTACTTTGAGCCACTGACCAAAGAAGATGTGCTCAACATTCTAGAAGCAGAGCAACCGGAAGGCGTGATCATCCAATTTGGGGGGCAAACTCCCCTGAAGCTAGCTGTGCCGCTGCAAACCTACCTGCACCAATATCAGACCGCCGTGACCCAAATCTGGGGTACCTCGCCAGAGTCGATCGACATTGCCGAGGATCGGGAGAAGTTTGAGCGGATTCTGCGTGAACTCGATATCAAGCAGCCTGCTAACGGCATTGCCCGCAGCATCGGCGAAGCATTGCAGGTTGCCAAACGGATCGATTACCCGGTGGTGGTGCGCCCCAGCTATGTATTGGGGGGTCGGGCCATGGAGATCGTCTATTCGGATGAAGATCTCGATCGCTACATGAAGTTTGCGGTGCAGGTGGAACCCGATCACCCGATTTTAATTGATAAATACTTAGAAAACGCCATTGAAGTGGATGTGGATGCGATTGCAGATGCGAATGGGAACGTGGTGATTGGCGGCATCATGGAACATATTGAACAAGCCGGTATTCACTCCGGTGATTCGGCCTGTTCGATCCCAACCATCTCCCTATCTGAACCTGTACTGGAGACGATCCGCACTTGGACGGTGAAGCTGGCCCAGTCCTTGCAAGTAATCGGACTCATGAACATTCAATATGCCGTGCAGGGTGAACAGGTGTATATTCTGGAAGCCAATCCGCGTGCCTCTCGTACCGTGCCGTTTGTCTCCAAGGCGATCGGGATACCCTTGGCGAAAATGGCAGTGCGAATTATGTCGGGAAGAACCCTGGAATCATTGCAGTATACGCAAGAGATTATTCCCCAGCATGTCTCAGTGAAGGAGGCAGTGCTGCCCTTCTCGAAATTCCCAGGCACTGATATTATTCTGGGGCCAGAAATGCGATCGACCGGCGAAGTAATGGGTATCGATACTGACTTTGGCAAAGCCTTTGCCAAGGCAGAGATGGCAGCTTCCCAGCATTTGCCATTAGAAGGCATGGTGTTTGTCTCAATGAACGATCGCGACAAGGCCGCAGCCGTCCCGATTGTCAAAGATCTGATCGATCTGGGCTTGCAGGTGGTCGCGACAGAGGGCACCCGCAAAGTTTTGCATGACCACGGCTTAGCGGTCGATCTAGTTTACAAGCTGCATGAGGGTCGTCCCCATGTGCTGGACTGGATCAAAAATGAGCAGATTCAGCTCATCATCAACACGCCGATCGGTGAAACGGCCCAAATCGACGATCGCTTGATCCGTCGTACCGCCCTAGCCTACAAAATCCCAATCGTCACCACGATCGCCGGAGCACGGGCCACCGCTTCAGCAATTCGATCGCTCCAATCACAGCCGCTGGATGTGAAACCAATCCAGGAGTATATCGGTGGTTAAAACGATGGTACTAATAATGGTGCCCATAATGGTACTAATAATGGTGCCCATAATAGCCAATCCAGGAGTATGTTGGCAGTTAGAATAATGGTGCTAATAATAGTGCTAATAATGGTGCCAACAATAGTGCTAATAATGGTGCAAGAGAGTAGGTGGGCAGGTCTGTTCTACCAGTTTCGAGATGGGTCGATCACAATTGAGGGATTCGGTAAGGGCAGTTTGTGAGCCACCCTCACCGAACCATTGATTGAGCGCTTCAGCTAGAGTCCGAATATCTCTGATCGCCAGAGCGATTTAGCCGATCGGAATAAAGTTGGCGCTCGTGATCGAACTCGCCTCAATGTTAGACAGAATGGCCAGAAGATCTCCAGTGGCGGTCAGACTGATCAGCGTATCCGCACTTTGATCACCCGTCCCTTGAACGATCGTTAGATCGGCCGGAGTGACAATGCTGGGGTGACCAATCAAATCGGTACCTGCTTCAAAATCGCGGATGGTATCCGTGCCTTTGCCTGCATCGATAAAGAACAGATCCCTACCTGTACCGCCAACCAGAATATCTTCTCCTGCTCCACCAACCAGAAAATCATTGCCGTCACCGCCGCGCAGCAGATCATTGGTCGCTTCACCGATCAAGACATCATTACCTTGCGGATTGAGCGATCGAGACAGGCGAATGCCGAAGAGGGTTTGGTACATGAGCCGATAAATTTCGGTGTTATCTAATGTACTCGGTAGATATTCAGCATTCATCCCGTAGGTTTTAGCGACAATGCTGCCAGGGAAGTCCGGTGTTCCGGCCCAGGCGATAGCAAACTTATCCATTGGCCCATCCAGACTATCCTTCGCGTCGAATGGCAACCAGGGAAATTCTTCGCTGGCCGTACTGCCCTTCACACCATCCAGGAAGTTTTGGCTGTCATTGCTGGTGGTGGGATTAACGTTAATGAACGGTACTTCGGGTTCGCCCTCATCAATGAAATAAGGATCGGACGTAAAGCTACCAGCAGGACGGTTGTAGGGCAGATATTGATAGACTTGCATTCCACCCGCATCACTGTCGGCTGCGGTAATCACCATGGTGTTGGGATCCGTGTTGTCTACGTAATCCATCGCTACGCCGATCGCCGCATCAGCCCGCCGCATCGCTTCGATCGTTCCCACCGCATTGTTATTATTGCCGAAGTTATCGCTGCCTTCTTCTTCTACCACCACAAAGAAGCCATCTTCATCCTGTTGCAGAATCTTGAGGGTGGCATCCAGCATTTCAGCCACCGTAGGAGCCGTTTCCACATAGAGCGGTTTCGGATTAGGGCTATTCAGCTCCAATTCCTCTTCGGTTTGGTCATCAAAGGTATGGTTGGCAGCGAAGACACCCAGCAACTTTTCGGGTGGACGATCGCGGTTCACCACTTCGTTCATTTCATCTTCTGTATAGACGACGGTGTAGCCCAGGGATTGTGCCAACTCAATCAAGTTGATTGTGGGCCGATCGACTGGATCGTCATACTCAGCATCAATCTCAGCCGTCACATGCACACCCGTCGTGCCTTTGGGTAGCAGGTAGACTTCTCCACCCGCCATGATCACATTCACACCTGAGCGAATCGTTTGTTCGGCAATTTCAGCCGTCTTATCGCGGGCGCGGATGTCTGGATCCGGGGTGCGATTGGTAGTTTCAGCTACAAAGGCGGCGGTTCCTGGCTCACCGATGTGACCGGATTGGATCAAAGCGGTTGCTTTACCAGCTTCGATCGCTTCTTCCAGGATGGTTTTGCCCGTGTTCCCCGATAGCGGTGTAACTTCCGAGTTATCTTCCGCCAGCCCAAACGACTCAGCAAACAACTTGACCCCATTGGCATGGGTAACGGCTCCGGCATTGGAGGTGCCTGTGAGCTGGTCTTCCATGTGACCCAGATAGACTCCAGCGTTTGACATTTTGTCCCAATTCAGTCGCCCATCGGGGCCCTGATCGATATTCCGCAAGGCCATGTAGTGGGAAGGGCTGCTGCCATCTGGGTGAATAAAGATGACATTGCCCGTTTCGGCAGTTGCTGGAGGAGCCGCCTCAGGAGCCTCCACTCGCGATGATAACTCCGTATTGAACAGCGTTTCGTACATCAACTCATACATGCCGGTGTTATCTACCGTGGAGGGTAATCGATCGGCATTCAAGCCATAGGCTTTGGAAACAATACTGCCCGAAAAGTCGGGTGTGCCCACCCAGGCGACCGCAAAGGGGAAAATATCGCCACTGGCATCGGCTGCGGCCTCGAAGGGCTGGGATTCTACCCCGGTTTGACCATCCAGAGGAATTGTCCGATCGTCTGTGGTGGGGTTGGCATTGATCGTGCCAACGGGTTCCTCCGCATCAACATCACGCACCTGTAAACCGCCCGCATCACTATCTGCTGCGGTTAACACTAAGGTATTCGGATGGCGATCGACAAATGCTTTGGCAACCCCGATCGCGGCATCGGCCCGCAGTACAGCTTCAATCACACCAGCGGCATTATTGTTGTTTCCGAAGTTATCGGTGCCTTCTTCCTCCAGAATGGTCAATGAACCATTGTCGAAATTAGGATGCTGCTCTGCCAGCTTCTGCGTCACTTCCAGCATTTCAGCTATGGTGGGAGCCGTCTCGACATAGAGGGGCAACCCTGCCTCGGTGCCCAGTCCTAGCACCTCTTCAGGTCGGTCATTAAAGGTATGACCTGCGGCAAACACACCCAGTACTTTGGTGGGGGGCGTGGGTGTCTTAGCCGGATCAAGCAAGTCAAAGAGCTGCTCTTTGGTGTAGACCACAGTGTAGCCTTCGCGCTTGGCCAGTTCGATCAAATTTTCCGTAGGACGCACTAATGAATTCGTGCTGAGTTCGTCTAATTCTGCTGCTGTGCCATGGAAGCCATCCGTGCCCACAGGCAGCATGTGCAACTCACCGCCTCCTAGAATAAAGTCCACCCCCGATTCGATCACTTGGCGCGTGATTTCGGCTAACTGTTGGCGAGGGGGAATCGATCGGCCATCCACAGTGATTTCGCCGGTCTTGGCGACAAAGGCAGCCGTTCCAGGCTCTGCAGCGAATCCTGACTGAATCAGGGCGGTTACTTTCCCTGCTTCTACGGCTTCTTCCACGATCGTTTTATCGACTTGGCCCGATCGCGATACCACCGGTGAACCATCTCGATTCAAACCAAAGGATTCTGCGTAAACCTTGGTTCCGGTGGCATGGGTGACCGCTCCAGCGTTGGAAGTGCCGCCGAGCTGATCCAGCATGTGTCCTAAATACACCCCGGCATGGGTCAGTTCATCCCAATTCAATCGACCATCTGGCCCTTCGCTGATGAATCGAGCGGCTGCATAGTGAGAGGGGCTGGTGCCATCCGGATGGATGAAAATAACGTGATTTCCAGTAGTCGTCATAGTTTAGAAGAAGAGAATACGGTGTGATTGTGTGGATTCAAGCAAGATGAAAAGTGTAGACAGGCCATAATTGCCGACTGCTCTACCACAGTCGGGCTTGTAACCACTCTCAGACCTATTGCAAATGGCGCTAATTGCGAGATTTGTCTCTATTCTGCTCAGGACAACCGTTACAATCTCCTTGTTTCAAGCTTCAGGAGCCGATCGGAGATGTCCTAACGCGCTTTATGATTTCATGGCAACGTTAAGATTTTTCCAAGGAAACCTGGAGAGTAGGGTTAAGAAAGCAAATTCTCTGCTTATGGACTATTTCAAATGGACTATTTCAAATGGACTATTTCAAATGGACTTTAAGCCAGCAATTGCTGTGGCGAGAATGGGGAAATAACCGTCGTAGAATTTCGCGTTGAACTATGCCGGCAAATAGTTTTTATGGTTCTTATAGTTCTTATAGCAATAAGCTTATTGACTGATGCGTTCAATCGACCAATGCGTTCAAATGTATTCAATCAAAACAGTCCCACAACCAGGGTTGGGGAAACACCGGCGGTGGGACAAGCAAGGGGGCGGAAGAATCTGATGCAATAGTTTGGCGGTCTGATTGACGGTTCAGTTGTTCACGAGCGACTGCTCTGTCGCAAGATTTCAGAAAAATAAATGACGCTGATTTTGTACCGCTGATTGAGAAGTTGCGCTGGTCGCATTGCTCCGTCCTAACCCCGAAATAGTAAAAGCTATCCCATAGGCAGGCTGACCCAACAGAGGCACAATTTTGATCAGATAGGTTCCCTCATTGCGGGTTCTAGTGGTAAAGCTGCGTGGATCGCCCGCAAGCGTGAGTTGCCCGATCCGTTTACGTCCTTGACCCGAATCAGGTTTGAGAAAGACCTCAACTTTAGCGCTATCAGACGATGCGGCTAGCAATAGAGACGATCGATTAAATCGCGACCCATCCGTGCGGAATTGAAACCACTCAACCCGCTCGCCGCCGCTGAAGAAACCACCGAAACTGCGAGAAACCGTGCGGTTAAATGTACCTAATCGTTTAGCATTTTGAGCACTATTGCCGCCATCCAGTGTTCCGAGCCGAACAAATGCCATACATACTCCCGAATCAATAAGATGATTATAAGCAGTGAGATCATTTCAAGATCAATTAGATCATTTCGATCATTGCAGTGGATTTCTACAGCACAATCTATTAATAATCGCTTGACATATGGCTGATCATTAATTATCCGATTAATTAATCGAGAGACGATCGAATCAACCGCTTATAGACTCAAGCCCATCCCGACTTATACAATTTGATGAAGCTGGATGCAACTGGATGGAGTTGGATAGGGCTAGAGCGTAATCGCTATAAAGCTTAAATCTGAGGGAATCACAGGATCACAATAGGATTGTGGCTTGTGCATCGGGTAATTCTGTCCCCTTTCCGATCACTTAGCGAACCCAAGCATGTAACATCCAACCGATCACCACCCCCAGTCCACCAAAACGCACTGCCTGCCAAAACACTTCGCGCCATCCACTCCAGGAAAATAGCTGACTTTCCAGCGCCAGTTCAATTTCTTCCAATTGCTGCTTAGTCTGGTTTAGCTCTGCCTTCAAGCTGCGATAGTCCGATCGATTTGAGGCAGTTTGTAGCGATCGTTGGGTTTGATCCAATCGATGTTGTAAATCCTGCTGTCGTTGTTGATCGGCTTTGACTTGCGTATAGCGATCCTTCAAGGCAGTGAAAGCCTGTTCAAGTTGGGTGATCGCTTGCTCAATGTCCAGATCATCTGGGGTAGGCGGCTGAGACGACATGAATTTACGAGTGAATTTACGGGAAAGAGCGGAACCGCTAGAGTAAGAACAGCACCTGTCAGACAGGCAAGCTAATCCTCGATATTACTATGGTTTGGCTCTATGCAAATCCCCGGAATTTCTGACACCCTAACCCCACCTGACGATCGGTTGGCTGATATCAGCACAGCAGAGTTAGCTCAAGCTCTGGCTGCTCGTTTAGCCATTGCACCCAGCGACTGGCATCGTCTCAAAGCCAACCGTCAAGCCAGAGCAGGCGAACAAGCGGCTACCGCCTTAGTTTATCTCCTGAAAAATCAAAACGAAGAAGCCCTGGCCCGCCTGCAACAAGCAACGGGCTGGCTCGATCGATCCATTTCGGCCCCTCCTTGCCCAACCCATGGTCATTAAAGGCTCCTGAAAATAATTAAAGGCTTCTGAAAATAGTTCTGAATGCTGAAGTCCTGGCTAGTTCAGCCCCGATCCCACAGGAGCCAGCCGAGCCATAAAAAAGCCATCCATATTGTGGTGATGGGGCAACACTTTGATCGATCGATCAAGCGGTCGATCGGTAGCTGAGGCTGGGGCAGATTGTAGCCAATGGGCGGCAGGGGTATGGGGCTCTGGAGACAGCAGTTGCCAATCAGGATGATGATCCAGAAACTGTTGGATGATTGCTTCGTTTTCAGCCGGATGTAGCGTGCAGGTGGCATAAACCAGACTGCCGGTGGGCTTGACCCAGGTGGCTGCCTGATCAAGCAGTTCAGTTTGCAGTTGGGTAAGTTGCTGAACTGTCTCTGGAGTTTGTCTCCAACGGGCATCTGCGTGACGATGCAGGGTGCCCAGTCCAGAACAGGGAGCATCCAGCAAAACCCGATCGGCCTGGGCGGTAAATTGATGATGGGTGCGGCTATCTTGGGGACTGATCTGGATTGATCGCAATTGCAGCCGTTGCAGGGTTTCTTTCAGCTTTTTCAATCGTGACGCATAGCGATCGAAGGCCCAGATCTCACCTTGATCTTGGATCAGTTCAGCTATATGAGTGGTTTTGCCACCCGGAGCGGCACAGGCATCGATAATCCGCTCACCGGGTTGGGGATTCAGCAGATAGCTGACCAACTGAGCACTACTGTCTTGCACCGTCCACCAACCTTCAGCAAATCCGGGCAGTTGTTGAATGGATCCAGCTCCAGTCGGTAACCGCAGGGCTTGGGGCAAGCCAGGAATCGGTTGCACGATGACTCCAGCCGCTGCCATGGACTCTCTCACTTGCTCGATCGAAGTGCGTAATGGATTCACTCGTAAATCGATCAGTGGGGAGCGGTTAAACCATTCACATAACTGCTGCGCTTCAGCTTGACCAAACTGATCCCACCAGAGCTGCACGATCCAATCGGGATAGCTATGTTGAATTGCCATTGCCACAACGGGATCCGCCGGCAACTGTAAACAATCCCGATCGATGGACTGCCGTAGATATTGCCGTAGCAAGCCATTCACAAAACCGGATAACCCCTGCAAACCCACCTGTTTAGCTAACTCTACCGTCGTATCGACCGCTGCTGCTGCCGGTACCTGATCGAGATAGCGCAGTTGATACAACCCTAAATGCAAGACTAGGCGCAGGTCGGGTGGCTGTTGTAGGGCTGGCTTTTTGGCAAATTGATCGATCAGCGCATCTAAGGTGCGTTGGCGACGAACGCTGCCATAAACTAACTCAGTGACCAATCGCCGATCGCTGGAACTTACCGGATCGGTTTGTAAGACCCGATCGAGGGCAATATCGGCAAAGGCACCTGCCTGAACCGATCGAAGGGCTTGAAAAGCCAGGTAACGAGCATGATGGAGCATGAATCAGGCGATGTTGACAGCGGTTTTGCCCCTGATGAAGGACGAGGAGTTTGGGGCATGAAGCCACCCCATCCGATCGAGCAGGGATGGATCGACATGAATTCAGGCGGTATCATCCCTGATCATGACTCATCATCCTCAATCATGACTCATCATGACTGAAGGGAAGGCAATTCATCCTGAGCTAGTCCTTATTCCCCCCATGACCGGGTTGGCTCAGGGCTGCTTTCGGATAAGGAATGCGTTGGTGATTGTACTGCTGCCAGACCTGCACGAAAATCTCCGCAATGGTGGTCATTTCGGCCCGCGATAACCCAGACTCCACCAGTTGGTTATCTTGCCAGCGGGCTCGCAGAATCCGATTGACCATGGCAAGGGCTTCATCCGGGGTCGCATCCTTGAGAGATCGCAGAGCCGCTTCACAGGAGTCAGCCAACATGACAATGCCGGTTTCTCGTGATTGGGGGATCGGGCCATCGTAACGGAAATCAGCCTCATCGACGATCACGGTGGGATCGGTTTTAGCTTGCTCCAAGGCTTGGTGATAGAAGTAGCTGATCGGCATGGTGCCCTGATGTTCTGGAATAAAGGACTGAATGGCATTGGGTAACCGGCAGCGCCGTGCCATTACTAAACCTTCGCTCACATGCCGTTTAATGATCGTAGCACTCTGCCAGGGGTCGTCGATCGCGTCATGTTTGTTGGGCCCACCCATCTGATTCTCAATAAAACCGAGGGGATCGTGCATTTTGCCAATGTCATGATAAAGCGTGCCAGCCCGCACCAGCTCTACATTGCAGCGCAACTCGCGGGCAGCCGCTTCGGCCAGGGTCGCCACAAACAGGGTGTGCTGGAAGGTACCGGGTGCTTCCGAAGCTAGCCGTTTCAGCATGGGTCGGTTGGGGTTGGCGAGTTCTGCCAATCGGATCGGTGTGACCAGATCGAAGAGCCGCTCCAGGTAAGGACTGAGACCGAGTGCCATAATGCTCCAAGCGATCCCCATCAAGCATTGCAAGGCAGCGCTACTAAGCACCACATACCAGACGGGTGCGGAGGCCTCGCTCAGGCTCAAATTGAGGAGTAAATAGACCATGCCCTGGGTGAGTCCCACGGCTCCCCCCAGCATGGCTAATTCTTCGCGGGATCGCAGTTGCCCTGCCATCACGGTGCCGACCAGCCCACCAACGGCTCCGGATAACCAGATCGTCCAGGTGACTTCCATGCCGATCGGCAAGATCAGACTCAGGAGACTGATGGCGGTTACACCTAAGGCAGAACCATAAAAACTGCCCAGCAGTAACCCGATCGCAGGCAAATTGGTGGAAGGTAACATCAGCACGATCGTTAATGGCACGCTCAGGGTGAGCAGCAGAATCAGCAGGTAATCGCGGCACCGCAGATCGGGGCGATAGTGTTGTTCCACCATCAGGAAGACCACGACGGCTCCGCCAATCAGGCCGCTAAAACCTAAGAGCCCCCAAGCATTGATGCGGCGGCGGCTTAAGCCAAAATAGTCGAGCAGGACAAAATCCGGTTGGGTAATCCGTTCTCCGGCTTTGACAATCACCTCACCACGGCGAATTTCCACCACCACATCGTCTACGGCTTGAGCAGCCTGCTCGGCTCTAACCTTGGTTTTCTCTGGATCCTGGATCAGATTGGGTTTCAGAACAGTCATCAAGATCTGGGTAGCGATCGGGGTGGCATCAGGAGCTAGATCGTTTCCTAAATGGGCTTGTACAGCCGTTTCTAGCAAGCTATTGGGCAAACCAGGTGCAATACCCTGGGTCAGGATCCGTTCGGCTGCCGTGCGCACTTTCTCTTTGGTTTGTAGCCATTGTTGCTGGGTGAGATTCAGCAGCTTCGCGTCATAGAAAGTCGAATCTTCCGCCTCAGGATCGGCGAGGGCTTTCGCGGCTGTACTGTAGCGCTGGCGAGCCCGTACAATCACCTCCGTTAAGGCCGAAAAATCTTCGCTGGAGGTCGATCGACGGTAGTTTTGCAGCTCTAGAATCGCCACTTGCAACGAAACATTGGAAGGATCTTCACTCGATACGCTCGGCGGCGGTGAGTTGGGAGGAGGCGTTACCCCCACACCCTGGATGGTGGCTAGGGCAAGCCGCCAGTTCCATTCTTCGGTTTGGCGGAGATATTGCTGGGTAGCGGTCGAGAGAATCGAGGTTTCCGTAAAGGGGAAGGCTCCAGCCTGACGATGTAGTTCGTTGCCTCGATCGATCAGCCGTTGCAAGTCCTGATAAATATCTTGATTTGCCGCCGGATCGATCATTAACACCGGCACAGCCGCCACACGGGCTGCCTTACGATTGGCCTCCGTCGTTTTGAGGTCAGTTACTTTAGCAGAAGCTGGGGCTCGCAAAGTTTGAGGCGCGATCGTTTCAACTCCCAGCAGGGGCTCGTTGTAAAACCGATAGCCAATCACGCTCGTGAGGGAGAGGATAGTAGCGATCAGCAACACTAGCCGCTGTCGTCGCGCATTGATGCCTTTTTTGCGCTTGATCCGTAACGGGGATCGCCACCTGGCTAAGGGATTCGGCTGAAACTGCGTTTGAATAAACGTTTGAATAATTTGAATAAACTGTTGAACCCACTGCCCAAAAAACTGCACTTGATGGCGGTATCGCTGCCACCACTGACTAACCTGGATTTGAAGCGCTGAGACAAATCGTTGAGTCTGTTGCCATTGCACAATCCTCTGGAACCACGATCGGAAAGGTTTCATGAGCAGTACCAGGCGCTATCAAAAGAATCGGTCTCTCGCAAATCAGTCAGGTATTTTGGGGCTGACATGCTTTTAGAGGCCTGGATGAACAGCAGCGGAGCAAATACATAGAATCGGTCAATACATTGAATCGGTCAATGAATCGGTCAATGAATCGGTCAATTGGTTAGCCAATCGGTCAGAAGTCTGAACTGAGACTCCATCACCTGAAACTCCATCAACTAAGACTCCGTTAATAGTATATCCGAGCTGAATCGAGTGCATCGGTGGGTTCAGGCTGGCGATCGAATCACCCTCGGTGGGGCTGTGATCGGAAAAGTCTCACGCCACAAGTTTGCATCTAATTGATCGATTGGATCGATGCCCGACCAAAGGGCTAACAACCGATCGATGGGAGCAAACGGCAAAATTGGCATGGGCAAAATTGGCCCGATCGAGTCAGTCATTCCAGTTGAAACAGAGCTTTGCAAAAAATTGATTTGCCAAGCCAATGGTATGCCCAGCAATCCTTGCTGTAAACCGGCTAACAATCCTAGAACCAGACCTCCGATCGGATGGGGTTGAGGCAATCGTCTCCAGCGCCAGAGGGCAAGCTGAATGGAGTCAGGAGTCATCAAGAAGCTATAGAGGGCGAGTAGGGCAGCAGAGAGGATGGACTGGGAGCCTGTTGACTCGCTGCATAATTCGGCCGATCGAGCCGTAACCACCGGGAGGCTGACCGATCGATCGGCCCAAGCCTGAAGTTGATGGAGTGCGGCAGCCAGTTGACTCTGGGGTGACAACTCCGCCGTTTTCAAAACCTCACTCAGCCAATCCACAGCTTGGAAGGTTCGGAAACGCTCTCGTAAAATTAATGAGATCAGTTGCCCGATCACGATTGTCAGTTCTGCTTCCGTAGTTTCTACATGCTGCAGGGGAGTCTGCATGATTTGACGGAGATATTGGGGTTGGTCGTGGTAAAACAGGGCGATCGGTAGGGAATCGACCAGAATCAGAGCAGCGGACTCTGGGGGTGCGATCGAATCTTTCTGAGTCATCTGGGCATGGACGCTCTGAACGGGGGAAAACTGCGCTAGATGTTGCTTGAAGCGATCGAACCAGGGCCTGGATTGCTGATCAAACTGCCGATCGGATTGCTGATCAAACTGGTCTTGAAGATCCTCGGCGGGATGAGTTGGAATTCTAGTTGTGGCGATCACTTCTCCCCAGTAGGCTCCGATGAAAGCACCCTGAAAGCGATTACGTAAAATGTCATGCATGATGAGTGAGGCGAAACGAGTTGTAGTAGAGTCTCTGGAGATAGCTGAATTGGATCCATGCGGTGAGAGGATGCAGATTAATCCACCTAATTTCATCAATCAACGCCGAATTTACCCATTTTCCCTCAGCAGCCCACCCGTTGAATTGCCCTAATTATCCAGTCTATGTTGAAACGATTAAAGGCACTGAACTCTTGGACGGCATCCAGCCCATGCTCGATCGCTCCTGTAATGAGGCTGAACTCTAGGATCGATCGCTCCTCAAATGGGCATTGGGGGCTGATGCGGATATTCCAGTCTTGCTGGCTATTCTCCTGCTTGGGCTGGCTGGCTGGGAACCCATTACTGGCTGCGGCTCAGGATCCAACTGCTATACCTCCGACTATACCGACCAGACCTGCCAACATATTGATCCTAGCCCAAGCAGCTCCGGATCAACCTGCTGCTCCAGTGTCACCCGCCACTCCCACCCATTCATCTAGCCCAACCGTGCGTCCTACTTTAAAATTGGGCAGCCAGGGAGCAGCAGTTTTGGAAGTGCAGGTGCTGCTCAGATTCTTGGGTTTTTACTCAGGGCTCCTGAATGGAATTTATCAAGAAACTACGGTTAGTGCAGTTTCCGCATTTCAACAAGCGGCAGGCATTCAGCCCGATGGGATTGTCGGGGTAGAAACCTGGAATCGCTTACTGCCTGCTCCGCCGCCCCTGACGGCTGCTCCAACTGCTACCACCACTCCATTGCCCACCACTCCATTGCCTCAAACAATACCTTCCCCGGCTCCTAGCTACACGCCGATTACACCTACTACACCTACACTAACTCCCTCGGCCTCCACATCTTCTCTAGCCACATCTCCTCCAGCCACATCTTCTCCAGCCACATCTTCTCCAGCAAATTCCACTAACTTGCCCATTTTGCGAGTCGGGATGCAAGGTGCAGAAGTGACTCAACTTCAAGAGCGATTAAGGACGATCGGACTGTTCTCTGGCGCGATCGATGGTGTGTTTGGTTTAGAAACCAAGACAGCGGTAGAAGCAGCACAGCGGCGGTTTAATCTGGAAGCCGATGGGGTAGTTGGGCCCGCAACCTGGGAGGCTCTGCTGCAAGGAAGTTAAACAAGTTCCCTGCTCTAATGAACTTTCGTAAACGATTGCCAACTTTGACAACAGGGGGTTCCCTGGTAAAGTTGACGATGCTATTTTGAATACAGGCACAAACAAGTCAACCCACTCAACGAAATCAACTTCTAGTTCTAGTTCAAAGTCAAGTTCATTTAGTTCTAGTTCAAAGTCAAGTTCATTTTGGAGTTTATCTTCAGGTCTGTTTCAAGTTCAGTTCATGTTCGTTTTTTAGATTCAAGCCTGTGCCTCCCGCTGTGAGTCTACACAGCATACAGTTGCCGGAGAGTATTCCCCACAATGTACGTGCGATCGTGTTTGGCGAATTGCTTACACATCCACCAAAGCTCTAGGTCTCCTAAAGAGACGGGGATCGCTTCTAAATCCAGGTAAATGTTGTGTTGTGCGTTCGTGTTACTTTCGTGTAGTTACAAGACCATAACTCAAATAAGCAACTCTGACGATTGAAGGATCTAGCATCTATACAGCTAGATCCTTCTCGCTATGTACGTACTATCTGTGCAGCTAAACGATCACGAGCTAAACGATCACGATGAATGAGCACGCAAGTTGCTCACGTTCATTGCCTTAAAGATTCGCCTTGCTTACGGGTCTCACAAGTCTCACGAAACAAGGGCAGGTGCATAGCGAATATTAGCCTGCTTCAGACGCTGGAGGGCTTGTTCAAGTCGATCGCAGTCGGCAATTAAGCTAATGCGCACATACCCTTCCCCACCCTGACCAAAAGCATGACCAGGCGTGACCACAACCCCGGTTTGCTGAAGCACGGAGAAGGCAAAGTCAGTGGAATTGGTACCGGGAGGACAGGGCACCCAGAGATACATGGTGGCATTTGTTTTGGGAATGTTCCAGCCCAACTCGCCTAACCCGGCGATCAAAAAATCGCGTCTTGCCCGATAGCGAGCTTGCACTTCATGGAGGTACATATCTGGCAGATTTAATGCGGTTTCGGCCGCGGTTTGCAGTGCAGTGAAAATACCGTAATCCAAATTGGTCTTAAGCGTGCGTAAGCCCTGGATAATGTGGCGATTACCAACAACAAAACCAACCCGCCAACCCGCCATATTGTAGGTTTTGGAGAGGGTATGAAATTCAACGCTAATCTCTTTCGCCCCCGGGATTTCTAGTAAGCTAGTGGGTTGATAGCCGTCGAAGGCGAGTTCGGCGTAGCACAGGTCATGCACTAGCATAATTTCATATTTGCGGGCGAATGCCACCACTTCTTCAAAAAACTCGCGGGGGGCAGTGGCCGCAGTCGGATTACTGGGATAGTTGAAATAGAGCATCTTAGCTTGCTGCGCAACTTGCTCTGGGATTGCACTCAAGTCGATCAACCAATCCTGTTCCGGTTTTAAGATGAGCTGATGAATTTTGCCCCCTGCAATCAACGGCCCACGGAAATGGGCGGGATAGGCAGGGCTAGGCACGAGAACCAAATCTCCTGGATTGATATAGGCGATCGCCAAGTGAGCCAGTCCTTCTTTTGAGCCCAGCAGCGGTAGGGCTTCTCCCTCTGGATCAAGCTTGACTCCGTAGCGGCGAAAATACCAGTTGGTGATTGCAGTTCGGAAGCTAGCAGTGCCTTCAAACGGTGGGTAACCATGATTGGCTGGATTTTGCAGCGCTGTTATTGCTGCTTCCACGACAGGGGCTGGAGTTGCCCCATCCGGATTGCCCATCCCTAAATCGATTAGATCCAATCCTTGTTCACGGGCTCGCGCTTTCAGTTCATCTAAGCGAGCAAATACATAAGGCGGCAGGCTGCTTAATCGATCGGCCGGGGTAATCCAGGGGAGGTTCATGCTGGGTCATCCAGAAAAACAACAATCAGGTGAAGCTAGAGTGGAGTCGGATCGGTAGAGAGATCCGCTCGATAGGATTCGCGGGGTAAGGCTCTCACCTCAGCACAAGGCGCAGTTGTGGAAACCATAGCGGCCAGGAGGTGGGTCGGGTTGACTTCAAACGGTAGATGGTGAATATCTGAACCTGGATGGCAGGCGACTTCGGCCGATCGCGCCAAGTCTGCCAAGGTCACATCCATTAAGCCAAGATCCGCCAGACATTGAGGCAAGCCAATCTCACGATAAAACTTGAGCAACTGTTGACGGGCCGTAGCAGCCAGTAAATTGCCTTGTACTAATTCTTCCAGCCGCAGTTGCACCAAAATGCCATAGGCTACTTTATCGCCATGCAGGGTACCATGGCTTTGGAGAAGATGGGTCAACCCATTATGAACGGCATGAGCTGCCACTGTGCGACATTGGGCTCCGCCTAATCCACCAATCACACCAGCCATTAATACCGTTGCATCCACCACTTCCCGCCAGACCGAACTGCCTGGAGCTTGCAGGGCATGAGCCGATTTTTGCAGCAGCAGATCCCGCAAGACTCTGGCCTGTTGAACAGCAGCAATGATCAGGGTTTGATCGGAGTGACCACTGCTGACCGAGGCTTCGTACCATTTGGCGATCGCATCTCCAATCCCAGCTACTAGGGTATGGGATGGGGCGGTTTGCACCAAGGCATAATCGAGCAACAGCAACTGAGGGCAGGTCGTCAGGGCCACATCGTACAAAAATGCGCCTTGATCAGAATAGACATTCGAGAGGGCAGTCCAGGCGGCACAAGTGGCGGCCGAAGTCGGCACGGTGACCACGGGTAAGCCGGTCTGATGGGCAACCAGCTTGGCGGCATCTAGGGCTTTCCCGCCCCCGATCCCAATCACGAGGTCAGCCCTGTGATCGGCGATTACAGCTCGCAGCCTGGCTAAATTGGCTTCACTACATTCTCCACCGTAGGAAGCATGGCTGAGGTTCAAACCCTGTTGAATTGCCATTGCCTCAATGGATTCCTGCCCGATCGCCCAAGTTTGAGAACCTGCCACTACCAGCGGGCGTTGTCCCAACTGGGTAATTGCCGCAGCGGCAGTTGAGAACAGTCCTTGCCCGCGAATCACTTGAGCCGGTGCAATGGCCAGGGTGGCGATCGGTGCAGGCGAACCTGTGGCTGCAATGGTAGATGTAATGTCAGAGGTGCGTGTTAAATCCGCCATAGATGTGTCGTCACGACTACATGCTGAGGTAAAGAATACTTTACTACACTCAACCTGTTTTCATCCTAACTATTCTGATTTGGGATCGGAGCGATCCCCTCGGCAGTAGGAATGGGGGGTAATTTGGCTAAATTGGCGGGAATAATCTCGATGCTCATTTGCTCATCCTCTCGGCTGTAGAGCGATCGGCGCACTTGCCCAAGCAGCAAGGGTTCAGAGACCCCCGGTTCAGGATGCAGGATGGTGCGGGCTCGGATCGTCAGCAAATTCTCTCCCCGGCCCAGCCGACCTGGCGAGAACAGATCATTCGCAGCTTGGCGGAGGGTGGACTCTAACTCAGTGGCCGTGATGGTGGGTGGCACTGCAATCACCGCTTGCGTCGCCCCAGAATCATATACTGTCGAAAACTTGACTGCTCCTGGAATTACGGTGCGGGTAAACGGCACCAAACTGAGGGCAAATAAGCCGCTGGTCAGCACAATCATGAAACCCGTTACGCCCACCAATCGAAAGCGAATCCCCCATTTCACCAGGAAGCCCAGGAGAGTCAGCGCAGCAAAAACCAGGGTGGCAATGCCTGCCCATTGGGTGTAGGTCAGGAAAGCATCGGGTGTCAACATAGCGATCGGTTTAGCCTATGGGTTAAGTGTTCAAAAAGGGATAGCGAAGACTGTCCTTGATCCTATGCTAATTCAGCCCCTTTTGGGGGAGCGCGACAAATCCTGATATGCTAAATAGCCAGCCCTTCACTCCACCCGATCGATGAATGTACAACTACGGGTTTATGTTCCGCCTCATCCATTAATCAAGCACTGGCTAGCCGTCGCTCGGGACGCTGCAACTCCCTCTGTTTTATTTCGTAGTGCAATGACTGAGCTGGGGCGCTGGCTCACTTATGAAGCAATTCGGGAGTGGTTGCCGACCATCGACACCCAGGTCAACACGCCGCTCGCTCCTTGTGCAGCTACCTTTATTAATCCAGAAGTGCCGATCGCCGTTGTGCCGATCCTGCGGGCTGGGCTGTCGCTGTTAGAAGGTTCTCAAGCGTTATTGCCGTTGGCTGCGGTCTATCACATTGGCGTAGTGCGTCACGAAGAAACTCTGGAACCTAGCATTTATCTCAATAAGTTTCCGGAGCAGTTTGACCCGCAAACCCGCGTGTTGATCACTGAACCGATGCTAGCCACGGGTGGCACAATTACAACCGTGATGGGAGAACTCACCCAACGGGGAATTGATCCCGCTATGGTGCGCATTATTTCAGTAGTGACTTCACCCCCCGCCTTACAAAAGTTGAATTTGGCCTATCCGGGCTTGACGATCTATGCTGCTACGATCGATGAGACGGTGAATGAAAAAGGCTATATTGTTCCAGGCTTGGGGGATGCAGGCGATCGAACCTTTGGCACTTTTTAAAAGAAAATCAAGGGAGGCAGCATGAGTCAGCAAGGTGGAAATTTTTGGGGCGGTTTTTTGCTGGGCAGCGTGGTTGGCGGGGCAGTTGGAGGTGTCATTGGAGCGTTGGCCGCCTCGCGGCTATCTCCGGCTGAAGCCAGCAAACCGGAAGGCAGCAAAGAAGTCAAGTCGGTGAAAAAACGTCCGCTCAAGACCGTTCCAGCCGATCAATCTATGGAAGTGGCACGCCGGGGTTTGGAAGACAAAATTGCGCAACTGAATGATGCGATCGATGATGTGCGGCAGCAGTTGGGCTCGGTGAATGGCACCGTGAAGGAACCAGAACGCGATCGAACGATCGTCCCTGAACCATAACCTGAACCATACAATATTCTGGCTCCCTATTTCCTTCACCTCTATGCCCTGATCCTGCCAGGTCACGCACAGGAGAGCATTCAAAACCCATGGGAACTGAAATTGAGCGCAAATTTTTGGTGCGCGGAGAAGCTTGGCGATCCCTTGCTGAAGGGATACTTTATCGGCAGGGATATCTCTCGATCGAGCCCGATCGCACCGTGCGCGTACGGATCGCAGGCAATCAAGGCTACCTGACCATTAAAGGGCTTTCTGACGGAATCCGCCGCGCTGAATATGAGTATGCTATCCCTATCCAGGATGCCACCGAACTGCTGGATACCCTGTGCCAGCCTCCCCTGATCGAAAAACAGCGTTACCGAATTGCTTGGGGCGACGCTATTTGGGAAGTGGATGAGTTTCTCGGCGACAATCAGGGGCTGATCGTGGCAGAGATTGAGTTGAACCATCCTGATCAGCCTTTCGACCGGCCGGATTGGATCGGAGCAGAAGTATCTCATGATCCCCGCTACTTCAATGCTAGCCTCGTCAAATATCCCTTTTGTCAGTGGCGCGCCAATGCTTCGCAGCCCTGAATTCGACTCTTACTTGAGCTTTGATCAGCTTTGATCAACTCTGAGGCTATCCACCGATTTGAATCTGCCAACCCCAGAAAGTGCTGGCAACACCTACTTCTATGCCATAGGGTTGAATGAACGCTCGGATCGCTGAGTCAGATACTAGCGGGTCAGAATGGGCAACATCGGCCGAAGGTCGGCATGGAGCCCGATCGACCTCAGAATGAGGGGGAAAATCTAGACTGCCTGTCGGATGCGTTGAACGATGCTGAGACTCGACCAGATGCTGAGACTCGACCGATAGAGATTTCATAAACTGATGTCCTATGTCTTGCTGTGTCTGCCCTTTACTTTAGTCAGCAAGCGATGAAGTCACCTCTACCGTCGGCCAGATACCAGCCCCGATCGAATAAATGTAGCAGTTTTGATCCAGCGCTTGTATTTGCTGTTCGGAATGGTAGGGCGGTCGTTCTTGATTGTGAGGACATTGCCAAGGCTGGAATCAACCAGAGGCTGGAATCAACCAGAGGCTGGAATCAACCAGAGGCTGGAATCAACCAGAGGTGACTTCCCAGACCAACCGGGCTTGCACATATTGGTTTAAGTAACGACGGGCCTTTTCTAAAATCGGCAGCCGATCGGGTTTACCCTGTTGCCAGTAGCAATGCTGCAAGTAGTCACACAGCCAGAGTTGGGCTTCGGGGTCTAAAGTTTGCTCGATCGATCGGGCCAGTTGCAGCAGTTCCCGTAAACGAGTCGGCAAATTCAAAACCGCAGTCAGCAAGTCCGACGGCACAGTTTGTAAATACTGCCAATGCACGATCGCCTCGCCTGGACTACCCTGAGCCAATTCCAAAATTTCTGGATGCTCCAGGATTTCTGCCTGCTGAAGCCGGTGTAACACCTGAGCCATGGCCGGGGTATCTAGCCGTTGAAAGGGAATGCGTTGACAGCGAGATACCAGGGTTGGCAGCAGGGCATCCGGACTGGGGGCGATCAAAATCAGGGTAGCTCGACCTGGTTCTTCCAGAGTTTTCAACAAACCGTTGGCCGCCGCCTCAGCCATACTTTCCGCATGATCGATCACCACAACCGCGCGGGGAGCTTCCAACGGTGGACGGCTGAGACTACGGGCCAGCTCGCGAATTTGCTCAAGGCGAATTTCTGGAGGCGATCGACGTTTGATACCCAGTTCAGCCGCTTCGGCCGCAGAAATGCGTTTATTTTGGTGCAAATACGTGGGCTCCACCCAGATCAGATCGGGATGATTGCCTTGTTGGATCCGTTGCCGCAGAGCAGGGGTAATCCGATCGGGATCGGGTGCTAGCAGTAACTCCGCAAAACCCCGCGCTGCTAGGGTGCGTCCGACCCCGGGGGTTCCGGCAAACAGATAGGCGGGCGCAATTCGATCGCGCTGAACCGCACGGGTGAGCAGTTCGATAGCTTGAGATTGACCGATTAGAGAGGAAAACGAGTCCATGGGATGCCGTTGATAAGACCCTAAGCACGGGAATACCAGTGATGCAGTTTTTGGGTGAGAACGGTTTGGATTTGCTGAGCCACCGTATCGGGATCAGGGCTGGCATCAACGGCAACAATGCGGTCTGGATAGCGCTGGGCTAGTTCTTGGAAGCCTCGCTGCACGCGCTGATGAAAGCTGAGATCGGATTGTTCGATCCGATCGTGACCCATGGAAGCAGTCGCCCTGCGCTGGCGTGCCCGATCTAACCCCACCGTCACTTCCACCTCTAACCAGACGGTCAGGTCACTTTGCAGCCCGCCGGTGGCGATCTGGTTAAGCTGATCGATCAGGGAGCGATCCAACCCTCGCCCATAGCCTTGATAAGCGATCGTTGAGTCTGTAAAGCGATCACAGAGGATGATTGCTCCGGATTGAAGGAGCGGCTGCAAACAGGTTTCGACATGCTGGGCGCGATCGGCTGCGTATAACAATAACTCCGTGCGATCGGCAATGGGTTCCTCCGAACTATACAAAAGTAACTGGCGGAGCGTTTTGCCGAGGAGTGTCCCGCCTGGTTCCCGCGTCAAAATTAGCTGTGAAACCAAGCCTTGCTGCTGAAGTTTAGCCAATCGGTCACTCTGGAGTAGCCATTCATAGGCAGCCTGGATCTGAGTCGTTTTCCCCGATCCCTCCCCGCCTTCAAACACAATTAATTTTCCCTGCATGAATTCAGCCTATTTCAACCAATGATTAGGGTAAAAAATCAAAGCTTTGTCATTGTTAGCAAATTTGATATCATTTTTGGGGATCGATTCCATGGGCTGCGGAGAGCGGGTAAGATAGGAATAACGGTCGGGATTCGACCGAGCCTTGGTAGGGTTTTACCCAAATTGACCGAAATTTTGTTGCAAAGGCATCTTGACTCAAACCAAAAATTCCGGTTGGGTAGGATCAGGCGGTTGCATAGCTAGACATCCGGGGTTGCCTATGGCTCGTTATACCAGTCTGTTTACTGTAGCAGTATCATTCGATCGCTTACGACAAATGCTAGCGGAGACTTTGCGCTCTTGCCGCATGGATATTGTCTATGCCACAGAAGATTATCTGATGGCGCGAGAAGTGCCGGGCCATGTGGCGTTTGGCAAACTGGTGACAGTGGAAGTGCTGATCGATCGGTTTGCTGACCCTGATACAGAAGTGCGAATGAGCTTTGTGGTCAAAAATGAGGAACTGCCCCTTCAGAGTGATAACCACTGCCGCACCATGTTTAATCGCGTCAATCAGGCAGTCGTGGAAAATCGTCAATGGCATTTGATCAACAGCGCGGCAAGCTAGGGCAACGGTGAGCAAAGACGACTTCATTTCTCAAATCGAGATTGCTCAGGCTCAGCTTGCGACGATTCTGGCCGATCTAAAGCAACAGAGCCCAGACTCGGCTCAAATTTCTCAATGGGAGCAAGTCTCCCAAACCTTGGCAGGGTTGCATTCCACTTGGTGGGAACAAACCCAGGATCTGAGACAGGGGTTGGCTAAGCTTCAGCAGCAACAGCAACAAATTCTGACCCAATCTGAGCAGGATCAGGCTTTCACCACGATCGTGCAGCACTTACGGCAAACGCTCGATCCGGGTGAAGTGGTGGCACAAACGGTGCAGGCGACCCAACAGTTGCTGCAAGCGGATCGGAGTGCAATTTACCAGTTCAAAGCTAGCTCTAGTCTGGAAGCTGGTTTCAGGCTGGTCGCTGAAGCGGGGGACAAACTGGTATCGATCGACCGGGCGGATATCCCCACAACCCCTGACCTGACTCACTTTCTGGGACAGGTTGGTGCGATCGTGCTCGACCGCATGCAGTGGGAGGGGATGACTGACTTGCCCACTCCGTTCATTCAGTTTGTCCGGCAGCAGCAAGCTATTTCCCTCGTTGCCGCACCGATCCGTCAAGAGCAGGGATTGTGGGGGCTCCTGCTAGTACAACAGCAAACAGAGCGCAACTGGCAGCCCTACGATATTGAACGGATCCAACAGCTCTCGACAGAAGTGGGGATTGCACTTTGCCAATCTGAACTGTATCAGCAATCGCAACGGCTGAATCTGGACTTAGAGCGGCAGGTACAGCAACGCACCAAACAACTGGAAAATGCCCTCAAATATGAATCTCTGCTGAAGCGGATTACCGATCGAGTCCGCGATTCGCTAGACGAACGCACCATTCTGCAAGCAGCGGTGCAAGAACTTACCTTAGTGCTGCAACTCGCAGGCTGTAATGCAGCTCTCTATGATCTCACCCAAGGGACTTCCACGGTTCACTATGATTACGCCCAGTCGATTCCCGGATCCCAGGGACGGGTGGCCCAAATGGAGCATTTCCCCGAAATCTATCACCAATTGCAGCAAGGCTGGACTTTTCAGTTTTGTTCCTTGTTGCCGAACCCGGCTCGCGGACAGGTAGCGATGCTGGCTTGCCCCATTTTCGTCGATCCTCACTCTTCGCGGGGTTTCAACCAATCTGTGCTGGGGGATCTCTGGTTGATTAACCGCAAAGATCTGGTGTTTGATGAGCATGAAATTCGTTTGGTGCAACAGGTCGCCAGCCAATGTGCGATCGCAATTCGTCAGGCGCGGTTATATCAGGCTTCGCAAGGGCAAGTGCAGGAACTGGCCGAGTTAAATCGGCTCAAGGACGAGTTTCTGAGCACGGTATCCCATGAATTGCGGACTCCAATTACCAACATCAAAGTGGCGATCCAGATGGTACGCAATGCCAAAACGGAGGAGCGTCGCAACAAATACTTGGGCATTTTGGAGCAAGAAGCCATTCGCGAGGCCGATCTGATCAACGATCTGCTGGATCTGCAACAGTTACAGGTGGCTTCTCGTCCCTTAGATCTGGAAGTTTTAGCGTTGTCTGATTGGCTATCGGAGTTAGTGGAACCGTTCTACCCACGGTTTGCCGCCCGTCAGCAAGAATTTTCGATCGATTGGGTCACTGATCTACCAGACATCACAACGGAAGCCGCCGCTTTACAACGCATCCTCACCGAGTTATTAAATAACGCCTGTAAATACACTGCGCCTGAGCACCAGGTCTATCTGCAAGTCCGGGCATTACCGGTTTCTGGCGATCGGGTCAGAGCACACCTGCAATTTCAAATTCGCAATCAAGCCCTGATCCCAACGGTAGAATTGCCAAAACTGTTCGATAAATTTTACCGCTGTCCCAACTCAGATCCGTGGAAACAAGGAGGCACAGGTTTAGGGTTAGCGTTAGTAAAGAAGCTGGTTGAACGCCTACAGGGCGAAATTCAGGTGACAAGCGCAGATGGCTGGACACAATTCACCGTTATCCTCCCGACTTCCCTGGCTGCTACGACGGCGGATCCTGAATAAGGTTCCGCATGTCAAATTGGTCTTTGGATGGACAGACATGTGGCGATCGCCCCTCCGACCCAGATTTTGGCGGTTTTTCTGCTATCTCACCCCCAAGACGGTTTGGAAAACGAGTGTAGCAGTGGCTGAACAACGGTTGCCAGGCTTAGCAGCGGAGATGGCTTATAACGCTATGCTATCTCTGTTTCCGGCGATGCTGGCGGTGTTGACAGCGATCGGGCTATTTCGACCGTTGAAGGTGACCTTCGAGGCTTTGGCGGGTCGGGTGAGTGAAGTGATGCCCAGTGATGCCCTCTGGTTGATGCAGGGGTTTGCCGATGCGGTGAGTACAGGGCGCGATCGGGGATTGTTCTCCTTCAGCTTTGTGTTTGCCCTCTGGACAGCTTCGGGAGCCATGACTGCCGCCATGACGGCATTGGATCACATTCACTGCATTCCCCGCAACCAAGTGCGCCCCTTTTGGCAGGCTCGGCTGATTGCGGTTGGGCTGACGATCGGGGCAATTTTGCTATTGCTCTCGGCCCTCTCCTTAATTTTTGTGGGCGAAATTGCCGTGCAGAACTTGTCTCAAGTGAACCTGGGGCTGGGCATAGAGGCACTGCGGCTCTGGCGATGGCTGACCTTACCTTTAGTGCTGATGATCATGTCTGTCACCTTTGGCTTTATCTATCGCTATGGCCCCAGTCACTGGAATCCAGGGCAACCGATCATGCCAGGGGCCCTGTTAGCGGCTGTATTTTGGGCGATCATTTCCAACCTATTCCGCCTCTATGTGCGTCACTTTGGCAACTATAACCAGGTATATGGCACGGTTGGTGCGGTGATCGTGCTGATGCTGTGGCTTTACCTCAGTTCGTTGGTGTTGTTGATTGGCGATCAACTCAATGTCACGGTTGGTGAAATCATGCAGCGCGATCGACAGCGAAGAGCCTTCGAAGAATTGTGATCAACAGTGGCATAATTCATTTCCAAACCGGAAGGAAGGTGCTATAACTTTCCCTTGCAACCTCAAACCCACGGGCATGGCATTGGAGGGATCCTCATGATGGAAAGAGCAGGTTGGAACAGCGCAATGGGTTCGATCGCGGGTCTGGCTTGGCTGAGTGGTGCAGCCATGGCGGCGATCGTGATCACTGCCCCGGCCCAGGCTGCCACGCTCGACCAGTGGCAGTTTAATCCCGATCGCCAGGAGTTAGTGATTACTCTCCCAAAAGGGATCACCCCTCGCTATTACCTGGTTGCGGAACCCGCCCGCATCGTGATTGATCTACCCGATACGGAGGTGGGTGCCGTTCTAGCACAACAGTCTTATCAGGGTGCAGTACGGCAAATCCGCGTGGCTCAATTCCAGCCTGGTTTGACGCGCATTGTGTTGGAGTTGTCTCCTGATACGGTTTTGGCTCCTGGACAGGTGGAACTGCAAGCGATCGAACAGAATGGCAACCTACAGAATGGCAACCGGCAACAGTGGGCAATTCGACCTCTGTTAGCCTCCCAACCCACTCCAGCTCATCCCCAGTCCCATTCAACTGAGGTGCAACCACCCGCCGCCCTTGACGAAACTCCTGCTGAGACTCGGCTCGAAACTCCTGGCGAACCGTTGCAGCCCGATCCGATGATCGCAGCAGCGACGGCAACGAGTTCACTGGAAACTGCGGTCTTGCCTCCTTTAGAAGCAGGGGCGATCGAAATTCCGATTGAAGTTTCCCAGTCTGAATCGCCTGCCCAATCATCTGAAGGTGGGGCTCCTGTCCCGGCACCTGGCACTAACCAGACTTCTACTCCACCAACGCCAGCGGTTGAGATCGATCTAGTTAATCAAGCAGGGCAACCCGATCAGGCTACTCAACCCGATCAGGCTACTCAACCCGATCAGGCTACTCAACCCGATCAGGCTACTCAGATCGATCAGCCCGATCAGGCTACTCAACCCGATCAGGCTACTCAACTCGAACCGTCTGCTCAGTCTGCTCAGATTGCTCAACCCGAACCATCCGAACCATCCGATCGGACTACCACCATGGCTCGATCGTTGCCGAATTCAGCTCCGGCCGTACCGATCGCCCCGACCTCTCCTGTTATCTCTGCCCCTCGTGCTACCGCTCCTTCTGCCCCCTTGCCCATCGACTTCTCACAACCACCCAGCCTGGAACCCCTGGAATTAGCCAGTCCCAGTGCATCGGCAGCGGCTTTAACCATTCCCAGTGTTGGCCAAACTCCGAGCGTGCCAGCCCAACCTGTGCCGCAGCCTATGTCCTTCCCAGCCCCGACTGCCGGTGGTGTGAGCGTGCCCTCAATTACGACTGTGCAAGCGCCTACCCCAGCCGTAGAAGCCGATCGCCCGGATCGTGAGCCGCGCCAGACTAGGTCAAGCGATGCAGCATCCCAACCCGATCGTAGTTCAGATCGGGCTAGTACTTTCCCAACTCCTACGGTGGTACCTTCACCCACTGGGCAACAAGCTAGCTTACAGGCTGTCCCACAAGCTATCCCACAAGCAAGTGTTACAGCCCCTTCAACTTTACCCGCTGTTCCTCAAAGTGCGGCTGCACCTCAGGATCCCCTGCCATCAGATCCTGCTCAGATTAGTGCAACTGCCACACCTGCGCCATCTGTTACACCTGCGCCATCTGCTGAAGTTGGATTTGGTCAACCTCTGCCTCAGTCAACCGCACAGCCACAACAAGCTACGCAGTCGCCTGCTCAACTGGCTTTAACTCAGCCTGTGACTCAGCCTGTAACTCAGCCTGTGATCCAATTTGGTCAGCCTGTTGGACAGTCCGTGACTCAGCCTGTGACTCAGCCTGTGACTCAGCCAACGAGACAGACACTCAGTCAGCCAAGCGCTCCATTTAACAATTCATCGATCAGACCAACTGTCCAGTCTGCCGTGCCTGCCTTACCGCTCGGCATTCCAGTGATTGAATTTGGGCAGCCCTTGCCTGTTCGATCGGAACCGTAGGTGTTAGATTCGGTGAGATTTAGAGTTGATCTACTGCCGCACAACTCCACTGTTATCAGCACAGTTACTATCAGCACAGTTGCTATCAACACAGTTGCTATCAACACAGTTGCTATCAACACAGTTAGTCATCTCTGGATGATCAGACCGATCTCACGGCTGCATTGACTGCATCTCTGCCAACACCTGACGGTAACCCTCCCCACTACCTTGTTGGAGATAGAGTTCAGCGGCTCGCTGTAAGTCTGCTTGCGATCCTTCCTGATCGCCCATTCGAGCCATCACCAGCCCGCGTTGATAGTAGGCATCGGCATTCAGAGCATCGGACTGGATCGCTTGGCTATAGTCCTGCTTAGCACCTGCTAGATCTCCAGATTCTGCCCGTACTTTGCCTCGCTGGTTCAAAATCGTTGCGTTGTTTGGATCGATGGCGAGGGCAGCACTATAATCTTCGATCGCCCGATCGAAAGCCCCCATATCGGCAAATGCATCTCCTCGTCGCTGATAGGCTGCAAAATGGTCAGGCTGAAGGGCGATTGCCTGGCTATAGTCAGCGATGGCTCGGTTGAGATTGCCCATCTGCTGGTGCAGATCTCCTCTGGCTTGATAGGCGGCGGCATTTTCCGGATTGAGTTGAATAGCCATATCAAAATCTGCTAGAGCCGCCATCGGAGCCTGAAGAGCCCCATGAGATAGTCCCCGCCCTACATAGGCGGCATCGTTCGTCGGGTTCAATGCCACGGACTGATCAAAATCTTGCAGAGCCAGATCGGGCAAACCGATCGAAGCATAGAGAAAGCCCCGATTGTAATAAGCTGCGGCTGACTTCGGCATTTCTGCTATCGCCCGATCGAAATCGGCTAAGGCCGACTGCCAGTTGCCAATTACATAGTAAGCCCCACCCCGATTCAGATAGGCTGTACCATAACGCCGATCCAACTCGATCGCTTGGCTGAACGCTGCAACAGCATCCATCAAATCACCTGCTTCATATTGGATCAGCCCTCGGTAAAAATGAGCCGCCGCGATTTCTGGGTTGAGTTGGATTGCTTGGTCGAAATCTGCCAACGCTTCAAGCGGCTGCTCTAGCTCATAGTAAGCAACTCCCCGATAGAAATACAACTCAGCCGTTGGGGCTAGCTCAAGGGCGCGATCGAAATCTGCAAGCGCAGCTCGATCGTTATCAAGCGCTGCAAAGGCTACACCCCGCTTGAAGTAAGCCTCAGCGTAGGTGGGATTTGCTTGAATTGCTTGGTTGAAGCTGTCGATCGCTGCCTGATAGTCCTGTTGTGCGAGCTGAGATAAGCCCGTTTTGTAAACTGCTTCCGGGCTCGTAGCCTGACTTTGAGATGGTGGCTGAGCGGCTGGCAATGCAGGAGCCACCATCAATACCAAACTCATACCCAATGATGCAGCGATCCAGAAGCGGAAATTCATGCCAGCACCCTCCAAAGCAAACTAGAGGTGGAATTAAAATTAAAGTTGAAGAACTTGATGAAGTATTCCCTATTTCTCAGCAAATTCCATCAAATTAAATTCCATCAAATTAATTGAAGGAGGCGATCGGCGGCTCTGGATTGTTCTAACAACCGATTCAACCGATCTTGAAGCAAAGATAAATAGAATTCGATTTCCTGTTCCGCAGTTTCTCGTAAGGCAGTCGCTAAATGATCCCGTACCAGGGTGTAGGATTCCACTGCTGTTTCTAGCAAATCAAATAACTCATGGAGTGGAGCATGGCTCAAGTCCATTCTTGTATCTTGCAGCAGACGCTGGGGATCCAGCTCGATCGGTAAACTTGCCAACTGCTCTAGATCAGCGAAGTCAACGAAGTCAACATTCATCTTGTGTTCCTCGAATAGAATTTCCCTGAAATTATGCGGAATGAAGTCAGCAGTCACTCAATGCACAGTTTGAGTACACAGTCACTGAATTCATAGCCACTGAATTCATAGTCACTGAATTCATAGTCACTGAATCGGCTACTGAATCGGTGCTCAGTAGAGCTGCTTACGTAACCAAGGTAATGGTAAACCTTTGATTTGAAGCCATTAGGTATACGGGTATTTCTGCTGAGGGCTTTATCCGTTCTCGTGAATCTACGGAAAGAGCTGCGTGAGCTAGGGATAGTAAAACGTGGAAAGATGCAGCAGAAACAAGCAAGTCAGCCTCTGGCAGGCACCGATCAAGTGAGAAGAAACTTTAAAGATCGAGAAAAAAATAGGACAGCTTTTAAGCTGCCCTCTGTTCAGTCGTAAATTGAAGCGAGTAAACGCCAAATCTGACCCCTCAGGTCAATTCAATTAGCGATTCAATTAGCGATCGACCGATCCCATGATGATATCGATACTACCTAGGATCACCACAATATCAGCGACTTTCACGCCCTTCAGCAGGTGCGGCAAAATTTGCAAATTGTTGAAGTCAGCCGCCCGGATCTTAAACCGCCAAGGGAAAACGTTATCATCCCCAATCACATAAATGCCCACTTCGCCTTTTCCAGTTTCCACCCGCACGTAGTTTTCACCCTTAGGGATTTTGAAGGTAGGGGCGATCTTCTTGCTGATGAACTGGTAGTCTGCATTTTTAGCCCAGTTTGATTTCGGGCCTTCAGCAATTCGCTTGGCTTCTAGATTCTCATAAGAGCCACCTGGTAAACCTTGCAGCGCCTGCCGGATGATCTTCACCGATTCCCGCATTTCCCGAATCCGTACCACATAGCGAGCGAAACAATCACCTGCTGTTTCCCAATGCACTTCCCAGTCAAAGTCGTCGTAGCATTCGTAGTGATCGACCTTGCGCAGATCCCACTTCACCCCTGAAGCCCGCAGCATTGGCCCAGATAAGCCCCAGTTGATGGCTTCTTCCCGGCTGATCGTGCCAATGCCTTCCACCCGCCTCCGGAAAATGGGGTTGTTTGTGATCAGCTTTTCATACTCATCTACTTTAGGCAGGAAATAGTCACAGAAATCTTCGCACTTGTCTACCCAACCGTAGGGTAAATCAACTGCGACCCCACCGATCCGCCAATAATTGTTGTTGACCATTCGGTAACCCGTTGCTGCTTCCCAAAGATCGTAGATCATCTCCCGTTCGCGGAAAATGTAGAAAAACGGGGTCTGAGCACCACAGTCTGCCAAAAATGGGCCAAGCCAGAGCAGGTGGTTAGCGATCCGGTTGAGTTCCAACATGATGACTCGAATGTAGCTGGCCCGCTTGGGTACCGGAATGTCAGCCAGCTTTTCGATCGCATTCACCACGATCGCTTCATTAAACATACCTGCTGCGTAATCCCACCGACTGACGTAGGGCACATACATGACTGGAGTGCGGTTCTCCGCAATTTTCTCCATACCGCGATGCAAATAGCCAATCACCGGCTCGCAGTCTACAACATCTTCGCCGTCCAGGGTGACAATCAGGCGCAACACCCCATGCATAGAGGGATGGTGCGGCCCCATATTGAGCACCATGGGTTCGGTTTTAGTTTCGATCATGGTCATAGGTATGTGTCTCCCGGTTCGAATCGGATCGTTAGCAGGCGGTGTTCATCAGTAAGCGGCTAAAGGCAGTTTAGCGCGTTGTTTGCAGCTTTGCAGCTTTGCAACTAGACTGCATGTGTCCCAGTTGAAGCAGCTTCACACTTTTTATTATAGGGAGCAATCGACAACAAAACCGAGCGGTTCGATCGCTGAATGATTAGGCTTTGCAACAGTTGCAATTACCAACATGAAACTGATTAGGTAGACATAGAGTGGTTTAGAGATGCAGGATAGATCAACCGAAGGGATAGCCACCCGGTAAGCTACGGGCAGATTATGAGCAGGCAAAGTCAGTATTACCGCTGATTGCCCTGCATCTGAGATTATTTTCACCAAGCTAGTCCAGCCAAACAATAGTTTTGAAGTTTTGAAAGGGGTAAAATCCCGGCTTAGAAGCAAAACTCCAGACCCTATCAATCAGACTTCGCAGTACTCCAACCATAGCTGAAAGCTTGGTTGGGGGTGTAGCGGAGCGCGACCGATAGGGAGCAGTTTTCCAAAGGTCAC
>JALOOM010000142.1 GCA_025454395.1 Elainella sp. Prado103
CCAACGCTAAAATCGTCCAGATTCCAAAAGAGTTCGAAAAAATCAACTGTGGGCGAAATTGCAGGAGCGATCGAACTACCCCCAAGGGCACTAAGGTCAAACTGGAGCCATAGCCCTCCAGCCCATCTGTGAGCCGCATGACTTTCCACCGCCCGACAACTTCTACATCCAGCGCATCCTCAAAGCCTTTGGCGAAGCCCGGCCAGAGCGCGGTAAACACTTTGGTTTGCGGGAAGAGCTTAGTGAATTCAGCGATCGCAGGCTGCCAGTAAAACCAGGCAACCGGCAGAAGCCAAGCTATTCGGAGAGCTGAATCTTGAGCCACAATACACCTAATGTCTAAACTATCTAACCGATGAGACCTCTACCTTGTCAAATCCCTGCTCTGATCCGCCATTCGCCACCGGCGATACTGACGCACCGTTTTAAACCAGTGATAGCCGGCCCGTAATTGCACCTCGGTCTGTTCTAGCCAGGAAAGTGCCTGCAAGTAAGGAGCCACAACCTTATCTTCAAAGTCAGGATTAGAGTCACCGACCCACCAACTCAGTCCCAAACCCATGCCAAAATTCTTATTGGACAATCGCTTGAGAGCTGGGAAATTACGTCTGAGCCAATACCCCGTTAAGAGAAATACCCGTGCTTTTTGACTTAGCTTATCACTCCGTAAAGTCCAAGCATTATTGCCATGCACCCTCAGTAAACCAAGCGGTTGGGGGATAAAAAAGCCGGTTTGCTCAGATACGGCCGCATAGCGCAGATAGTAATCACTGGAAATTGTGATCGACTCTGGCATCGGCAAGATCCGGCTGAGCAAGGAGCGTCGAAAGGTCAAACCTGAGGTGGCTGGGCCCCAAGTCGGAATTTTGGCGTGTAAATTAATATCGTCTCGAAAATCAACCCTTTGGGGGGCTTCTGTCGGGCCAGGCGGATAAATAGATAGCAAAGTATCTGTGCCATCTTGAAAATATTGCAATGGATGGAAACACCAGCCAATGTCAGGATGGGTTTGGTAGGCCTGAACCATTTGGGTTACTTTCTCAGTTGTAAACAGATCATCCGCATCAAGAAAACAAATAATTTCACCCTGACAAGCCTGAAATCCGGCATTAAACGCCGAGGCCTGACCGCCATTCGGTTTAGCCACTGCAATGATGCGATCGGTATATCGATCGAGAATGCTCTTGGAATTATCGGTTGAGCCATCATCCACCACAATCACTTCTAGGGGCTGGTAGGTTTGGGACAAAGCACTATCAATGGCTGCCTCAAGAAACCGACCGTAGTTGTAATTATTAATGAGAATACTGACCAAGGGTGCGGCTTGAGTAGAAACCATAGAATTTGGAGATTTGAGGACTGAAGCACCAGAAGATCTCAACCATCATTACACTTAAGCAGAGGGGACAATTCTGAGCCACTGCCCCACCGCTGCCATGCATTAATCTGGCGCACCAGACTGGGCCACTACTGCTTGCCAGACATGCCGAACAATCGTCTCTGCAAACCGTGTGGCCGCATTCTGTTCCGCAAACTGCCGCATGGTATCGACATTACAGAGCAAATGACTATCTTCCTGTAAAAAGCGGGTGACTCCTTGAGCAATCGCCTGAGGATCGGCAGAATCCACCGTTAACCCCAGCCCATAGCGACGGGTGACTTCACCCATCAAACCGTAATCTGAACTTAGAACCGGCTTTTGAGCTGCTGCTGCCCTCACTAGAATGGCACTCATCCCCACATGTCGCTGATAGGGCGCGAGGATCACATCTGCGATCTGAAAATAGGGTTGAATCTCACGATCGATCACAAACTGATCGCGAATCACGGTTTGCACTTGGTATGAATCCGATAATTCGGACAGTTTCTTCAGCATCTGTTGTTTATCATCTGGGTTTGCCCCCAGCGGCCCAACCAACAATAAGCAGAGTTTGGATCGTTGCTCCGTGGTCAGGGTAGCAATCGCATCCAGCACTTGATAGATGCCTTTGCGGTTGGTCAGAGCCCCAAAAAACAGAAAAACAGTTCGATCGGGCTGAATCCCCAATTGAGAGCGAAACTGTTCTAAATCGGGTTGATCATCGGCATAGAGCTGTACTGGATCGGGCAGATACAAGCAAGCGGTACTCCCCCCGAATTGGTCTAGATGCTCAACCACCAGTGGATCTAGACAATACAAGGCCGATAATTCCGGACGACGCAAGATCTGAGATAGATTAAACCGTTCACGCCAAACCTGGATCCGATCCTTCCAGGTGGAGGGAGTATGCCCAAAGGTGGCATAGTGAAATGTGGGCCGGAAAAAGATGCCAGAAATCTGACAGGGCGGCTTCTGCCCAAAAATAAAGGGAACCAAAGCAGTATCCAAATACATCAATACCGCATGGGTTGTGCCCAGCCGTCTGGCATACTGACACAACAAGCCCCATTCTTGAAAGGCCTGATAAGCCTTAGCTACTGCCCCAGCACGAGTATTGAGTCGAGCCACCTCATCAGCAGATAGCGGGACAAAGTTGATGCGTTGGTTGGGGTATGACTGCGCTTCCGCTACCACATCTCCATGCAACTCCATAAATCGGGGCACAACCACAACATCGATCGCCCCTGCGAAATCTTGATCGCACCAATAGCGGATCAGATTTTGAATGTAACCCGGATGATGCCCGCCTACTGAGAGGTCAAACAGCATAATGCGCGGTGTCACAACTGAGTTCTGGGTTCCAGACAGCGGATTAAGCAGTTGCATAGCTTGCCATCTCCGCTGCGATAATTTCCTGGAAGATATCGGTAATGCTGCGGGTGAGTTGCCAATCTGGGAAGTGGCTCTTGAGTTTGCGCAGGTCAGAAATGTAGCAGATGTGATCGCCGATCCGATTTTGATCCACATATACCCAATTGACTTTCTTACCCGTCAATTCTTCCACCAAATCAAAGGATTCCAAAATAGAAATGCTATTGTCGCGTCCGCCACCGAGGTTATACACCTCACCAGGACGAGGAGAATGGCGAAATGCTTCAAATGCCTGAATTACGTCATAGCTGTGAATGTTATCCCGTACTTGCTTACCTTTATAGCCGAATACCTTGTAGGTACCGCCCGAAATTGCAACTTTCATCAGATAGGAAAGAAAACCATGCAGTTCTACCCCAGAGTGGGATGGCCCCGTCAAGCACCCACCTCGAAAAATCCCAACGTTCATGCCAAAATAGCGTCCATATTCTTGCGCTACCACGTCCGCCGCTGTTTTCGATGCTCCAAATAAGGAATGTAAGCAACGATCGATGCGGCACTCCTCCGAGATCCCGTGAAAATCGGCTTCATTTGCATAGTCATAGCGTTTCTCTAACTCAACTCTCGGCACTTCATTAGGAGCATCGCCATAGACTTTGTTGGTGCTCATGTGGATGAATGCGGCTTCCGGACAAAACTGGCGGGTGGCTTCTAACAGGTTCACCGTCCCTAAAGCGTTCACTTCAAAGTCAAGGATCGGAATCTGGCAAGCTTTGTCGTGAGAGGGTTGGGCAGCACAATGAATAATCAGGTCGAATTGGCGGCTGCTAAATAAATCAAAGATGTTGGCTCGATCGCGAATATCAATATTGCAGTGTTCAAACTGGCTTGTTACCGATCGTAGCCGTTGTAGATTCCAAGTCGTATCCCCCTGAGTGCCGAAAAACTCAGCTCGCATATTGTTATCAACTCCGGTCACTTGGTGCCCTTGGCTGTCATAAAATTGCACAGCTTCTGACCCAATCAACCCACTGGAACCAGTAACCAAAACTTTCATGCTGCTCTCCTTATTCTGAATTCTGACCACAACTGTAGACAAAGAATGTCTTCAACGAAACCCAATCTGTATAGCTCCGAAAACCATTGCGAAAAAATTCTCAGCGACTACCTCCTAGCAGATCCTGAAAAAGTGAAACATAGCGATAGGCCTGTAGCGATAGGGAAAACTCTTGCTCCGCTCGTTGGCGAGCTGCTCGACACAGTTGAGTATGGCGTTCCGTATCTGCTAAAACCCAGACGATCCCCTTGGCCAAGTCTTCAGCCTCATAGGGCTCTGCCAAGTATCCACTTTGTTGATGCGCAACAATATCTTTCAAGCCTGTTGCATTAAAAGCGACAACAGGTACCCCACAAGCTAAAGCTTCGGATGCAGTTTGTCCAAATGACTCCTGAAAAGAGGGAACAATCATGACATCAGCAGTAGAATAGGCAAGCGCCAAAGAAACATCATCATTCAAATGACCCAGGTAATGGGCTTTGAATCCTAAATCTACAGGTTTTTCAGGAGGATCAGACCCAAAAACAGCAAGCTCTGCATTGGGAAGGAGCTGGTTACAATGAAGGTGGCGCAAAGCAGAAGCTAGTACTTCAAATCCTTTGCGTTTATCAGAGGTGGCAGCCAATGCCCCAAAGAGAATAAGTTGCTTATCTTGCGGTAGATTCAAGACTGTTCGAGCGAATTGCCGATTATGGGGTCTATAGACATCCGTATCTAAACAAAAAGGGATCGTCTCAATCCGCAGTTGCCCAAACAGTGAGCTGGAACGGGCACACTCAGCCATCCAAGAACTGGGCACAACAATCGTTAAATTAGCATTCTTCCAGGCTCTGAACTTGCGGTTCCACACCTGTCGAGACAAGTCATTTTCCTTAGTACTGTTTAACTGAGGGCATGAGCCACATTTTTTTTGATAGCGATCACAGGACTCACTGTAGTGGCAACCTCCCGTAAATGCCCACATATCTTGCAATGTCCAAACCAGTGGGTAGGGCAATTTCTTGAGTGTTTCAATCTGTAGATAGCCGTTGCAAACCCAATGCATATTGACAATATCGGGGCTCAAGCGGGCAACAGATGAAGCCAGGTGATCCGGAAACCATTGGGGTGAGAACATTTTACGCTCCCGTTTGCGGTAAGTTCGCAAGGGCACGCTGTTTAATGTTGGCCCCAACTTAGTCAGCAAACTCGGTTCAGCAATCACATTCGGATCATGGCTGAGTTTAGCTCTTGAAGCCGATAAGCTGCGCGAGCTGCTCCTCCCTCAATATCTGAAGTACTAAGTTGGAGAATTTTCATAATCCAAAGAATATTGATAAGGGGATTTCATGAACATGCTATGAAAAGTGGTACTTCTAGGGAATCAAAGTCTGATTATCAATATTATAAGCCCGGGGGATAAATTGACACTTTCCTACTCATGATGCAACTCCATACCTTCGTAAAATTTGGCTCAAAGAATTGATATCAACTTGCAAATCATACTCCTGATAAATACACAGCAAATATTCATACTGCAAACCCAAATTATGGGCTAATTGAAAATAATCTGGACGAATATAGTGGGGTGGACCAAACAACTCAACGACTACTGTTTTTTCAGGACAGAACATGATGTTGGTCAAACCTGCACCATGAGGGGCAACCACTATTTCAGTCTCTGCAAACAGCTTTACCTGCTCTGAAAAGGTCATTTCTTCCAAAATGTAGGATCTGAATCCGCAAGCGGCCAGATGTTGCATGACTTCTGCTTCATTGAAAATTCTCCGAGAGGTTGCCCTAGCCCGCGAAATGAATACTCGTTTAGAAGGCTGGATTTGGTGTTGCTCCAGGTTTAAGCTAGCAAAGATGCGTTTCCGGAGCCATTGACAAGCTGCGGGAGACATCACATCTGTGAATTTTGCACCTGCCGAGGATAGTTCTTGATAGCGCCGGATGGAGGGAATCACCAGATTTTTCACTTTCACCCGATCCATCTGCCACTCAATCCAATCTTCTGGCTGATAGCCCAGTAATCCCAAGGATTCCACTTGCCAGGCAGAGGGCCGGGTATTTACCATTAGCTTTGGTTTTGGATTCCCCTTATCCTGATAAACTTCTAAACCTTCTAAGCGGGTTAAACATTCAGTCATCCAATGAAAGTAGTTCCGGCTCCAGTCATTCACCAATGAGCAGACCGTATCTAGCTCATCCTCGATCGGTAAGACCTGTCTGAACAGGACTTTCGGCAAGTCGCTCTTCTCTAAAACGAACCATCTACCTACGACGGTTTCCATTAAAATGTGACCCTGGGTAACTCCTACGGCATTACGACCCACCAATTCAGCATTTTGAACTTCACAGACAAATGCTTTGCCTAAATGATAAGAACGGCAGTAGCGATCGATCACTTCAGGTACGGCTGACTGCTCAATGTGAGGATGCAGATTAATCTTGACAACTTCGTCCTCACCAAACTCCCAAACAGCATCGTGGGGGAGCGAGAAAATTAATTTTTTTCTGCCCCAAACCAGCGGCTTTAAAAATAGCCTCACTAAGCGGGGAAAGTAGGATTTAAACACAGATTGCAATTGCATAAACTCACACTGAGTAGAGTATGATTCAGCATTTGACTGCTGTCTAGGCTTTGTGTCCCGGTAACGCTAATTTACCCAAATCATACATTTTTTTGATAATTCGAGGTTCAATCAGCAGAATAGCCAATCCATAAGTGATTCCTCCTAGAAAAATATATCCACCTAAAAGTAGGTTTTCCCCTATCTTGAGCCCAATAAAATTCTCTACTAGGGATTTAGCAATTAAGATCGCACATGCCATTAATAATGAAGCAATTAAAGGAGTAGATAGGTGCTTGAAGTAAGTTAAAAGGTCGAGCTGAACTAACTTACACAACAGCCATAGTCCTAAAGTAAACAAAATCAAAGTGGCCACGACCCGCGCTAAAGCAATCATGATCAAGCCGTAGGGCACAGCAATTAAGAAGGCCGAAGTCATGATCACAGTATGGAAGAGCAATAATTTGAACAACCAATCGGGTCTTCCTTTGGCCATAAAAATTGCTCCACTAAAATAGGCTGCTGAATCAATCACACCCACAAAAGCGAGCACTTGCATGACTTGCCCACTAAAGGCCCATTGCTCTCCAAAAATGGTACTCACCAGCTCAGGAGCTAAGACAGCCATCCCCAAAAATGCCGGAAAGGCGATTAAATTCAGCAATTGTGAGCCAGAATAAAAAGAGCGCTTGAGTTGTTCCGGATCCCCTTGCAATCTAGAAAAAGTTGGCAGAACCACTTTCTGAACTGTTTGTCCAAAGAGTTGAGACATGACTACTAGCAACTTGTAAGCAACAGCGTAATAGCCTAAAACCTCTGCTCCGAGAAAATAGCCAATAATCAAATCATCGCTGCGATTACTCACAAAGGTTAAAATTCCATTTCCCACTACATTGATCCCAAATGAGAAGAGATCCTGGAAATGCTTGAGAGACAGGTGAAATCTGGGCGACCATTGGCTTAAATTGAGCAGCAGAATGACATCAACGGTATTACCAACTAGAGTCTGACAGACGAGGCTCCAGACCCCAAACCCGTTTAGTGCTAATGTGATTCCCACAATTGCACCAATCACTAAGCCTATTAATCGCCGAATTGCCAGTTGTTTAAACTTGAGTTTTCTTCTGAGAATTGCCTCATGCACTGAAGCGATCGAATTGATCAAGACATTGAGTGATAGCCAGCTCACAATCGGGACAAGCAATGGCTGACGAAAGAAACTGGCAACGAGTCCTGCGCTGAGTACTCCAATACTGGTCAACGTTAGACCAATCCCCAGATTAATCCAGAAAGCGGTATCGAGATGTTCTGTTTCTAGGTCATCCCGCTGCACAATAGCATCACTAAAGCCTGAACCAATCAACGCTTGCACAAAATGGATGAAAATATTTGCTAAAGAAATTAATCCAAAATCGGTGGGAGAAAGTAGGCGGGCCAGGACGATCATGGTCACGAACTGGGTCAACTGGCTACCCCAACTAGAGATGGCAGACCATGCAATCCCTTTTATTGCCCTTTCTAGCAAGCTAGCGTAATTTCCAGGCTGTGACATGCGCGTTACTTAAAACGAAAGGGCAGATAAATGAACCTTACACCATCCCAAGGCACAGGGCATCTCATCCTGAACTCAATGCTGTCAATAATTCAATGCTTTGCTAGTGGAGCCAGTGATTAGCTCAACATATTGTTGATCAGCTTCCGCTAATTCTTTCCCACCTGTGGCCTTCCCTTGACGCACGAAAGCTGTCTTTTGCGTTTCCAGCAGCCTCGTGGACATTGTTTGCTGTTCCAGCTTTTTCATATTCTCAAAGGAGCTGAGATAAACTGCCTTTTCTAGCACTTCTGAAGTGATGGACAGCCCCAATAGATTCATCACCTGAGCTAGTTGTTGGACTGGATCGGCAAGAAAATCTTCATATTTGAAAATTCTAATGTATTGCCCCTGTTTGGTTTGCAGCCAGGATTGAGCATGTTTATTCCAAGCTTTCGCACCGAAATTCGATCGGACAAATTGTGAAAGCGTCCAATCATCTGAAATAATACCCAGAGAATTTAAGTAGTAAAAATATGAGATGAGCGCATCTTGAGGATTTCTGACAATCAGAATCACTCTCTGATATTTGGGATGATATTCACTATGGCTTTTAATAATTCTGGGCAGCTCAGCAATTCCAAATGGCCCTGAACTCCTAATATTATTATTAAGTTGAACGTCTGGAATGATATCTTGAATAGTAAAGAAATTGACATCGCGCTGAATACCGTAATGGAGCTTGATGGCATTCGCGATCAGGAATCTTACCCAAGTGTTTCCTGATTTCGGGAAAGAAACTAAAAAGATGTCTTCTAACTTGTGATCGGTCGGAATATTTTGATTCTTCTCTTTGGCAATACTTCTTCTAATCCGTCTCCATCCTCTAACTAAGAGAGACTGCATAATGATACCCCTCATTCTGTATCGTGATGTACTCTATACGGATCGGCATCCTGATCTTGTTGGGAAACTCCCTGATTTTGGTCGCGATTGAGAGATAGTTCCAGCGTTGAGACTTTAACTTCAATAACGTGAGAAGAATTGTCAAACTTCATTATAGACTGCTCAAGTACCTCAATATCGACCTCAATATCGAGATGACGGGGATCTTGCTTTTCCAGCGAATCAGTCTCTTTACCTTCCAAATAGAAGTATTCTGCACCAGCATAATTTGCTAATACATAGAAACAGTGATTGATATAACCAAAGGGAATCATTTCGATCACTCTGGTGCCCGGAGTCGCAAATAACAGATTGGTTAAAGCAGCTCCGTGGGGAGCAACAATGAACTCAGCTTGGGCAAAGAGATCTGCTTGTGCTTGAATAGTTAACCCATCCATCGAAACACTTTGAAAACCATGTTTTGCTAAGGTATGCAGTACTTCGGATTCATTCAACACCCTTCGGCGATTTGCCTGACCTCGGCTCACGTAAATTCTTGTTCGCTTGGTCGCCGCATCAAGGCTTTTATAAAAGAGTTGCCGTGTATACAGAAAAGCTTGACGGTTGATCGGATCGCCAAACTGCTTATCACGACTATTAATCGCAGCATAAATTCTATCCGCAGAACAATCCTCTTGAACAAGCTTATCTAGCGAAATATCTGCACGAGTTAAACTTTCTCGATGAAACGGGGCTACTTTAAACTGACCCACATAGAAATAATCAATTTGATCGAACTGAAAATGGTCTTGATAAAGTTTAATCAAGGGTAAAGTACGGCAGAGCCAATGATAGTAATTGCCTGGATCAGGATTCGATAGATAGGCAACTGTTTTACAAAATAAATGCGGCTGACTCGGAAAAAAGCGTTTATAAAGAAAAGGTAAGCTTTCAAAGGGTGTACCCTTTTCTCCCAGCGCATTCATCTGTGGGTCGAGCAAATGGTTTGAGCGCAAGGAAAACCGCCGATCGGATATATTCAGGAGAATCTTTTCGGTTTGAGGTGAAAAGCCATTCATGCCTTCTAAGATGCGGTTGCCCAAACAGCGGCCCGGTAGCAGACGGTCTGTTTCAACTTCGATCGATACTGTTGCAGTAGGAGTGACACTCTGGATAATTTGACGGGCATTGGTTGAATTGAGACTAATATAGTCGTTGCAGGTCAAAATACCGAAATGTCTCAGCAGTTTGAGCAGTTTAAACTGTCTAGAGCGCTTGAACAGCATGTGCCGAACAGCATGGTATTGCCTGGACAAAAGTTTAGATACGACGTGCTCTCTCAAGCTTCTCTGACTCCTGTTTTCTCTCAAGGATGATCTCAATCGAATGAGCAGAATCATACTAGGGATTGAACCTGTTTTGTCCCAAAACCATTCTGAGCCAATAGCCTGAGAAACTGTATCCCCCTAATACAAGCTACGACACTATACTAGGGGGAACCATTCACTCGATCAGCGATCCTTCGGGGGACGATCAACCATATCTAGATCGCTGCCCAAAGGATCGTGATATCCCATCCTTACAGATATCTGAAAGCATCTGGAATAACGGATATTTTCGTATCAACTGCGACTGTTACATCTAACAGATCCGATCCTGAACTGGAGCCGCTCGGCACAATGCCACGAATTCGATTGTTGCTCACTTGAGTCAGTTGGGCGGTCAAATTACCGATCTTGACACTGGTATTGCTCAAGTTGCCAAACCCACTACCACCGATCACAAACTCTCGACCTCCGGTACTAGCTGGAATCCGCCAAGGCAAGATATCGTAAGCAGCCATTGAAGTTGCTGTCACCGCTGCATCATCTGGTAACGCGACGGTAACATTATTGTCACTATAGTCAATCCCAATGATTGCACCGCCTGGGCCAAGCAACACATCAAGTCCAGAGGCAACATCAATGCCAGTGCCAGCATTATTGCCTTGTGCAGAAGATAACAGTTTAGGCAGATTGCCCGTAATCACATTACCATTCTCTCCAAGCACTGCATCTCCACTCCCATTTAAGCGGGCACGGCTCAGTTGACCATTCCACTTCTGGACAATCAAATCACCGTACATTTGGCCGTTAAATGCCATGGAACGATACTCATCAATGCCATTGCTGGAGGAACCCAATGTTGCTAACTGTTTGTTATACACACCCGGAATCGTATTGCTAGTAGTCCCATAGTAGACATTCTGCCGATCGTCGTACCGCCCGCGATTACGGTTGGGATGCCCATAATAAGCCCCTTCAAACACTAAGTTCAACTCGTCGGGAGACTGGGCCCCGGTGGTTGTTTGAGTGGTGGCTGAAGTAGATGCTGGCCCAAAGCTAGCATTCGGCCCATTATCGGTAGCATAAACCCGATCGTCGGTGGTGAAGACCAGATCGAATTGGCATCTGAGAGGTTCACTTTCAAGATCGCTCCAGACAAAGGAGATTCAGGTAACCATCCCATCTTGTCGGTGGGAATCCCCGCATTTGTGTTGCCTCCCACAGCGACTAGCAGATTGCCATTATTATCAAACACCATCCCATTGATGCCATGGTCATGGTTAGATACGGGCAACCCAGTCACAACAGGAGTCACGGTTGAGAAACTGGGCCCCGATATCATCGAAATCTGACCGTTATAGGTCGAATTCACCCCTGGGAACAGTTGGCTGTGGGCCACATAAATCTTAGGCACCGCATCATAGGGATTAAAGGCGATCCCCAAGATATTGCTATTAGACAATCCTGAAACCCCAGCAATGGTTTGGGTGTTCGTGACATTGTAGTTGTCATCAAAGGTCAAAGCCGTGATACTACCTGTAATCGATGCCACATACAGCCGTCCATCAGGACCCCAAGCGGCTTGTGTCGGTGCTCCCACATTGGCCACCACTCTTGGATCGGTGAAATCGATCGGTACACTCGACGGACTGTAGCTATAGCTGGCTGGCTGGCTGGTGCCATTAGGAGTTGTCACAGTCACCGCAACGGTTCCACTCCCTGGCGGAGCCAAGAACTTGATTGTTCCTTGCTTGATATCCAGTGCCGCCCCAGAGATCGTGGTATTGCCCCACTGTACGCTCACCTGATTGGCTGCCTCGCCTTCAAAGAACCCAACCCCTTCGATCGTGATTAACTCCCCACCAAATTGGGAGCCCTGGTTGGGCATATCGTTGATGAAAGGTTGCAGATTGGTCTGGTTGTTGGTCAATGTATCCGGCGTGAAGACTGTGGTTGCTCCTCCATTCACCGATGCCAATACCTGAATTGGTGCCGTAGCACTGGCAGGGCGAGCAACTCTCGTCTCTAAGGAGTAGGTTGTACCCGCCGCTAAGGTGACTGCACCCGTCACCAAGTTACCGTTGATGTAGAGGCGGCTATCCTGACCCCCGGTCACTTCAAAATTGTAGGTGCCACCCGTTGTCACCTTGAAATTACCCGTGAGCACTGCCACCACATTGCCAGTGATGGAGGAAGTCCCCAAAGTATTATTGTTTTCCTCAACCGCCAGTCCAGGCAGCAGCTCAATAAACCCAGGAGAGGTCGGTAGATTATCTAGCAGGGTACTAGGAGAAACGCTGGTTGGATAATATCTGCCGAGTACTCCACCGACTGCATTCAGCGGGTAAACATTGATGAATTCCGAGTCACTTAACGTCTGAGACTTATTGTCTTGAATGGTCAGGGTGACTTGCTGGCGACCCGTTTCCAGCGTGGCATTGATGTTTGCTCCTGTACCCAGCACAGTACTTCCATTCGTCCAGGTCCAGCCCGTCAGGAAGGCTCCAAACTCATGGGTATGGGATTCATCGCCGCGTAGGGGAACGATCTCATCCCCGTCTCCGTCATAGTCAATCACGCCCTTGGGCGCATTAATCACTACATGCAAGAAGTGGTCTTCCTGACTAATCGTGATCGGGAACCGCCCAATTTGCCCACCGGAAACGAAATTACCACTGGTGTCAGACACTTCATTGGCTTGCAGGGAGACAAAATATTCTCCTTCGTCAGCAAAGTCCCAGGTGCCGCCTGGCGGAGCCACCGCATAGGTCGCTCTCACAGAAGCTCCACCATTGCTGGGAGTGGTAGAAATCAACGTCGCCAATTCATTGAAGCCATTGGGCCCCGTGACGCGAATATCTGTAGCACCTAAAGTGCTCAGGTCGATCGCCACATTGTCGCTGTAGTCAATGACCAGGGTGTAATTTCCACTGCTGCCATTGGCGATCGTGACATCGGAGGCCACGGGCGGCATGTTCACCGATGGATTAGTGACATCATTGAGGGAAACCAATTCCAGGTAGTTAAAATTGAGACCACTGGAGAGTAAGTCAAAGCGCAACACATGACTACCAGCACTCAAGCTAACCTGAGGAATCACCACCACATCTTGGAACTTCTGCCAACCGCCCGTGTTGGTGAAGCTAGCGTTACCTGTTACACCCCCGATCGCAGCTCTGATGTTTTTGGTGCTACTCTGACCCGTTGCAACTCGGGCCACAACCTTAAACAAACCACTTTGGGGCAGAGTCACGTTGTAAGTCAGCCATTCTCCATTCACAATGTTGCCAATATTAAAGCCACCCCCAGCATCACTGGTCGGTTGGATATCGACATCATCACTCCGATAGGAGCCTAGTTGGTTACCGATGGTTGAGTCATTGTAAGCCACCCCCTGTCCACCCGTTCGGTAGTCCTCGGCTTGAATCCGCAACGATTGGGTTGATCCAGGTGGGGTGACCGTTACAGTAAAGGTGGTATCCACGAATGCCCCTTGAGGATCGGTAGCCCGGACGGTCAAATTGGCACTGCCTGTTCCCGTGGTGGCATAATCCATCACACTGTTGGCGGCATTCTCCACCACTGTCACATTGGCAATCCCCGTTGTGGTCGGTGGCGTGTTCGTCGGGCTACCCGGATTGACCGTCACCGTAAAGGTAGTATCCACAAATGCCCCTTGAGGATCGGTAGCACGAATGGTCAGATCCGCTGTCCCTACCCCCACGGTGGCATAATCCAGCACTAACTGTCCCGATGCATTGATGGTGGTGCCGCTGAACAAAGCGGGGTTGCTGTTGTTCTGGATGCTGTAGGTCAACCCACT
>JALOOM010000088.1 GCA_025454395.1 Elainella sp. Prado103
GAGGGGCTTTCGAACCAGGATTTGATTGCAAGTCCCTTCGCCCCTAGTGGGAGAAGGGATTTAGGGATGAGGGGAAAAGATTTGTCAGTCAATCAGCTCCCATTCTCAAAACTGCCCATTTCAAATTAGCCAATTCCCATGACAAAGCTCCATAATCAGCATTTATAGGCGGAAATTAAGCATATTCCAGTTAGAAACTGCTGATTTTTTTGCTTGATCTGGCGATAATTTGTTTTCGATTTGCTCGAAAAATTTACCTTGTGAGCTGTTGTATTAAGAATCAAATCACAATATTGACCGTGAAAACACTAAATTGAGCCAATAGTCATCTGACGAAGGTGATAATTTTAGTGATGCTGAAGCCACCTCAGTCATTATCCGTTCTTGCCCAAATAAGCGGAAAATTGCTCATTTCAGCCGATCGAGTCCGCAAATCCACCTCCTCTAGCAGCGTACCCATAAAAGTTAAATGATTCAGGAATATCAGGTGATCACGACCATTTCTTTTCTAAGATATAAACAACCTTAATTTAGAGAAATAGAGCGTCAAATGGAAGTCATCCATGATCAAGTTTCCGCATTAAATGTAAAAGTTGACGCACTGTATCAGATGATTGAGCAGTTAGGACTTCAAACTGCTGAAATGATGTCGGTTTTGAAACGATCGAGTGGAGAACACAGCCTTAGCTCAACTGTTGAACACCTCTCGGAGCATTTTACTGGCAGATCCTCCTATCATGCCTATCAAAGCCGCTATCTGCTCGAACAAGAGATGGATCATAAAGACATCCTGTCAGATACGACCTATCCTGAAACCGAGTCCCATGGCAACGATCGCGTCCTGACTCCAGAAGTGCAAATTCAACGCCTGACCGCTCAACTTACAGCCGCCTACAACCGTATTGCAGCTCTCGAAGAACAACTGATTGCCAAACGGTTTTCCTAAAACCTTTAAGCTCTGAACCCCAGTTTAATGAATGCTGTCCATTCAGGTTCTAGCAAATCAGTTATTTCGCCCCGATCGGTTTGTGTGGTCAGTTGAGGATTCGATCGGTTGAGGATTCGATCGGTGAATCTCCTAACAGGCTGATTGAACAGCTAATTGGTTCGCTAATTTAATTGGTTCGCTAGTTTGATCTACGCATCGATTGCTCATCATCGATTGCTTGTTATTGATTGCCCATTATCGATTGCTCATCATCTCGATATATTTTCTCCAGTGTAAATGGTTGCATATTCGTCAGTAACCTGTTCGATCGCTTCTAAGAGTTGAGTTTGCCCCCAACCTTGGTAGAGCGTTGCTGCAATCGCACTGCCACCCGCCCCAACCCCTTCTTTGACAAATCCTTGCTCATAGGCACGCAAAGCAGCATAGCGGGACTGGGTAAAGTTGAGCTGCGTCGCTAACAGCGGGGTATTCAGCATTTTAGCTAGCCCCACCGTGTCCCCAGTCGGATCTTCTGCCACCCAGCGGGTCGTACCAACCACGACGCGATCGGGTTGCCAATTTAGTCTTTCTGCTTGGGCAATCGCCTCAGCCAAAGCATACACTGTCAGCATTTGTGTGCCACCTGCGAGCAACACCGGGGTGGTTGAGCTGGCTGCGATCGTCATGCCTGCCACCACAATCTGCATCGGATCACCCACCGCCGCCACAATTTCCCAGGGGTGGAGCAGATTTGAGCGATGATTGTTTTGGCTGGTCAGTTGGGCTAACCCCGCCTGAACCACTTGCCATTTCTGCTCGTGATTGCAAGCCGGATGACTACTGTTCACCATGCCGCTAGCCGCCCAGCCGAGTGCCGTTAACACAGCAAGTGCTGTTGTGGTGCCCCCTACTACACATTCCGACAGGATCAGATAGCCGCAGGTTTGAGTAGCGAGTCGTTCTCCCCAAAGCAAGCCTTGCTGAAATAAATGACGCACTTGCCCGATCGGTAGAGATGCCCCAGTACTGACACAGCGAGCAGGCATTCCTTGCAGGTCGATCATGGGCACGGATGCAGGATGGGGAAGTCCGGTGTTGAAAAGCTGTACCGGAATCTGTTGTGCCTGTACGATCGCTCGCGTAATCAAAACGGGCGAGGCACCGGCTTGGAGCGGGGGGAGGCGATAGGTAGGATGGGCTTGGGTTCCGCGCACCAAAAATTCTGCATCAGCCAGGGCCGTAAATTCTCGATCGGTCGGAGTTGCACCGGCTGCGGAAATGCCCGGAAGCAATCCCGTTTCTGTGAAGCCCAACACACAGACAAAACCCGGCAGCCGACCCCGACATTGAGCCAACCAAGCATGAGCCCGATCGATTTGAGTATAAATCCGAATCATGGCAAATTATTACCGATCATGGCGCATCGCGCCGTCTGCGCCTATTTTTCCTCTTCCATGATCACCTGCACCCACCGGGGTGGATCGGGAATTGGATTACCCAAGCGTTCCAGGAGCAACCAACCCGCCAAATGCACCGTGAACAGGTAGATGAAATCACTCAGCAGCACCACCCCAACGGTCACAATCTGCACTGTAGTGAGGTCAGTCTGTCCGAGTACTTCCAGTCCAACTAAGCCCCAATTCACCAGTTTTGTCAGGAACCACTGAATCAGATCGGTAATTCGATTCGTCAGATAATTCCACAGATCTTCACCCAGAAAGATGGACAACAACCCCAGTCGCATGAAAAAGCCAAAGGTCGAAATTAAGGTGCCAATGCCGATCGAAGGCAGCCAAGGTGATCGGCGAGTCCACATTGCTCCCAACTGCACGCCCAAGAGCCCATAGGGAATGCAAAACAGCAAACTTAAGTAGGGGCCCATCAGTACCGACAGCAGCAATCCACAAACTACCGCTGACATCCAAGCCGCCCGATGCCCCCAGCGCAAATACACTAAGGCGATCGGGAGCGGAAACAAAATCCGCATCCAGGGGCCAATACTGAGATAGTAGCTGACTAACCACAACAAACTGGCCGTGCTAGCTAAAAACGCCGTCTCCACCATCTTCAGCGGCGGGGTCACCGTTCGCACCGGAGTGTCCACACCAGCCGATCCACCTGACGCAGCCGCCTGATCACTCAACTCAGACTCCACTGCCTCCAACTCTTGCACCAACCGATCGCGCTCAGCAGGAGAAAGCGAAGAAGCAGAATTGGGATCGGGTGAATTGCTCATACTGACCGGAAGGGAACGTAGAAGGCGGCAGACGGTAGAAGCCTGGGTAGAAGCCTAGAACAATGAAAGTAGAGTTCGGGAGCAAGGCGGTAAGATATCCAATCACCCATCCACTACCGATCTACTAATGTATAGCAATCCGCTGACAGGTGCAGAAATCCCTTGGGGTTGCCAGCCAGTCAGGCTCAAAGCCCACTCACCCAATCTCACTCACCCAATCTCACTCATCCTAAAGATGACGTTCATTCGTCCCTCCGCTCCTGCCCCAACGCCCGATCCACCTGAGCGAACAGAATTTCTGGGGTTGACGAGTTATCTAACACCACGGTAGCTTGGGCAATTTTCTTCTCGATCGGCATCTGGCTGCTGATCCGGGCGCGAATTTGGGCAAGATTGAGACGATCGCGCTGCTGGAGTCGTTCAACTTGCTGGGTTTCTGGAGAGCGCACCACCCAAATTTCCGTGACGAGATCAGTCATGCGGGCTTCAAACAAAAGAGGAATAACTAGCACAGCGGTCGGGTGGCCGGTGAGGGCAAGTTGCTTGAGATCGCGTTCCATGCAATCCCGCACATAGGGATGAATCTGTTGCTCCAGCCATTGCCGTTCTGGATCGCTGTTGAAGATCAGGTCTCCCAGTCGAGCGCGATCGAGTTCGCCAGTCGGTAGCAATATCGTTGCGCCATAGCGCCGCACCACTTCGGCTAGAACCTGTGAGCCTGGTTGCACCGCTTGTCGAGCATAGAGGTCAGCATCCAGTATCGGCAGGTGATGCACGGTGTGCAGATAGTTAGACACCATGGTTTTGCCCATGCCCACGCCTCCCGTGATGCCAATAATTCGAGATAAAAACTGCTGGGGTGGAAGTGATCGACTGGGGTGGTGCTGGGCCCAGTTGACGATCGCTGCTGTTAATCCTTCTAAAGTGTATTCGGTCGCTTCAATATCGACTCGCCCAAACTGTTGCTGACAACTGACTGAAGTTTGGGGCCCGATCGAGGCAATCAGGGGCAGCTCGATCGCCAAGGGCTGCACCAGTTGAGCAAAGCAGTGGACGGTTTTGGAACTGGCAAAGGTTAGAATATCGATGATGCCGCGCTGGAGAGCAGTTTGGATGGTGGGCGGCAGGCTAGAGACACAGCCAGATTCATAGGCGGGTACTTCGGTGATGAGTGCCCCGGCTGCCGTTAGAGCTTTCACCAACACATCTCGCCCGCCTGATTCGACACGGGGAAACAAAATCTTCAGCCCAGCCACAGGTTCCGGAAAATGTTCGACCAGGGCATCAGCCACAAATTGGGGCGGTATGAAATCGGGCGATCGGCCCTGTCTCTCTAAACTGGCGGCGGTTTTCTGCCCCACTACCGCAATTTTGAGATCGGTGAGGTCAGTCAGCGTTTTGGATTGGGCGGCACAACGCTCCAGGAAGTAGTCCACTCCATTGGTGGAAGTTAAAATGAGCCAATCAAACTGCGACAGATGGGCAATTGCCTGATCCAATGGGATCCAACTGGAAGGCGGGGTGATTTCGATCGCCGGTACCTCCAGCACAATCGCACCCTGCTGCTGCAATAGTTGCGTAAACTGGCTGGATTGCCCAGCCGAACGAGTCACCAAAACCGTTCGATTCGTTAGCGGTGCAGCCGTCACAGTTCCTCCTCAGTCGATCTGCTGATCTGGTCAGATTTTTTCAGATTTTATTGTGGATCGTTTCGATTGCGATCAAATGGCGGTTGGAGGGCGCTCATTCACTCTGATACCCTGTCATCCCTATTCCGGTGAATCGATCGCTCCATCAGCCTGCCTCAGGTAAGGGCGTAATCCCACCACCTCACCAATCACAATCACAGCCGGTGAAAGGGTTTCCTGACGGGTTTGCCGCACCACTGCCCCCAGACTGCTGACCCAGATTTGCTGTTGGGGTTGGCCTGCCCAACGAATAATGGCGATCGGCGTTTCCAAGGATCGACCGTGGCGGATTAGTTGTTCCACCACTTCAGCGAGTTGTCGGGTTCCCATTAAAATCACCAGGGTTTCTAACTGGGCGAGCGCTTCCCATTCCAGAGCATCGGGCTCATGGGCACTCATGACAGCAAAACAGCGGCTCTGAACCGGATCGGTGAGAGGAATACCCGCCAGCAAAGGGGCAGTGAGTGCAGAAGATAGACCAGGAACGACTTCAAAGGCACAACCTGCCTCAATGAGCGCCTGAATCTCGGCAGTTGATCGCCCAAAAATAAACGGATCGCCACTCTTCAGTCGCACCACCCGCTTACCTTGCTGCCCATACTGCACAAGCAACTGGTTAATTTCAGCTTGGGGAGTGCTGGGGAAGCCACCCCGTTTTCCCACTTCCAGCTTGAGACAATGGGTTGGTACCAGATCCAGCAGGGCATCTCCCACAAGTGCATCATAAATTAACACTTCTGCCTGTTTCAGCAGCTCATAGGCTTGCAGGGTCAGATGGGCTACGCTGCCTAATCCTGCTCCCACTAAATATACTTTTCCCAATGGTTGTTGCCGATCGTTTCCCAAAACTCTGCGACTCCCCCAATCCAATTCCGATCAAACTGACGTATTCAAACGGATACCCATTCTTTGTGAAGCTGAGTAGAACCAGGGGCTTAAACTCCTGGTCTAGCCAGCCTGATTGACTGACAAAACTCAAACTGCCCACTGCTACGCAGAAGCAAGCTACACCCCAACCCCTTTCCCAGAGCGGGCGAGGGGCTTTCGAACCAGGATTTGATTGGAAGTCCCTTCGCCCCTAGTGGGAGAAGGGATTTAGGGATGCGAGGAAAAGATTGATCAGTCAATCAGCTAGCAAGCATTGATTCTACGCAAACTCATATCAAATTGGTATGAGGTATATGGTAGCAAGAACCTCGACAATTACCCGATGACCTGGAAAGACCGTGATGTGGATTGACAAGATCACTAAAAATGGCGCTCAATTCCCATTCTTCAAAGAATAGGGATACTTTGTCTTCTTGCATATCTACTATCTATTTAGTTATTTAAGCTGTGAACAACTGCTTAATATAAGGTGTAAATAGCTGCTTGATATACTGAGGTGTGAATTATAATTATGAGAATATTGTAGAGCTTAAGAAGGTTGCATTTCGTATTCTTCGAACTGTAAGTCAAGCTTCTTCGTCACTGTATACATCGCTATCTACTATGAGTCAATGTTCCTGTGGATCGGCAGGGTGTAGCTGCCCGAAAGTTAGTATTAACGATTTACCTAAAGGTGAACAGGTCGTCACAACGATCAAGCGCGAAGATATTCCAAAACCAATCAAATGTCCGCCGCCACCACCAGTTGTGTTGATCGTTACTATAACGGTTGCCCTAACTTGGACTATTAAATCAATCGTTGATCTCAAAATAGAGCTTCCTCCGATTGATCCTGCTCCTGACTATCCTGACCCTGCTTATAAGAAGCCTTCCTGCCCCAAACCCCCTAAAGATCTGCCTCATTCGCCTGGCTATGCTGACCCTTATAATTCCTGCGATCTCACGCTAGAGTATCGCCCTTGATTTTTTCCAATAGACCATTCATAGAACATAGGTCGAAGCATGAAACCCTACAACTCTTTGCTTGCTAACCTCTGTTGCTTGAGCATTGGCGCAGGCTCTCCTTTGAAGCATCACCCCATCTACAACTCAGCGTGAGATTTAGGGATAACGTTGAGACGAGGTCAAACCGATGGCAGTTCGGCAACCCCACTACAGCAAAATCGTCGTCAAAATTTATACTTCTCCGTCGTCCTGATGATATCTTTTCCTGTGAATCAACATGCGATCGTTATCGGTGGTAGTATCACCGGACTGCTCACTGCTCGTGTCTTGAGTCATCACTTTGAGCAAGTCACTTTAATTGAACGCGATCCATTACTCGATCGGCCTGAACCCCGTCGAGGACAGCCACAAACCCGCCATTTACATGGATTATTGACCAGTGGCAAACAGATTTTAGAACGTTACTTCCCTGATTTGATCGAATCTCTGGTAGCAGGTGGGGCTGTCTCTGTTGACATGTCACAAGTAACACGCTGGTATATTTTGGGGGATTATCGGCTTCAGTATCCCAGTGGCATGATGGGCATTTTGGCAAGTCGGCCGTTTCTAGAGTGGCAGATTCGTCAGCGAGTGACAGCCCTTGCGAATGTCACCGTACTCGATCGCAGTAGGGTTGAAAGTTTGATTGCCTCAGCCGATCGATCGCAAATTATTGGGGTGAAAATCCGGCAACACTCAATAGAACAACGCTCAATAGAACAACGCTCAATAGAACAACCTCAAAATGATCTGGAGCCAAACTCGATCGAACCTTCCCCGCCTGCCCGTGCGGCTCAGAAAACCCTGATGGCCGATCTCGTCATTGATGCCAGTGGTCGCAACTCACCAGCTCCTGGCTGGCTGGCTGGCTTGGGCTATGCGAAGCCACCAGAAACTGTCGTCACAGTTGGGCTAGGTTATGCCACTCGCATTTATCGACGGCGACCGCACGACTTGGTCGGTGCGCTGAGTCTCATTACTTCACCCGATCTGCCTCATCATCAGCGAGGTGGAATTGCTTTTCCGATCGAGGGAGATCGTTGGATCGTGACCTTAGCAGGTTGGGTGAACGATCAGCCTCCCTTAGATGAGGCAGGGTTTCTGGCATTTGCCCAAAGCTTACCAGTACCAGACATTTATCACTTGATCGCCCAAGCCGAGCCCTTATCAGAAGTCATTGGTTATCAGTTTCCAGCCAGTCTGCGGCGGCATTATGAGCGGTTAAATGCTTTTCCGGCAGGCTATTTGGTCATGGGTGATGCGATCTGTAGCTTTGATCCAATCTATGGGCAGGGCATGTCTTCTGCTGCTCTACAAGCCGCTCTATTAGATGATCTGCTCCATCAATCGATCGCTCCTACCCAACTGCCGCGATTGTTCTTCCGGCAAGCCGCCAAAATTATTGATACTCCCTGGCAGTTGACGATCAGTGAAGATTTTCGCATTCCCACTACCCAGGGCAAAAAGCCGCTCGGTACCGATCTGATCAATGCTTATGGCAGCCTAGTGCAACAAGCGACCCACCATGATCCGATCGTCTATGGCGCATTTTTGCAGGTGATGAACTTGCTGGCACCCCCCAGCCGTCTGTTCCATCCTAAGATTATCTGGCGAGTGCTAAAAGCCAAGTCTGAGGCTCGATTCCGCTCCCAAACATGATCAGCTTCCCCATCAGCGTCAGGTTGGGTCAACCCATCTTCAGCCAAAATTGGGAGCTGACTCAGACAATTCTCAGAGAGCTACTCCATAGTGGCCAGTATTGCCAACGAGATGACCGATCGGTTCAAGCCGGATCACAGGCGGTATGACCCGTCATTTGAGCAGTACAGCACCCTACAACTTGGAGGAATTCCATCATGAAAATTCAGCATGGCTTCGCTTTAGCTCTCGTCGCTTTTTTGATGGTTGGTTGCGTGGGAGAAAATGCCAACACTCCCCCTGCATCTGCCACTCCTCCAACTCCAGAGTCAGCGGCTATTCCAGCTTCACCTAGCCCTACTTCGATCGCCCAGGGAATCAACCCATCGGGCACTTTTGTGGCAGGCGAACATCCCACGCAAGGCACGGTACGTCTGATTACTCGTGAAGGGCAATCGATGATCGAATTGGGTGAAGATTTTGCGACTTCAGAACTGGGCCCGGATCTCGTGGTGATTTTGCACCGATCGGATAATGTGATCGGCTCGACCCAACCACCGGCCTACCCTATCCAGGAAGGAGATTATGTGGTGATCGCGCCCCTCCAGCAATTTCAAGGCGCACAGCGCTATACCATTCCGGCAGACATCAATCTAGCTGACTATCGATCGGTGGGGATCTGGTGCCGTAAGTTTAATGCCATGTTTGGGGCAGCCACTCTCAGCTAAAGCCGTTCCCGATCGATGAGTCAGGATGATCGCAGGAAGCTAGGGCAGACAAAATTTGACTGCCGCCGTTCATCGATCATCCGGTCGCGTCTGCCACCTTCGCCCGCTCGCAGCCGTTGATGCCGTTGATGCCGTTTATAATGAATCGGGGCGCATGAATTGGGACAGCAGCTTCTGCCAACTCCATTCCAAATTTTTCAGTAGGCAATTTTCAGTAGGCAATATGGCTGTGACTTACCGCAATCCGGCACCAACGGTTGATTTAATCATTGAACTGGTGGATCGTCCCCATCGGCCGATCGTCTTGATTGAGCGGCAAAATCCGCCTTACGGCTGGGCGTTACCCGGTGGATTTGTCGATTATGGCGAGTCGGTGGAGGCAGCGGCAGTGCGGGAAGCCCAAGAAGAAACCAGTTTGCCGGTGCAGTTGATCGAACAATTCCAGGTCTATTCCGATCCGCAACGCGATCCTCGGAAACACACCCTCAGCGTTGTCTTTATTGCCACGGCGACAGGAAAGCCCCAAGCTCAAGATGATGCCAAAGCGATCGAGGTGTTCGAACTCTGGCAAATCCCCACTTCTCTCTGTTTTGACCACGATCGAATCTTGCAGGATTACCGCCATTATCGGGATTATGGGCTCCGCCCCCGGCTGGGATAGGGTAGAATTTGCCGCGAAAATGCCCGAAAACTCGCTCGAAAACTCGCTAAAATCAAAGGCTGGAATTTCACCTTGCGATCGAGCATTGAAACAACTATGGCACATGAAATTATTCAGACCCACCAGGCTCCTGCCCCAGTTGGGCCGTACAACCAGGCGGTCAAGGCCACGGGGCAGTTGGTATTTGTTGCAGGGCAAATTCCGCTCGATCCTCAGACAGGAACGATCGTGGGAGAAGGGGATGTCGTCCTACAAACAGAGCAGGTGATCGCCAACCTCCAGGCGATTTTAGCGGCGGCTGGAGCCAGTTTTGAGCAGGTTGTCAAAACTACTGTCTTTTTGGCAGATATGAATGACTTTGCCGCCATGAATGGAGTTTACGCCAAGTATTTTGCTGAGGAAACGGCACCCGCCAGAGCTTGCGTAGAAGTCGCACGGTTGCCTAAGGATGTGCGAGTGGAAATTGAGTGTATTGCCGTGGTTTGAGCAGGCATCAATAAAACAGGAATCAAACCAGAAACCCAATAAAAAGAGATGGTATAAACCACCTCTTCGCTGTTGTTGAAGTTAATGTTGTTGAAGTAATTAGGAGAGAGATTCTAGATAGTCACGCACTTGATTGCGTCGCTTGGGTTGCCGCAGCTTTTGTAGCGCTTTGGCTTCGATCTGACGCACCCGTTCCCGCGACAGATCCAGGGCTCGTCCAATTTCCGCCAGTGAGTAGGGTTGACCATCGCCCCCCAAACCAAACCGCATCTGGATCACATCTCGCTCACGAGTCGTCAAATCGGTGAGCAGTTTTTGTAGATCGCGGTGTAGTGCTTCTCGCATCAGCATTTCTTCTGGCGAGATATCTTCGGTTTCCAGCAATTCACCCAACTCGGTGTCTCGCTCTTTACCAACTTTGGTTTCTAGCGACACGGCACGGGGCACCCGCAGCAACACTTCCCGCACTGCTGGAGCTGTCATATCCAGTTCGGCTGCAATATCCTCGATCGTGGCAGTCCGACCTTTCTCCTGGGAGATCTTACGCTGGGCTTTCTTAATTTTGTTCAGCTTTTCGGTGATGTGAACCGGCAGACGAATGGCGCGGCTCTGGGTCGCAATCGCTCGCGTAATCCCCTGCCGAATCCACCAGTAGGCATAGGTACTAAACCGATAGCCCTTGGTGGGATCAAATTTCTCGACCGCCCGTTCTAGCCCCAGCGTGCCCTCTTGAATCAGATCTAGCAGTTCCAGACCACGATTCTGGTATTTCTTAGCGACTGAAACCACCAGCCGCAGGTTAGCCTTGATCATGTGATCTTTGGCTTTCGTGCCTTCTTCGATGATTTGTTCCAGTTCTGGTAAGCTTAGCTCTGAGAGTTCAGCCCAACGTCGTTTTCCGGCTGCCTGAATGGGCTTCAGATCGGTCACTTCGACTGCCGCTTCTCTAGCCCACCGTTCCCAAGAGGGCCGATGGCCCAGCATGGAGGTCAGTCGATCGTGCGCTTCCCACAACCGCACATATTGACCGATCACTGCATCCTGTTCAGCCGCCGCATTCCTCAATTCCACCAGCCGCATATAGCGCTGCACTTTCTGGGCTTCTGAGACTTCTTCATCGCGCCCTAGTAAGCGAACTCGCCCAATTTCCTGGAGATAGAGTCTGACCAGATCTGTGGTTCGTCTGGCACCAGAGCGAGTAGCCGCTTCGGCATAATCCGCCTCCAACTCTTCCATACCCTCTTGACCCAGCCCGATCTGACTGGACTCATCGTTGAACTGGAAGGGCATCGAATGGGATGACTCGTCGTATTCTGGATCAGCGTAAAAAGATTTTGCTGGCATAGGATTATCTCAATTGCTCCAGGTAACAAGGGGGAAGGGGGCTATTGGCTTGCCTGCTATTAGTGTTCCCACGGTCGAGGCGCGATCACCAGGACAGACAAAAGGACTGAAGAAACCGGCGAAATGTTTCGGTTAAACCTCGATCGACCAGTAGCCAGTCGGTTGAAACAGTCGTCAACAGGGCAGAGAAGAGGGAAAAGTGAGTTAGAGCGAATTGCCTCCCAATTCCTGCGTCGAACCGTCTTGAACCAGTAAACTTACAAGACTCGTTTAGCCAGGTTCGTTTAGTCAGGTTCATTTAGTCAGGTTCGTTTAGTCAGGTTTGCTTAGGTTTGGTCAGGATGGATGAAAGCTTCATCTCATTAAACTGATATATTCCTCTACATCACTTCTACTGCGTTTTCCTGATATATTTCTTGAATTCTTGATAGGGTTTGCATCAAGTTGCAGTGAAAGTTTTCTGAAGTAGAGATGAAGGCTGAAAACGCTTTAGTTGACGGCTTCCTGGAGTTGAGCCGCGACTCGTTCACCAAACTCTGGGTCTAAATTGGTCAGGCTCAAAATTTGCAAATATTCTTGCAAGGTTAAACCCGTGGTGCGAATCAGTTCGATCGCCTGCGCTTCAATTTCGCGTTCAATTTGCTGCGATTCTGACTCCAATTCTACACTACGTAGTTCGGTTTCTCGTTGCTCAATCAGTGACAAAACTTGCAGATAAGCTTGAATAAATTGGCTGATTTTTTCAGTGGAAATATTGTCAATTTCTAGTGATTGATTACTGTCCAAATTTCGTTGATCGATCGCCGGATCGGCAGGCTTTAAATCAGCATTGAGGCGATCGGTATTTTGGCTGATGAAAATAGATGGTTCTATGGGATTTGGGGTTAGATTCCAGCGCATAAGATAGGCTTGATCCAGGTTGGATCGGCTGTTAATGATCTGATCTAGCCCAGTCAGATGACTAGCCCATGCATAATTAGCCCACGTACAATTAGCCCATGTACAATTTGTAGCGCTCCATCCGCCGCTGCAACCCAGCAGTAATAAGCTGGTTAAAACTACTTTCCATCCCGTTCGCATCCAGCAATAGCACAGACCTCGAATCAGATCTCGAATTAGATCTTGAATCAGACTTTGAATCAGACCTTGAATCTGGCTTCGAAGCCCAGATTGCCAGAAATTCATGGCTTTGGGACTCATATGCTCAACACCAAATTGTCACGATGTACGACGGTTTCCGCTCCGTCATATCCTAAAATTTGCAAAATTTCTTCGGAGTGATGGCCGCGAATTTTTTGTAATTCGAGGCTGCTGTAGTTGACAATGCCGCGGGCGATTTCTTGCCCGATCGGATCGCAAAGCTGTACCGCATCCTGGCTCTGGAACTCTCCTTCCACCTCAGTAATTCCGGCTGCCAACAACGACTTTCCCGACTGTTGGATCGCTTTTACTGCTCCCGCGTCTAAATACAGCTTGCCCGCAGGCACCAAACCATGGGCGATCCAGCGTTGACGAGCATTGAAGGAAGAAGGCTGCGGCTCAAACCGGGTGCCGATCGATTCACCTTGCAAAATCTTTTCAATGTTATGCGGCGATTTGCCTTCCATAATCACCGTGCGTACCCCAGCGGCGGTGGCAATCCGGGCGGCCGAGATCTTCGTCACCATGCCACCCGTGCCCCAACTCGTGCCCCGATCGCCCACTTCAACATTGAGCGCAGTTAATTCATCAATCTGGTTCACCCGTTCGATCGGCTGGGCATTGGGATCGTAGCGAGGATCGGCTGAATAGAGGCGATCGACATCGGTGAGCAAAAATAGCCAATCGGCCTCCACTAAGCTCGCTACCAATGCCGAAAGGGTATCGTTATCGCCAAATTTCAGTTCTTCGACCGCTAAGGTATCATTTTCATTCACGATCGGGATGACCCCTAGCTTGAGAAGTTGGCGAAAGGTTCGGTAAGCATTGACATAACGACTACGCTGCACCAGATCACTGCGGGTGAGCAACACTTGAGCGATCGGCTGTTGCAAGGCTGTAAACAAATCGTCGTAGATTCGCATTAATCGCCCCTGACCTACGGCGGCAACGGCCTGCTTCATCGAAATCGTGCGGGGACGTTCCGTTAACCCTAACCGCATACAGCCCACCCCAACCGCACCTGATGAGACCAAAATCACCTGATGACCCTGCCGCTGCAACCGACTCAAGGCATCCACGACTTGGGCGATCGTCGCGAGGGCTAAATAGCCAGTATCGGGCTGGGTCAGGCTAGAGGTACCAATCTTGACAACGATCGTCTGGGACATGGGAGGCAAACGGCTGAATCAATAAGGGAAGCAATGCAGAAAAGGTTGTAGTAGAAAAGGCAGTGGCAGAAGAGGTCAGTGGCAAAAGGGTCAGTGGCAGAAGAGTCAGTGGCAGAAGAGTCAGGCGCAGGAAATCGGTCGGATATCTTGCATCTATCTTGCCTCCTTCAGGAGCGTTGTCAGGGTAGGGCTGTGGGGAGTTTCTGCATCAGCGATTTCTCAATCAGCAGATTTCTGCATCAAAAAATATTGTAGAGCCTCAATTCCGCTTCGATCGGGCTGAGTTGCTGACTGAATCGCTGACTGAATCGCTGACTGAGTTGCTGACTGAGTTGCTGACTGAATCGCTTGACGGTGGTCGCACGATCACGTTCAATCGAAGCGTGATAGAGTAAGTGGCTTGAATGATAGCAGTAGCTTGAGTCTTCTCAGTGACCTCAGTCATTCAATGGCTTGAGTCGTGTCAGTGGCTTGAATTGCAAGGGTAAGATACAATGACAAGTTTTCCGAACGGGTTCAAGGGGATCGTTCAGGGGATCGGGCAATCTATCATCGAGCAATCCATGCGTCGATCGCGCCGTCGGTTTCTCAAGAACCTGGGGCTATTTAGTTTGTGTCTCAGCCTCACGGTGAGTTGTGGCGGTGGCTCTACGAGCAATACTACTCCTGCCAGTCCGGCAGCGAATACGGGTGGACGGGTGACGATCGGCACCACCCTGGAAGCCCGCACCCTCGATCCGGCCGATGCCTATGAGCTATTTCCCGGCATTTTGTTGACCAACTTGGGCGATCGACTCTACACCTATCAGCCTGGTTCAACCGAGTTGGTGCCGCAGCTCGCAACCGAGCTACCCACCATCAGCGAGGATGGACTGACCTATACCATCCCCCTGCGGCAGGGCGTGAAGTTTCATGATGGCGAGCCGTTTAATGCGGCAGCGATGGCGTTTTCGTTGCAGCGGTTTATGGAGAACGATGGCCGACCGGCGTTTTTGTTGTCCGATCGGATCGATACCGTAGAGGCGACTGGCGATTATGAGCTAACGATCAAGCTAAAAGAACCGTTTGCCGCGTTTCCCTCACTGCTGGCCTTTTCGGGAGCCACGCCCGTATCGCCTAAAGCCTACGAAATTGGCGCAGGCAAGTTCAAACCCGATACGATGATTGGCACCGGGCCTTACAAAGTAGCAAGCTTTGCCCCCGATGCGATCCGGCTCGATCCCAATCCCGACTATTGGGGTGACAAACCGGCGAATGAAGGCATTGATATTCAGATCATTACCAGTTCAGCCAACCTCTATAACACCTTCCGCACGGGTGGTTTAGATATCGCCTATCAAACCCTCGATCCTGATCAGATTCGTAGCCTGGAAAAGGAAGCCTCGCAAAATAACTGGCAGGTGGTGGAAGCAGGCACAAATGTGATCAATTATCTGGTGCTGAATCAGAAAATTAAGCCCCTGGATGATGTGAAAGTCCGGCAGGCGATCGCGGCTCTAACCGATCGAGAACTCCTGAATGAGCGCGTCTTCCAGGGACAAGCCGAGCCGCTGTATAGTTTGCTACCAACCAGCTCGCCCGACTATCAGCCCGTGTTTAAGGAGGCTTATGGAGATGGCAATGTGGAGAAGGCCAAGTCTCTCCTCCAAGCAGCGGGTATCTCGGAAGCCAACCCCCTGACCCTAGAAATCTGGTATTCCGGCAGTTCCGCCAAGCGCAATTTGGTTGCGACGACGATGAAAGCAGCCGTGGAGCGCGATCTGGGTGGCTTAGTGCAGATCGAACCCAAAACGGTGGAAGCTGCGACCTTGTTTGACAATCTGGATCAGGGCACCTATCCCTCAGTATTGCTGGACTGGTATCCCGACTACTACGATCCCGATACGTTTATCGAGCCGTTTATGTCCTGCACCAAGGGATCGGTGACCGGCGGTTGTGAAGAGGGACAAAGCCAGACGGGGGGATCGTTTTACTACAGCGAAAAAGCCAACGAACTGGTGAAACAACAGCGAGCCGAGCAGGATCCAGCCGCTCGCAAGCAGCAGTTTGCCGAGATTCAGGACTTACTGGCTGCCGATGTGCCCTATATTCCGCTCTGGCAGGATAAAGACTATGTGTTTGCCCAAAATGGCATTCAAGGGGTAGAAATTCAGCCCAGCCAGCAGTTTTTGCTATGGCAAATTCAGAAGTAAGTTTAGTGCATCCTCGGCTGAGAACCCCGATATGTCGCGATCGAAGGCTTTACAGTATTACGTGTTATCTCGGCTGCTGCTGGCTCCACTGATGATCTGGGTGATCACCACCTTGATTTTTCTGCTGCTACGTGCCACGCCCGGCGATCCGATCGATTCATTGTTGGGGCCACGGGCTCCCGAAAGCGCTAAGGCAGAGATGCGGGCCAGTTTAGGCTTAGATGCACCCCTATGGTTACAGTATGTCCGCTATCTGGGTAGCCTGCTGCGGCTGGATCTGGGCACTTCGCTGCAAAGCCAAGGGCAAACCGTCTGGCAAATTATCGGGCAGCATTTTCCGGCCACGGTAGAGCTGGCGGTGTGCAGTTTGCTAATAGCGGCGATCGTCGGCATGGGGGTGGGGGCACTGGCAGCGGCTAAACCCAATACTCCGATCGATGTGGGCGGCCGCCTGTTTGGTATTTTTACTTACGCAGTGCCGATGTACTGGTTTGGCATGTTGCTACAGCTCATTTTTGCGGTGCAGTTGCGCTGGTTCCCGATCGGATCGCGCTTTCCGCTCACCCAGCCTGCCCCAACGGGCTTCACCGGACTCTATTTGTTCGATAGCTTGCTCAGCTTCAACCTGGGACAGTTCTTCACCAGCCTGTACTACCTGACCCTGCCCAGCCTGACCCTGGGAATCTTACTCAGCGGCATTTTTGAACGCATGGTGCGGGTGAATTTGAAGCAAACCCTGAAAGCTGACTATGTGGAGGCTGCTCGGGCTCGTGGCATCCCGGAGCGACGAATTGTTACGGCCCATGCGCTAAAAAATGCCCTGATTCCGGTGATCACGGTACTCGGGCTTACTTTTGCTTCCTTGCTGGGGGGGGCGATCCTAACGGAAGTGACCTTTTCCTGGCCCGGCCTGGCCAATCGGCTTTATTCTGCGATCTCCCTACGCGACTACCCGGTGGTGCAGGGCATTATGGTGTTCTTTGCGGTGATTGTGGCTCTCACCAGTATTGCGATCGATATTTTGAATGCCTACGTTGATCCCAGGATTCGCTACTAGCTCCAGGCTGGTCTGGGTGACATCCCTCGTCTAGGGGGTGCTGGCACCTGAATGTAATTCCTGAACTCGATTATAGTGAATTCGGCTAATTGGGATCGATCGCCTCAGCCGGTGCAGCACTCCGCAGCGAGCTGGGTAAGGTTTGTGTCCCCGATCCGGGCAGGCTACCGTTTGCTTCACTGGTGACCTGCTTCACCTGCCGCATTAAGGTGGCCATTTCGATCGCGCCCATGGCAAATTCCCAGCCCTTGTTGCTCTTGATGCCGGCCCGTTCTAGGGCTTGCTGCATTGTATCGGTTGTGAGGATGCCAAACACCACCGGCACTCCGGTCTGCAAATTGATGGCGGCGATCCCTTTGGAAACTTCTCCGGCCACAAAATCAAAATGCGGTGTTGAACCCCGAATCACAGCGCCCAAGCAAATAATGGCATCATAACGGTTGGTTAGGGCGAGTTGCCGCGCCAGTAGAGGAATTTCAAAGCTGCCTGGCACCCAAGCATAATCGACCTGCGTTCCGTGGGGATCGGGATCGATGCCATGGCGTTTCAGACAATCCTGACACCCTTCCAGCAGTTTGCCCGTCACCAAGTCGTTGAATCGACCGATCACGATCGCAAACCGGAGGGAGCCGGTGTCAGTAAATGTACCTTCAAAAACAGTCATATTAAATCTCTACTGCCGGAGCGCTGCTACGGGGTTATCTGATCTCAGGGAGATCCAATCATTCATTGCCTAGACCTGATTGCCCAGATCTTACTTGCCTAGATCTGACCTGCCCAGATCTTTAATCTACCTTAGGCTCGACTCGATCGATTGGCGACTGATCAATTGGCGACTGATCGATTGGTGAGCTATCAATTAGTGATCTGGTGATCTACGATCTACTGGCGATCTACTACCTACCGCCAAGCAGCCGATGGAAGGCGGTGCATTGAGCTTGCGTTAAGCTTAGGTTAGGCGGCCCCAGCAACGAGGCTGCCCAAAACGCCTGCAAGCCCCCTCCAGTCCGCCCGGCTGAAGCGATCCAGGGTTGGGCGATCCAGGGTTAGGCCACAAAATAGTTGAGCCCGCCCACCAACAGCACCAGCAGCAGCCAAACGCCAGAGCCGAGCAGAATCAGCCGCTTGGATTGTTCCCAGTTGCGGGGCGACGCATAGGCGACCGGCACACCCACCACCATGGCGAACGACATGAATACTAAAGCGGCAAGGGCCAGTTGAAACAGAATGGTCATCGTTATCCTCCCAGTACAGCAGTGAGCACAGCATCGAGCGACACAGCGCCCATGGTAGTAAGCTATCAGAAATTGGTTCCGTCTGGAAGAGAGGACAAGCAGCATGGATCTCATCCTCTGCCACATGACCGCCGACTTCGATACCTTAGGGGCAGCCGTGGGCTTAACGCGGCTCTATCCGGGGGCGCGGATTGTCTTATCCGGCGGGGCTCATCCGACCGTACGAGACTTTTTGGCGCTGCATCGAGATGAATATGCGCTGATTGAACGCCGATCGGTCACGCCCGACCAGATCCGGAGCCTGATCGTGGTTGATACTCAGCAGCGCGATCGGCTTGGTAAAACCGCAGAGTGGCTGGATTTACCGGATGTGGAAGTGGTGGTTTACGATCATCACCTGGAAACCAATCCCGATTTGAAGGCAAACCAACAATATGTAGAACCGATCGGAGCTGCTACCACTTTAGTCGTCGAACAGTTGCAGTCCAAGGGCATCGAGGTCACTCCGATCGAGGCCACCGCCATGGCCTTGGGCATTCATGTCGATACAGGTTCGCTCACCTTTGATCACACCACCGTGCGGGATGCGGCTGCTTTAACCTGGCTGATGCAGCAGGGAGCTAGCCTGACGGCGATCGGCGAATATGTGGAGCCGGGGTTATCACCCCAACTGCAAGACCTGCTGTCGATCGCGCTGGAAACCCTCCAAACCGAAACCATCCGCAGTTACGAAATCACCTGGGTGCTGCTGCCTGTCGAAACCTACGTGGCCGGGCTATCCAGTTTAGCCTCGCGGTTGATTACCCTCACCGAAACGGATGTGCTGCTGCTGGCAGCTCGCTACCGGGCAAGTGATACGGAAGAACGGCTGACGGTGATCGGCCGATCGCGGGGGAGTCGGGGCATTCAGCAGGTGAATTTGCACCAGTTGTTTCAACCTTGGGGCGGGGGCGGTCATCCCAGAGCCGCAGCCCTCACCTTGCGCGCCGCCGATCCCGATCAGGTGTTAGCCGCCTTACTGGTAGCCTTACGGCAGCAGATTCCCCAGCCCCCTGTGGCCCGCGAACTGATGTCTTCGCCGGTGCGCACCATCCGCCCAGAAACCACGATCGCCGAAGCTCAACGTATTTTATTGCGCTACGGCCATTCTGGGCTATCGGTGGTGGATGAAACCGATCGCCTCGTGGGAATTATTTCGCGGCGCGACCTGGATATTGCCCTGCACCATGGGTTTAGCCATGCCCCGGTGAAAGGCTACATGACCACCAACCTGAAAACGATCACCCCAGAAACTGCCCTGCCAGAAATCGAATCGCTGATGATGACCTTTGATATCGGGCGCTTACCCGTGTTGGCAGCCGATCAGCTCGTGGGCATCGTCACTCGCACCGATGTGTTGCGTCAGATCCATCAAGACGGGTTACGAGAGCGGGGATTCCCAGAATCAGAGGTATTGCCTGCTCTGAAAGGCTGTTTGTTACCGGAAGTGGTGCAGCAATTATTGCGCGATCGGTTGATTCCACCCCTTTGGGAAGTGCTGTTGCAAACGGCGGCTGAGGCAGAACGACGAGGCTGGCAGCTTTATCTAGTCGGTGGGGCAGTGCGAGATTTACTGTTGACCCAGCCCGATCGCCCCGTTTTGATCGAAGACATTGATCTGGTCGTGGATGGCTTTCATCGAGCGGCGGATCAGGCGGCCGGGGTAGAAATGGCGCAGGCACTTCAGCAAGTTTATCCGGCGGCGCGGCTACAGGTGCATGGGCGGTTTCAAACGGCGGCTTTATTGTGGCACAACGATCCAGTTTTAGGATCGCTGTGGATCGATATTGCCACTGCCCGCACTGAGTTTTACCCCTATCCGGCAGCCAATCCAGAGGTGGAGGCTAGCTCGATCCGGCAAGATCTTTACCGGCGCGACTTCACAATCAATGCGCTGGCGATCCGGCTATCTGTGCCGCGTCAGGGCGAACTACTCGACTTTTTTGGCGGCTTACTCGATTTGGAAGCCCAGCAAATTCGCGTCCTCCATGCCAATAGCTTCATTGAAGATCCCACCCGCATCTATCGGGCGGTGCGGTTTGCCGTGCGGCTAGGGTTTCAGATCGACCCTCAAACCGAGGGCTACATTCGCACAGCGATCGCCAGTGGCATCTATCACCGGATTCGAGCTGAAATGGAACGCACCCCAGCCCTACAAACCCGGTTGCGCCGAGAGTTGCACTTCATCCTGGCAGCAGACTACTGGAAAGCAGCTCTGCAATTGCTGGATGACTTGGGCGCGATCTGCTGCATCCATCCCGATCTGGTGCTGACCGATCGCCTCTGGCGAGAATTGCGTCTGATCGATCGGGGGCTCCGCCGTTTTGATGCAACCCGGACGATCGATCATTGGCTTTTGTTGCTGGAACGCATGTTGATGCAGCTTACAACTTCAGAACGGGTGAAAGTGGCAGAGAATTTTTGTTTGCCTGCCGAGTCAATCCAGCGGCTTCAGCAGATCGACTCGGCGGCAGCAACCATTCAAACCCAACTGCCACTTTGCCAATCTCCCAGCCAGATCACCCAATGTCTCGACCAGTATGATCACCCAACCCTGATTTTGATCGCGGTTGCTGCGCCTCGATCGATCCGATCGACCCTCTGGCGGTATCTCACCCACTGGTCACAAATTAAAGCCCCGATCGATGGCAATGACCTGAAAGCATTGGGCTATAAACCAGGAAGACACTATAAACCCATGCTTGAGAAATTGCTGGCAGCGACTTTAGATGAAGTGATTCGCGATCGGACGGAGGCAGAAGCTTTTTTGCAAGCTCATTTTCCGCTGGCTTGAGTAATCGGAAATGATCAACGGTCAATGGTGTATATCAACCCGTCGGCAAGAATTTAAACTAACTGAGAAGATCCGATAAAGCGCCAATCCAGAGGCTTAAATTCTCAAATCTCTCTCCGTAGAATGAGGACAGCACAGCAGATTTGCAACATTCAGTTCACTGATCTGTCTTTTTTTGCCAATGGCTGTTCCATCAGGCGCATTTAACTTCTATTTTCTCAATTGCATTAATCACTATTCCGAGAGACGGATTCCCTCCATTTCTCATGAGAGACTTTGAACTAAGGCGAAATCCTGGCTGTCTCATGGCTGTCCCATGACTAATGCTTGAGTCACAGTTGCTTGAGTCACAGTTGCTTGAGTCACAGTTGCTTGAGTCACAGTTGCTTGAGTCACAGTTGCTTGAGTCACAGTTGCTTGAGTAGCAGGATGGGCTGAATGTGGATACGATAGTCGATCAGAGCAAAGGAGCACCACCACTTTAGATTTCGCAGATTCTTCATGCTGTGAATTGTTTAATCCCCCTCTCATCCCCTTGCTAACTGCTGTTTGATGCCAGTTGATGCCAGCGGTGGAGTCGATCCAGCCAGCATTGACTTCCCCGAGTGCGGAAGTGGGTCATGGTGCTGCCATGCGGTCAGTCTGCGTGATCAGTGGGCAGTTTACGCCATCCTCAATCAGTGATCTAACCTCTACCGATGCAAATTCATCGATGCAACAGATTCAACCTCGACAGATTTCACCTTTATAGGGTTGAACTATAGAGTTGAACTATAGAGTTGAACTCCATAGTGCCAAAATTGGCAGGTTACAGAGCGATCCAACCAAGAATAGCAAACCATGGGAATGGGGTGGGATCGGTCAACGATTCAACAGCCCGCTGGGTGTGAATACACAGTCAACAAAACTGACGAAATAACTGATTCGTCAGGAACTGACTGGATTGAATTAGACTTACTTGGACTTAAGGGAACTGGACTGTGGAGCATATGTACCGATCGACTTTAAGCGACGACCCCCTCTGGTTTAAAGATGCCATTATTTATGAAGTGCCGGTCAAAGCCTTTGCCGATAGCGATAGCGATGGCATTGGTGATTTCCGTGGCTTGACCGATCGACTAGACTACATTCAAGATCTGGGGGTCACTGCAATTTGGCTCTTGCCGTTTTTCCCTTCACCGCTGCGGGATGATGGCTATGATATTGCCGACTACAACACGGTGAATCCAATCTACGGCAACACCGAAGACTTTAAGGAATTTTTGGATGCAGCCCACCAGCGTAATATTCGGGTGATCGTAGAACTGATCGTCAACCACACTTCCGATCAGCATCCCTGGTTTCAGCGGGCCCGCAAAGCACCGCCGGGCAGCAGTGAACGCAATTTTTATGTCTGGAGTGACTCGCCAGAAAAATACCGGGGCGTGCGGATTATTTTCAAAGATTTTGAAACCTCTAACTGGACTTGGGATCCGGTGGCTAAAGCCTACTTCTGGCACCGGTTTTATTCCCATCAGCCCGATCTCAACTATGAGAATCCAGAACTGCAAAAAGCCATCTTTGATGTGGTGGATCACTGGCTGGGCATGGGGGTGGATGGATTACGCATGGATGCCGTGCCCTACCTGTATGAAGAGGAAGGCACTATCTGCGAAAACCTGCCCCGCACTCACGCCTTCTTGAAAGCGCTCCGCGCTCATGTGGATGCCAAGTTTCCCAACCGGATGCTGCTGGCAGAAGCGAACCAGTGGCCCGAAGATGCGGCTGCCTACTACGGGGAAGGTGATGAATGCCACATGAATTTCCACTTTCCGCTCATGCCCCGCCTATTTATGGCCTTGCGGATGGAGGATAGCTTCCCGATCATCGATATTTTGCAGCAGACTCCCCACATTCCCACCAATTGCCAATGGGCCTTGTTCTTGCGCAACCACGATGAGCTGACGCTGGAAATGGTCAGTGATGAGGATCGGGATTACATGTATCGGGTCTATGCCGAAGATCCGCAAGCCCGCATCAACCTGGGGATTCGTCGCCGGTTGGCTCCCCTGCTCAGCAATAATCGCCGCCGCATTGAGCTGATGAATAGCTTACTGCTGTCGTTGCCAGGCACCCCCGTGCTCTACTATGGCGACGAGATTGGCATGGGCGACAATATCTATCTGGGCGATCGCAACGGGGTGAGAACGCCGATGCAGTGGAGTGGAGATCGTAACGCCGGATTTAGCCGCGCTAACCCTCAAAAGCTATTTTTGCCCACGATCGTCGATCCGGAATATCACTACGAAACTGTGAATGTGGAGGCCCAACGCGCCAACCCCAACTCCCTCTGGTGGTGGATGAAGCGCTTGATCGCAATCCGCAGTCGTTATCAAGCCTTTGGGCGCGGCACATTCGAGTTTCTCTATCCAGAAAATCGCAAAGTTCTCGCCTTTACTCGCACCTACCAAGGCGAGCATATTATGGTGGTGGCTAACCTGTCGCGGTTTGTCCAAGCGGTGGAGTTGGATCTGTCGCCCTTCCAGGGCATGGTGCCAGTCGAGATTTTCGGTCGTAGTGAGTTTCCCCGCATCAGCGATCAACCTTACTTCCTCAGCCTTGGACCTCACGCCTTCTTCTGGTTTACGCTGCAATTCCAGCCAGCCAATGCCCAGTTGCCCCAAGCTCCAGCTACCTTGCCCACCTTGAAAGTCAATGGCAGTTGGCGGGATATTTACACTCGCGCAGAAGCTCGCAAAGGCTTTGAAGCTCTGCTACCTGCCTATTTACAAAGCTGCGCCTGGTTTGAGAAGGGAGCCACTTTGCAAAATGTGCAGTTAGTGGATGCCATTCCCCTGGAATTGCCAAAAGCAGGTCATGTGCATCCAGGGATTCGCCATGCGGTTGGCTATGACATTGTCTTGGTGCGAGCCGAATATACCGAAGGCATTCCGGAAACCTTTGTGTTACCCCTGGCCTACCTGCCTGACAAAACGGAAGATGCAGCAGCGATCGTTCAACTGCTGGGTTCACAGGAATCAGGCTTACTGGTCGATGCTTTGTCGCAGCGAGAGTTCCTAGAAATTCCCCTGCAAGCGATCGTGCATCGATCTCGTTATCCAGGGAGCGGGGGTGAAATTGTCACGGCAATCACCGAGCCGTTTCCTGAAAATTGGCAGACCGGACAAGCCCAGTCTGAACCGATCGAACCACATCTTGTGCGAGGTGCCCATACTAATGCTCTGATTAGCTATGGTGCCTCAGCGGAAGGCGGTTCTACCCATAACCGCTATATGTTTAAGCTCTATCGCCAAGTCGATGAATGCATTAATTCCGATTGGGAAGTCACGCGGTTTCTCACCCAAAAGCTCGGTCGCCCCGATAGCTGCTCCGAAAGCCTATTCAGCCCCGCCTACGGTGCCTTAGAGTATCGCCGTAAAAATGCTGCTCCCATGACGATCGGCATGTTACAACATTGTGTCCCCGAAGTACGGGATGCTTGGTCTTATGCGCTAGATAGCCTGCGGGATTGCTTTGAGCGGGTGATGGTAGAACAGCGAGAAATCAACGAAATCATCATGCCATCGAATGTGCTGTCCAAGGCATTGGCAACCGAAATTCCCGATATGGCCCTGGCGTTGATGAATCCCCAACTTCGGGCAGCCGAACTGTTGGGACAACGCACTGCGGAGCTGCATCTCGTCCTTGCAGCCGATGCAGATGACCCGGATTTTGCGCCGGAAGCTTTCACCAGTTTCTATCAGCGATCGATCTACCAATACATGCGCAATCAAGCCGGTCGAGTGTTGCTCCAATTGCGTAAACAATCCAAACATCTACCGAGCGAAATGCAGCCTGCCGCTCGTACCATTTTGGGCCATTGGGAAGAACTGTTGGGTCGATTCAAAATTCTATTGAATCAGCAGATTCATACGATGCGGATTCGCTGCCACGGCAATTATCACCTCGAAGAAGTCCTCTACACTGGCAAAGACTTTGTGATGATTGACTTTGAAGGCGAGCCCAATCGGCCGCTCAGCGAACGTCGTATGAAGCGATCGCCCCTACGGGATATTGCAGGCATGGTGCAGTCGTTCTACTACGCTTCCCAAGTGGCGCTGCGGAACGAGATCCAAACCGGCATGATCCGCCCGGAAACTCGTCCTCTTATGCAACAGTGGGCTCAGTTTTTCCATGCTTGGGCTAGTGTCACCTTTTTGAAGCAATATGTGCAGACGGTGGGAGAGGCCCCCTTTATCCCCCAATCCCATCAAGAGTTGCAAGTATTGCTGGATGCCTACCTGTTGGAAAAAGCAGTCTACGAACTGGGCTATGAAATGAACCATCGCCCCGATCGCATCGATATTCCGCTCTATCGGTTGATCGAACTGCTGGAACCCCCGGCGATCGGAGACTGGCGGTAGAGAACGCGGTCAAGCCACGCGGCAGGGAGGCCATCCATTCAGTTGAGATTCGCCTCCCTTGCTCTGATTCACTCCGTCCTTCTGCCTGGGCGCTCAATAGGCACCTTCACCGGTTAAAACAACCCAGACCGTGCGCATTAAGATGTAAACATCCAGCCAGACTGACCAGTTGCGAACGTAGTAGGCATCAAGGCTGACCCGTTCTTCATAGGTAATATTGTTCCGTCCAGACACTTGCCATAACCCGGTCAGTCCGGGAATCACTTTGCTGTAGAGCGGAAATTTGTCCCCATAGCGAGCAATTTCTTCATCAACGATCGGGCGGGGCCCCACCAAACTCATCTCGCCTCGCAGAATATTCCAGAGTTGGGGTAACTCATCCAGGCTGGTACGGCGCAGAAATCGACCAATCCGAGTAACCCGCGGGTCATAGCGCAACTTTTGATCGCGCTCCCAGGCTTCTCGTAAATCGGGATGCTGTTCCAGATAATCTTTGAGGGCATACTCCGCATTTTGTACCATGGTGCGAAATTTCCAGGCTTTGAAGGTCTGCCCGCCTTGCCCAATTCGCAATTGACTGTAGAAGATCGGCCCGCGAGAATCCAATTTGATCAGCAGAGCAATCAGCCCGATCAGCGGCAGCAGGAGCAATCCACCCATCAGCGTTGCTGCCAAGTCGATCAAAAACTTAGCCAGACGGGGACCAGGCAACAACAGGCGTTGGCGAATCTCCAACCCCAAAATGCCGCCCATATCCTTGGCTTCTACCCAGAGGCTGGAAAACTCAAATAGATCTGGGATGACAAGAAGATGGGCGAAACTGCTGCCATAGCGTTCCAATAAACTCAGGAGCCGATCGCGCGGCACCCCTGGCATGGCCACGATCGCATAGGGAATCTTCCGAGTGCGGGCTAGGGCCGGAGCCAACTCGACCCCACCCACCACCGGCACCCCATGCAGCGATCCATGCTTCTCCGGGTTGTCGTCTAAGATTAAGACCGGCTTTAAGCCAATGCTAGGACGGCGTTTTAGCGTTCTCAGCACCATATCGCCCGTTTTGCCAGCGCCCAAAATCATCGTGGGATAGCCCCACCAGCGCTTGCGGGCAAATAGCAGCCGGGTGATGGCTCGATACACAATCACCAGGAGCACCGAGAGGATCCAGGCCATGACAAACACGCCACGAGAGTAAATTTCACCTTCTCGCCGCATGAATACCATCGCTGCCAGCACCAGGTACATCAGGGTGGTGGTGAGAGAAATCCGGCGAATTTCATCAACCGGGCTCACGGCCACACCAGGATAAAGCCCAACCATAGCGTAGGCTGCCAGGAACAAGCCCAGTATGGGCAAAAGCTGCCAGTAGAGCGATGGATGAAACTGTCCTTCCAGCGCCAAGCGACTGTAGACTGCCACAGCCCCCGCCACAACAAGGGCTAGCAGGTCAGAAGCCAGCATCAAGACATAGGTCGGCCACGATCGTGTCGAAAGGGTTAACGCCACGATCGTTGGGGATAGGGTACGGTTAAGTTGCATTGCAACATTGCTCACTCCTCACGCTAATACTGTAGGGCATCCTTTCGCTGAAATTCTGTCCATTTGCGATCGATATAGCCAGAAAATTCTTGCTGGAACCGATCGGGCGAGAACTGAACCGCGTGCTGACGGAGCTTTTCAGGGTGAAATTGCTGGGATCGCGACTCAAAAAATTGGACGGCTTCGATCAGACTCTGCACCGTCTGGTCAGCAAACAGAATACCCGTTTGATGGGGAATCACAGTTTCGGTTGCGCCTCCCTTGCCATAGGCAATCACGGGGGCTCCCGCTGCTTGGGCTTCGACAATGGAAATGCCAAAATCCTCAGCCGCTGCAAACACAAATGCCTTACAGCGCTGCATCAGGTCAATCACTGTGGCTTCAGGCTGATGACTGAGAATCGTCACATTTGTACCAGCGATCGACTTCAGGTAGGCTCGATCGCCCCCATCTCCCACCACCACCAGCGGCAACCCCATCTCCGTGAAGGCCGCCACAATCAGATCGACCCGTTTGTAAGGTACAAATCGTGACAGAACAAAGTAGAATTCATCCCGTTGCATCGCGGGAACAAACCGATCGACTGCTACAGGCGGATAGATCACTTGGGCAGAGCGCCGGTAGGTTTTGCGAATTCGCCGCGCCACATAGCGAGAATTGGCAATGAAGTGATCCACACGATGGGCACTGGCCAGATCCCAGAGCCGCAGGTAGTGCAAAATCAACTGGGTTAAACCGGCCTTCAGCCCCCGATCGAGCCGTGCTCCTTTCAAATACTGCTGCTGCAAATCCCAGGCATAGCGGACAGGTGTATGGACATAAGAAATATGAAGTTGATCAGCTCGCGTGATCACTCCCTTGGCAACGGCGTGATGACTGGACAGAACCAAGTCATAGTCTGATAAATCGAACTGCTCGATCGCCAACGGCATCAAAGGGAGATAATTACGGAAATGGGGGTTGGCAAACGGGAAGCGCTGCAAAAATGAAGTTTTAACCGGCTTGTGTTGAATAAAAAATTTCAGATCCGCAGGCAAAAACTCCACCAGGCTAAAGAGATCGGCATCCGGATACAACCGCAGCATTTGTTCTGCTACTCGCTCCGATCCGGCGTAGGTGACCAGCCATTCGTGAACTATAGCAGTTCGCATTCTCGCTCCTGAGGTTCAGCAACACCTTAAATACTGCATCAAACACTGCATCTAGCTGAAGTTGTATTCTACACCCTAGCCATGTTCTGCAAAAATCGTCCCTGGTATCTTCTCAAAACCCCCTTCCTAATCAACAATGAGGATGTTGTCTTTCAGTAGACCGTCAACTTCCCCCATTTGGATGCAATCAGGAACAAATACCATGGCGCAGCTTTGGCAAACGCTGACGGAAGGATGGAATTTCATCATGCAGTGGTTCACCCCTTCCATTTTTACTGGGCCGATCACCGATCCAGTCCCGGTTTTTCTGACCATTATCGCCATCATGCTGATTGCACCGTTGATCTTTGAACGGATCAAGCTACCGGGCGTGGTGGGTTTAATTCTGGCAGGTGTGATTGTTGGCCCCAATGGGTTCGGGTTGCTGGAGCGAGATAGCACGATCGTTCTGTTGGGCACAGTTGGCTTGTTGTTTCTAATGTTCATGGCTGGGCTGGAAACCAGTCTGGATGATTTGAAACATAATGCTAATAAAGCCATTACGTTCGGGTTGGCAACGTTTGCAGTCCCGATGGTGCTAGGGATAGCGGCAATGATGCTGCTCGATTATTCCTGGTTAGCTGCCATCCTGGTGGCTTCTTGCTTTGCCTCTCACACATTGTTGGCTTTGCCAGTCGCGAGTAAATTAGGGCTCATGCGATCACAGGCAGTCACGATAACATTAGGGGGTACATTAATTACTAATGTATTGGCCTTATTAGTGTTAGCGATCGTTGTCAAAGCCCATCAAGGTAATTTAACGCTTAGCTTCTGGCTATTTTTAATTCCATCGCTTGGCTTTTACACCTTCGCAACCCTTTGGGGAGTACCCAAACTAGGGCGTTGGTTTTTCCGTCAATTTGGACATGATGAAGGAGCAGAATTTACCTTTGTGGTGGCAACGCTGTTGGTCGTCTCCTATGCAGCAGAGCTGATCGACATCGAACCCATTATTGGGGCATTTCTAGCCGGGATTGCCATTACCCAACTGATTCCGCAACTCAGCCCCTTGATGAATCGGATCCAGTTTATTGGCAATACTCTCTTTGTGCCGTTTTTCCTGATCTCGGTTGGAATGTTGGTCAACCCTGCGGTGTTGCTGCAAGAACCCCGATCGTTGATTGTCTCTGGAGTGATGGTTACCATTGCGCTGATAGCCAAATGGATCGCCGCTTCCGGTTCGGGAGCCCTCTTCAAATGGGATCGATCGAGCACTATGGTTGTGTTTGGGCTATCGGTGGCTCAGGCTGCTTCGACCCTGGCCGCCATTACTGTCGCCTACCAGATCGAACTGGTGGATCAACTGACCGTCAATGGTACGATCGCCATGATTTTGGTGACTTGCATTGCATCGCCTTGGATCACCCAACGTTGGGGGCAGTCGATGAGCAGTGAACCCAGTCCGCAGCAAGAGCCCAATGATCTAGCCGCTGGGTCAGTCGCCCCAACTCATTACCGCATTCTGGTGCCCGTCTCTAACCCCAACACCGAAGATAACCTGTTGCAGGTCGCGCTCTTATTGGCCAAAAGCACTCAAGGCACGCTCATTCCCCTGCATATTTTGCTAGACCATGACGGTGCCGTGACTCCTGCGGCTAAAACGCGACAATCTCAACTGCTAGCTGCGGCCGAAACCGCTGCCCATGCGGCAGTTACAGAAGTTGAACCGATCGGGCGCATTGATGATGCCATTGACAAAGGAATTCTGCGCACTGCCCAAGAGCAGCAAGCGAATCTGATAGTTTGTGGCTGGAAGGGATATTCTACCTATCGAGATAACTTCTTCGGGGGCGCGATCGATAATGTGATCCGACGCACTACAGTTCCCGTATTTATTACCCGCTTTACCCACCCTATCAAAACGACGCAGCGGGTATTCTTGGCGATCGACGAAACCGACTTGCTGGCCCCCAGTTTTGCCCAGCTATTGTCGTTATCTAGACTGCTGGCAGCCGAGCTGAAAGCCTCGTTTAGTATCTTGCATGTAGCTGGAGTTTCACGCCGCTTTTCTGCCAAATCAGATGGATTGACCCTACCGGCCGACCTATCGGTTGAACGGGTGCGGGGCAACTTTAACAGCTATGTGGCTCACCATCTCATATCTGACGATCTCTTAATTCTTACGGCTAAGGTCAACACTGATCTCTTGGGATTATCTACCTTGGGAGTCGGCTCAGAAACGATCGCTCACCAAAATCCATCCCTTTCTCTGATGGTGATGCATATTCCCCTCTCGTCATCCTGAAAACCCGCAATTGGAATTTTGGGCTGGATCGTCAAAGTCTGAATGACTCACGCATCTTGAATTCCTGAAGTCTGAATTCCCGAAGCCGGAGTGGCCAAAGCCTAGGTAGTTCAGACTTTATCGTTACTCATTCCTGATCTACCATATAAATCCACTTATTTAGGCGTTTACTTACGTGTTTACTTACGTGTTTACTTACGATTTATTTACGTATTTATCTATGCATTTGCGTTCTGCCTTGCCTGTTTCATCATTTCGACCAACACATGATGAGCCTCTTTGGCATCTTGCAGTTCATGATCAAAGGTAACACGCACAGGAATTTCAGAGGTTTCATTGCGAGCCAGGAGATCCATCCCCTGAGCATCGATCTTGAGCATTGCAGCAGAGATGGCAGTTGCTGTGTTTCCATAAACCTGGGCGTAGAGCAGCACCGCATCTGCATGATCTTCATTCATATGTTTACAGATGCGATCGCTAATTTCGGGGGAGAATGGGTTTGTCATAACAGAATAGAAAGAGGATCGATAGAAAAGTTGGCGAAAGTATTAGCAGCAGAAGTATTGGCAGCAGAAGTATTGGCAGGGATAACTGAAAAATGACGACAAAGGGAGTATTTAGATTGGATGCATGGATATGATCTAGATGCGAACCCATTCTCAATTGGCAGGAGTACCTTGTAAAAAGAAGATGCCCAACCGATAAAGATTAGCCCCAATAAATGCCACAATCAAAATCAAAAACGCTACATTGACAATATTCCAAAGTTTTTGCAGCACGATCGACGACCACCTTTGTTGCAAGTCTCCTTTTCCACTTTACCACTCCCCTGGACTCCTCTGCGGGAGTTCATGCCTGGACGGGAGCAGTCAAGACTGCATGATAAAAATTATCAAACTGCCAAAATTTCAGCTCTTTATGATTAGCTCCTTTGATTAGCTCCTTTAAGGGCAATTCAATCGCGGTCACGAGAACTCTCATCCTCAGCGTCCTAGTCATAAGAACCCTAATGGTGCGTCATGAGAGCACTAATGATGCACTGATTCTGTAGTGGCCATACTCCAATCTGGACGCAGGTGCTTCGCCTGCCGCAAATAGGGGTGATGGATCTTGACATAGGGATCGGGCGTATTGACATGAATCAGACAGCGAATACAGCGTTCCAAGCTCCCTTCCACATGCATTTGTTGGACATCCAACAGGGGGACATTTTGCCAGTGAGGTCGTTCGCGAGCGATCGCGGCAGGAAAAATCGCATCCAGATCGCGAGTTGCTGAGAAAGTAGCGCTGACAATATCATCCGGGTCAATCGAGTTATGGGTTTCTAACTCATCTAATAATTCCGCTACCGCCTCTCGGATCGCCTCCACAGAGTTTTCTGAAGCGGTCGTCGCTCCCCGAATTGCCTTCACTTTCCAACCCACAGACCAATCCTCCTGCAAAATGAATCACTCCCACTCATAGCTCAAATTTTGCCGATTGCCATCAGGGACGGTAAAGCCAGAGCGGTAGCCCACTCATGTTCAGCTCAAACTCCATCCATTCGAGCCCACTCGCAACTAAACCAGTCGCGAAATCAGAGGACATCTGCCCCCGCCCTGGAATCACTCGGCTCAGCAACCCTTTTCGCTCTTCCAGGGTGTAACACTGAGTTTTATCCGGATCCAGTCCCACCAGTTCGGCCGCCCAACGGCGAGCATCTTCTTCTGTGCCTAGTCGATCGACCACACCTAAAGCCAATGCCTGTTGCCCTGTAAAAATCCGGCCATCTGCAAAGCTGCGTACCGTTTCCACGGAGAGCTGGCGCGCCTCGGCCACTGTTTGCACAAACTGCTGATAGCTGGTATCGATCAACTCTTGCAAAATCGACTGTTCAGCATCAGTCAAGTCGCGATCGAAAGCCAAAATATCTTTATAAGGGCCAGACTTAATCACCTTAAAGGAGACTCCCACTTTATCCAGCAGGCGCTCCAAATTATTACCCCGCAAGATTACCCCAATACTGCCGGTGATGGTTCCCGGATTCGCCACAATATGATCCGCCCCCATACCAATATAGACCCCCCCTGATGCCGAAATATTGCCAAAACTGGCGACGATCTTGACTTTCTCTCGTAACCGTTTGAGGGCACTATAAATTTCTTGAGAATCACCCACTGTGCCACCTGGACTATCAATCCGTAGCAGCAGGGCCGGAAACTTCCGTTCTTCGACTGTTTTGAGTGCTTCCAACAGGTGTTTACGGGTCGCACCTGCGATCACACCTGAGACTTCAATACGAGCAATTTGTTTGCGAAACCGGGGAGGAAAAGGCCAAACCATGCGTTGTTCTCTTTTGGGTCAACTGTGGGGCAACGGGTCGTGAAATCAACGGGTCGTGAAATCAACGGGTCGTAAAGTCAACTAATGAGTTGCGAAATCGACGGGTCGTGAAATTAACAGGTCGTGAAATTAACAGGTTGTAAAGCCAACAGGTTGTAAAGCCAACAGGTTGTAAAGCCAACTAGAATCCACAGCCAACAGGATACGGTCGTAGTATCTTAGTTTACTGAATTCAGAGGATTTCTGGCGTTCTTACTGTCCTGGAATCGGCAGACGATCTCAAAATTAAGCTTTACACCAAGTTCAAAACAAAACTTAACTCAGAAAACTTAACTCAGAAAACTTAACTCAGAAGACCAATAACCAGAGGGGGAGCGTGAGGATGAGCAGTGCGGAGCTTAAGACAATGCTACTGGCAATCAGTTCACGATCCAGCTCATATTCCTCCGCTAAAATTAATCCAGCGAAAGCAGTTGGCATACCCGCCATCAACACTAGCGCCAGCCTTGCCTCCGGCAGCAAATGCAGTAGAGTCGCTGCTACCCCCACCACCCCTGGCAGCACCAACCCTTTGATCAAGCTCGGGGCAATTCCCAGCCTTAAACTTTGCCAACCTTGCAATTGGCTCAGCCGCATTCCCATCAACACCAAAGCCGTTGGAATCACTACCCAAACCGATCCTTGCAAACTGTTCTCCAAAGGCATCGGCAGTTCGATTGACTGGGTGAAGGAACCCACCATAAAAGCCCAAAGTGAAGGCACAGTTAACACATCTCGGAGCTGGATCCAACCGGGAGCTTGGCTAGCCCGGCCAAAATAGCTCGCTAGAAACACGCCAATCCCGTAAGTACCCAACACATTTTGGGTGATACTGTAGAGCACTAGCCAACCGAGATAGGAATCATTCACCAAGGTCGGGACGATTGCCAACCCGACAAAGCCTGTATTGCCAAAAATAGAGGCGAGCAAAAAACTACCTTGCCGGGGTCGATCCTCCCAATGCGGTGGAGAAGACACAGCCGGTATAGACTTCCCTAGTTCGCTCCAACTCAATGAAGGATCCTGAAGGGTTTGATCTAGATGAACGACCTCACTTGAGCACAACCCAGGCGGCAACTGAGGATAGCCACGCCGTAGACCCTGGAGGATGATCGCCGCTGCCAATAATCCCATTCCGATCGCAAAAACCGTGATGGGAGGAACCCAGGCAATTGCAGCAGACCAATGGGCTTGACGGGTGAGGGCAAAAATTTCTAAAGGCACCCCCAACCAGTACAGACTACGCCCAAGAAACTGGGGGAATCGATCGGGCAGCCAACGACACAGTAGCATCCCTGCCCCCACCCAAAAGAACAGCGGAAGGTAGGCACCAACAAGAGAATCGGTCATTCAACCTAGGCTTGGGCTGGGACAGAACCCTCTCAGAGGGTCTTAAAAAACTCTGAAAAAGCCTGTTGAGAACAAATATTATTCTAAGACTTCCATGCCTTGGATGTGCCACTTTCCTTGCTGGCGGACTAAGTCATAGCGAACCCGCACTGAGGAATCATAGGAGGAAGCTGGATCAAGCTGTCCATCACTATACAGATCTGCTTTTTCACGGACGATCGCTTCAATCGAGGCAGTCTCACCATCAGCAGGAGTGGCGAGAGAGCTGCTATCCGAGCGGTCACGATTGGGGGACTCGGAGTTAGTAGCCTGCTCATCAGAATTCTCCGATTCTTCAGCCTCCGACTGATCATCGACCTGATCATCGACCTGATCAGGTGTGCTGTCCTCGCTACTCTCGACCGAAACAACCTCAATTTGATCGTGCTCATACTGCCAATAAATGCCGCTCGTCTTAGCATCTTCAGCTCTGACACGCTGCTCTGACAAAACTGGATCCACCAGAATCGTTTCTAACTGATCCACCTCATGGTTTTCACCCATCGCTGCGGCTTTGGCAGTCAGCCAGGTGCGGACAATCTCAGGTGCATTTTCTTCCGTCAGAGGGGCACTCGCGACCATCGACTGGGATCGGCTAATCAGGGCATTGGCGAACCCGACCTCAACCGGAACCACCTGACCATTGGAGCTAGAGCGATCGACCGAACTACTCGTATTGCTGCCAGCGGTTTGAACTTGCGGGCGATTCAACAGCCGCCCAAACAGGAAACCCAGCAGCATGATGCCCAACAAGCCCAAAGCTGCCAGCAACATGATTCGATCCAATCGCAAATTGGCATAGCTGAGGGAACGAGAACCAGAACTGGTCGGACGGGCACCATTGTTGGCGGTCGATCGCCCCGAATCTGCCGGTGGTGTGGCTCCCCGTCCCCGTGCTGCCGGTTCTGCAGTTTGTACCGCTACAGTCATGGGGGGATTAGCCGTTGTCGCACTGCCAGGGGTGGATTCGGTGCCCCCATAGGAGGGTGGATCGATCGTGGCTGTTCCCCGCACCGGATATGTCGCAGGAACATCTTGCGCTGTGGTTCGCATCCGGTCGTCTGTCGGCAGATGCACCGTGCGCCGAGGAGCTTGAGAAGCAGTAGCAGTAGCCGTCCAGGTTGGGGCTGTTGCGCTATCACTCGGCAACTCTTCTAGATAAAGCTGGACATCCTCATCCGCAAAATATTCTGTCAGAGAGGCTTGCTTGTTTTGCAAATCCCGGAAATGGGGAAACACTTCATTTTGAAACCAGCGCTCACTATACAGGCAAAGCCCGGGCAGCAGATCGGGCGAACCCTGAGAGTGATCGCGGATAAAGGCCAGCGACTCAAATTCTTGACTCAGTTCCAGGGCTCGACTGGCTTCATCCGTCTGCCCTAAGAGCAATGAACAAACCGCCTGTTCCAGATGCACATCTTGTTGGCTACCCAACCGCAACAGCATCATTTTGGCCCGTCGAATCAGAGCCGGTTGACGCTGGGCAAATCCACGGGCCATCAGAGCATACACCGCCAGGTAAACAGCTACGGCAGAGGGACGACGTGCTTCTGCCTCAAACAAAACCTGCTGTTCGGTAGCCGTCAAATAGCCGCGCAACTGCTGAATAAATCGGAGGAAATCATCGACTCCCAGCCCCGAAAGATCATCACCACTGCCATCAATTCCGCTGCGATCGTGCAACATATCTTCTAGCAAGCTAATCCCTTGGCGGCGAGCTTCTTCTTGCCCATCAGGTAGAGAAACCAGTTCCAGGATGCGATAGGGGCGCAGTTTAAAGAGATCAGACTGCATCTCTCCCCGAATATTGGCAAAAATACCTTCTCGCAGCAGCAACTCTTGCCCATGCTCGAGGGAAGCAGCCGCATTTTCATATTGACCCTGTTGCCACTGCTCCCGCCCCAGTTCCAGATAGGCTAGAGCAATGGTCAAAACAATATCAGCCGAGACAGTTTGCAGGTCACCAAATTCACCTTCTCGCAAAATTTGGAAACTATTGCTCAAGTAGGGGCGACCCAGCCGCAGCACCAGCTCATACTCTCCTAGCTCCAACAGTAAGAGCAGTGCCCCGACCAACTGATCATTTTCAACTTCGATGCTGGGCGTGTAAGGATCAATCTCTAGCTCTGGATCAAAGCCATCCCGCCCCAGTGCTTCCTGGGCTGCCTCAACTTCATTCCGCCCCATCTCCATCAAGTCATAGGACTTCGCTAAAAAGCTCGTGTCATACTCTTGCCGACTGGCTGGATCGGAAAGCAGCGTGTAGGCTTGATCGATCAATTGTCTACGGGCAGCGATCGCCACATCCGAGAATTCGCGACGGGGAAGCTGTTGGATCCGATCACGATGAGCCTGTTGCAACTGCTCGGTAGTTGCCTGAGTCGGTAAGCCGAGAATCCGGTAGTAGTCCAACGGAATTCGCACAATCCCCATCCCCTACAAACGATACTGACACTAGAAGCACCCTGGTCTCTCAGTTCCCCTATACCTCACTTGAGTGGGGTAATGGCAGGAGATTGGCAATTTTATCCCCAGACAGAGTATAAAGATTATCAACCTGACCATTCGCCAATTGAGAGCTTATCGCAAAATTTATCCTGCTTTATACGTCGGAGCTTGGAGAAGTGCAACCCCTTTGTTACGTGCAGTAAAAAAAGAAGACTCCACTCACTGCCAGGGGCAGACAACTACCCTGCACCAATAGACGATTACAAAACTGGTTAATTTTAGCTGATCCCGTCAATTCCATCACGCTACCTTCGATCGAGTTGTCCTGTTACGCCTGCTGATACTGATCTTTTTCGAGACTGGTCTTTTTCGGGACTGGTCTTTTTCGAGACTGGTCTTTTTCGAACTCAGTCACCATCAAATTGCTGATGCAGGCAGAAAAATTGCTAATTTAGGCGGACTGAGATCTAGTTAGGGCGATCGGAACCCTACTCCAAAGCCCTGATTAGCCTGCCCCTCTGCCAAGACTGCCATTTACGCCAAGACCGCTTTCAGACCAGAGCCTGGGAGCTACAGATTTTCCACAGTGCCGCAGAATAAGCAGATAAAGTGAAAAATTCGGGGAGAATCGACATATTCACCCTTAACGGCTGTTTTGCAATTCATGCAGCCTATCGCAACCCATCCAGAGCTGCCCAAATTTTCCTTCAAAAGAGGAATTCTTGAGCCTAACGCTCTCCGGTTGAAAGAGAGGCTAGAGGATCTCTCAGTCCTCAATGCGTCCTCAACACCATAGTTCTGACCTTAGTTCCAACCTTAGTTCTGATCTTTGCAAACACCCTCTTAACCTGGAGCACTGGCGGTAAAATTCGCCCTGACCCGCTCTGCTCGGCAACTCTACGCTTAAGCCCCCTGCCTAGCAAGAATTGATTCTACGCAAGCTCATAGCAAATTGGTATCAGTCAGATCATCGATCCAAAATCCTCGGCTAGAACCAGTCAGAACTAACCTAAAATCAAGCTCACAGCCAGTAAGGAGTAGATGCGGATCGTCTAAGCACGAAACAACCCTTCGATGAACATTTCCTGGGCAGCCTTCAGGAATTTATCCGATCGGGCACTGAGGTACAGCAATCTCAGACTTGGGTGATGTCAGCGCCTAATAGCCCTAAAAATTTGCCACCAAACACAAATACACAATCAGCAAAACCAAGCGGCCGATTGAACAAGGTCAGATTTAAGGTCACGATTTTAAGTCGCGATTTTAAGCACGATCATACTCTGATCATACAAGCCTTTTGGGGTGACTATCACTCACAGCACACAATTTGCCGCCTAGCGGATAGCCCTGCACTGTGTCTATTGAAATCTATATCTATTGAAATCTATCGAGATCAGCACCTACCGAGATCAGCACCTACCGAGATCAGCACCTACCGAGATCAGTACCTACCGAAGTTACTTGCACTTATGCTCCTAGCTGCTCCCCTTCGTTACCCCTCAGCGCAGGAAGTAGGTCGGTGTCACTCATTTGAAGCTTGGCAATCGGAGCTTGTAGTATCACCAAAAGGGCTGTATTAGCAGGCGAAATCATCCGATCCTCTAGATTCGCTGTCCCAAAACTTGATACTATCTAGAACTGCACTGTTGCAAGTGCTTGGTTCAAATTCAGCTCCCACTCAGAGTGATCTCAGTGATTTTTGCCTATTTTTGCCGTTAAGGATATTGCCGATTCATGATTCAGGAACGAACCATCCCCTCATTACCTTCGATCGCTCCGGTTTCCCGTGAGGAAGGATTGAAGCTCTACGAAGATATGGTGCTGGGCCGCTACTTCGAAGACAAATGCGCAGAGATGTATTATCGCGGCAAGATGTTTGGATTCGTTCATCTTTATAACGGGCAAGAAGCAGTCTCCACAGGTGTCATTCAATCAATGCGACCAGGAGAAGACTATGTTTGCAGCACCTATCGCGATCACGTTCACGCCTTGAGTGCCGGGGTGCCTGCTCGCAATGTCATGGCAGAGTTATTTGGTAAAGCAACTGGATGCAGCCGGGGTCGCGGCGGCTCGATGCATTTATTCTCCGCAGAGCATCGGCTGTTGGGTGGCTATGCGTTCATTGGTGAGGGGATTCCGGTCGCCCTGGGAGCAGCATTTCAGTCTAAATATCGGCGGGAAGCCTTGGGAGATGCCTCTGCCGATCAGGTCACAGCGGCATTTTTTGGGGATGGCACCACCAACAACGGTCAGTTTTTTGAATGCCTCAATATGGCTGCACTCTGGAATTTGCCCATCCTGTTTGTCGTGGAAAACAACAAATGGGCGATCGGTATGGCCCATGAGCGAGCCACTTCGCAGCCCGAAATCTACAAAAAAGCCAGTGTGTTTGGTATGCCAGGGATTGAAGTCGATGGCATGGATGTTTTAGCTGTTCGCACGGTCGCTCAAGAAGCTGTGGCGCGGGCGCGGGCAGGTGAAGGTCCAACCCTGATCGAATGCCTCACCTATCGCTTCCGCGGCCATTCCCTAGCTGACCCGGATGAGCTGCGATCGAAAACTGAAAAAGAAACCTGGCTTGCTCGCGATCCACTCAAGAAACTGGCAAACCATCTGGTCGCAGAACGGCTTGTGGAAGAATCGGAACTGGAAGCCATTCGTAAACGCATCCAGGCTGAGATTGAAGAGGCAGTGAAGTTTGCCCAAGAGAGCCCAGAACCCGATGCTAGCGAACTCTATCGGTTTGTCTTTGCTGAAGATGCGTAAAGCCGGTTGAGCATCCAGTGGAGTCCCATCCCAGCGGTGCAAGCCCCTGGATCATCCCCTAGCCCCAGCCCGCCAAGGCGCTGATTGACATAGAACCGATCAATCTCAACCGGGAGGAGTCAGCCCCATGCCCGATTCGATCATGTATCAGGAAGATGCTTATGTCGTACTGGAGCCTGACCAGCCGGAACAGTTCCTCACTGCCGACGAGCTGTTAGCCAAACTGCAAGGGATTTTAACCACCCGACAGGATGATCTACCGATCGATCTGCAACGATTTGACCAACCCGCAGCCCAAGCGCGTTATCTGATGGAAACCGCCTGTGAATTAGCCATGGAGCCGGGCTCTTACCTGCAATGGTTTGTAGTGCGGCTAGAGAAATAACTGCTTTTCCACGGGCTGTTACCTGCTGTCCGGGAAAGTTACTGTCCAGAAAGTTACTGTCCAGAAAGTTACTATCTGGAAAACTTAACTATCTGGAAAACTTAACTGTCTGGAAAACTTAACTATCCGGAAAGCTACTGTCCGGGAAACTGCTGTTGGTAGGCTAAATAGATCGCCTCCAAAAATTGATCGGAGGTCAACCCTGCCGGTATCGTTTGGAGCTGGACGATCGCCCGAATCTCACGGGCCAGTTTAAGACTGAGATCATGTCGGGCGGTAGATGTCATG
>JALOOM010000143.1 GCA_025454395.1 Elainella sp. Prado103
AGCTCTTCGCGGATGCGTTCGATCGGTTGGTTGAGCAGGTTGGTGTAGTGAAAGATCAGGTAGGCAGTGCCGAGGGTGATAGCGTTTTGATTCCAGAGGTAAGCGATGGTGGCGAGGGCGATCGCATTGCCGATGCTAAACAGCCCCACGGACGTTACCCAGAGGAGGGTGCCAGCAAAGCGGGCTTGATGAAAAAGGGGAAGCCAGCGTTGCAGAATTTGATAGAAGCGACGCATCACGTAACTCACGGCACCATTGGCGCGAATATCTTCTGTGGCGGCGAGGCGCTCGCCCAGAAAGCCAAAAAACTCAGCGCTGGTTTGGCGATAGGCGGCGTAGGGCGAAACGGCATAGGAGTTGAGCCGCACCAGGATGACAAGGGCAATCAGGGCAAACAGCGTTAAGCAGAATCCGGCTCGCCAGTCTTCGTAGAATAAAACAATCAAAATGCCAATCAGTAATAGCAGGTTTCCCAAGACGTAAATAGTGAACTGGGAAAAGAAGCGAGACAGAGCGGTGACATCGCCATCCACTCGTTCGATTATTCCGCCGGGGGTATGAGCTTTATGGAAGGATAAATCGAGGTGGAGGCAGTGGGCGATTAAGTCCGATCGCAGGGCATTGGTAGCAATCCAGGCGACGGTTTCGCTGAGGTAGGTCGCGATCACCGCCAGAATTTGGGTGAGGAGTGCGATTGCTATAAATACGAGAGCAGCAATCAGTAGAGCAGGTGAGGTGTGAGCAGAAGTGGTTTGAGTAACGGCGGTGTCAATGAAGTAGCCCAAAATTTGCGGATTGAGGAGCTGTAAGCCAATGCTGCCGAGCAAGGTGATAGCAAGCCACGCGACGCGACCTTTTTGGGGTTTGAGGTAATGCGCGAGCAGATTACCATACTGTTTTAATGAAAGGTTCATTGCAAGCCTTAGAATACTAACTAAACTGGCGGTATAGGCAGAATTCGACCGATCTCTAATGACTCATGACCCAGGATAACTCTGCTCTTTGTTACCGATTCACTTGTTTCTCTTCAATATTTGCACCTGCTTTTAGCAAATATTTAGAGAGTTCATCTATAAGCTTATTGATAGCAGATGGACCATAGGTTCCCCATACATGACCTTCAATGACATAAAGCCGCTGCTCTTGGGCTGCTCTCAGCGAAGATATCAATGGATTTTTGCGGAAAAAAGCTTCAGGTTGGCGATCGGGATTACCGATAAATAAAATATCAGCATCATATTGGCTAATCACCTCAACACTAAAGGTAACACTAGAGGTTAAATCTGAATCTTCTAGAAAGATAGGGTTTAACCCTACACCAACATCCTGCAAAACTTGAAAGTAAGTTGCATTGGGGAGAGGTGCTAAAAAATTACCATCAATATGCCAAATTACAGAAACTTCCTTTCCTTCTAATCGCCCCTTTAGCTGTGCCTTCAGTGTCTCTATTTGCTGTTGATATTGATCGATAACTTTCTCTGCTTTTGCCTCTCGACCTACTAAGCTGATTGGCATCTAGATTGATAGCTTTTCCCTTATCGTGGCACGGTTTTAGAATCTGGTTTGTGCAAACTAAAAGTCGTTTAACTTACCTGAGCAATTATCCTTAAATGTTTCTTGAAAGAGTGCCTGAGCATTTCAGATGAATCGATTAAGACAGTGGGAGCGATCGCAGAGAGTTGTGAGTAGGATTGTTCAGAATCCGTTAAACCCAAAATCAAATCTGGTTTGACTATGAGCAGTTTTTCCAGGGAAGGCTGATTGGGTTGACCGACTATTTCAATTCCTTCAACTTCTTCAGGAGATAATCCTCCCCAATATGTCCTGCCTCTCCAATAATCGGCTGTTGTACCAATGGGTTTAATGCCAAGCGATAATAACGGATCAAGAATATAGCCTGGATCGAGTGCAACAATACGCTTTGGTTCAACAGGAACACAGGTTTTACCCAGTGGGTGTTGAATAACTCGACACTCAGGGGACATGACCAATTGTTCGGTTAAAAGCTCAGACCCCGTGGGGAATAAATAATAAGATACTATGAGGAGTAAAGAAAAACCTATCAGAAGAAAAGGTTTAAACAAGTGATTCATCGTATCTCTCCTCACTAACTTCTGAAAATTGGTGTGTAGCAATATTCCAACCAGTGGAAACAGAATTGCTAACATCAAAGTAAGCAAAAGAGTAGAGAAATTGCACTTGCTCATTTTAAGACTGCTCATTTAAGTTGGTTTAGGTGATCGCAATCCTTTCATTAAAATGTCACCGAAACTGTTCCGCGAATTGTAAATGGTCTACCGGGGATTGCGCTATTATCGGTATAACTATTAACAAAGTAGTCTGTATCAAAAAGGTTCTCAAAATTCAATTGCGCTCGCCAATTATCACGGCGATAGTACAGTAAGGCATTCGTTAGCGCATAACTAGGCAACTCAAAAGTATTCCGGGAGTTTCCCTGTCTATCTCCCACCACAAACACGCCAGCCCCCACCCCAAATCCTTGCAAAGTTCCTTCCTGAATTTCATACACCGCCCACAGGCTGCCACTGTGCTGAGGTATATTTGCTACCTGATTCCCCTGCAAACCCGTAGTATCTTCAGTAATCTCAGCATCAATGTAGGAGTAGTTCGCAATTAGTTGCAGACCAGGCAAAGGTTCGCCTCTCAGGTCAAAGTCAATGCCTCGGCTGCGTTGTTCACCAATCTGAATGCTAAAGTTAGGGTCAACGGGATCAGGTTGAAAATCATTTTGTCGAGTAATCTGATAAGCAGATAAGATGGCTGCCAGTCTGCCATTCAGGAACTCTGTTTTGACTCCAACTTCAAACTGTTCACCCTCGATCGGCACAAACGGATTTCTTTCTCGATCTGTACCAAACTGTGGAACAAAAGAGCGGTTCCAACTTGCATACAAAGAAACTGGCTCTATGGGCTGATAGACAATTCCCACACGCGGAGCAAAACCAGTGACCGCATCTGGCGTGACTGAGAACTCTGGAAACAGTCTATCTACAGTCCGACTAAATGCGACATCAAAACGACCGCCCAATAAAACCTTGATCTGTTCTCCAATAGAGAGCAAGTTTTGAGCATAAATCCCGATGTTGTCACCTGTAGAAATACTACTAGACGTTGCTTCAGTATCAGTTCCGAAATTCCCGTACTGGGGGTCAAAGACATCGATCGGAAAGATTTCGGTTCCATTACGGTTTATTCCATTATCGGTACCTCGCCGCAGTTCTACCCCAAATAGAATGTCGTGTTCGATAATTCCAGTTTGAAACTGTCCCAATAGATCGGTGCGTAGAGTGTAGGTTTCCGTAGTGGTTTGGTTGCTAGCGGCGACACGATTGAACGTTCTATTATCGTCTTCAAGTTCGCCTGTATCAAAGGCAATTCCTTGAGATTCCACACGAGCATAGTTATATCGAAAGCGATTGCGGACTGACCAATCTTCGCTAAACTCATGTTCTAACAGATATCCAATGCTCCAGTTGGTCAAATTAGTTTCATCAAAATCGGGTTCTCCTAAGAACCGGGAACGAGGAATTTCTCCAAGAGGGTTAGGAAGAATTGTTCCTTCTAGGGGTAAGCCATAGAAGTCAACGAAGTCTGTTGCCGTTCGATAGCTACCATCCAGGGTTAACCCAGTGTTGTCGCCCAATTGAAAACTGAGAACAGGAAAAATGGCAAACTCTTCTCTATCAACAAAATCGATAAACGAACCAGAGTTTTCATAGCTGGCATTTAGACGGTATAAAATTGTCCTTTGTGAATTAAGTGATCCTGTAAAGTCTAGAGTGCTTCGGTAAAAGTCAAAATTGCCGATGGTAGCTCCTAATTCATAGAAAGGTTCTGGCTGAGGTTGTTTTTCAGTGAAATTTACGACACCTCCCGGATCGCCCGAACCATACAGCACCGATGCGGGACCTCTCAAAATTTCGATCTGCTCAACGTTGCTTTGGAAATCTATGCCATAACCGTTAGCACTTTGCTCTGAGAGTCCATCCCGCAAGACCGTGCTATTAAAGCCCCGAATAATGGGCTCTCCAAAGTCCACAACTGGGGTAACACCTGCCACATTTCGCAGGGCATCCTGAAAGTTAGTGATATTCTGGTCTTCGAGTACTTGCTGAGTAATCACCTGAATCGATTGAGGAACGTCTCGCAGAGGTGTATCCGTTCGCGTTCCTACACTGGCATTCGGCACGGCATAACCTTCTTCCTGTTCCCCCGTTACCACCACCTGAATGGCATCCTCATCCTGGGCTGCGTCAGTTTCAGTTCCCGGAGTGACGCTCAACACCAACCCTTGCGCTTCTGCTCTCACTTCTGCTGTAGGTGGTGCCTCTGTTCCTGTAATCGCAACTCGGACTCGATTATTAGGCAAACTTGTCACGCTCACCAACGCAATCCCCTCGATCGGATTGGTCTGCTGAAATTCATCCCCTTCCGGCAAGGCCAGCACCGCATTAGGAATATCCGCAATCAGCGCATTGCCGATCGTTCGAGTCGCTGGGGCAGACAATCCTCCTTCAGCCGTCTCCAGCACCACCTGCAAACCAGTCTCAGTGGTTTCAATTCGCACCCCAATAATTTGCACCCGTGCCGCTTCCATTTGAGCCATCCACTCAGCCACCGTAGTAGCGGGTTGATCCCGATCGCTGAGGGCAAGATCTGAGTTCTGGGTCATGGGTGCTGGGTGATCCGTTCCTGGAGTTGCGATCGGCTCCAATGCCTCATGACCGCCGATCGATGCCTCCTGCTCGCCGCTGGGTACTTCATTGCCCACCTCCGCCGCTGCTGCAATTGGAGGAACAATCAGCAGTGAAAAAAGACTCGATAAAACGACAAGCTGCGTAAAATACTTCATGATGAACTCCACACACCGATATTGAGAGCGGGTTAGTGTCTTGTAGGTCACCCACCTCGATCTAATAAGAATATTTCTCAAGATACCGGAGTGTGAAATCAGATAAGCGGATGCACTGTCTCCTAGACGGAATATTTTTGTGAACTAGACGGAATTTTTGCTTGAGCCGAGACTGAAATGCCTTACCTCCGGACTTTTGCGGTAGGCTCCTGGTGTACAGCCGAACTTCTGACAGAAGGCTTTTGTGAAGTAGTTGCGGGCAAACCCAATGGATTGAGCCACCTGAGCAACGGTCATTTCTCCAGTCATGAGCAGTTGTTTGGCGTACTCCAGGCGATAGTGATGCAGATAGCCAAATGCCGTATTATCAAATACCTGTCGAAATCCTCGCTTCAGGCTACACTCATTCAATCCGACCTGTCGGGCAAGCTGCGCCAGCGACGGAGGATTTTGCAAATTCTGTATTAGGATGTCCTTGGCATGGTGAACCCGATCGACATCATCCGGTTTCAGAGTAATCCACACTTGTTGGACAAAATGAAGTTCGGCCTCCTCTTCCAGCAAGAGTGATATTAATTCCCACACCTTACCTTCCAGAAACATCCGCTGGGTAAACCCCTGATAAGGACAGTGCAAAATCTGTCGCAAAATCATATCCATCGCGGGCGTGGACTGCCCAGGGCGAACGTAGTATTCCCGATTTGGATCGCCAATCAGGTGCTGGAGTGCCCCCGGTAGATCGCCATCGGGATTACCTGCAAACGAGCGAAACACCTCTGGCTCAAGATGCATACTCACCCAACGGATTCGCTGCTTGGCAAAGGTTTGACCTCGTTCACCGGGAGCCATGCCGCTCCCAAAGAGGCTGTAAGATGTTGCCCGAATCTGGCTTGAAGTGTTGTCCGGAAAATAAAAGGTGTACTCTAGCGGATGTTCACGGTCTGAAGAAGAGCAGATGATATCTTCGTGATGTTGGTAATCGGCGATCGCCAGTTCTAACCCATCTCGCAAACAGATTTCTCGAATAAAGCCATGCCCCAACTGTGGGGGATATATCCAGGTAATGTCAGTTGCATCAGAAATCGCGGATTGACCTGCTGCACTTTTCTGTAACAGCGCAGAGTAGTCATCTTGAGAAAGAGCGATCGCCATTGCTTTAAGACCTGATTAACAGCGTTTAGGCTCCGATTATAAACTTTTTGAGAATCTATATCAATAACGGAGCCGGGATGCTGAATATCGAGCCGATCGCCCATCCGAATCCTGTGTGTAATTAGTCACCGCAAGAAGTGGGCTTATTGAGAATGGTGATCTCTAAAGCCCTAGGAAGCTGGTGAGAGTTGCAGTAGAGGCGGAGGTCGTTGGGG
>JALOOM010000089.1 GCA_025454395.1 Elainella sp. Prado103
GGTACAAGACGGGCAGATACGCTAGTCGGCACCAGTGGCAACGACATCATTAATGGTGGTGATGGTGGTGATTCTCTGGCGGGTGAAGCAGGTGATGATATTCTCAATGGAGAAAGTGGTTCCGATCGGTTAGAAGGTGGGTTGGGAAATGATACCCTGAATGGTGGTATCAGCAGTGATACGTTACGGGGTGGTGAGGGTGATGATACCTTGAATGGAAACGAGAATGTTGACCTCCTCGAAGGGGGTGATGGTCATGATACCCTGAATGGCGGCAATGGTAGCGACACCCTGAATGGCGGCAATGGCAACGATATCCTGGTTGGAGGAGCGGGCAGTGATATCCTCAGAGGTGGTTTGGGTAACGATAATCTCACGGGCGGAATCTTAGGACGCGATCGATTTGTCGTGGCAGCCGGTGAGGGCACCGATACGATCACAGATTTTGAGCGAGGTCGCGATTTGATCGGGCTATCCGGTGGATTCACCTTTGCTGATCTGACGATTAGTCAGGGCATGGGAGCCGACATCAGCAATACGCTGATTCAGGTTAACGGCACCAATGAAACCTTAGCCATCCTGTCTGGCATACAAGCCAACACGATTACCGCAGCCAATTTTGTGATCGTCTAGTTCAGTGATCGTCTAGTTTTGTCATCATACAGATGCATAGCCAGGGATATCAGGGTGAATCACCGGAGAGGCAGGTTCACCCCCCTGTTTAATCTGCATTAATGCAGGATCTGCGAAAGAAACTTCTTGCTCCGTTCTTCTTTCGGATTGTTGAAGAATTCTGCTGGGGTCGCTTCTTCGACTAACATACCATCAGCCATCAAAACAACCCGATCGGCCACTTCTCGGGCAAATCCCACTTCGTGAGTTACGCAAACCATGGTGATGCCGCTATTGGCCAAAGTGCGCATGACATCCAGCACCTCTCGCACCATTTCCGGATCGAGGGCAGAAGTCGGTTCATCGAAGAGCATAATTTTGGGCTGCATTGCCAAGGCTCTGGCGATCGCGACCCGTTGTTGCTGACCGCCAGACAACTGGCCTGGAAACTTGCTGGCCTGATTGAGAATGCCCACCCGTTCCAAGAGCTGCATGGCAATTTCTTCGGCTTTTGCCTTTGACCAGCGCCGCACCCAGATCGGAGCCAGGGTGACATTTTGCAAGACGGTCAGGTGAGGAAACAGGTTAAACTGCTGAAACACCATCCCCACCTCCCGCCGGATCGCGTCGATGTTTTTCAGATCGTGGGTCAACTGGATACCATCGATTTCGATCGAACCTTTCTGATAGGGTTCCAAGGCATTAAACGTGCGAATAAAAGTGGACTTACCAGAGCCAGAGGGGCCCATCACCACGACAACTTCGCCTTTATTAACGGTGAGGCTCACCCCTTTTAACACATGGAAATTGTTGTCATACCACTTCTCCACGTTTTTAGCGACGATGATCGGTTCAGCGCCGGTTTTATCTGCGATCGATTCCATTTGAGGTTGTGTCATGGGATTGGGTTCCAGCAGTGTAGGTTTAGCAGTGTAGGTTTAGCTTGACTAAAGATTAGCTTGACTAAAAAAAGGTCAACCGTTGAGGGCGATGAAAAGATGAGAACCTAACGGTGCGTTACCCCCAATTGCTTTTCGAGCCGCTGACTGGCGATCGACATGGCGTAACAGCAGATCCAGTAGATCAAACCAATGAAGGCATACACCTCTGCATTTTTGCCAATGTACTGCGGGTTTGCCAAAATACTCTGTCCCATGCCTAACAGTTCAGTTAAACCGACGATTGCGAGCAGCGAAGTGTCTTTAAATAAACTAATAAACTGGCCAACGATTGTCGGAATCACCGCTTTCAGAGCCTGGGGCAAAACAATCAGGCTGGTATTTAACACCGGGTTTAAGCCCAGCGCTTTAGCCGCTTCCACTTGGCCGCGCGGCACAGACTGTAACCCCCCCCGGACATTTTCTGCCAGGTAGGCGGCACTAAATAGGGTTAGACCCACAATTGCTCGCATGACTCGTTCGGGACGGATCCCGGTGGGCAACACAAGGGGAACTAACAGTTGAGCGGCAAACAAAATCGTCACCAGCGGCAAACCGCGAACTAGCTCAATATAAGCGATCGATAGCCACCGGACGACGGGCAATTCACTGCGCCGCCCCAAAGCCAGCAGCACGCCAAACGGAAACGACACTACAATGCTAACGATCGCGGTTAACAGCGTGAGCAGCAAGCCACTCAAGTCATCGAGCTTAACCGGCTGTCCCCCCCCGATCAGCCCCCGCACTAGCGCATAGGCAATCAAAAAGCCCACGAGCCACCCTAGCGGGAGCCAAGTCCCTAATGGGGGGTAGGCTTGCCCCAACCGTTGTCCTACAAAAGCCAGCACCACTAATAACACCAGCATCCCCAGGGATAGGGCGATCGATCTGGGATCGGTCAATAGCGCTAGCACAATCACCACGGTAGCGGCCAGAATGCCCAACAGCAGGAGTCCGCGTCGATCCAAGAGCCGAATGTTGCGGGCCAAAATCCCCCAAGATATCCCTCCCATTGCCACGATGAGCCCCAGGCTGGCCCAAACGCGCCATAATGCTTGGACTGGATAGCGTCCGACTAAAAACAGCCGAAAGTTATCGCGAATTACTGCCCACTGCGCCTGCGAAAAAATCCAGGTGGATAGCCCGATCACCACCCAACCGAGAATCAGCACACTAACGATCGTTAAGAGGGTATTCAACCAATTGCTAAAAAGATTCTTATGCGCCCAAGCCCAAGGGCTAATTTGCCGAGTCGGTGGGCCAACGAATACAGGAGTATCGGTAGTCATTGCGGTAAGGTGAGCGACAAGGTCAACAGTTTTGCAGCAAGCTGATATAACGAGTAGCTAAAATTATTTCCACCTAATTACCATTCAGCAGTTTAATGGAACAGCTCGTATCCAATCTTCTCATCACACTCATCAATCTAACGCTTGTTCTAGCGTTCTTTGAGTTGCACTCGTTGATTAAACCAGTTCATCCCCAATGAGATCAACAAATTAATGGTCAGATACGTAATCATGATCAATAGCACCACCTCCAATACTCGCCCGGTTTGGTTATTGATTGTGAAAGCGATTTGGAAAAAGTCACTGTAGGCGATCCCGGCTGCCAGGCTGGAGTTTTTTGCCAAGTTGAGAAACTCGCTCGTCAGGGGCGGAATCATCACCCGCAGGGCCTGTGGAAACACGACCAAGCGCATGGCCAGACTTGAATGCAGTCCCAACGCGCGCGAGGCCTCCCATTGCCCTTGGGAAACTGATTGAATCCCAGCCCGGACGGCTTCTGCAATAAATGCCGCTGTGTAGAGGACTAAGCCAAACAGCAATGCGCCAAACTCAGCCGACAGATGCAAGCCGCCGGTTACAGTCCCATTTTCAAACTGAGGAGTGCGCCATTCTAGCCCCAGCAGTAACGCTAACAGGCTGACGATGCCAATCCCAATTAAGGCTTTCTGATAACCGTTGCCAGAGGCTCCCTCCAATTCCATCACCCGCAACCGACGTTGCCAGAGCACAATTCCCAGGGTCGCGCCCCCAATCAATACCGCCAGGGAGAGCCCAGTCCGGAGGCTACCGATCGGCCAAATCAAATACAGTCCTTGATTGGAGAGAATGGTGGAACCAGGTAATTGAAGGGCTTGTTCGATCGGCGGCAACTGCAAAAAGCCTGCGGTATAGATCAAAAAGAGTTGCAGCAGTAAAGGAGTATTGCGAAAGATCTCGACATACACCGTGGCAATTTGGCGTACCAGCCAGTTTTCTGACAGGCGAGCCACCCCAACCACAATGCCCAGCAGGGTGGCCAAAATAATCCCGACGACGATCACTCGTAAAGTGTTAATTAACCCCACGAGTAACGCTTTACCAAACGCATCGGTGGGGCTGTAAGGAATAGCGGTGTCGCCAATCCCAAATGAGGCCGGATTATTCAGGAAGCTAAAACCGAAGTTTAGCCCCAAACGCCGAAAATTAACGGAAACGTTGTTGGCTAGAATGGCGATGACTACGACCACCGCTACGACCAGCAACACTTGAACGGCTAGCTTGATAAATCGATCATCTCGCCAAAGTGGAATCTTTTGTTCGTCCATAGCGGGAACCAGCAATTTTGAAGGGGCAGAAAAGGGAGAAACCGAGCAACCTCATCTCAACTAGAGAGGCACCCGGTCTGATTGCGCCATCGCGATTCCGAAGTTAGCGGAAGGGAGGGGCATAAATTAAGCCGCCATCAGTCCACAAGCTATTCAGACCCCGCTCTAGGGCAAATGGCTCACCAATGTTGCGCTGATAAATTTCACCATAGTTGCCCACATGCTTAATCACCCGGGCAGCGAAATCATTAGGTAATCCCATGTCGGTGCCCAGGGTGCCCTCTTGCCCCAAAAGTCGTTTGACTTCTGGATCGGTGCTGCTGGCAAACTGGGTCAGGTTGTCCTGTTCAATGCCTAATTCTTCCGCCTGGAAGGTGCTATAAACGATCCATTTAACCGCATCCGCCCATTTAGAATCGTTATTGCGTACCGCCGGGCCGAGCGGCTCTTTCGAGATCACTTCTTCCAAAACAAGGTAGTTGTCTGGGTTGGGAAGGGATTGCCGCCGGGCCGTAAGCTGGGATCGATCGGAGGTGGCTGCTTGACAACGCCCCTGAGCAAAAGCACTGTAAAGCGCATCTTCGTCATCAAACACGACAGGTGTGAACGGAATATTCAGTTTCCGGAACTTATCAGTCAGGTTTTGTTCTGTTGTGGTACCTGACTGCACACAGATCGATTTGCCGCCTAGCCCCGAAATGGCAGTTACGCCGGAAGCTTTGGCAACCAGCATCCCCTGCCCATCAAAGAAAGTGGTCGGGCCAAATTCCAGCCCCAACGCCGTATCCCGGTTAATCGTCCAGGTCGTGTTACGGATCAAAACATCGATTTCTCCGGCTGCTAAGGCTGTAAATCGCTCTTGGGCGCTGAGGTTGCGAAATTCAACTTTAGAGGGATCATCGAACAGGGCTGCCGCAATGGCACGGCAATAATCGGCATCCATGCCGGAATATTCGCCTTCATTGTTGACAAAACTGAACCCAGGAAGCTGCCCATTCACCCCGCAGATGAGAGAACCACGGCTTAAAACGGTGTCAAGTGTACTGGTTCCACCCCCCCCACCTGCCGCCGTATCGTTGGAAGAGGCGCAAGCTACGGCAACCGTCGCTGTCAGCACAGTGGCAAACAGCAGGGAAATCCATTTACGCATAAAACCCTATTTCACTCACCAAAATGGATCAACAGAAATTGTCATCGCGAAAGGCTCATGCTGCCAGATATCGAGAGGCAATCAGCTAAATCATCCAGCCATTTGCCGATCGATGATTTCATGCCAATGTCGATTATCTGGGAGATTGCTCACATGATCATCGCGTCCAGTCAACTATCCTAAGTAAAAGAGATTGATTTCAATCTCAACAGTCTACTGGTTTGCCATTTCTGTGTGTATCACACTTCACAGTTTGTATCGTAATCTGCTCAGAAGATTTCCATTCCAGAAATAACCTGCGGTTGACCTGTCTAGATACTCAGGTGCAGGAAAACTCTGATCAGGTATTTTGTTGCTGGGAAATCTGCTAAGGGATCGCCGAAAAACTGGATGTTGAGAGGATATAGTATGGAATTAAGAGTATTGATTGGGCTAGGTTTAAGCCAGTTAATTCTAGCCAGTTAATTCCAGCCAGTTAATTCAGGCAGCTCGATACTCTTGAGCCATCTCTCGAATCAGCGGAATACGGCTATGAATGTAGGCCGTGAGAATATCGGCTTCACGTCGTCCCAAGGCTTGCTCTGAGCGCACCTGACGGATCAACCATTGTTCTAAGCTTTCATCGTCTAAAGCTAGGGGAATACTGACTCGCATTCCATCTAACACAGACCAGAATTGCCGCATCATTGTAGGACTCATGGCAACCTCGACTTAAGATTTTCTTTATATTCAGCCTACCTGATCGATCTAAATACCAGATCGGACTAGGAACAAGATGATACAAGAATTACAAAAGCCTTTATAAAACAATGTAAAACTTGATAATTAAATCTGAGCTGGCAACCTAATTAGGACTTTTGCAGGTTGCACCTCATCCTATCTGCCTAATCGAATCGTCCGGGCGGGGTGTCGAGGCACTTTCGACGAACACTATTGGCGGACACTATTGGCGATCCTCGGCGGACATTATTGGCGATCCGCCATCAGCCGAGCCAAGCTTGCTCCCACCCCATCCAATCTCCTCTACAAATAACTCCCCAAACTCAAACCCAGATCCGCCGGATAATCGCTGCCATCAAATAGCACCATGTATTGACCGCTCGGCATCATTTGGCGCAACACTTTGAGATGGGCTTCTGCCTCATGGCGACGCTGAAACCGATTGAGTACTTGATGCTGTAGGTTAGGCTGGAGGCAAATCAAACACCAGGGGCGCAAATAATCGGCGGAAATCATAAAGAGGGGGCTGGGGTAAAGGCTGCCTGATTTTAGCGAGAGTCCAGGGTTTTGTATAGAGAGGTTCGTAATTCGCAAGCAAGGATGATGTGGCAACTTGCAAAAAGCTAAAGTAAGTTGAGAACGATCGATCGTATTGTTGCGTTTAATCACCGTTTTAGACAGGACGGTTGCAAGGATAGCAAGTGATGGCGATGGAGGATGGTAAGCAGAAAATTAAGGATCAGATTCTGAACCTGTTGAAAACGCAAGGGGCTCAAACTGCGGCGGCTCTGGCCTCTCAGTTGCATGTGTCTCCCATGGCCATTCGTCAGCACCTTCAGCAACTACAACTGGGCAATTGGGTCACCTATCAGGAGGAGCGTCAACCGATCGGTCGTCCGGTTAAGCTCTGGCAGCTCTCCGCCCGATCCCTGGATCGATTTCCCAATCGTCATGCTGATCTGATGGTTGAGTTGCTGAGTGGGGTGGTGGCTCGGTTTGGTACCGAAGGACTAGAGCAATTGATGGCTGATCGCAGTCAGCGCCAAATTGAAACCTATCTTGCTAAGCTCTCGGAATCTTTACCGCCGCCTCGGAACCCAGAGTGCGCCTCTTCGGAACGTGCTGATGATGATGAGCCGACTGAGTATTCCTCTGCTGGGTATGTGTCTAGGGTGCCCTTGCCTGATGCGTTGCGACCGGATGTGTCGCGACCGGATGCGTCGCTACTGAATGCTTCACGATCCGATCACTGTTCATCTCAACTGCGATCAAACTGGCGGCAACAAGTCGCAGCAATAGCCGTATTGCGTACCCAGGAAGGCTATATGGCAGAAGCGATCGAGCAGTCTGACGGCAGCCTGTTATTGGTTGAGAACCATTGTCCGATTTGTATTGCGGCTCAGCACTGTCCGCAGCTCTGTCGTTCAGAACTCGAAACCTTCCAAGCGGTTTTAGGATCGACTGTGAAAGTGGAACGGATGGAGCATTTGCTCCAAGGCGATCGACGCTGTGCCTATCGGATTAGTCCAGTTAGTCCAGTTAGTCCAGTTAGTCCAGTTAGTCCAGTTTTATCAAGCGCCCCTGCCCCAGAGGTAGGATCGTCCCAACTGGACTAAAACTTGATTTAATCTTCGCTAGCAATGGTAATTCGGCCTTGGCGAGCTGCCATTTCCAACGCTTCATGATCTTGCTCGGTTTGATTGGCATAGGCAACCGCAAATTTCACCAGTGCGTCATCTAGTGCCTCATTGTTGCCAACATAGCCTGCCAGCATAGCTGCATCGCCCGATTTAGCGTGGGCCAGCGCCAGCGCCCAGCCGCATAGCTCACAGTAATTGGGTAAAGCCGATCGTTTAAATTTGCCAGGTTCTAGTTTGACCCCCCCTTTCATATCGCGTAACTGGCGAATGTAGTAGTGGGTGCCAGCCATTTCACCCCAGCCGAGAAAGATGTCGGGTGCTCCCTGAATCAATCGTTGTCCGATCACGACGCGATGGCCCTGAGAATTATCGGGCAGGCGATACCCGCACCATGCCTCCGAGTAGGGAGCCAGCACCGAGGGTTGGGCTTCTTTAACTTGTAGAAAAAGCGGATCTTCCTGGTCTTTACCTTCTAGATACATGATCCAACAGCGCGTGCCCACACTGCCTACGCCGACCACCTTGCGAGCGACATCAAGAATGCGATAGTGGGACAGCAAATAACGCCGATCGCCGCTTAGAGATGCCGCATAATCCTGGAGCAGGGGGGCAAAAACCTGATGGATCGGTTGGTTCTCGATCGATTCGGCCCGCACAACAAGCGGGGGAGATTCCACAATATGGTGTTGTGCATCGACCAGATCGGTCATTTGGTCTAACACCTGCAAATGATTGCGGCTGCGTGCTTTTGCTAGATGCTGCTTGCCTTTTTTCTGCAACTCGTCCGGGAGTTTCTCCAATAAATCGGTTTCGGTAATGTTGGCATACCACAAATCCAAGTAGCCCATTGCGGCATATTCCTGTAAGTGGTAGCGATAGGACTGCACCACTGCACGCACCGCTGCTTCACAGAGTTCAGGAGAAGCAGACAAATAGCGTCCGGCCACAACCGCACTGGTGCATAGCCGCTTCAGATCCCACTCCCAAGCACCAGGATAGGTTTCATCAAAATCGTTGATGCCAAAGATCAGGTTGCGTTCAGCCGAAGCAAAAGCCCCAAAGTTGGACAAATGCATATCTCCGCAGGCTTGCACCGAAATGCCGGTTTGCGGGGCAGGCGCAATATCGCGAATCATCACGGCTGCTGCACCGCGTAAAAAGGCAAACGGAGAAGTCAACATGCGAGCATACCGAATGGGCACCAGATCCGGTAGGCGGGTTTTCGCTTGAGCTTCTAGCAGGTCGATCACATCGGCCCGATCGATCGAGGGGTGGTAAACACCATGCTCCGATCGTTTGACTCGTTGCCGCAGAGCTTTACCAGCGGCGATTCGTTCATCGACTGACAGTTCAGGCTGAGAGCGAAGTGGATCCAGAGGATACAGTGCTGCCGGAAAGAGATTCGGAAGCAGCGGCGAAACTGGGTCGCGATCGATTGCCATAGGTTAAAAATGCCGATCAGAATTGCTAGCACCAGTTTCGCATAGTGCTTTCTCCCGTCTCAAATCCACCGGGATCTACTCAATCCAGGGGTTAAATGGCAAGCGGCTGTAGGCTCCCAGGGGATCGTTCATCGCTTTGAGCCGATCGAGATTCCCCTGTAGCTTTTGGAGCTCTTGCCGAAACGGATCTTGAGTAGCTTCAGAGCGACTGCTCAACAAGCGCCGCAGCAATTGGGTTTCGAACGATCGTCGCTGCGGATATTCCTCCAGTCGCCAACTGTCTTCGATATCAGCGGCTTGTACGGCGGCTTGCACAGCGGCTTCCAACCCCCCCAGCTCATCGACCAGTCCAATGGTTTTGGCTGAAACTCCAGACCAAACCCGACCTTGGGCAATTTCGGCGACCTTTTGGCTGGGGATCGGGCGAGATTCGGCCACGATCGATAAAAATTGCTCATAGAGCTGATCGACCACTTTCTGGGCAATGGCCAGCTCTTCTGGGGTTTTGGGCCGACTCAGGGAGGTGCTATCGGCAAAACGGCCGGTTTTCACCACATCCCAGGTGACTCCATTTTGATTTGCTAGGCCCTGAATATTAGGCAGCAAGCCATATACTCCGATCGAGCCAGTGACGGTATTAGGTGCAGCAAAGATGCGGCTGGCATAGGTAGAAATTTGGTAGCCCCCAGACGCGGCATAGCTACCCATGGAGACAATGATCGGTTTTTGCTGTTTGGTCAGCGCGACTTCGCGGGCAATGCGGGCCGAGGCCGTCGCACTTCCCCCTGGGCTATTCACCCGCAGCACGATCGCTTTCACATCCTCATCTTGCCGGAGTTCTCGCAGTAAGGCTGCTAAGCTATCTCCGCCGATCGAGCCCGCTGTGCCTTCTCCACTGACAATTTCCCCTTCTGCGTAGACCAGAGCCACCTGATTCGCACTATAGGGACGACGGGCGGTCAACTCGGCCGCACGAGCATAGTTCGTCAGGCTAACCTGGCGAAAGGTATCGCTATCTTTGGTTTCTCCGGTCAGGTTTTGCAATTCGGTCAGCACTTCATCTTCATGCACTACCTTGTCAATCAGCTTTGCGGTTTGGGCTTGCTCAGCCAGCAGAAGCCCTTGGCGATCGGCAATTGCCTGCAACTGGGTCGGATTGAGATTGCGGCTTTTGGCAGCACTGGAGATGAACTCGTTCCACAAATCAGAGAGTAGCTTCTGAGTTTCTTCTCTGGCTTCCGGGCTATTACTGCTGCGGATAAAGGGTTCTACTGCCGATTTGTATTTTCCGGCTCGGATCGGCTGCACCCCGATCCCATACTTTTGTAATGCTCCAGCAAAGAAGGTGGTTTCCAGGCTAAAGCCATTGATTTCGAGCGAAGCTGTGGGGTTGAGATAGACCTGATCCGCCACCGAGGTAAGATAATACTCCCGCTCTGTCCAGCCCACCGTGTCATAGGCCAAAATCGGTTTGCCCGATTGCCGAAAGCGTTGCAGTGCCTGTCGTACCTCTTGTAGGGTTGCCAGCCCTGATCCCAATCCAGCGGGAGAAATATTGCCAGAAAGGTAGATCCCGGCAATTCGATCGTCGCTAGCGGCTCGTTCCAGGGTTTCCAAAACGGTACGCAGGGGGATGGTGTTGCGAGGGCTATTGCCGGATAGGGCCTGACTCAGCACTGCTCCTGGATTGTCCGTTGCACCAGCATCTGTAATTTCTTGAGACAAATCGAAGGTGAGAATCGAATCTTGCTCAATCCGTGAACTGGCCTCTCGCGAAGCGGCGGTGATCGCAACCAGCAGAACGGTGAGTCCTGCTACGCTCAAGGTCAAAAACAAAAAAATACCAGTTAGGGTTGCAAACGTTTGTTTGAGAAAATCACGCATGGGGTCAGGGAAAAGGTGCAGAGGGGGCAGGTGGATACGAGTCGGGGTTTCCCCTCCAGTTTAATCGTTGGGTTCCGGCACTGTCGTTGATATCGTCCTCGATCGATACAGTCCTCATAGTCCTCGATCAAAGACAGTGATCAATACTGACAATACAGTGATCAATACTGAGATCGACACAGCGAAATAGACAGGCTGAAGCTCAGCGATCGATCGGTTGCATAACCCCTGGCTGTCGCAGAGCAGCACAATTGGGACTCCCTGTACAGAACAATACGGTCGAAATTTCTGCCATCAGGATGGTGATCATTTCATCTAAGGCAGCTTCCGATTCGGCCGCAGCTTGTAAAAAAGGCAATGCCAGACCCGCCATATCTGCACCAAGTGCAAGTGTTTTAGCCACATCTAACCCATTGCGTAGTCCGCCCGAAGCAATTAATGGGAGATGCGGTGCCACTTGCCGAATGGTGGTGATGCACTCTGCGGTAGGAATACCCCAGTTAGCGAAGGTTTGCCCCAGTTGGCGTTGCCGTCGATCGGCGGCTCGTTCGCTCTCGACTTTGGCCCAAGAGGTGCCTCCTGCGCCAGCGACATCGATCGCACTCACACCAGCTTCGATCAGGCGGGTGGCTAAACTTGCCGAAATGCCGTTCCCGACCTCTTTGGCAATCACAGGTACCGGCAATTGTTGACATAAAGTGGCAATTTGATCGAGCAAACCCCGGAAATTGGTGTCTCCTCGGGTTTGGACGGCCTCTTGCAACGGGTTTAAATGCAAAATCAGGGCATCTGCTTCCAGCAAATCCACGACCCGCTGACATTCAGCCAACCCATATCGATAGTTAAGTTGGACTGCGCCCAGATTGGCAAAGAGCAAGATGTCGGGAGCCACCGATCGCACTGCAAAGGTATTGGCCACTTGTGGAGTTTCGATCGCCACGCGTTGCGAACCGACTCCCATCGCCAGACCATACTGCTGGGCGGCAGCAGCCAATCGAAAATTAATGAGACGTGCCAGTTCGGTGCCGCCGGTCATCGAAGAAATCAGCAGTGGCGCTGCCAGGGGTTTACCCAAAAAGGTAGTCCTGAGATCGATATCTTGATAGTCGAGTTCGGGCAGGCAACAGTGGGTAAAGCGATAGTTTTCTAAACCCGTCGTTTGGCGAAATTGGACATCCTCCTCCAGACAAACCCGCAGATGATCTGCTTTGCGAGCTTGGGTGGCAGAGGCAGACAGGGTGCGATCGACCGACTGAGGCAGGCTCTCATCGATGGCAGCCGGATGGGGAGAGAAATTGGGGGATCGATTCACGGGGGGTTTCATAAATCCAGACTTAAGCTAGTGTGCCATGGCTCTGGATCCGAGAGATGCACCCTGGAAGATTTCCGCCAGATTTCCTCAAATTGGCAAGAGCACTGGTTACTGAGCCTTTTACTGAGCCTCGTACTTGTGGGCATAGGTTTTGAGCAAGGCACTCACCTGGGTCAACACCTCATCTGCGGTATTTTTGCCCAAGACTTGTCGTTCTGGGAAGAATTCGGGTTGATCCAAATTGCGGGCGATCGCCTCACTCACCTGCTGGGCGATTAATCCTTGGAGATCATCCTTGGCGCGGCCTCGCTGATAGTCAGCTCCTTCTTCTGTGGTGGCGTAGAGAGGCGGGAGGCGGTTGAGGGCATAGGCCGCAATATCTCCTAAATCCAGCGTGCAGTCACTGGTGGCTTCAATTTCCGCAACTCGGGCGATCGCTTCCGTCAACACCAACTCTTCCATGACGTTGATGAACTGTTTACGAGGTACAGCAACGACTTCGCCCGTCAACAACGATCCCATCAGTCGATCGAGCGCCATATATTCTTCGATCGACAACTCGGAAGCAGTATCACAAATCCGCCCAACTTCCGCTTCCATGGCCGGGGTCAGGTAGCCATCTTGCAGGGCTTGCTCAACAATTTTTTCAATGCTCATAGGAATTTCCAATGCCTTTATCGGACTGGCTTGCCTCAAGTCTCTCTGTTCTAGTGTGCCCCAGAAATGAAAAAAGACATGAGCAATGCCACGGAATTTATTCGAATCCCGCATTTCGCCAAGGCACCGGATCAACCGATACCCCTTGCACATAGAGTCCCCAGTGCAGGTGTGGCCCGGTGGAGATGCCGGTAGAGCCGACCGCCCCAATCCGCTGTCCGGCCTGTACCATGTCTCCCTCAGCCACATCAATGCGACTGAGATGAAGGAAGATACTCAAAACCCCTTGCCCGTGATCAATGCCGATCGTATTCCCATGCAGCTCGAACCCTGATTCGACTCGTCCGACTAAGGCGACTCGACCTGCGGCGGGGGCAATCACGGGTGATCCAGTCCCGGCTGCATAGTCTACACCCCGGTGATAATAGTCACTGGCAAATTCGCCATTGTAGTAGCGCTGCACTCCGTAAATGGTGGACACTTCGCCTTCACTTGGCCGTAGAAAGGCCCCACGCCAAAACTTATCGGGTGACACCAGTGCTTTGAAAGCATCAACGCGATCGAACTCATAATCGGTGCCTTCCGGGCCACCCCCTTCCCCCAGCCAAATGCTTTGAGTAGGAAACTCTCGATCGCGCAGGTTGGTCGTCAGGGTTTGGGTTTGCCCCGCCGCATTGATCTGTAACGTTAACTGTCCGGGTTTATCTAAAGGAGTCGTTGGTAGTAAGGCCCGATAACGGTTGTGCCCCAAGCTGAACATGGGATAGGTTTTTTGCCCCAGGGTGACGGTGGGCGGATGGTTCCACTGATCGGTGGCTGCGGCCTGAACAACCACTGATAAGGTGTCTCCTAACTGAGGATTGGTGGGTTGAAGTTGAGACTGCCAAGCCTGGGCTGGAGTTGCCAACAACATGATTAATGCGAAGGTGCCGATGAAAAAACTGAGCCAAAGCCGCTCAGGATGCCCCCTGCGCTTACGATTGACCGGATGGTTGCCCTGAAGCTTGGGCACTTGCCCGCCCAGATGGAGGCCGACTTGAGTGAGGAAAGAACGCAACCGTGAGGAGTGAGGTATGGTCATGGTACTGAAGGAATCATCGATCGAACCCATTGCCCTGATAGATTACACCGTTTGGGAAAACTTGTCGTCAAGAGTCAGCCAACCAGTCGAGAAGACGGAATCGATCGGCCAATCAGCCTCGAATCAGCCTCGAATCAGCCTCGAAAAACATCAACCGAAAAATATTCACTGAAAAACATCAACCGAAAAATATTCGCTAAAAAATACCAACCCATCTCACGGGAACGGAAATTTCGCGAAAAACTTCGGTATGCTGAAAATTAAAACACATTAACAAATATTGCTGATTTGGCAGAGCAAGGCGCACCATCGCTTCTGCCAGTTTGGCAATGCATCCCTTCACCCGCTCACTGCTGATTCGGAATTAAGAGAGACTCTGTGCAAGAAGACTTTAGATTGATTGTTGACCTGGTGGTAGTGCTGGCAGCGGCCGCCGCAGGTGGATTATTTGCGGCGCTTTTACGTCAGCCTGTGCTACTTGGCTACTTGGTGGGTGGGGCGATCGTCGGCCCGGCCGGGTTAGGACTGGTGAAGGAACTGGTGCAGGTCGAAACGCTGGCGCAATTTGGAGCCGCATTTCTGCTATTTGCGCTGGGGGTCGAATTCTCCTTTTCTGAACTCAAAAAAGTGCAAGGCATCAGCTTAGGAGGCGGTGGCTTGCAGATTATTTCCACGATTGCCGTGACCACTCTGGTGTCGATCGGGGTCGGTTGGGTGACTTCTCCTACTCAAGGTATCTTTCTGGGTGCGATCCTGTCCCTCTCTTCCACGGCGGTAGTGCTGAAATGCCTGATGGAGCGGAATGAAACCGAAACTTCCCATGGGCGGGTGATGCTGGGCATTTTGGTGGTGCAGGACTTGGCTTTGGGCTTGATGTTGGCGGTGTTGCCTGCATTGGATAGTCCGTCGGATGAGTTGGGGCGGGCGGTAGGCATAGCCCTTTTGAAAACCGCACTCCTAGCAGCCGGATCGGTTGCAGTGGGGATTTGGGTGGTGCCTTCTCTGCTGCGGTTATTGGCTCGCACCGAAAGTCGAGAGTTATTTTTGTTGGGAGTAGTGGCGCTTTGTTTAGGGATCGCGTTACTCACAGAATCCCTGGGGCTCTCGATCGAGATGGGAGCCTTTATTGCTGGGTTGATGATCTCTGAAGTCGAATATTCCGATCAAACCCTCACCTATGTGGAACCGATCCGGGATATCTTTGCCAGTTTGTTCTTCGCAGCCGTTGGTATGCTGATCGATCCAGTGTTTATCTGGAATAATCTGGAGCTCATTCTGGGTTTAGTCACTTTGGTATTCATTGGTAAGTTTTTGATTGTCATGCCCTTAGTGCGGGCTTTTCGATATTCGTTGAAAACTTCGCTAATTGTCGGTTTGGGCTTAGCTCAGATCGGTGAATTTTCGTTTGTGTTGGCCAGTAAAGGGCAGGTGTTGGGGCTGGTGTCGCGGCGGGTTTATCTACTAATTTTGGGGACTACGGCGGTCACCCTAGTGATCACTCCGTTTGTCTTACGCCTGATTCCGCAACTGTTTGCTTGGGCAGAAACTGTGCCTGGGCTCAAACGCTTACTGGATGGTGCCGAAGAGCCGATCGAAATTCCGGAACATCTGCCGACTCAAGGACATATTGTGGTTTGTGGCTATGGTCGGGTCGGACGCAATATCGTGCAGCTTTTACAGGCCTACAAACAGCCCGTGGTGGTGATTGATCAATCTGAACAACAAATTCAACAATTGCGTGATGCGAATATTCCCTATGTTTACGGTAATGCTGCTAGCCTGCATGTGCTGGAAGCGGCCCGAGTCAACCAAGCGAAAGGATTGGCGATCGCTCTTTCTGACCCGATGAGCACTCGCCTGTGTTTGAAACGGGCATTAGAGTTAGAACCTGAACTGGATGCGGTGGTGCGAGCGACTCAAGATAAGGATCTGGAACTGCTCTATCAGTTGGGGGCTAAGGAGGTGGTGCAGCCAGAATTTGAGTCTAGCATTGAACTCTCGGCCCATTTATTGACTGGGTTAGGGGTGCCGCTGCCCGTGATTCAACGCGAAGTGCAGCAAATTCGTAGTAGCCGCTACCTGGATTTTCGTCCAGAACGCCAACCCAGACAAGTTTCTCGCGAATTGAAGGTGGCGGCCCAGGATATGAACAGTCGCTGGTACGCCCTCCCAGCAGGATCGCCTTTGATTGGCATGACCCTGGAGGAGACGGATCTGCGGCGGCTGACCGGCGTGAGTTTAATGGCGATCCAGCGATCGAGCGGTGAAGAAATTGATTACCCCGATCCCCGCACTTGCCTGAAGCCCGACGATCGACTGTTAATTGTGGGAGAGCCCGATGAAATGGCGGCTTTCAGTGAGCTAGCCAAAGGAGAGGCCGCCGTGCCGGGTGGGAATACCTCCTGTCAGTGGTTGCTGGTACCTGAAAATAGCGCAGTGGTTGGCAAAACTTTAGCTGAACTCCATATTCGTCGGCAGTTTGGGGTGTTGATTCAGGCAATTCGCCGGGAAGGAAAATTCATCAACTTTCCGAATGGCAGCAGTGATTTGCAGGCGGGCGATCGGTTATTGCTATGTGGTAATTTTCATGCCTTGAATCAAGCCAGTCGTTGGATCGTGCCTGCTGGCTCCACTGAGTCTGCTGTATTGCCGATTGCGATGACAGCACCATTAAGTGAACCAATGCCAGAAGAAGTTTTATAACATAATCAGGGCAAAAACAAAATCATTCTGGGATAAGCTGCGGCGATCGAGACGGAAGCCGTAGAATACCTCCATGGTCGCTGCGGGCAATTGCAAAACAGCATGGAGGCATCAAGATGCGGTGGGAATTTGGACGGCGCAGTCAAAATGTTGAGGATCGGCGTGGTATGCGGATGTCGCGCCCGGTTGTCGGAGGTGGACTAGGGGCGATCGTGCTGGCCATTATTGTGGCTTTACTGGGTGGCGATCCGAGTGCGATTTTGCAGCAAGCAGCCCCGCCCCAACAGGATTATGGGCAATCCAATGGCTCGGCTCGGGGGCGATCACCGGAGGAGGATCGGCTGGCGGAGTTTTCTAGCGTGGTGTTGGCTGATACTGAAGATGTCTGGACAGACTTATTTCGGCAACAGGGAGAGCGTTACCGAGTTCCCAATCTGGTGTTATTTACTGAATCAGTGCAATCAGCCTGTGGCTATGCCAGTGCTGCTTCTGGACCGTTTTACTGTCCGGCGGATGAAAAAGTCTACCTGGATTTGAATTTCTTTAAAGAGCTACATGATCGCCATCAAGCGCCAGGTGACGCGGCTCAGGCCTATGTAATTGCCCATGAAATTGGCCATCATGTGCAGAAACAGCTTGGGATTTTGCCAGAAATTCAAGCCTTGCAACAGCGGGTTAGTAAAACCCAATCCAATCAGCTCTCGATTATGCTGGAATTGCAAGCGGACTGTTTTGCCGGGGTTTGGGCCAACCAAGCTCAGAGAACCCAACGAAATGTGGTGTTGGAACCCGGAGATGTGGAAGAAGCGCTGACGGCTGCCAGTAGTGTGGGAGACGACTTCATCCAAATGCAAGCTCGCGGCTATGTCGTGCCCGAATCATTTAACCATGGCACTTCGGCCCAGCGGGTTCGGTGGTTCAAACGAGGCTTGCAATCGGGCGATCCAGCTCAATGTGATACATTCAATGCCAGCAGTCTTTAGTCTGATTTGATCATTTAGTCTGATTTGATCATTTAGTCTGATTTGATCATTACTTAGAGAGCATGGCAATGGTCTGCATATATTACGCGATCCTTTAGTGACACTCCCGACGCTGATGCTACGCATACAGCGCGGGCTTCTTGAACCTCACGATTCAAGTTTCTGCTTCAAAGACACTTGGCTAGGCAAAGCCCCTGCCAGCCCGTCTCCACAGACATTTTCCTTCGCCGCGTATCCCACGGCTGCACTGAGTCCACGACTCCGAATCACTTGACCACTGGCTACATCTCTAGGCTTGGTTGACCCACATTCAGCACAATGATGCCCTCTCACGCTCAAATCCTTTTTGACAACCGCGCCACAGTCAGGACATTCCTGGCTAGTGCCGTTCGGATCAACCTTTCCGTAGTAGACATCTCGCTTCCAGCACACCCACGGGAGAATTTGATTCACAAATTGACCCAATCCGGCATCCAGAGTATGTTGACCCGACATCCCTTTTGCCATGACGCGGAAGTCAAGATCTTCAACAAATATCATCCCAGCGTGGTCACAGAGATGATGAGCCAGCTTGAAGTGAAAATCGCTTCGACAGTGGGCAATCTTTTCATGCACTCTGCCAATCTTCCGATTCAATTTGCGACGGTTAGACGAACCTTTTTCCTTGTTCTTCAATCTGCGTTGCAGCAATTTCAGCTTGCGGTGCAGTTGATTGAAAAAGCGAGGTCGCTTTACCTGTTCGCCCTCAGAAGTAGATAGAAAATACTCCAGTCCAACATCAATTCCCAGAGCGTGACCGTGCGGCATTGGTTCAGGAACAGAAACATCTGCCTGAATTGCCAGCGCCACATACCAGCCCGAAGCTTTGCGAACAATTCGAGCCGTTTTCACCCTGAAACCTTCAGGAATGGGACGGTGCAGATTAATCGCAACCTTGCCAAGCTTGGGCAGTTTGATTTGGCTTTCCACGATGGCATCGTTGTCAACCTGAGGGAACAAAAACGACTTGAACTGCCCAAACTTCTTGAACCGAGGAAAGCCGTGTCCTCGCTGCTTCATGGCGGCAAAGGCAGCGTCAACTCTGCCAATCACGTCTTGAAGCACCTGCGAGTGAACTGCTTTCAGACCTGGATTCGTTTTCTTGGCTTCAGTCAGCGCTTTTTTCTGCCTGTAGTAGTTAGGGTAGAGCGCATCTGCCGGGATGATGGATTCTGACTGGAGAGAGCAGGCATTGATCGAGCATTTACGACTGTTAACCCAGTCTTTACGCTCACGCAGCGCATAGTTATAGACCTTACGGCAAGTCTCCAGCCATTCCAAGCGGTACAGCGCGGGGCTTCCCGTCTAATAGCTAAAGCAGACAGGGCAGGAGTAAAGCAAGAGCAAATAGGATAGCCAGATCAATGCTCAGATTAATGCTCAGATTAATGCTCAGATTAATGCTCTAGATTTGATCTGATCAACTATTGGTAGTATAGATAAAAAGTAAAAAAGAGCATGTAAAAAGGGATGCAATTTGCATCCCCTCACAATGAATAGACTACTGATAGGTAACCGAAAAATTAGATAACTTAGAAATTAAACTCTCAGACTTACATCAGTCCAAGCTGAGAGAGGATGCCTTGTCCGGTCAGAAGCTCAGTTGCCAAACCGATCACGAAACCGAGCATTGCCAGACGACCATTCCAAGTTTCAGCGAACTGAGTGAAGCCGAATTTGTTTGCTTGATTTTCCATGATTGCTAGACCTCAATGACTTAATCAACCTTGTTGTTACTAAAGTTAACACAACTTCATTAAGAAATGCAACAATCTGGATGGCAGTGAAATCTAGAGTTTTCCAGGGGTATCGATAGACTGATCTGGAGCATCCGGGGGATCTAGGCTGCCCTTTCATCACCCGGTTTGAGGAAACAACGGTTTACAAAACTGCCATGTAGCCCATAGGGAATATGATGCTTCAGGCGTAGTTTAGCGATCGGCTGTTGTAAATTCTGGGCATCCAAAATCACCAACTCTGACCGTTCCAGTTCTGCATTAAAGGTGAGCAACAGGATCCAGCCTGCATCTTCTGGTTCGGATTCTGCCCCGGATACTGGCTCTAAATGAGTACGTGGCACAAAGATCGGTTCACCAGCAAAACCACGCGGGGCAGCGCTCCAGAGTTGTCGTTCTCCCGTTTCCAGATCGATTTTGATTACCCCTTGTAACGGTGCATTGCCGATCGGGTCATGGGCTGCCCCCAAGTAGACATAGCGATAGTTCTGCCCTACCCGATCCGGATGGATCACCGGGAACTCACAGCAGCGAGCTTCTAAAAGCTGACTAGCCACCGTCTGAGCCGCCAAATCGAATCGGAATCGCCAGAGCTGGCCGGGATCGAGCTTTTCAAACCGGACTTGGCGAAAATCTTCATCTGGCTCGATCGCAGGCAAAGAAGCATAGCAAATTGAATCGACGACTAAGTTCCCCTCTTGTTCAAAGGCATTGGCATGGTGAAACACAAAACCCGCTTCTACTGGAATGATCTGCACTGGATCGGTGCCATTTCGCGGAATAATGATCGCCTGAGTTGGCTGATTCAGCTTGGCCTGTAAGCATTGCCCTGCACCTTTGAAGCCCAACAAATAGGGCAGTGGGTTAAACGCAATAGGAGCTTGAAAGAAAATACAATAGTGCGGCGTGATGGCAAAATCATGGATGAACGCAAAGCCTGGAATGGCATGGGCATGTTGCCGGAGCAGTTTGCCCGAAGCTGCAAATTCATAAAGGGTAATCGTGGTAGACAAACCAGGTTTAACTGAGAAATTGACCAAACAGGGTTCGCCTTGATCCAACTGGCTGGCTGGATCGATACGGGGGTGGGCGGCAAAAGCCTGACCTGGCTGCAAAACGCCCTCTAAATAATCAATTCCGATCGTCTCAAGAGTGGTTGGATCGAGACGATGAGGTTCCGCCGCTTCCCACAGGGCTAAGAGCTTCTCGCCCCAATGAATGATATGCGTGTTGGCAATATTTTTAAGCCGCAGATCGAACGCATTCGCCAGCCAGCCACCCGGTTTTTGTGTACCAAACACGCCCCGGTAGAGAACCCGCTGGGCTTGCTGCTCCTCGAGATAAGCCTGGGTACGCACATAACGATTCTGAAAGTGGGCGCGTCCCGCTGTGAAGGTAATTTTGGAGATCATGCCATCGCCATCAAAGGGGTGATGCACATGCTGACCTGCAATATCTAGCAACCCTGGCCCATTACGAAATAAGGTGCCCGTGAGATCAGGTGGAATTTGTCCTTCAATTTCATCGATCCAGTAGTCATACTCTTGCGGTAGCGATCGATAGCCTTTTTGCCAATCCTGAATTTGGTAAGATTGGGCAGTGGTATTGACTTCCGGCGCAAGTTCAGGCGCAAGGGCTGCGCGTTCACCCAGTTGAAAACCTTGCATGATCAACTCTCAAAAACAACTCTGAACAGTAACTCTGAACAGCAATGCCCAATAACAGCAATGCATACTGGCCTGGCGAACCAGAAATTTCTCTCCTGTGAAGCAGGGGGCAGAAACGGGTTCTCGATCAGGGGTCGATCAGGGGTTGATCAACGGTGGGATCCCCCTGAAGCAACCTGAATGCTGAAACCTGAATGCTGAAACCTGAATTCTCTATTGTCGGAACTCTGGAACTAACTCCGGATCGGGCAGCGAACTCGGTACTGAACCGATCGAGCTGGCAGAACTCTGGGAGAGAATCTGAGTTTCTTCTGCTTTCGGCAGCCAACCCAAAAATGGGAGCGGCAACAGCGTGGTCAGATTAGTAATCACCACGAGGAGCCAAAGTTGAGTAAAGTCAGTCTCTGTGACCCCCAACCCATGCATGAGTAATGCGCCCAACTCATAGGACACCAACCCCGCTAGATTTGTCACCGACATCAGGAGCGCAAACAGAGTCGCCTCCACGCCCGGTGGACATAACCTGGCTGCTAGCACTAACACTGGCATGTAGGCGAGTTGCCCCATCACCGTGAGGATCAGGCTGTCTCCTAAGCTGAACCAGTGATCGTCAATTCCGATCATGCGATTAGCATGGGTTACCAACACCAGCATGGTCATCCCAAGGAGGGCGGAAATCACCGTAGTCCAACCGAAAATCACCCGAAAGGGGATCGATCGAAAGAACCGCTGAAACAGCCACACCCCTACTAGGGAAGCCAAGCTAGTGACTAAACGGACTCGCCCCAAAAATTCTGGCTGAAATCCCAAATCATTGGTGGTAAAGAAAAAGAAGGCGGCATCAGCCGTGGGAGTGGCTTGCCAGAGAAACAGGAAAGCCGTTGGCAACCAGATCGATCGTTGAGTGACCGCTTGCTTCAACTGCTGCACCTGTTGCCAGATCATCTCCCACTCACTCGGTTTTGCAGCCTGGGATTCATTAATCCAACCAGCCACCAGGGTGACAATTAAGGGAAAGGTGGCCGTGATCGCGAAAACCGTGCGGTTACTAAATTGCTCTAGCAAAAAACCGCTGAAATAGGCTGTGATTAATCCACCTAAAGCCGAAGCTCCCCAACAGAGGGACTGGAGCGATCCAGCTTCTTGTACCGACTCATGACGCGCCCGCTCGACGACCAGTGAATCGACAATGACATCACTAAATGCCACCGATAGGGAGCCTAGGGCGATCGCCGCCGTTGCTGTCCAAGCCGTATCGACCACGGTAGCCAATAAAATCCAGGCCACAGTTCCCAAGAGCCCAGACAAAATCAAATAGGGGCGGCGACGATAGCCGAAAATCGGTAGCCCATCTGAAATGAACCCAAATAAGGGTTTGATCATCCAGGGCAGAGCAGCCACCCCCATGAAGGCAGAAACTTGAGCCGGACTTAAGGCCAAATCATCTTTCAAAAAGAAGCTGACCGCTAACCTGGCCAGTCCCAAAATGCCTTGGACAAAATAGACCAGCAAGATCGCTGTTAGCTCCCAGCTAGGTTCGTGCCCAAACAGCACCTTTTCCTTCAGAAGAGACCGAGCTTTTGTCAGACCGGGGAAAGAACTGATCACAACCTCGAAATATTAAGAAACGTCAACTGACTTCTATTATGATAGCCCTATCTCTCTGACTGTCGAGTTGACGGGATGCCGAGCTGAGGATCGAGTCAAACCAAATCACTGGCATTAAAACTAATCAGATCGGCTGAAATATTCTTTAACACAGCCAGCTCTTGATCCTGCCAGATAATCAAGGTATCAGCTCCATCCTGTTCAGCTTCCAGATCTCTGGGCTTCAACGATCGATCGATCGAGAGCGCATCAATGCCATCCTGAAAGTCGGTAATTACTGTGCGACCAGTTTTGAGGTTGAGCACAAAAATATCCTTACCCTGGCCGCCGGTGACTTCATCCTCCCCGTTGCCCGCATCCAGAAAATCATCTCCATCGCCGCCGACTAACCTATCATTGCCATTACCGCCGGTCAAGGAATCATTGCCATTACCGCCGGTCAAGGAATCATTGCCCTCACTGCCAAATAGCAGATCATCCCCCGCTCGCCCATCAATGGTGTCATTGCCGCCCCGTCCATCAATTTCATCACTGCCGCCCGTACCTGTGAGGCGATCGTTTTTCGAGGTACCCGTAATTTGCCGACCCGATCGCGAAATGGAGACGAAATCATCCGGTGTGATCTCCTGAGCATTGACCCCAAATAGAGTTGCGAGTTCCAACCCTCGCCAGATCACCAGGGTATTATCTCCATCGCTAGACAGCCGCACATCTTGGCGCTTAATGCCAGAAGCCAGCCCCAGTAGATCGCCTCCTGGCGTAAAGTCGGTAATTAGGGTGGAGCCTTGCTTCGATCGCAACACAAAGGTATCCAAGCCACTGCCGCCCACCAGCGTATCGTTGCCATTGCCCCCATCTAGCTGATCACCATTGGTTCCACCCGACAGGAAGTCATCACCGTTGCCCCCTTCCAGGAAGTCACTGCCCTGATTACCTTCCAGAACATCGTTGCCGCTTACGCCTCGCAGCGTATCAGACCCTTGTAAGCCCAAGATCCGATCGCCTTGATTGGTTCCTGGCAAAAAATTGTCACGTCGATCGCCGCGAATGATATTTTTGGCAGCCGTGGTGCTGGCGCGAATATTGCGATCTCGATCGGGGCGATCTTGCCAGGTGGCGACATAATCAGCGACAGGAGTTAGACCAATAGCTGGTTGAGTTTGATCCCCGCGTTGGGTGGAATTGACCCGAAACTCATCCCCACTTTTGCGCCCGTCATTATCAAACCGTTGCCCCAGGATGCCGGAACCGCTGCTATCGCCATCTTCTGCCACCCAGATCACCGTAAAATGACCTGCGCTATCGATCGCCACTGCCGGTTCAATCTGATCCCCTGCGATTGTGCTGTTAACCAGGATTTCGCCACCGATCGGGCTGCCATTAGGACTATAGCGTCTGGCATAAACCCCATACCCGTCATCATCTCGCCCATTCTCGCCTTGCCAGGAGACGACAAAACCCCCACTGTCATCGATCGCCACCGAGGGGTTGAGCTGACGGCCTCTCGTGGTGGTATTCACCTGAAATTCTCGCCCGATCGCAATTCCAGCACTGTTATACCGTTGTCCAAACAGTCCACTGCTTGAGCCATCCTGCCGATCACTGTTCCACACGACGACAAACTCACCCAAGCCATTCATGGCTACCACTGGTGTCGTCTGGTCGCGATCGGTAATCGTATTCACCCGCTCTTCGCGCCCAACGATCGCCCCTGCCCGATTAAACCGTTGCAGAAAAATGCCGCTGCCGTCTCCATCCCGCCCGTTGGTGTTGTTGTCTTGAAACTCGCTTTCATACACCACAACAAAATTGCCGACCGCATCGATCGCCACATCTGGGTTGGACTGATCCTGCTGCGTCGTCAGATTAATTTTAAATTCACTACCGATCAGCCCTGTGTTGGCATCAAACCGCTGCCCGTATACATCCTCACCGCTAAACCCACGTCCCTCACTCGTCCAGACCACGACAAAATTGCCACCACTGTCGATCGCGACGGCTGGAGTAAATTGATCGCCGCTCGTGATCGTGTTGACCAAAAACTCGCTGCCCAAGGGATCAGCAGAGGCATTGTAGGATCGGGCAAATACGCCAAATCCATCCCCATCCTGTCCGAAACTCTGCCAAGTGATGACAAAATTGCCTAAGGGATCCACCGCGATATCAGGGTTTTCCTGTCTACCGCTGACATATGTATTGACCGGGAAGTCGGAATTCGAGTTGGCGCTCATGATCAATCCAGGGTTCAGGATATTCTCCCTATGATATCTACCATATTTGGAGTTGAACTCATTTTTTAAAGCAATCTTGACTCTAAATATGTAGTCAATGTGCAGTTGGTTTGTTCATGAATAGTTGGCAAGTTACTGGCAAGTTACTGGCAAGTTACTGGCAAATTACTGGCAATTCACCTGAACAGAGCACGAATTTTACTGCTGATCCCACTCATTCCATTCATTTCAACTGTGAGTTCCACGGTGGGCATGAAAATCAGGTGAAATCCTCACCTTAGGTTCTGCCCAAACTGGGGCTGGAATGCTATAAGTTAAAGTGAGATTTCTTAACAAAAAACTACTGGGTTAACGGAGAGGACGTTCCGTGGCAGTCGAAACGATTGAACAGCGTTCAACAGTCCGCAAGCTGGCTCCCCGCTATCGGGTGCTGCTGCATAACGATGAATACAACTCGATGGAATATGTGGTACAGGTCTTGATGAAGACGGTGCCCAGTCTGACGATCCCTCAAGCCGTCAGTATCATGATGGAAGCCCATACAAATGGGATTGCGCTGGTGATCACTTGTGCCCAAGAACATGCTGAATTCTATTGCGAAACCTTGAAAAACCATAGCCTCACCAGCACGATCGAGCCAGATGAATAGACCCATCGCTGCTTGCCGGTCGAGGTTGTCGATTCACTGTTGCCTGATGATTTAACCACTTGAAGATTTCCTTTGCCCAACTTGCCGCTTCCCCTGCACCGCTCCGAATTCTGGCATTCTTGCTGATTCTGGGTCTGGTCTGGTTGCCCTTGGCGGGCTTGATGGCGCTAGTGATTGCCGATCCCAACTGGCTGACGATTGCTGCCATGAGCTTGTTATTTGGGCAGTTCTTGCTACTGATACGTTGGTGGGGTAGACGACTGCACCACGATCGGCATATCTTGCAGACCTATGGGCTGGATTGGAATCGCCGAAATGGTTCGGAATTCTTGCAGGGGTTGGGCTGGGGGATTAGCAGTCTGCTTCTGCTGTTTGTTGTGCAAGGGTTAGTGGGTGGGTTGACTTGGCAATGGCCCACGGTGGTGATTTTGCGAGTCGCGATCGAAGGTTTGCTGGTGGCGATCGGCGTAGGCTTAGCTGAAGAGTTGGTGTTTCGCGGTTGGTTATTGGATGAACTTCAGCGCGATTATCACTGTGACTTGGTGCCTTGGCTGAATGCCTTTCTGTTTGCCGTCCTACATTTTCTGAAGCCGCTTGCAGAAGTAACGCGCACGCTGCCTCAGTTTCCAGGACTCTTGCTGCTCGGTTTAATTCTGGTTTGGATGAAGCGATCGACCCAGCAACAACACCGAACGGCCGTCAAGCTCACGATGATGCCCGGTCGATTAGGATTGCCTATTGGCTTCCATGCTGGACTGGTTTGGGCCTACTACCTCCTGAAAGTGGGCAATTTGATTACCATTTCGGATCGCGTTCCTATTTGGCTGACCGGCATTGATGGCAATCCGCTCGCCGGTGCAGTTGGTTTAGTATGCTTAACTGGCTTAGCCTTCTACTGGCAGGCTCGATCGCGTTAATCGCGTTAATTCAGCAGGATTCGCCTAGAATTGAGCTAGTTGCTTCCAGGCTGGTGTTTAGACCTATGGCCAACCGTTCCGATCCCCTCGCTTTACCTCCCGCAGTTCGACGTGTTTCTAGTGCCTTTCGCTGGGCCGGCTGGATCAGTTTCTGGTCGCAGATTGTCCTGGCGGTTGTATCCGGGATTGTCTTGCTGTTTGCAGCCAGTAACTTTGGAGCCGTATCCCAACCCGTTCCCAGTACGATCCCAGGCGTTCCGGCGGTGCCCGCAGGCAACACGTTTAATCCGGGGGCCGGAGCAGGGTTAGGCTTAGCCGTGCTGGGATTGTTAGCCCTCTTTGCAGGATCCTATTGGGCCTTTCGGTATACCCGGATTGCGCGTCAGCTCAAAACACTGGATGCTCAAGCACGGCCGAAGCCGGGTGATGCCCGTTGGACTTTGCGGACGGGGCTGGCGATTAATCTGGCGGGTATGTTGCTGACTATCTTAGGCGCACAGACGATCGTAGGCTCCTTGGTGGGTAAGTCTTTTGCGCAGGGGATCGGCATTTTTACTGGCAATTTTGCCCGCTTCATCAACCCATCCGATATTTTTCTGGTGCAGGCAAACACTAATACGATCATGGCGCACTTTATTGGGCTAGTGGCGACCCTGTGGATTTTGCGATTGGTCGATAATCGTTCTTGAATTTCAGTCAGATTGTGGAGCTATGCAAACCCCCTTGCCATCCAACGCCATTCAAGCCGTTCGACCGATCGAAAGCTGGTTTGAATATCCTGTCCGCGTGCAGCCTCACCATACCGACTATGCCGGGGTGGCCTGGCATGGCACCTATATCGCCTGGTTAGAAGAAGCACGGGTGGAATATTTGCGATCGATCGGAGTTGATTTTGCCGATCTGGTTGCCATGGGCTGTGATCTACCAGTGGTGGAATTGGCGATCCGCTATCATCGCGGCATGAAAATGGGGCAGGCAGGCGTTGTGCGTGCCAAGATGTTAGCCATGAAAGGGGTACGGATTAATTGGGATTACCAGATCCAGTCTCCAGACGGGCAGGATCTCTATGTCAGCGCTCAAGTTACCCTGGTGGCGGTCAATCGCCAGAATGGCAAAATTATGCGGCAACTCCCGCCGACCCTTGAACAAACCCTGGCCAAACTGGTTTCTGGTTAAGGATATTCATGATTTACAAAGGGCAACTCCACTAACTTTCCTTGCCGTAGCTCTGCCTGATTGGGCTGGTCACTGGAGTTGGTCGGATTGGAATCAGCCAGTTTGGAATCAGCCAGTTTGGAATCAGCCGATTGCTGCTCACCTTGCGCCTGTTCACCTTGCGCCTGTTCACCTTGTACCTGTTCACTTTGCGGCTGCTCGATCACAACCGTCAATCCTGGCTCCACATTTTTAGTACGGATATAAGCTAAACCCAAATACCCGTCTGGGGTTGCCACACAACTGGTCAACCGCCCGATCTTCTCGGTGCCAACTCGGACAATGCTATCTGGAGCGGCTGCCTGGGTGAGCCGAACGCCCCAAAGCTGCTGTTTTACCCCCCGGTAGGTATGAAGTCGGGCGATCGTTTCTTGACCAATGTAGCAGCCCTTACTGAGGGAGATCGTCTGCCATAACCCTGCCTCAAGGGGATTATAGTCTTCCGTTAGTTCTTGTCCTGGAGCCGGTCGGCCCTGCCCAATCCGCAACTCTTGCCATAGGGTTTCGCCCATCGGTAAAGCGCCTTGATCAATCAACTGTTGCCACAACGCGGCCGCGTGGGTCACCGCAACGATCAGCGTATAGCCTGGAATCGCTAACCCGCTGCCGATCGCCACCTGGACAGGAATATTGCCCACCTGGATCTGCTGATGGCTAGCAGGTGGCAAACCGATCAACTCCCCGGCTCCCAAGCTGGTGATTAGCCGATCGCTGTCTGCCCCAAGCACACTAAACGCCGCAGTCGAATCGGTTAAATCCTTCAGATCAACCTTGTCAGCAAAGAAAATAAATCGATCCATCCAGGATAACAATTGCTGATTTAACCCAGGTGACGTGAGCAGCAAGACCGCCTCTTCCAGCACATAAGCCGTGACCAGATCGATCGTGCGAGCTGTGGAAGTGACAAATACCGTATCGCAGCCCTGCCCTGGTTGCAGCCCATTGAAACTATTGGTGGTTTGGTTATGCAGAAACCGTAAGCGATCATCTCCACTGACTTGCAGGCGACCCCAATGCGTTCGGTCATACAGTGCGACCCCATCAGTACAGGCCGCCCGAACAGCCGCCTCATTGTGAAAGCTGAGGGGATATGGATTCAGGACAGTGTCCTCGGTCAGGGTTGCACCGGCGGCAAGTTGTTTAGCCCGTAATTCTTGAATAGCGGGGTTCATTGGCTCCCAAAATGCTCCATACGCTGAAACTGTCCACTGCAATTTTGCAGTTGCTTCCGATTTTACCGACTTCTGATCGCCTTCTGACCGCCTTCTGACCGCCAATTGAAGCTTGGTGTTTGTGCGGCTTGACGGACTGGAACACTTTACCCTGAAATGGGGGTGGGCATCCTGTATTTAGAAAGTGAAAGCCTAGCTCCCTGAATCTATGAACCCCCGTAGCCTTTTCCTGGTGGCGATTGCGACTGGCTCAGCTTCCATTGGGGCAGTTCTAGCCGTCATGACTCATGTGAACCCCACTTCTGTCAACCCCACTTCATCTTTGCCATTGGCGCGATCGATCGCCCCGGTTTCGCCGTCTGAAGTCCTCAGTCCGAATGCTCTAGCCCCTCAGCCCGCCCCACCGCTCGAAAGAGTCACGATCACAACTGCTGAGCCCAGCTCTACCGAAGTTACTGCGGCAGAGCAAGCAGCCATTCGCCGCGAATTAATGCAAGTTAAAACCCAAATTCGCCGGGCCATTCACGATCGAAACGCCAAACTTCTCCGATCGCTGATTCAGGCAGGTTCAATTCGAGAAACCCTGCGCAGCCTCGACCTTTCCGAAGACAGCGACTTTGAAAATCTGGATGCTTCTGCCTGGAAACTGCTCGAAACAGCCGCCACTTACCATTGCCTTTGGCAGCCCGATCGCCACCCAACCGAACCTACTTCGATCGCAGAAGTCGAACGATGCCTGAATTCTGGGCGATCGCCGCTTAACTGAGGCGTTCCCTTCGTGCCGTTGCAGCTAGAGCAGCAGCATATTTCGATGATTTGTCATTTTGATGGATCATCATTTCGATGGTTCGTCATTTCGATGGATCATCATTTCGATGGATCATCAACCTTTTGGCTTCATATAAACGATTGCCTGTCGCCAAACGATCGTAGGTTGATCGTAGTGATCGAACAGACACACACAATCAGGATCTTGCCAGCGAATTTTGCCAGTTAGCAAATCGTTGGTGATTAACTTCAGCTCCACCTCCACCCCATCCCGGATCAGGGTTTGGATTTGGCGAACACTGGGAAGTCCGGTTTCTAACTCACTCATGGCAACCTACTGCTAGGAAAAGGGGCAAACTGATTATTGGGATCGCTGGGGTTCTGCTTAGAGCCGTTAGGAATCGCTCAGGGAGTGATGCTGTACGGCAACAATGAGACGAAAAAAAATGAGACAAAAATGTGAAACGTTGAACGAAGCAGCTCAAAGCGATGATTTACGTCTGCGCTTTTTACATCTGCACTTTTTGCATCTGCGCTTTACATAGTATAGAAATCCCAGGTAGAGTCAAAAAGTTTCAGAATTCTGCTCAACGGCATGGAGTGTGTTATGGCGATCACGTTTGTTAAATACCACGGTTTAGGCAATGACTTTATTTTGGTCGATAATCGCCAGTCTGCCGATCCTTGTTTAACCCCCGAACAAGCCATACAGTGGTGCGATCGTCATTTCGGCATTGGGGCAGATGGTGTGATTTTTGTCCTGCCCGGTCAGGCTGGAACCGACTATACCATGCGGATTTTCAACTCGGATGGTTCCGAACCAGAAATGTGTGGCAACGGCATTCGCTGCTTCGCCAAATTTGTCGCTGCCCTAGAAAACAAAACCACCGCCACCTATCAAGTTCACACCTTAGCTGGGGTCATGATTCCTGAGCTACGAGCCGATGGACAGGTGACTGTGGATATGGGCTTACCGCGCCTGCTTGCTGCCGAAATTCCCACCACCCTGGCTGCTCCGGATCATAAAGTGGTCAATTTGCCCTTAGAGGTGGCAGGACAAACCTGGCAAGTCACCGCCGTCAGTATGGGCAACCCCCACTGTATTACCTTCGTAGACTCTGTAGCCGCGATCGACCTCGAAAAAATTGGGCCACAGTTTGAACATCATCCCGCCTTTCCCCAGCGTACCAATACTGAGTTCATTGAAGTTGTGCGAACAGACTACCTCAAAATGCGGGTTTGGGAGCGGGGAGCCGGAATTACCCTTGCCTGCGGTACGGGGGCCTGTGCTTCTTTGGTGGCAGGAGTCCTAAATGATCGGTGCGATCGAAAAGCTACCCTGGAACTTCCCGGCGGGCGATTAGAAATCGAATGGGCAGAAAACCAGCGACTTTACATGACTGGGCCAGCCACCCTAGTCTTTAGTGGCACTGCCCCCGAAACCCCTTAAAGTGAACCCTTAAAGTGAATAATTCAAAATCTCAAGTGAATAGCCTCAAGTGAACAGGGTTGATATTCCCAAATCCAGTTCTACCCCATCCAGCGCAGCAAACCGCTTCCACCCATTCTGAATCTGATTTGGTTGGGGGTCAGGGGAGGCAATCATCCCCTGACGGGGGTTGGGAGCAAAGCCCCCAATGACGACTTACACTACACCCAATCGCCTCAAAGCAATCCTTCCTTCCCTGCCATGTCTAAAATCAAATCAATCACCCGGCAAGAATAACCCCACTCATTGTCATACCAGGAAACCACCTTAAAGAAGTTGCTGTTCAGCTCAATCCCCGCCTTGGCATCGAAGATACTCGATCGGGGATCAGTCCGAAAATCCATCGAAACCACTTCATCCTCGGTGTAACCCAAAATACCTGCCATTTCGCCCTCAGCCGCTGCCTTCATCGCAGCGCAAATTTCGGCATAGCTGGTCGATTTCTCAGTTTTGATCGTCAGATCCACCACCGATACATCTGGCGTGCCCACTCGAAAAGCCATCCCTGTGAGTTTACCTTTGAGGTCAGGCAGCACCAAAGCCACTGCTTTAGCAGCTCCGGTCGAAGAAGGAATAATATTTTGCGAAGCACCGCGACCCCCACGCCAGTCCTTCTTACTGGGGCCATCCACCGTTGGTTGAGTTGCAGTCATCGCATGAACTGTTGTCATTAAGCCTTCAGCGATCCCAAAGTTTTCATGCAGCACCTTGGCGACTGGAGCCAGACAATTCGTCGTGCAGCTTGCATTAGAGACGATCGTGTCTTTACTAGGATCGAAGTCGTGATGATTCACACCGACAACAAAAGTGGGCACCTTATCTGGATCCTTCGTGGGCGCAGAAATTACGACTCGTTTTGCGCCAGCTTGCAGATGCTGAGCCGCACCCTCATAGGTTGTAAAGAGCCCGGTAGACTCAACCACATAATCGGCTCCATCCTTTTCCCAGGGCAACTCAGCAGGGTTCCGCAAAGCCGTACAGCGGACAAATTGATCGTCGATTACAATTCCATCTGCTCTGGCTTCAATTTTGCCTGGATAAACACCGTGAGTAGAATCATATTTGAGAAGATAAGCGAGGTTATCTGGTGGAACCAGATCGTTAATGCCAACAAACTCAATATTGGGATTTTGAATAGCGGAACGGAAAACGAGCCGTCCGATCCGACCAAAACCGTTAATACCAACCTTCACAGCCATAGCTAATGCTCCTTACAGTGTGCTTACTAACACGATCGCGTCTAAAAAAATTGGCTATCAATCCGCTGGCAATGGGCTGGCTGCTGCAAAGTGTAGAGTGATCATGCAGACTCCTATGCGAAATGAATCAGTCAGAAGCTTATCACCGGAACTTGATCCCCCTGGTTTCTCACGCCATTTCTTTAGAATCGAAGATCAAAAGGCAATTGCAATTGATCCTGAGAAGGACTGATCAGAGATTTGAGCCATGTTTGAGCCATGACTTGAGCCATCAAAATAGGAGCCATCAAAATAGGAAGCTGAAGGACTGACTGGGTTAATGACGGGTTAATGACGGCATGGGGCAGCGAGACTGATGAGCTGCTTGCTGCGCTTGAAGGGGTGCCGAAATACCCAAAATTGCGCTTCGATAGAGTCGATCGAACTCCCGACGAAAGTGGGCAGCAACCGTCACGTTCTCAATGACCAATAAGTTCTCATCGTTCCCTCGATTGGCGGCCTCGCTCCAATTTTGAGAGCCCGTGATCACCCAGCGATCGTCGATCACAGCAAATTTATGATGGAGCAGATCTCCCTCAGATAATTGGGGAATGCCTACCGTGGTGATGGGTTGTCGCCACGGGCGATTATCAGGCTCATCGCGGCAGCGGGAATCCGCCAAGCGTAGCCCTAGCAGATCGAGGGCTTCACTGTAATACCGATAGGCAAAGCCTGGATCGATCAAGCCCTGAATGGTAACCCCTTGCTGAGCTTTGGTTTCGAGCAAATTACTTAGCTGTTGATCGGAAAAGACAAATAGGGCAAAGTCGATCGAGTCTTGGGATCGTTGGATCGATCGCCCGATCAACCCATTAACGCTTTGTGACCAAGGTTGTTTGCTTGAGGTGGGGGAGAATTGCACGATCAAGTTTGAATCAGCCGCCAGATTGAACTGCTGAGGTGGACGGTAAGGTTTCTTCAAGCCAAATCGGCCTGTTTTGCCGTTCCCATTTCCCCACATCAGATTAAATTCCTGACTGAACTGCTGCGCCACAGCCGCACTGTTAATTTTCAATAGATGGTTGGCATTGCCCTGACTGGTGGGGGTTGAAAAATCACCGTGGATATCGCTCCAAGTCAGGTTAGCGGAGCCTGTAATCACCGTTTGCCGATCGATCACCAACAATTTGTGGTGCATCAGATCACTCCCTTTAGAGCCATCGGCCGTATCGTCTTGAATTGGCACTCCTCCGGCTTGCAAGATCGTCATAGCATCGCGATCGGCCAGTTCAACCGACTCCAGTTGCCCATTTTGATTTTGATCGACCCAGGTCATCCAATCTTGGTATTTACGGCGCTCCCGTTGATCTAGCGCTTGAATTTGGCGTGGATTCAATGGGCGCTGAGCCTGACGATACTGATGTTCGACGATCACCCGGATCCGGATCCCAGCTTGGTGCTGTTGACGTAATGCGAGAGCAATGCGAGGCAGATTGAGTTCATGCACCGCCAGATCGATCGAAGTTTGGGCCTGGTGGATGGCATCGATCACCACCTGCTCCAAGTCATCGCCAAATCGGGTTTGCTGGCGATAGGGATCGGTATAGAGGGCAGATTCGGCGTGATTGAAGTAAGCTTGAATCTGAGCATCTTGCGGCAATCGTGGCAACAAAGCCTCCGCAGGATCGGGTGTATCTCGATGGCGTAGGGCTCTAAAGGCCGCGCTAGCGATCACTAAAGCCAGAAAAGCGAGTATACTAGCTGCCCCAAACCGCCAAACACCCCAACGAGTCAGTTGTAGACGCAAGATATCTGTTTCCTGGATTGGCTGAACGATGCCTCCAAAATGCCCGATCGGGCTGAGAAACTAACTGCCCCCGCTCTGAGTTTTTGTAGCTACTCAGCCGCCCATTGCGAAAGTTGTAAAGATTTTGTAAAAGATCGCATCAAGACTCTATAAACTCAGTTGTTATACTGGTGAAAATATCACTGAGTTGTTAAAGCGATATCAGAAATTCGATCCGTTAATTCGGTATTTTTTCTGAGGAAGTTTAAGTTCAGTGCTTGAAATTGGCAAGCATTAGGTTGAATTGTTGCAGGCTCAACGGTTGATCCCGCCAACCTCACCCGATCCAGCCTGTCGGTAAACAATTTTGCGTAATGCCTGTAGGCAGCGATTGGAGTGACCCATGCGAGATAGAAGCGATCGATATCAAATTCAGAGCGTTTCGGCTCTCCCCAAACCCATGAAGAAATTAGGTGGTTACCTCGTTGAAGCTGGGCTGCTAACAGCCGACCAAATCAATGTTGTCCTGAATGATCAGCAGGCAACAGGGATGAGGTTTGGTGAGATTGTGGCGGCACGAGGCTGGGTGAAAGAGCAGACGATCGAATGGATCGTCGCTAGGGTGGTTGAACCAGAACGTCGGGCCCAGCAACAAACCGAGACTCGTCCAACGGTCGTTCCCAGAACTGCCAACGGTGCCAGTGTGAATGGTGCCAGTGTGAATGGTGCCAGTGTGAATGGTGCGAAGCGCTGGGATACCAATCCCCCAATGCCAATTAATCGGATGGCTAGCTCATCAAATGGGGCAAAAAATGGGGCAAACGGTGCGCCTCTACCGCCTCCCGTGGTGCCGACAACGCCTCGCCCAGTCCCCAACCAACCTGCAATTAAAACGGCCGCTGCCGCCCCTGCTACCCCTGCTACCCCAACTTCTCCCCCTACCTCCAGATCCTATGTACGACGGGAAGTGCCCATTTCAAAACCCTTGCCTTCCGTGGGTTCCTCTGATGGTGATGTAAATTGGGTTGGTTAAGGTGTTCGATCGAGCGATGTTTTCCCTGCTGAAGTTGTTCTGAAGTCGTTCTGAAGTAGCTCTGTTGGATAGCTCGGCTATTTTAGAATCAGAATAGCTTTAGGGAGAGAATAAAAGTAGCCAGATGGGCAGGGTCAGTAAGATCAATAGGGATCCTAACGCTAGGGTGGTGACGGTTAGATCCCGATCGAGGTCATAGGCTTCGGCCAACACTAAAGTCGCAAAGGCAGGTGGCATCGCTGCCTGGATCACGATCGCCAGTCTGGGAGTCCCCGTGATCCCTAAATAAGGCAGACCGAACCCAATCAGCAAAGGCACGATCGCCATTTTGATCATCAAGCCGATCATGGCAGTGGCAAGGTAGCGTTGGCTGGTGAGCTGGCTGAGGCGCATTCCTAAGAGCAAAAGCGATAGCCCCACAATTGTCCAGGCTCCGGCATGAAGTCCTTGCTCGATCGGGGGGGGTAAACTGACATTCCGCAGCCCCAAGCCCAACCAGAAACTCCAAAGGGCTGGATTTTTGAGCAGTGCCACTGCAAGGTGGATGGATCGCCTCATTTGGCTGCCGAACTGGGCCGCTAACACTACTCCGACGCTATAGGAACTGAGGGCACTGCCCAGTGTATCGTAGAACACCGTCCAACCAAAATACTGAGTGCCAATCAAGGCGAGGGCGATCGGATAGCCTAGGTAGCCCGTATTGCCAAACATGGTGGATAGCAAAAAGCTGCCCTGGCTGGGTGGCATTAGAGTCTGACCTAGGAGGCGATCCAGGGTGGGTTTGCCATCTCGATTGTGCGAGAGTGGGGTCTGTAACTCCTGCCAACCCGATTGAATTTGCAGCCATATCCAACCCAAACTCAGACCTAAACCTACCGCGATCCAGGCCGTGATAGGGGCGAGCCAAACAGAAGCGGATAGGTCTGCCTGCCGCAAAAAGCCTAAAATGCTTAATGGTACGCCGATCCAAAATAGAAACTTGCCTAGTCGATAGGGAATCACCGGCGGTAAGACGCGACCCAGCCACCAGCCACTGCCCACCCAGGCGATCAGGGGAATGTAAAGTTTAGTTAACTGTAGCCAATCCATCATGGGTTCATCCTAAAGGTTCGGTAAGACGAGAATCTGCACAGGTTGGACAGAAGCCCACTTGATGTTAAGTTGCGAAGATGAGTTTGCTCGCTAACATAGGGAATGCATCTGTCTCAGTCTAAAATTGACTCGATTTGTGACAGAACATCTTGCAGGAGGATTGGCTTGTGGATGATACAGGTCTCACGCAGGCTCCCGATGAGCTGCCAGAACTGTCGGTGCTTTCCACAGATATTCCGGCTGCTGTTCGTGAAGCAGAGCCCCCGCCGTTGTCTGTCAATCGGCACCACCCTGGGCTATGGCTGGCCGGAAGCACCGTTGCTTTATGTGCCGTCGTTGTGCCATTGGTGCTAGTGATGCGATCGATGCCGTGGCAACCTAACGCTCTATCCCAGTCTTCATCTACCTTTCAGCCAGTGGCAAACCCAAGCCCTACCCCAAATGGGGGTTCTACCACCGAAACCAGTGCTTCTGATGCGCCGGAACTGCTGGGGCATCGACGCTACTTAGAAGCCCCGACCAGTGAGCTAGTGCCCGTTGCACCCGATGGGGTCATCTACCTGCGCCGATCGGCTGCCCAAAAGCTGGAAGAAATGATTGCGGCAGCAGCCAAAGAGGGAGTCAGTCTGATACCGCTATCTGGGTTTCGATCGGAAGCAGAACAGACTCAACTTTTTTTTGAGGTAAAGGCAAAACGGGGCGAAGAGGCTAAAACGCGAGCAGAAGTGAGTGCTCCGCCCGGTTACAGCGAACATCACACCGGCTACGCGGTTGATTTAGGCGACGGAGATAGCCCCAGTACCGATCTGCAAATGACCTTTGAGGAAACCAAAGCCTTTCGCTGGCTGAAAGACAACGCGGCATTCTATAGTTTTGAGTTGTCTTTCCCCAAAAATAACCCGATGCAGATCAGCTATGAGCCCTGGCACTGGCGGTTTGTGGGCGATCGCCAAAGCCTGGAGACGTTTTATCAAGCTCGCCCTGACCTGCAACAAGCAACTGACGGAGCGGTGGAGCCCCTGGATGCCTCAAAGTCTGGCTCCAATCCAACTTCTAGCTCAACTGCTAACCCAACTTCTAGCTCAACTCCTGACTCAACAAGGGAATCGGGAGATCGATAGAGCATGGTAGATAGGGCGCAGTCGATAAAGTGCGATAAAGTAAAGCAAGACAGCCTGAAGTTTACAGAACTTAACTTTTTGATTCAGCACTGAAGTCAGTTCTGATTGGTTGGACAGCCGGAATCAAACCGTAGATTACTGTGCAGCAGATCCCATGAGCCCTATCACCCTGAATTTGATCGCGATCACCATTTTTTCGCTGGTGATGTCGAGTTTGCTCGGCCCGCTGCTGCACCTATCGCCTGCTGTGCCTGCCATCCTTGCCTTTGGCATTTTGGGAATTGCGACGGTAGATACCTTGAGTTGGCAAGGGCAAGCCGGTACCCTCCTGATTGACTGGATTGCGGGTTTTTCCGCAGAACATCGCGATCGGGTATTGCACCATGAGGCAGGGCATTTTCTGGTGGCCCACCTGCTCGAAATTCCCGTGACAGGCTATACCCTCAGTGCATGGCAATCGTTTCGCCGTGGTCAGCCTGGTCAGGGTGGAGTCAGCTTTAGTTTGGCGGAATTGGAAACCGAGCTGCAAAGTGGGCGACTCTCCAGTCAGTTGATCGATCGCTACTGTACGGTGTGGATGGCAGGTGCCGCAGCCGAAACGCTGATCTACGGTCAGGCAGAAGGTGGAGCAGACGATCGCGAAAAAATTCGGCTCCTATGGTTTCAGTTGCAGCGCTCGGCTAGTGAAGGCACGTTAAAGCAGCGTTGGGCTGCCCTACAAGCCAAGCACCTATTGGAAACCCATGCTGCATCCTATCAGGCCCTGGTGGATATGATGCGACAAGGGGGCTCTGTGGAAAATTGCCAGGTGGCGATCGAAGCGCATCGCTCCGGCTCAGATGAGCTAGTCCCTTTGAATCCCATCTCTTTGAACCCCGTCTCTTTAAGCCCGAACCCCTTGAAAAAGAGCGATGATTAACTTCAAACCTCCTGCTAGAATTGCTGCAATCTCTTAGCGCTCCCGATCACCTTCACTTGGTTCACCTTCATTTGGACTCACGGTCTCAAACTCACTGTGGCGCAGGTTGTTTTAGAGAATCTTTACAAAAGTTTTCCCCATCAACGCTTGAGGCAAGCCCTCACTTCAGAGGGGGCTGTGAGTGTGCTGCGGCGGATTTTTCTCACCGTAGAAGATGGCGAGTTTATGGTGTTGGTGGGGCCATCTGCGGGTTTAGAAACGCTGACGGGTGGCAGTATTTGGGTGGGCGATCGGCTCGTGAATGATCTGCCCCCCAAACAGCGGGATATCGCCATGGTGTTTCAAAGCTATGCGCTCTATCCTCATTTGACGGTGTATGACAATTTGGCTTTCGGATTGCGACGCACCCAGCCTGCCGAGGGGCATCTGCCAGAACAACTGAGCTTGGCTGATCAAAAACCACTCCAGGCTCCCTATCCAGCTTGGTTAGAAACGACGCTAACAACCCTAACGCGCTCCTTGCCTGCCCAATTTCGCTATTGGAATGCCCAAGAACGCTGGGTGGATCAGCGGGTGCGGACGGTGGCGCAAATGTTGCAAATTGAAACTTTGCTCGATCGATTACCTCGACAACTCTCAGGTGGGCAAAAACAACGGGTGGCACTGGGACGAGCCATGGCTCGGAATCCTCAAGTTTTTCTGATGGATGAGCCGCTCTCAAATTTGGATGCCAAACTGCGAACTGAAACCCGTAGCCAAATTGTTCATTTGCAACGCAAACTCGGTACCACAACAATTTACGTTACCCATGACCAAGTAGAAGCAATGACCATGGGTGATCGCATTGCCGTGATGAATGCTGGCCAAATCCAGCAGGTAGCCGCTCCTTTAGAGCTATATAATCGTCCGGCCAATCGCTTTGTGGCGGAGTTTATTGGTTCGCCGCCTATGAACTTCATGTCAGTGCAGGTCAAAGCACCACTGTTGATCCAGCATCCCCATTTTCGGCTCACGCTACCAGAAGTTTGGGAAAAAGCGCTCCAGCCCTATGATGGCCGCACGATCACACTAGGGATTCGTCCGGAGCATCTCAGTGTCAGTCTGCCAGCTCCCAAAAATTTACCAGTGCAGGTGGAACGGGTGGAGGCGCTAGGCAGCGAGACCTATCTAAGTGTGCGTTTCCCAGAAGTGATCAGCTTTCCAGAAGTGTCTAGCGCCGTTGATCCATCTAACTTAAGACAGCCGCTCCAAATCCGTACCGAGTCCGATCGACCAGTTCGGTTAGGCGAAACCTTATGGTTGGCGATCACGCCTGAAAAAGTGCATTTCTTTGATGATGTGACTGGGCTAGCGATTCCCCAGCCCTAGTGGTTTCCCAGCCTTAGATTCCAATCTTAGATCCCCAGATCCCCAGTCTTAAAATCCCCAGTCTTAAAATCCCCAATCTTAAAATCCCCAATCTTAAAATTCCTAACCTTAAAAGTGTTGCCTGATCGCTTGGGTAGCCCTGAGCTATTTGGGTAGCTCTGAACTAGAGGGTGGTATACCATTGTCGCAAGCCTCCCCCCGCTATGGTTGCAGGAATCAGCATAGCAATCATCCCGGTTTGAAACCAAAAAGGCAGTTGAGAGAGCGGACTGGGCAATTGTTGGATCGCCAGACTGATCAAAACCAACAGCGCCCCTAACCCTAGCGCATGGAGCAAGCCCGATCGGGAAGCTAAGGCGGCGGTACAAAAGCCACCAATGCCGATACAAAGGGCGCTGCCAATTAAAACCAAGGTCAATAGACTTTCCGAATCATAAAATGTCGGCAAGATCGCTTCTGGGCTTAACCCATTTGACAGAAAAACCGACACAATGATCAAACCCAAAATGCAGTTAAAGATCGCCAAACTCAGAAGACTGGCTGCTCCACCCAACAGAATAGCTGCCAAGCTCAGAGGTGAGCGAGAACTGGGTTTAGGAGATGCCAGGGGGAGCAGGGGTACTACCCAATGACGATATAGGGTACGCAGGGATCGCCAAAGGGTGCTCACGAGGCGGAGCCACACGATCGCACTGGCCCAAATTAATCCATCTCGGGCCACATAAAACCACAAGGAAGGGGCAATTTCCGTATAGATCAGCATCCAGAGCCAGGCTCCCAGCAAACCGATCAGAATGCCAATGAACAGATACAGCCAAAACGTAAGACGGCGAATCACTTGCCCGGCGGCTTTGAGGTTGCCCGGATGGGCGAATCGGCTGGCCAGCGTGAGTAAGACATTGCCCACACCCCAAAGCTGATAGATCGGCAGAACAAAGCGCAGCACGGCTTGTCGTGGCGAGATCGGATAGCGACCCAATAGCTCCGCCAAACTGCGATGTAAGTGCTCAATCCACACCAATGACAGGAGAAACACCAACCCATGGACAAACCAAATCCACCGATCGATAGGTGTGAACACAAAATCGGCAATTCCCACGATCACTGAGAGGAGACTGGCAAAGGGTTGATTGGTGGTTGAGAGATCTAAGCCCGTGTAGAGTGAGAATGAGCCTGCTCTCAGCAATGAATAAACCAGCGCCAAAGTGTTGAAAATACACCAGATCCAGAGGACGATCAGCAACAGTCCAGTGGTGCGGCGGGGTAGTTGAATCGATCGCAATCGATCGATCGAGGCGGCATCAGCCAGTTCGAACTCACTCAAGGTCTCTGAACTTGGTGCCTGGGTTGCCTGGGATGGACTCTCTTCAGGGTAAGCTGGGTCGATCGATCGAGCCGAATCCACGAAATCTGCTGGTAGATGAGGCAATGCTGATGATAAGCCTGAATGGGCAGAAGTCAGGTCGGAAGTCAGGTCAGAAGTCAGGTCAGAGACGGATGGGCGAATGAAATTGGGGCTGACAGCTTCAATTACGGGTTCAGCAGCCGGATCGACCGGCACGAAAATCATCGCATCCGGATCCAAATCATCTAACTGAAGTTTCGGATCGACCGGCACGAAAATCATCGCATCCGGATCCAGATCATCCAATTGAAAAATGGGTGTCTCCAATGGGTCGGGAGCAGGCTGTTCTGACTGTACTGCATCTTCAGCAGTGGACATCTCAGCGGGCTCCATGCTCAAGCGATCCTTTGAGTCGCCTGGATCGGGAAGTTGTGGGGGCAGAGGAGAGGGGGAAGCCAGATGGATGCGTTGTAGCCAGGCTGATCGCGACTGCCCTTTTTGCCGACCGTAGAGTTCGATCGTCTGAATATTCGCCACATTCAACTTTTCCATCCCTTGGCGGATCAGAGCGGTCATGGTGGTCTGATGGGGCACTTGCTGCCCTTCTAGGAGCAGCTTCAGTTTTTGCCCTTGACGATTTGCCCGAGCGGTAATCCCATGCTTTTTCAAACTGCATGTAATCAGAAGCGCGATCGCTCTTGGATCTCCCTGCCTTGCTAACGTCAGAAATGAATGTCGAGCCATGGATTCTCGTCAACCTTTGTCGGTTTCGCCGGTTTCACCCCCAAATCGATAGCCTTTGCCGTAGACGGTATTAATCAGCGGGGTTTCTGATTCTGCCTCAATTTTGCGACGAAGTAGGCGAATTTGCGCAGGTAAAACATTACTGCTGGGCTTGTCGCCGCTGCCCCAGAGATGATCATGGATCTGCTCATGGGTGAGGAGTTGGTGGGGATAACGCATCAAATAAGCTAGAAGCTGGCTTTCTTTTTCCGATAATTCAATTTTGCGGGAGCCCCGATAAGCAAGCTGATTTTCTAAGTCTAATTCCAGATCTTCCACTCGTAACCGCTGACCTCCGGTAGATTCTAAGGTGGCCGGACGACGCAACAAAGCCCGCACCCGCGCCAATAACTCTCGTAGCTCAAACGGTTTAACCAGGTAATCATCCGCTCCGGCATCCAGACCTGCAACGCGATCGTCGATGGTGTCTTTAGCCGTCAGAAATAAGACAGGCGTATTTTTGCCTTGAGAGCGGAGCTGCTGGCAAATCTGGAGTCCATTGGTTTGCGGCAGCATCCAGTCTAGGATCAATAGATCATAGCGATTTTGCGTGGCAAGTTGGCTGCCTGCTAAGCCGTCATGGGCAACATCCACTTGGTAGCCTTCTCGTTTCAGAATGCGACTGAGCGGTTCGGTTAATTCCACTTCGTCGTCAACCAACAGGATTTGCATAGACCCAACCTGCACACAAAAAATAGGAAAGCAAGTGATCCTGCCTTCCTATTCGAGTCTAAAGCGGAATGAACCGGGTAAACCGCCGCTTAAACGAGGAAATTCTCGCTGGCACTGAGGTCAGCGCGATCGACCCCGAGTAAAATTGCCAACCTGACGAAGTTGCCTGAGCTGCCGCCATCCAGATCAACCCGCAGGATGGCTCCCTGATCGTTAGAGCCAATGCGCACATAATCTTGGAATGGATTAGCACTGGTATATTCAGGGCGATTGAAAATATCGCGCAAGTCAATCTGATCAAAGTTGACATCGAAGTCGAGAATTCGATCGACCCCATGGGTTGCTGACCGGAATCGTACCCGATCGCGACCTTGCCCCGTGCGGATGCGATCATTGCCGCCCCCACCCGTGATGATATCGTTACCAAAGCCCCCGTTGATCAAGTCACGCTGGGTGTTGCCAGAAATACGGTCGTTCCCGATCTGCCCCCGTAGAGTATCGCGACCACCGCCGCCCCAGATGACATCGTTGCCCCGTCGTCCCAATACGGTATCGGCTGCTTTGTTGGCCCGCAGTCGATCGTTGCCGAGCCCACCGTTCAGCAAGTCTCGTCCTCTGCCGCCCTGGAGAAAATCATTGCCTTGCTGACCATCCAGGAAGTCGTTGTTGCTGTTGCCGTAAAGCTGATCCCGGCCGCGACCGCCTAACAGTTGATCATCACCACCGCGACCTTCCAAGCGATCGTTGCCCCGTCGGCCATAGATAATGTCAATCCCTTTGCCACCAAAGCCGCGATCTCGCCCCAGTCCTAGATCGATCACATCATCGCCGCCGTTCCCCCTGACCACATCGCGATCCTGCTGACCCCGCAAGCGATCTCGATCGGCACCGCCCGACAACACATCATTACCACCACCGCCATCTAAGCGATCGTTACAGTCAAAGCCGCGCAGGCGATCGTTTCCTCCCAAGCCCCGCAAGGTGTCAATTCCGGCTGTGCCATCAATCCGGTTATCGCGATTGTTGCCCTTTTCTGTTTTACCAATGGCGCAAACGACATCTTGCACAGCGGCATCAAAAATCAGATTGACTACAGCAGGAGTTAAATCGGTGGCTCCTTCGTTATCGGTGGCTGCATAGGTAAACCGCCCACCTGTAAAGGTTTCAGAAGACTGGAAAAAGACCTGCTGAATTTCGTCGGGGGTCAGCACCTGTCCTAAGCGAATCGGAACTCCGCCGTCGTTAGGATTGCCCAGAAACAGGGTACCCTCCCTCGTAGAAGGCAAGGTCAAAATTGTGAAGGATGCTACGGAGCCATCCGCATCGGCACCAGATAGACCCGGCACAAGCACCGCCGAATTTTGTGGAAGGCGCACTGAGCTATCGGCCGTGGTTGGGGGTAAATTACCTCCAACAGGGGGTCTGCCCTGCGGAATCAAGGTGACTGTGGCTGGGGTTTCATCGCTGGATCCCCGGGTATCGGTGGCTGTGTAAGTGAATGTTGCCCCTGTGAAACTGCCGGTGGCTTCAAAATAGATGGCTGCAATTTGTTCTAACGTCAGGTTGGCTCCAGCGGTGACCGGAATTCCACCCACCAGGGGATCGCCAATGAAAAGGGTACCTTGGCTTGGATCCGGCAAAGTCAGGATGTTGTAGGTTTCGACCGAATCAGTCGGTACGTCTGGATCAGTGGCGAAGAATCCTGGCAGGAGACTGGTGCTGCTTGGCGTGATAATGGCTGAAAAGTCGGTCGTGGTCGGCGGGTTGTTGAGGGTCGAAACCGCCAGGTTGCGAACTTCGTGAATGTTATTGTAGGTGCCGGTGCCAGACGCAAAACCAAACTTAAAAGTGGGAGGAATGAAGCCGCCATTTAGATCGCGGATCCGCAGATCTTGCAGCTCAGGGTTAGTCTCATTGGGATCGAGGAAGTCACCATCATTATTGGCATCAATAAAGATAGACAGCAAACCTTCAGGGGTGAGATCGACTTTGATGGTTCGTTTGGCTGCTTCTCGGGTGGCTGCGGTGGGGTCATCGATCCCAAAAGGTAATGTGTTGGTGCCTGCAACAAACGCATACTCTGATGCCCCCCCTCGCACACTGATCGAGTCTTCGATCCGAGTCGGGCTGCCTCCAATCCGGGCAACTGGGCCACCGGGAAAGTCAGTGGTGCTGGAAAAGTTACCGTATTCATCAAAACCGATGCCGACATAGCCGCCGACAATTCCTGCCACCGAACCAATCGGGTTGCCCAAGGCATCTGTGGCGTTCACCTTTTGGGCATATCCCAGGGAACCCCCAAAGGCACCCGCTTTCGGATTAGCATCAAAAACGGTGGCTCCATCCAGCAAGAAGAAGCTGACCCCATCTGCCCGCTGATCTTCATCCTCCGGTTGGGGGGTAGGGTTATAGGAGAACAGTTCAAAAGTGATGGTTAAACCTTGGCGGGCATCAACCGGACGATCGTACAAGACAAAGGCAGATTGATCGTCAATGTTGCTGGTCAGTCGTAGCGCCCCTTCGCCTTCTGGATCCAGGAGCCGACCAGGATTACCAGGCAAGCCTCCGGGTGATGCAACAAAGGAGTTGCTAGCGGTTAAAAAGGGATTTTCGGCCGGCGGAGAACCGGGAACATCGGCACCCACCCCAAACACCCAAAACGGATCCCGAACGGCACCGCCTCGGAACGTTTCATCCACAAACAGTGCGAGAGTATGGGGATAAGCCGCCATTGCTGTTGCCGCAAATGGGATCGCAGTGGTTAAGCAGCCGGTTTGGAAGTCCAGGTTCCAGTTGCCTCCCCGCACGGGCGCACCAACCAGGGTTGTAGATGCAGCTATTTCCGCTCCCGTCAGGGTTTTGAGACGCTGAACGAAAGCTTGTCCGATCAAGTTGGCTGCGACCTCACAACCATATAAAAAGATTTCAGTTCCTTGCTTGAACCAATTGCGCCAAGTTTGCAGCAGCGGCGTATACCGATCGAGCGATCTCCAACTGAGCGATCCGGCACCTAACTGCAACGTACCAACACTGCCATGGGAGAGAATGTGGAGGCTCTCGACTAAGCCAACGGTGGCGAGCACTTGCGTGATTTGTTCGATGCCATCCTCAGCCGGATTGAGGATAACAACATGAGTTTGGGCAGGCAGACTGCGGAGCAGGGCAGAATAATCAGCAACCAATGCGTCTACAACGACTACGGTTGATGGGCAATGGCGGGAAGTCATGGCTGGATGCCTCTCGACGGGTAAATGCTGGAGCGGTGTAAAACAGGGCGATCTACGGGAAGACACGGAAGAGAAATCGGACGGTATAGGTTCCATATTTTTTATTTATAGCAGGATGATCCCAGTGAACTCCATGAACGTTAAGTAAAATTCATCACGGAACCTGCTTCGATCCCATCCGGGTTGAGGTTTTCACGTAAGGAACTTCACTTAGATTCGACTTCAGGTAATTGCATTCCAGACGAGCCTGAATCATTTAAATCAAGCTGAATCCTGATCAAGATCACTGAAGTCAGAATCAAATGATCAGATTGTTGTCTTAAAAGTTAGCTCTTAAGATTGTGCAAAAGTGGGGGAGTGTCCCTAAAAAATCAAAATTGATCGTGCAATCTTACGGCTTATTTGCAACTTGGCATCCTCTAAAACCTTTTGAAATCAGAGGTTTGCCCATGAGTAGTGGGAAACTTGTTATTGGTTTTCGAAGTATTATCCGAATGCTTAGGATCGGTCGTAAATGTTGGTCATTTTTCTTGAAGTCTTTGGATCGATCGATCTCAAAACCTTCTTCCAATCCACTGAAATGGCAGAGTTGAACTCGATTAAAGTTGCTAAAATCTCTATCTACTTAAGAAGAAGCCCTGAGAAAGTGAGCGAGATCACGGCCAAATTCTGATGGCGAATTGCTGCTCTAATTGTGGGAACAGGGTATCAATGCGATGCACTACTGTGATCAATTGATACCAAAAAAGCAGGCTGACTCCGCCTATCTAAAGACAGAGTCCTGGCGGATTCCATATTAAGGGTGTTGTAAGCCATAGTGTTCGGCAACCAGACCCATCCAGTAACCAGACTCATCCAGTAACCAGACCCATTCCAATCTTCCGGGGTTCCTGATCGGTTGTGTATTGCTACTATCACCCCAATCTATCCGCGAGTTTCTCTCGGCGCAGACAGTCGAGGACTCATAATGATTGCAGCCTTTTATAGCAGCCTTCGCAATATCCTAACGATCCTGACTACCGCTATAAACCGTTCTGTCCTGCGAATTCTCAGGCTGCTCGAACTTAACCTGGCAGATTTAACCCGGCAGATTTAACCTGGCAGATTTAACCCAGCAGAACTTAAAACTGCAAAGCCTTAGATAAAGTAATCATTGACATTCAAGCGACCGGCATCCGCATCTCCGGATCGCAACTGGATGCCTGAGATATTCACGATCAAATCTCGGCTGGCTGAAAAGCCCCGATCGCGATCGTTGACGGAAAGATAGGTAGCACCTCGCCATTCAAAAAACACGGCCGCATTTTTATCCAGTCGTTGGTTGCCGTCTGTGGTTTGGTCAGAATCGCGGTAGGCATTCTGCGCTGCTTTTACCAGGTTGCCGCCTCTAACTTCCCCGGCATTGAAGAGTCCATTGGGGCGGTTGCTGCGCTTGAGATTGTTATCGTAATCGAGCTGGATCCGATCGTCCTGGCTAAACCTGAAGCCTTTGATTCGATCGGGAGCCTCAGCAAGGGAGTTTTCCAGGGCGGCATTTTGGTTAATACCGGAATAAACATACCGATCGGCACCTGCACCCCCATTTAAGGTATCTTGATCCAGTCCGCCATTCAGCAAATCATCCCCCGCCTGCCCCAGCAGTAGATCCCGTCCTGCGCCACCGATGAGTCGATCGTTCCCCTCATCGCCTTCCAGTCGATCGCGACAGTCTTGCCCCAACAGCGTATCATTACCGGCTAATCCCAACAGCACATCGCTATTTTCCGTCCCTTGGAGCCGATTGGCTCCCTTAGAACCCCGCTTGCGAATTCCTGGAGCACAGACTTCAACATTCACCAGATTGCCCCATTGTTCGCTCAGGCTGGTGGTTAAAGCATTGCCTGCTAGATCGGTAATGCCACTACCACTGGGAGCCAGAGTCAGCGCATAGTTGCCGCGCTTATTCGTCAGCCGTTGCAGATTACTCAAAATCCAGGTGATGCCATCGGCACTGGCAATGGTCGCCCGATCTAACGAAACCGCCTTGCCATCCCTAGTCAGCCGCAGATCGCCAACATCAAGACCCCGTACGGCTTCATTAAATTGCAAGGTGATCGCATCAACTTTATCGCGACGCGGATCGGGAGCCACATCCACCATATCCCCGATCGGGGCAGTCCGATCGATCGCGTAGGCTTCCCCTTGCAAATTACCATTGTTTGCACCTGCCCCACCCAAGGGTAACCCCAGCCCGTTGATAATTGAATCGTTATCCACCAGAGACAGCCGCAACGTGCCTTCCCCACTGCCCGTATTCACCGCCACCGCATAAAAAGTATCGTTGACCCGCACCACTGAGCTAATGCCTGCCCCGGTTAAACCCTGAGTGCTCAAAGCAAAGTCGGATGCATCAACGCGAGTCACCGCCTCATTAAAACTGACGGTAAAGTTGACGACTCCGGCATTGGTGGGGCTAGATTCTAAGCGGTTAATGGCGATCGCTCGCGGGGGCGTTTTGTTGATGGTATAGGCTTGCCCCGTGAAATTGCCATTGCCAACTCCGGCACCTCCCAGAGGGCGGTTGATGCTGTTGACGATCGAGTCATTATCAACCAGATTGAGTCCCAGCGAACCGCTCCCATTCCCGGTATTGACCACCACTGAATAGGTTTTGCCGCTCCCCGACACCGAAGAGATGCCAAAATTGGTTAAGCCTGCGCCGACCGAGCGAAAATCTTCCCGATCGACTCCCCGCACATCCTGACTGAAGTTGACTGTGAAAGTCACGCTGCCAGCAGCAGTGGGATTGGCGGAAGCCAGGTTAATGCCTGTGACAAAGGGGGAGCTTTTCAGCACCGAAAACAGAGGGCCGGTGGCATTCCCGTTGCCATTCCCGCTGCCCCCCAGGGCGACCCCTAAGTCGTTGCGGATGGTGTCGTTATCAACCAGATTCAGCCCGACACTGCCATCGCCACTGCCCGTGTTCACGGCAACGGTGTAGGTGCGGCGATCGATCGGAGTCACGGTAAGAACACTGGCACCCTGAATGCCGCTGCTCCCTGCCACAACAAAGTCTTCCGACGACACCCCCCCCACATCTTGGGTGAAAGCAACCTGAAAATTCACCACAGCATCGCCGGTGGGACTATTGCCAAGGCGATCGATCGAACTGACCTGCGGCGAGGTTTTATCGATCGTGAAGGTTGGGCCAGTTACATTCCCATTGCCTGTGCCCACCCCACCCAGGGGGACATCGAGCGGATTGAGAATGGAATCGTTATCTATGACATTCAGCCCGACAGTTCCATTGCCATTGCCTGTGGAGACTGCGACTTCGTAATTGAAGTCATTCAGCTTCGTGATCGTGGTAATTTGAGCATTGGTAATGCCGCTGCTGGTCACCAACTGGAAATCATCAACGCCGACATTGCGCACCGCTTCCGAAAAGCGAACCGTATAAAAAACCGTGGACTGGGCAGTGAGTTGAGCAGCCGCATTTTTCCGCTCAATCACGGCGGTGGGCGGCGTACGGTTGATGTTATAGGTTTCGCCAGAAAAGTCTCCGTTGTCCGCTCCTGTTCCCCCCAATGGCACAATCCGCGGTGCCGTGCCGATGCTGTTGACGGTATCGTTGTCTCGCAAATCCAGCCGAACTGTACCCGTCAGCCCCTCAGTGCCCTGGATCGGGTCAATTTTGATATCGACTAGATAACGTCGGGCACTCCCCGGAACCGCCGTAACCGCCGTGACGACGCTACTAAAATCACTGTCTACATTGTTGATCGCGATGAAATCGCCAACATCTACGCCCACCACATCCTGGGTGAATTCCACTTCATATTGCAGGCTGCCATTCAGAGCTGCCGTTTCATTTGTGAGCCGATCGACCCGCCGAATTGAAGCCACCAGGGGTTTGAGCAACTCCTGATAGCTATTGGGCACCAGCTCGAAACGATCACGCCCCTGCGTAGCCTCATTGTTGCTAAAGCCAGGACTACCTTCTGCCAGCACACTTCCCGCTTCGATGTAGAGACCACCCCCCTGACTCTTCCCAGACGCGCCTGGGGTGGCTCCTGTGCCGCGATTCCCTGCCACGGCTTTGTTTTGTTCAAACGAGGTGTTGTTGATCCGAAGCGTGCTGTTGCCCCGCACATAGATAGCCCCACCTTGCCCATCGCCGCCGTTGCCGCCTACGCCTGCCGGATTATTGCCGCCATTGCCGCCGATCGCCTGATTGTTGCGGAAGGTCATGTTGATCAAGGTGACATTGCCGCCATTGATCAGCAGCCCGCCCCCCTGACCCGCAGCCCCATTGCCGCCCGTAGTTCCCGTCGTGCCTCTCGCGATCCCATCGGCGATCGTCAGGTTGCGCATTGTCACATTGCCGCCCCCGACCGTCAACACCCGGACATTGCCATTCGATCGCAACGTTGCGCCGGAAGTGCTGGTGAAGGTCAAGTCTTTATTAATAACGGGTAGCGCCTCAGTCAGCACAATCTGAGATGCCGTGATGTTGATGATGTCGCCATTCGCTGCGTTATTGATCGCATCGCGCAACTGGGCAAAGTTTTCAACGGGAATCGTGTTGGCCATGGTAAGTCAGTCCAGGCTGCAATGACGGCAGGAGTTGAGGGGGACAGGGCACAGAGGGCGATCGAAGTCTAGTAGAGTGTTTGGGCAAGTGCCCGTTTGATTCCGCTAGCAGTAGAGTAGATTGCCCCTTATGAAATTTAACTATATACAGAGAAAATTGGCTGTGTTGTGATCGAGAAATTTAATGGAGTCGATCGAATCAGTGACGGGTCGAGTCAGTGACGGGTCGAGTCAGTGACGGGTCGAGTCAGTGACGGGTCGAATCAGTGACGGGTCGAATCAGTGACGGGTCGAGTCAGCGATAGATCGAATCAGTGACGGGTCGAATCAGCGACGGAGCGAGTGAGGGACAGCATTAGCCAAACTGATGTTGGGGCAGGGAATTGGGCTAGGACATTGGGGCTGAGATAAGCAAAGTATAAAAAGGGCATTGCAGTGAATGAATTCAGCAATATCACGGGATGAATTGATCCACACCCAGCAGCAAATTGTAGGATGCCCAAGTTTTTGACTAAACCGATCAACCCAAGCGATCAACCCGTGAGTCTGGCGATCGAGTCGATGCCGCAGCGGGTGATTCCAGAGGGTTGAGATGAAATCCGTAAAAACAGATTTTCTGCTGTTTAATGCTATTAGCTAGTGACAGTTCCTACCAGAGCCCCCCAATGCCGATCGCTGTTCCTCGTCCCCTCCAGATCCTACTGTTCAGTCTTCATACCCTCTCGATCTTGTCAGGTGAACCGATCGCACCTGCCCTGGCGCAGATCTCTGCTACACCGACTGCTACACCGACTGTTACACCGACTGCTACACCGACTGCTTCAACCTCTCCCGTGGTTTCTCCGACAGGCTCTCCTTCAGCCTCTCCCTCAGCCTCTTCTCCCCCTGCCTCGTCAGCCGCTACTGAACCCGCTCCGACCACCCTGCCCGAACAGCTAGCCCAGATTTGGCAAAAGCAGGCAATCGTCGCTGCTTATGGCGGAGTGTGGTGGTTATAGCCGCTGTGGTTGCTCAAGCTGCCGACCCAAGATCTGCCAATTCCGGGGACAAGCTGGAAAATACCACTCGGACTCGTGCGATTTTTCAAATACCGCGATCGGGTTCTGGATACCTGGGTTAATCAACATTGGCAGTTCGCTGAGTCCGAATTTTTGCAGTTACCGAATGTGGCAGCGCGGCAAATCCATATCGCTTTACATGTTGAGCAAGACGGTAGCCTGATCAACGTTGCTCTGCCATTCGTAACCGTGACTACCCTGGTGTCCTCGGCAATAACAACGGGTTTCGGGTTGTCTGCGTTTCTCCCTGGACTTCTTAGCCCTTTTCCCTCTTGCGCTTTTGCCCTTGGCTGTTTTTCCCTCGCGCGAGGTAGCCTATCTGTTGGCAGGGAAGATGCCGCCCTACGTCTGATTGAATGCCTACCTGGATACTTGTTATTCGATCAACTTATTTGATCAACGGCAACTTGTGTTGTTTCCTATCCGATCGTGACGTTCGAGCAGCAATTATATAGCGCGACAAAAACACCCCCAGGCATTGCCCAGAGGTGTCGATACTAGAGGAATCCGTTGAAACTAAACAGGAAAGCGTAACTCAGGACTAGGCATCTGGCAGTAGAC
>JALOOM010000090.1 GCA_025454395.1 Elainella sp. Prado103
GAGGGGCTTTCGAACCAGGATTTGATTGCAAGTCCCTTCGCCCCTAGTGGGAGAAGGGATTTAGGGATGAGGGGAAAAGATTTGTCAGTCAATCAGGTTATTTACTTTAGCGGATTTGGGATCGTCTTGAAACCGGGGTCTGCAAATCCAGGGTCTGCAAATCCGGGGTCTGCAAATAAGGTGAAGCTCTCCATGGGTTCTGCTGCTTCAATGCTAAGCTGCCAATACCAAACTTCCAATGCCAAGCTGCCAATGCCAAGCTGCCAATGCCAAAATGAAGAATGGAGTGGTGATTTGGGGAGAAAAACATGATCGATCGTGCAACTGGATCCCAGCGTTCGCGAGTCGTCGTCGTAGGGGCAGGCTGGGCTGGGCTCGGTGCCACTTATCATCTGGCGCAGCAGGGCTATGAGGTCACTTTGTTGGAAGCGGGAGCCTATCCGGGCGGCTTGGTAGCGGGGTGGAAAACGCCGGGTGGCCGATCGATCGAAGCGGGCATTCATGGGTTTTGGTATCCCTATCGCAATATTTTTAGCCTGGTCAATCAGTTGGGCTTACAGCCATTTACACCCTGGACGCGATCGTCGCAATACTCCCCGGCGGGTCTGGAAGTTGAATCACCGATCTTTCAGCAGGAACCCTGGCTCCCGACCCCACTAGGTACCTTTCTGTACACTCGCTTTTATCGCTTGCCGTTGGCCGATCGACTTTCTGCCCTGCCGCTGCTCTATGCCGTCATCGATTTCGACAATTCTGATGCGGCTTGGCGACAGTACGATCCCATGACAGCCCGTGAGTTGTTCAAGCAGTTTGGGGTATCAATGCGGCTGTATAAAGAGGCATTTGAACCGATGCTGCTTGTTGGGCTCTTTGCTCCAGGCGAGCAATGTTCAGCCGCTGCTGCCTTGGGGATGCTTTACTATTTCATTTTGGCGCATCAGCCGAATTTCGATGTGGTTTGGTGTCGGGGCACCGTGGGCGAGCAAATTTTTCGACCTTGGGTGGAGCGCATTGAGCAAGCGGGCGGGCGAGTCTTAACCCAGCGGCGGGTGACGGATCTACAACTGGAGACGGTAGCGGGCAAACCGCAAGCCACACGGGTAATCTGTGGTGAAGAAGCCTTTGAAGCCGATGCCGTCATTTTTGGCGTGGGGGTGAGCGGCATGCAAAAAATTGTCGGTCAGAGCTGTTTGCGGCAATTCCCGGAATTTTGTCAACTGCTGAATTTGAATGCAGTGGATGTGTTGGCAACCAGACTCTGGTTCGATCGCCCCGTTCCGGTTCCCCTGCCCTCCAATGCCTGCTTTGGTTTCGATGCCACCACGGGCTGGACTTTCTTTGATCTGAATGCTTTGCATGACGAGTGGCAGCCGGAGCCAGGCAGTGTGATCGAAGCCGATTTCTACCACGCCAATCAGCTTTTACCCCTGTCTGATGAGCAGATCATTGCCAAAGTGCAGCGCGATCTCACCAGGTGCATTCCTGATTTTGGTGCAGCACAGGTGATCGATGCCAGTGTGGTACGGTTGTCACGAGCCGTGACTCATTTTTCACCTGGGAGTTATGCATCCATGTTGCCTGCCCAAACCCCGATCGCGAATGTCTGGATGAGTGGAGATTGGATCATCAATCGCCATGGTTCTTGGTCGCAGGAAAAAGCCTATGTGACCGGGCTGGAAGCGGCAAACCAGGTAATTCACCAACTTGGAATCGGTCATCCAGCCACGATTCTACCGGTGGAACCGGATGAGCCTCACATTCAACTGGCCCGATCGATCAACCGATCGGTGCGGGGATTATTCGAAGGTAGCTGGCTGCACCATGGCTGGCAGTAATACAATTTCTTTGAGTTGGTTTGCAGTAAAGATAATCCAGATTTTGTTATCCCATACTATTCCTATACTATAGGTGTGTAAACCACAGTGTAAACCACAGTGTAAATATACAGTGATTCATGCTATGTATATTCTGTTATCTCATTCATTTGGTCTGCAACATATATACTCCGTCCCATTGAGATCCAGGGGGTTGTAAATATAATTCAGTTGCCCGCTTGAGTTGTAGCGCCACAGATCGGTCGGTCGGTCGGAGTTGCTGTGCCGCTTCAAAAATTTGTACGGCTTGCTTGAACTCCTGGTTGAGGTAAGCGGCTCGGCCCGCCTGGTAGATTTCAATAAATTGTGTGGTTTCCGGGCTGAGTGATGCACTCCGATCGCCCACTAATTCATAGATTGCAATCGGTTTCGTTTTACCCTTGACACAGACCCGATCGAGTTCCCGTACCCACACCCGATCGGCACAATACTGATAGGTATACTCGCTCAAAATAATATCACAGCCATATTCCTTGGTAGCTCCTTCTAAACGGGAGCTAATATCTACCCCATCCCCAATCACCGTGTAATCCATCCGTTTTTGGGAACCAATATTGCCAGAAACGACTTCACCAGAACTGATGCCAATACCAATGCGGATCGGGTCGGCTGCCGATCGATAAACTTGGTTAAATTCGGCTAAGCGTTGCCGCATATCAAGCGCAGACTGCACAGCCATCCAACCATGATTTTCGATCGGCAGAGGTGCTCCAAAAACCGCCATCAATGCGTCACCGATAAATTTATCTAGCGTTCCATCAAAATTGAAAACGGCCTCTACCATCGTTTCAAAATAGTTGTTGAGCAGCGCCACCACTTCGGCAGCTTCCATCTTCTCTGTCAGAGATGTATAGCCACGAATATCTGCAAATAAAATGGAGACATCTTTACGTTCACCAATCATCAACGCATCATCGCCTAAAGCCATCACCTGCTCTGCTACACCGGGTGTCATATAGCGATAGAGGGTTGTCTTCATCCGCTTTTCCTGACTGATATCTTCTAATACCACTAAACAACCTCTGACTTTACCAGATGGATTCGTTAAGGGTGTTACGGTTAAATTGATGCTGCGTTCAACGATCTGTTGTAAATCTGATGGATTAGACGTAGAGAAAACTAGACTTTGCTCTGGCACATAGCACCGAGTCGCATTATGGAGGCTATCTTCAACCCGCATTTGCAGCATATCGATCGGCGTAATTTCCCAGACCGGACGGCCAATTAAATGCTGGGTTAATTCCTGTCTGCGTTCGGGGTCGCTTTTCGCTTCAGAACAGCCTAACAGTTGCAGTGCTGCATCGTTGATGGTGACAATATTGCCACTCATGTCAGTCGATATCACAGCATCCGAAAGGCTCTGCAAAACATCTTTTTGATATTGCTGCTCCAACATGACCCGCTCAAACAATTGGGCATTTTCGAGAGCGATCCCAGCCTGAATATTGAACGCTCGCATAAACTCTTCGTCAGATGCGGTAAAACAACCTTGCTGTTTGTTGATCAGTTGAGTCACGCCGATCAAGTGCTCCGCCGAGTTATACACCGGCATACAGAGAATCGTGCGAGTTTGATAGCCCGTTCGCTGATCGATCGTTGGATCAAAGCGTGGATCTTCATAGGCATCCGGAATGTTGAGAGATTGTCCCGTAGAAGCCACATAGCCCGCGATCCCGCGATCGGCCGCAATGCGAATTTCGACTGTCTCCTGTCCATCAGCCGTTGCCACTTTCGACCATAACTCTCGTCGATCGCGATCGAGTAGAAACAGCGTACTCCGATCAGCCTTCATCAAGTCTCGTGCTTCATTCATGACGGCTTGCAGAGTTTTTTCCAGATTCAGGCTTTGCCCCAAATAGGCCGTGGCCTTCAGCAAGGAAGCAACTCCCCGTTGGTTACGGGCCGCAATATAGAACGAGTTACAGCTTTCTAGAATGATGCCCATGGAATCGGCAAATTCTTGAAATAACTGCTCATCCGATCGATCAAAGGCCAGATCACCGGCTTTATTCAACAGTTGCACGACGGCAACCACCTGAGCCTTGGTATCTAGGATCGGCATACAGAGAATATTGCGGGTTTGGTAGCCGGTCTGCCGATCGATATCACGATTAAATAAAGGATGACTGTAGGCATCCGGAATATTCAAGCCTTCACCTGTCATCGCTACATGGCCAGCGATCCCAGCACTGAGCGGCAGCCGAATTTCGAGCGTGCGGGCCGATCCAGACTGAGCAATTTTTGACCAGAGTTGCCCTTTTTCCTCGTCAATAAGAAAAATGGTGGTGCGATCGGCCCGCAGCACCTGCCCAATCTTAAAGGTGAGGGCTTCTAGCACTTGCTCTAACAAAATTTCTAGTTCATCGTTATTGATCAGATCAATCGCCCGCAGAAAATGCTTAAATTCCCGCGTGATTTGCTCTAATAATTGGCGAAACTGATCAATTGGTAAATCTCGAACCCGATTGGTTAACTCACCTTTGTGGGTCACGATCGAGAAATCGGCCAACATGCTGTTGGGAGGAAGAGCAGGAACCATGACTGAATCCGGGAGACAAAGAGGCCTGTAGACATCGATCGAGAATCAACACCAGGTTCTAACCCTGATGCTAGCAACGGCTAAACAGTGCACCCTATTTATTGCACCTGCCTCTTGCTTTTGCGTTTCGTAATCTATTACTACTACTAATCAGACGAATGAGTAAATTACCTCCATGCCGATCGCTAGTATTGATACTTAGTATTGATACTAATGTAGAACTCGTCACGAGGTTGATTCATCGTATGAACGAATCATGCCAGTGTTTTGCTAACTGCATCACGTCTGCCCAGTTTTTTCAGCCAGATCGGTGATTTACGCAAGACTGCCTCAATCATGCCATAGTCTTGATTATCCAGCGAAAATTCAAACTTGCTTGCATAATTTGTGACAGGTTGGCTCAATCGCCTAATTCATCTCGCCTAATTCATCTCGCCTAATTCATCTCGCCTAATTCATCTCGCATTAACTGAGCGCTTGACTGATCACGCTCATCGGCTCACGCTCATCGGCTGAAATTGCTCAAATTCCAACGATCCCATCTCTCAATTCTTCAGTATCCTTGAATATTATCCGCAGAGAAAAAATAGTTAGGTCAGCTAGATCGCCGGTGCTGATGAAACTCTGAACTGCTATGATGGTTTGCTGACTCAACTATACTCTGCTGATCTCGCCACTCCTGAGGTACTTTACCGCTTGAGTTTGGCAACGTTCATTGAGCCAGCTCACTTTCTGCCTTTGTGCTTTCTGCCTTTGTGTATGATGCCGAACCAGTCCACCACGCTGATCCGACGCTTCGCCAAACTCTGCTTCTGGGCTAGTCTTTGCCTTGGTTGTGTCGCTGCTATTGAAGCCGGGCAGGATCGGGTGAGTGCCATCAACCTGCAAACCCCTACACCATCTGAATCTGACCGTTCAGAGCCCAGTCAGATTGCACCTCCCGTTATCCCAGGCTTAGAGCTGCCTGGTTCGGCTGAACGGAAGACTGATCCTCTCAAGCGAGATCCGGACAACCGTCCATCCAGTAACCCACCCTCCAGTTCCTCTGTGACCCATTCAGGTTCCTCATCTCAAACGACTGAAGCGACAAAGCCCCAGCACGCTAAACTAGCGATCAATACGGGTGTGAGTGCCCAAAAAGTGGCTGAAATTACCCCCAACCAAGTTGCAGCTACTACCTGGACAGGGGCATCGTTTCCCGTTGAGAACTTTCAAGCCTACACTTCACCCTTTGGTTACCGTTCTTCTCCCACGGGTGGCTATAGCCAAGAGTTCCACTATGGCTTAGATATGGCTGCTCCTGAAGGCAGCTACATTCGCAACTGGTGGTCAGGAAAAGTGGTAGAAGTCTCCGATGACAGCAATTGTGGCACCTCAGTGGTGGTTGAGTCTGGCTCTTGGTTGCATATCTATTGCCACATGCAGGGACATGTTGAAACTGAGAACGGCAAACGCTACATGATCGATCGATCGGGTGGCATTCAAATTTGGGAAAACCAAGCGATCGTCGCTGGCAGTCGGATTGGCCGGGTTGGCATGACCGGACGCACGACCGGCCCCCATCTCCACTGGGGCTTAAAGTACGACGAAAACTGGGTCGATCCAGCTCTGGTTTTGCGAGCCATGTACCTTAACCAAGCCCAGACGATCGGCAATCGAACTGAGGCAGTGCAATAGAACAGTTCCCTGGAACGAGCCAGGATGAGTGCGGAAGGAGCTTGTTTGAGCTGAGTCAACTCCGCTTCTCGGCTAGCTCCTTCGTTGTTCCACCGCTATCACTGCCTCTGCTGTCTCACTCTGATGACTTTTCTGCGGATGAAGTACGGGCTGATTTGAAAGGACTGCGCTTTTTGCGCGCTTTCTCTTTGGCTTTTTCCCGCTCGTATTCCAGTTCCTTCAGCTTTTTCATAATGCGGCTGAAGTATTCCTGCATATAGTCCTCGAGGGTGGTAATTTCCTGGGGATCAATGCCAAAGGTCTTATAAGTCTCCGTCATGTCTGCTGTGAGCGGCCGACCTGAAGCAATCACCTCGGTAAAAGCCAGTCGATCGGCTAAATTCCAGCCCCACTGGAAAAATCGCGCTGTTTTCTGGACGGCTCTCAGCAACCCAATCGGCATCCGCGAAATTTTGGCTTCCCGACCCGACATCCGCTCACAAAGTCGAATAATTTCGTAGGCACCCCAAGCTTTAGCTCCGACGACTGGATAGGTTTGGTTCACAGTTGCCGGATTATTCAAGGCTGCAATGGCAAAACGAGCAATATCTTGAGTATCCATGTAAGCGATCGCCGCACTGTCGCCCATCACCCAAATGGCTTGCTTTTCCAGCGTGGGGATGGCATATTGTCCGATCAGCCCCTGCATGAAACCACAAGGCCGCAAAATCGTATAGTTTAGCCCGGATTCAGCCAAGAATTTTTCAGTGCAGTGCTTGATATCCATGAGCGGCACATCCGGATATTTCTCAGCATCCAGGATTGAGAAGAAAATATAGCGCTCAACGCCTGCTGATTGAGCCGCTTGAATCAGCTTGACTTTGCCGTCCCAATCGACCTTGCGGATACTCAGCGAGTCGGTGGGGCGAGTCGTTGCAGCATCGATCACCGCAGTGATCCCTGCTAGCGCTGGCGGCAATGTCTCTGCGTCACACAGATCGCCTTGCACCAGCTCCGCGCCCCATTCCTTCAAAAACGCGGCTTTTCGGAGACTCCGCACCAAACAACGCACCTTGTATCCCTCATCCAGGGCGCGACGGGTGATCTGTCTGCCTAAAGTCCCGGTAGCACCGACAATTAGTAAGTTCATGAGGGATTCCGTAACAATTTATTAATTTTCTTAGTTTTAAGATAGCCCAAAACGGATCCCTTTCTCCAGACTTTGGATTGGGTTTTGAAATCTTGCCTGAAAATTCAGGAGCCTGCGGCACTAGCCCAAGGATTCCAATAGGTCAAGTCTGTGCCTGCAAAAAGCAGTTGAGATCTAAAGCTGCCTCTGCCAAAACTTGTTACGCTTAAAGAATGAGGGGATCCACTCAGTTCAACCCCGATGCGCACCCATGCGATCGTCGGTAAAATCCCCTGACCATTTGACGTGACGATCGATGGCTGGATCATTTTGCGTACTATTTTGCTCGTTGTGCAGTGCAGGCATAGACCATGAATTCCCTTCCTCTCCCTAGCTCCGTCGCTCCAGGTTGTGAGGTGCAGCATCCTGTTGATCTTGATCAGGTTCGCCAACTGCATCAAGACATTCTTGGTGTTGAGAAGGCTCAGCGGATGGCCGAGTTTTTTAGTCTTCTAGGCGATGCGAATCGCCTCCGAATTTTGTCAGCGTTGGCAGAGCAGGAGTTGTGTGTATGCGACCTCGCAGCCGTAGTCAGAATGACGGAATCAGCAGTATCTCATCAACTCCGAACTCTGCGCACGATGCGGCTTGTGAGTTACCGCAAGCAAGGGCGAAATGTCTTCTACTATCTGAAAGACAGCCATGTTTTGAATCTCTACCGCGAAGTTGCCGAGCATTTGGATGAACCCGACTAACTTTCGCAGAGAGCCGATTTGCCTATTCTTCGCCGCCTTGAAGTTTCAGCATCAGAAAACCGATTCCTAACCCGACCAGAATTAGGCTGAAGGACAAAAATGCTGCATTAAAAATTTCGCCGCCCATGCGATTTGATTCTCCTCAGTGTAAACAACAAGAAATGAGCCCGGAAGTTAAGCCCAGAAGCTAAGCTTAGGTGCGGTAGCGGTGGATCGACATCCAGCCATTCACACCCCTTTTGATCTTAAAACAGTTGGTTGCCAATCTGACATGAATTGCAATAGCTCTCCTTCTCCGAAACTGGCGATCCCGCTCGGTGATCCGGCGGGTATTGGCATTGAAGTGATCTTGAAATCCCTGCATCAGCCCTGGACAAGCTGCAATTTTGGGCTGGTGGGGGATCGAACTCTTTTACAGCAAACCTATACTCAACTCTGCCAGGTTTTATCGCCGAGCGAGCGCTCCCAACTGGCTAATCCAGAAGACCTGGAGGTGTTAGAAGTGCCCCTCTCAAGCAATCTACGCCAGCAAATTCAACTGGGTCGGGGCAATGCGGCGAGTGGGGAAGCTAGCTTTCGATTTTTGCAGGCGGCGATCGATCAGACCCTGGCAGGACAGTTTCAGGGGATTGTGACTGCACCGATTGCTAAATCAGCCTGGCAGGCCGCAGGGCATTTTTACCCTGGTCAGACGGAGCTATTGGCGGAACGGTCTAGCACTGAGCGATTTGGGATGTTATTCGTTGCTCGATCGCCCCATACGGGTTGGGTTCTCCGCACCTTGTTGGCCACCACTCATATTCCTTTGGCTCAGGTTCCTCAAGCTTTGACCCCAGAATTGATGACTCGCAAGCTGTCGTTGCTGATCGATTGTTTGCAGCAAGACTTTGGTATTGCTCAGCCGCGCATTGCGATTGCGGGTCTGAATCCCCATAGCGGCGAGCAGGGACAACTAGGACGAGAGGAGCAGGATTGGCTGATTGCCTGGTTGGCTGAAATGGGCGATCGGTTTCCGCAAGTGCAATTGCAGGGGCCGGTGCCACCAGATACGCTCTGGGTCGCACCCGGTCAAGCTTGGTACGGGCTGGGGCACCATCGATTCGCTGATCAGACAAAATCGATCCCTTCCCTGCAGGCAAATCAGCCGAACCATCCCGATGGGCAGGATGCCTATTTGGCGCTTTATCACGATCAAGGACTCATTCCCGTCAAATTGATGGCGTTTGATCGAGCGGTCAATACAACGATCGGGCTGCCCTTTGTCCGTACTTCTCCCGATCATGGTACTGCTTTTGATATTGCTGGCAAAGGCATTGCGGATGCTTCTAGTTTCTCTGCGGCGATCGAATTTGCCATAGAACTGGTTCAACAGCCTCAAGCCGAGCAGCGATCTCAACCAACCGCTTACCGATCAGCCCTGCTATAGCATCACCAAAACCAAATCGGGAGCCGACCCCAGCAAATCGATCTTGGCGAGTCTAATTTCAGCAAATCGATCGAAAAGGCGCGAATTGCCAGGTCAAAAATAAGTTAACAGAACAATAAGGGAAGACTAAGAAATCTTGCAAAATTCTAAAGAATACTCAGGATATGCCTATGAGGATGGCAAACCGTTCTAGTCTAAAGATAGATGAGGCGGCGTATATTCTGCGTTCCCTGTGCTCAGTTGACATTAAAACAGTGAAAAATCTGTGAAGCGGTCGAATTTAGCATCAGAATTTGATGACTTTCGCAACATTTATTAATATGATCAGTTAGGCAGTAGCGTGAAAATAGAAAACATTCAGTATAGCTGATTACAAGTTTTCCGTTTCTGATCTCTACCTAACAACAATCGACCTCGATTTATTAACTTGCGCGCTAGAGCTTTCATTTCGATCGAAATTTTGCGACTTTATTCACCGCCACCGCGATGCTTGTTCGTCGCTGCATTTATTCCAACTTTAAACTCCTAAAACCGAGGGTGAGTCATGATTCAATCCGTCCAATATTCTATGACCTTACTAAGAGACGAAGCAGCCCATCTGGTTCAAAGAGGGATTGTGAGTCGGAATCAACCAATTTATGTGCTGTGCCAACATATCCCAGCACGCGAATGGGCTGGAGTCGAATGTGTGCTGGAAGATCACGAATTCTTGCTACGCGATCGGATCGGCGATTTACTCGGCCGCGAAGATTGGGACAACGACTAATCTAAAATTGACCCTACATTCACGGATTGACTGAAGCGAAGGTTTTCCATCATCAATCCCCATGAGTATCAACTACGAGTGATCATCCGCTCGTAGTTTTTCAATTTCGGCCCGAATCTGAGCAATCTGACTCGTTAACTCTTCTAAGTCTTGCTGGATCCCGGAAGGTGGCACAGGAATGGCGGTAGTATCCACAGAAGACGGGGAAGCATCCCGTTGCTGCCACAGGTTATTGACAAAATTGCGAGCCTCTACCTCCGTGGTTGCACCTTTGGCTTCCCAAACTTCTGCAAGCTGGCTCAATTCACTGGTCAGCTTTGATAAATTGGCTTCACGGCTCTGGGGATTTTGCAGCGTTTCAATCAAGGTTGCCGTTGCGCCTAGGGTGACGCGAAATCCCTTTTGCAAAAGCTGATTCAGAGTGTCAGAATTCATGATGTTTACAGCAGAGCGGGCGATAGACAACAGGTTGCTTTACAGGTTGCTTTTAAGATAACAGGTTACTTTCGAGACAACCAGTGACCCTCGAGACAACAGGTTACTCTTGAGACAACGGGTTACTTTCGAGACAACCAGCGACCCTCGAGGCAGCAGATTGCTTTTAAGATAACAGGTTACTCTTGAGACAACGGGTTACTTTCGAGACAACGGGTTACTTTCGAGGCAATAAGTGACTCTTGCCCCTATCTCACCAGATTTATTCCAGATCTGTCAATGTTTCGTCAGAGGGTTGAATTTAGCCGTACTGCTCCACAAATTGGTTGAGATCTTCTACTAGGTGAGTCAGGGTGGTTTCGGTGCTCAGACGAATGCGATCGTCCCGTAGCGTGATCAGTGCCTTCGCTGCAAAGGGACTTGACCAGATATTCGGATTGCAAAAAACCTCTAGAAAGATCTCGCCAGTGTAGCAATATTCCATGGGTTTCTGAGGGGTTGGTTTCTGGGCAGTACCACCTTGAGCAACGGCTGTTTTGAGATGCTCCATTAAGCCGGTGATCGCTGTTTGCAACTCATAGGCTGCTTCAAGAGTAAAGCGAAAGGAAACTGATCCTTCCGGCAAGTTGAGCATCAGTTGAGGATTAGTAGAAGACATGGCAAATGTTGCTCGCATTGAGCAGGGTAAATTAGCTTGGACTATCGATCCATCAAACTCATCATTGCGCAATTTCGGGACTTCTCAGTTGGGCAAATTCTCAGTTGGGCAGATTCTCAGTTGGGAGGGGCTGAGTCGCTTCACTGCTAGGTTGGATCGCATGGGTCAAAGCCCAACCCAGCCGTGTCGGTTGCTGATAAATCCGCTTCAGGGTATTCACATCCCGACTGGAAATAGGTGCTGGATTGCCAACCTGAGCGAAATATAGGGAGTCACTGGCGATCGGGCTATGTCCCCAAATTCCTAAAGCATGCCCAAGCTCATGACGAGCAGTTGCCAGTGTGTAGGCTGGGGTTTGGTTTGGCGTGATATGCAGGGTGAAGCGGTGTATTAAAGTCGGTGGAGCAGCGGCTGGTGGGGCAGGATGCCGCAGCAAAATTTCGTAGCGAGATTCGGCCGATCGCACCCGAGGGAGCCGATCTACCAGAGGCTCGTGACCTGGACGGATCGATTGCAGCGGCGGAGCTGCTCGGAGAATAATAATATCTGCCTGGTCTGCCGTTGAGGTCAGGGCTAGCGGTAAGTACAGATTCCATTCCTGGATAGCTTGCTGCACGGCTTCATCCCAGAGCTGGGCTGGATGATCATCGGCCAAAACTGCGGTTTCTGCCCTCACTTCTCCAGGCTGCACATAGACCTGAATTGGAAAGCGCGACCAGACCAGGTATCCTACCGGAGTTGGGGTGATCGCGTCAAAGTAATCACTTGAATCCGCTGGATTCTGCCAATTCACCAAGCTGTCCGGGAGGGGGTGGCTTTGTAAAGGGGGTAATGCCGGTTGCACCTCCTGGCGTGCAGGCTGGCGTGCAGGCTGGCTCTGGATCACCTCAGCTTCAGCCACTCTTACTGGGATAGCCCCAACTTTGATGGGTACCCCTCCCGTCCCAAGCTGGAACAGTCCGATCGCCAAGACTGCAATCAGAAATAGCCAGAATCTGTAGAACTGACGGAGCGGGATCCAGTGCCGTCGTTGCTTCACCACGATATCAAAGCGCAGATCAGGTAAGTAGCCCTGTTGAACTCAAGGTGCTCTCCAGCCGCCCCTCTAGGCTGGGGGAACGGGGGGGGCATTGAGCCAACCTGCACTCAATACCACTGTTAAACCCATGAAAATGGCGGTTAGAGTCCAGGTGACGCGGTTTAGCGTTGTTTCAGCACTTTTAGTACTGGTAAACAATTGGGCTTGTCCGCCTAACCCACCGAGTCCATCTCCTTTTGGACTGTGGAGCAAGACTAGAACCACCAATCCAATTCCAGCGATCGCCCAGAGAATGGTCACAATTCCAGTCAACGTCATAGCAATCAACTCATTCGCAATAAATGTACGGCAAAGCCACTGGCAAACTGCGGTTTTCCAGCCTGAAAATTCACACTGAATCCGGCATCGATCGCGCTCTGACCTGCCCTCTCTCCATTTATACCCTATTGCTATCCCATCTCAGTAGGAGGCAGCAAACTGATCAGATAATGCCCTGCCTGAAATAATGAGCACCGGCGTGGGTTAGAGAGAAACACGCACCGGCGTTCGGTTCGCCCGCACCTCGTATTCGCTTGGTTGAATCATCGATCGGCCAGTCATTTCTGGCGGTTGAGGCAAGCCGAGAATTTGCAAGATCGTGGGGGCAATATCAGCCAAACAACCATCCGGTCGCAAGAGGACATCCGTGCCATAGCCAGCGATTTTGCGCTTCTCACCCTCAACCAAAATGAAGGGGACAGGATTGGTCGTATGGGCCGTCCAGGGATTTCCCTGCTCATCCCACATCAGTTCCGCATTCCCGTGATCAGCAATGATGATCGCCGTGCCACCAGCTTGACTGATCCCTTCCAGCAAGCGCCCCAAACAAGCATCAACCACTTCGATCGCCTGCACCGTCGCGTCCAGGTTACCCGTATGACCCACCATGTCCGGGTTAGCGTAGTTAATCACCACCATTGAATAAATCCCCTGCCCGATCGCAGCTAGGGCTCCATCAGTGACGGCTGCTGCTGACATGGCAGGAGCCCGATCGTAGGTCGCTACCATTGGACTGGGAACCAGGTGACGATCTTCCCCTTCAAACGGGTCTTCAATGCCACCATTAAAGAAATAGGTGACATGCGCATATTTTTCAGTTTCTGCCGTGCGGAATTGCCGCAACCCATGTTGAGCGATCACCTGTCCTAAAATGTTGTTCAGGTTTTGCGGTTCAAAGGCCACTAGCACCGGGAAAGCCGGATCATATTGCGTGAAAGTGACGAATGTTAAGGGAGTGATCAGCGATCGTTCAAACCCCTTAAAGGCCGGATCGACTAAAGCCTGGGTTAGCTGTCGGGCTCGATCGGGACGGAAGTTAAAGAAAATGATGCCATCCCCTGCCTGAATGGCTCCCGGTGCCACCCGAATGGGCAATACAAATTCATCGGTGACCCCAGCCTCATAGGAGGCTTGCAGGAGTTCCAGGGGCGATCGTCCATCTCCATCCCCATCCTGGGTCAGCACATCATATGCCTTCTGCACCCGATCCCAGCGGCGATCCCGATCCATGGCATAGTAACGGCCGCTAATGGTGACAATTTTACCGATACCAAAGTCAGCAATCTGTTGTTCGAGCTGCTGAATTGCGGCCAAACCATCCGTAGGCTTGGTGTCTCGCCCATCCATAATGGCGTGAATGCAAACTTCAGGAATGTTTTGCTCTTTCGCGAGTTCTAATAAGCCAGACAGATGGCTCAGGTGAGAATGAACTCCGCCCTCAGAACAAAGACCGATCAGGTGGAGTTTACCGTTGTGCTGCCGCACCTCTTCACAAGCCCGCAACAATGCTGAGTTGCTGAGCAAGGTGCCATCTTCTACGGCATCCGAAATTCGCACCAACTCTTGGGGAACAATCCGCCCTGCCCCCAAATTGAGGTGACCGACTTCGGAGTTGCCCATCTGCCCCTCCGGCAATCCGACGCTTTTGGCAGAAGCCCGAATCAACGTCTTGGGGTACACCTCCCAGAGGCTATCCATCACAGGCGTTTTGGCAACCGCGATCGCATTTCCATCGGTTTCCTCTCGATAACCCCACCCATCTAAGATGATTAGTACAACCGGAGAGACTGGCACTTGCGCCATATTTGAATAGCCCTTTCAATAAGCAATTTCTCAGCAATAATATCATTCAAACTTTCAATTTGCATGATCCCCAAAACAGAGGATTGGCAACTGATTCATTAATATTTTCTATCACTTTGGTGAGGCTAAACTTTTGCTTTTCTTGCTTCTTGTTTCTGCTTCTGTTTTTCCCGTTGCTTGGCCCGTTTTTCAGCCGCTTTTGCTGATTTCTCTGCTTCAATTGCTTCTAAGCGGACACGTTCTTTTTCTTCTTCAATCTTATCCAAATAATAATGATAATCACCCCGATAAAGCCTCAGCTCGCCCTCTCGAATTTCAACGATTTTGTTGGCAACCTGGGAAATGAAGTAGCGATCGTGGGAAACGACAATCGCAGTCCCATCATAGTTTTGTAACGCTTCTTCCAACATCTCTTTAGCCGGGATATCCAGGTGGTTCGTGGGCTCATCCAAAATCAGTAAGTTGGCGGGTCGCAGCAACATTTTGGCCAATGCCAACCGAGCTTTTTCACCCCCACTGAGCGTGCTGACGGTTTTGAATACCGTGTCTTCGCTAAACAAAAATCGTCCTAACAAGGTACGAACTTCTTCATTTTTCCAGTCGGGCACTTCATCATGGATCGTGGTCATCACCGTTTTGCTCAAATCAAGCGCCTCTGCCTGGTTTTGCTCAAAGTAGCCCGGAATCACATTGTGATCCCCTAGCTTGATTTGCCCTTCGGTGGGAGCTTCGATCCCCATCAATAGCCGCAGCAATGTGGATTTACCGGCTCCATTCGGCCCCAAAATCGCGATCCGATCCCCCCGCTCGATCAGCAGATTGGCACCCAGGAACAGAATTTTATCTTCGTACATGTGGGTCATGTCATTGACAATGACGACCTCTCGACCACTCCGAGGGGCTGGTGGAAACCGAAAGCGTAAAGTCCGGACTCCGCCCGTGGGAGCTTCTACCAGCTCGATTTTTTCTAACTGTTTCTCGCGGCTCTTGGCTTGGGTACTGCGGGTGGCGCTAGCCCGAAATCGATCGACAAAGGCTTGCTGTTTCTCGAGTTCTTTCTGTTGCCGTTCGTAGGTGCTGAGCTGGGCTGCTTGATTCTCGGCTTTCTGCTGTAGATAAGCGCTGTAGTTGCCCAGATAGGTGGTGGAAACCCCGCGCTCTGTTTCAACCACTTGGGTGCAGAGTCGATCGAGAAACTCTCGGTCATGGGAGACAATCACCATGGGGGTCGCCAGCCCTTTTAAATAGGTTTCCAGCCATTCGATCGTCTCCAGATCCAGATGGTTGGTTGGCTCGTCTAGCAGTAGCAGATCGGGGGATTGCAGCAAGATTTTACCTAACCCCATTCGCATCTGCCAGCCACCGCTGAAGGCTCCCACCAAACTGTCAGCATCTTTGGGATCAAAGCCGAGTTCAGGCAAAATCTTCTCAATCCGTGCTTCTAAGCCATAACCATCTAAGGCTTCAAACTGTCGCTGCAATCGATCGAGCTGGTGGATCAGGTCTTCTAGCTCCTCTGGGGTGGCAGTTTGCATCTGATGCTGCACGTCCGTCAGCGCCTCATGCACCCGGTTTGCTTCTCCAAAAGCCCGCCATAGCTCATCCCGCACCAATCGCTGGGGCTCAACCTCAAACTCCTGAGACAAATAGGCAATATGCAAGCTGGCCGGACGAATGATTTCTCCTGTGGTGGGTTCAATCTGCCCAGCAATAATTTTGAGCTGCGTTGATTTTCCAGCCCCATTCACTCCTACTAGACCGATCCGCTCACCAGGTTTCACCTCCCAGTTGATGTCCTTGAGCACTTCGCCAGTCGGATAAATTTTACTGATGTGTTCCAGGCGCAGCATGTTATTCAGCCAAAAGAAGGGCAGTCCAGCAATGTCTCAACTGTAACAAAAATTTAATCATCTTCTGGGTTCAATCCCATCCCATCATGATGTTAAGAAATATGTCCTACTCTCATTTTTAGCGATCGATCAAGCGAATCGGGTCGCGATCGGGAAAGCCATTGCCTGCGGATTTTGCAAAGATAGAGTGGTTGTGCAAGATTGTGGTTGCGCAAGATTGCGGTTGCGCAAGATTGCTGTTACGCAAGATTAGAGATCGTAACCGGCTATTTTGCTAAATTTTCCGGATCAAATCGCCAAACTGCGTATGATCTGTTTAAAACCAAGCTTCTTAAAACCGAGCTTCTTAAAATCAATCTGCCACTCGCTTCGAGTTCCTGTTTATTGTCTGCTTGAGAACTGCCTAGTTGGAGAAATGAATGGTTTGAGAGAGGGATATATGGATCCCTACTGATGCCAATCATTGATTTTCAGCATGAGTCATTCATTTCAAGCATGAATCCGCTAAATCAGCAGTCTGATGGGGCGATCGGTATACCGATTAATAGTTTTTTCTGTGAATCTACTGAGATGACTTTCCATGTCTCCGTAAACTTACTGATCAACTCCGTAATTTCTACCTTTTGTCCAGGCCCCCATCTGATCGAAACATTTAAACACATTTGCTAAATTCAGTTGCTCATTCTGTTCGATAGGTTGACTCTTCAGCGAGTCTAATCGAGAGATTGTCAGAATTTCATCATCTTTGTGCTTAACCATCTACACCATTTAAATTATTCGGTCATGACTGCAATCAGGGTGAAAAAGAAGACTGCGGTGAATCAATCGCTGCGTCAAGGTCTGGTATTTGTGCAATCAGCACAGGAAGCGGCCAGTATCCGTACTGTTTTGATTGAGAACGGCTGCCCTCTAGGATGGCAGTGGGTGGATTCGATGGAATCCTTTGCAATAGCACTGGCTGACCAACCCTGGGATGTGGTAATCACCCTTGATTCCCTCTCCAGAGATCAATCGAATGCATTAACCCATACCCTGGCAAAACATGCGGTCAACCTGCCTATCCTGGTTTTGCCCCGTCGTCGCTTGTCTGCGCCAGAGTCTATCACCTTAGTACGATCTACCCTAAACGTGACAAACTCCGCTGATTCCCAAGCTGCTAATCTGACAGCTTTGATTGAGCATACATTAGATGCGGTTTGGTCGGTTGATCGCCGCTATCGCCTGATTGTCTGCAATGCCGCCTGCCGACAACAGTTTGCGAAAGCTTATGGAGTTACCCTCCGCACCGGGCTCGATTTGGTGATGGCACTCCCCCTTGCGGAGCAAGCAACCTGGCAACAGTGCTACGATCGTGCCCTATCCGGTGAACGATTTGCCATTGAGCTGCATTTTGATCGGCCAGGGTTACCGGCTGATATCGAGATTTTATTTAACCCGATCCAGACTGACCATCAGATCACGGGTGTAGCTGTCTTCGGGCGAGACATTAGCGATCGGAAACGGGCGCGGCAGGAGTTGCAAGCGGCCAAAGATCAGCTTCAGGCGGTGCTTGATGCTGTTCCCGGTTGCGTATCCTGGTTCAGTGCTGACTACAAGTATTTAGGAATTAATCAATATCTTGCGGAGACATTCAAGCTATGTCCCGATGATTTTGTCGGTAAAGAACTGGGATTTATGGAATCGAGTCCTGGTTTTGCCACTTTTGTGCGCCAATTTATTTCTAGCCCCGTCGAGTCCAGTACGGTGGAAATTGCGGCCCAGGTGGATGGTGTAGAGCGCAGCTATCTGCTGGCAGCCCAAAAATACTCCCAGAATCAGGCGGCAGTGTTTGTCGGGTTAGACATGACCGATCGCAAGCAGTTTGAGGAAGCACTGCGAGAAAGTCAGGAACGGTATGCTCTGGCGGTTCATGGAGCTAAAGATGGGCTCTGGGACTGGGATTTACGCAATAACCATATTTATTTTTCTCCGCGCTGGAAAGCCATGTTGGGCTACGAGGAACCCGAACTGGCCAATCATCCAAGCGAGTGGTTTAGCCGGGTGCATCCGGATGAGTTGAAGTGGCTAGAGGTACAGATCACGGCCCATTTGCAAGGTCAAACCCAACATTTAGAAATTGAACATCGGATGCGGCATCGGGATGGTTCCTATCGCTGGATGCTCAGCCGCGGCTATGCGGTACGGGATAGTGAAGGCAAGGCCTATCGCATGGCCGGTTCTCAAACAGATATTACGGAGCGTAAGCAGGCAGAACACCAACTCGTTCACCATGCTCTCCATGATAGTCTCACCGGATTAGCCAATCGGGCTTTATTCATGGATCGTTTGCAGCAGGCGATCGAACGCAGTAAACGGATCCCAGGCTACCGATTTGCCGTACTATTCTTGGATCTGGATCGCTTTAAGGTACTCAACGACAGTTTGGGCCACATTGTCGGCGATCAACTGCTAGTTGCCATTGCGCGGCGACTCGAAGCTTGCTTACGATCGATCGATACGATCGCCCGGTTGGGTGGCGATGAATTTACTGTCCTGTTGGAGGGGATTCACGAAGCGGAAGATGCCTGTGCGCTGGCAGAACGGATTCATCAGGCTCTCCAGGCTCCCTTTCCTTTGGGAGGGCAAGAGGTGTTCACTTCCGCCAGCATTGGGATCGCTATGAATGCGGAGGACGATCGCCCGGAAGACCTGCTGCGGAATGCAGATACTGCCATGTATCGGGCTAAAACCCTGGGACGATCGCGGCACGCCCTGTTTGATACGGCAATGCATAGACGCGCCGTGGCTCTGCTCCAGCTCGAAACTGATCTGCGGCGAGCGGTTTCCATGAGTAGCGCTCTGCTGAGTGCGATCAATAGCCCGCTACGGCATGACCTGGGCGATCCCTCCAGTCCGGCAAGTGATGACAATATCACAGAGCCAAATCAAGAATTTCGGATCCAGTATCAGCCGATCGTTAACCTGGCAACCGGACAGATCAGCGGTTTTGAAGCCCTAGTGCGATGGCATCACCCTGAACGCGGAATTATTTCTCCTACTGAATTTATTCCGTTAGCCGAAGATACGGGCCTGATCCTACCGCTAGGACAGTGGATTCTCACCGAGGCTTGTCGGCAATTGCGGCAGTGGCAAGAACAATTTTCACCCCATGCACCACTCTCCATGAGTGTGAACCTATCTACGAAGCAATTTTCCCAAGCGACGTTGATTGAGCAAATTCATCAACTCGTGCATCACCCTGATCTACAAGGCCAGAATTTTAAACTCAATTTAAAGCTGGAAATCACGGAAAGCGCCATTATGGAGAATCCTGATTCGGCCAAAGTGATGCTGGAACAGCTCAAAGCCATGGGGGTGCAACTGTTAATTGATGATTTTGGCACAGGGTATTCTTCCCTCAGTTATCTACACCGTTTTCCGATCGATACCGTCAAAATTGATCAATCGTTCATTAGCCAGATGAGTTCAGATCTAGAAAGTGCGGAAATCGTCCGGGCCATTGTTTCTTTGGCTCATAATTTGGGCATGAATGTGGTGGCTGAAGGGGTAGAACAGGCAGAACAGATTCGCCAACTGCGGGCTTTGGGGGCGGAATATGGCCAGGGTTTCTTCTTTGCCAAACCGCTCGATTGCGAAGAAGTCGAATCGTTAATGCGCCGATCGCCAACTTGGGTTGCGGTTTGAGGCTTTGCTCTGGATTGATGCTAGCCTTCGTACAGTTCTAGTGGTAGCCCATCTGGATCAGCAAAGAAGGTAAAGCGTTTCCCCGTGAGCTGGTCGAGACGAATCGGTTCGCAAGTAATTCCCTTGCCAGTTAGATCGGCCACTACGGCATCGAGATCAGCGACTGAAAAAGCCAGGTGGCGTAATCCACAGGCTTCTGGGTGGCTGGGGCGCATCGGCGGCTCCGGAAAGGAAAAGAGCTCGATTGCCGTGGTAGATCCAACTTGTAGATCAAGTTTATAGGATTGGCGTTCTGCCCGATAAGTTTCACGGATAATCGGCAAGCCGAGAAGCTGGGTATAAAACTGCTTTGATCGATCGTAATCCGAACAGATAATGGCAATGTGGTGAATGCTCTGAATTTGCATGGTCAGAACTCCTAGGGGCAGGATCGGCACAGTCGCAACCGCACGGTCATGACAGCACAATTACAACTGCATACTCATAACCGCACAGCCATAACCGCACAGCCATAAC
>JALOOM010000012.1 GCA_025454395.1 Elainella sp. Prado103
TTCTTGATTGGCAGTTTGCCAGGTAATGGCGGCAGTAGCGGCAGTGGGGGCTTTGGGGGCTTTGGCGGCGGCGGCGGTGGTGGGGGCGGGGGCGGCGGCGCTTCCGACAGCACTTTGGATGCGACATTCGGCGGCGGCGGCAGTTCTGGGTCTAATTCTGTGGCAAAAGGGGGAAGTGGTGCTGCTGGGGCACAGGGTGCCTCCGGGGGACCCGATGTGGATGTGATCGGTGGTGCAGGCGGACAAGGCGGACAAGGTGGCGGCGGCGCAGGCTTGGGGGGCGCAATTTTTGCTCGCAACAGTACTGTCACCATTCGCAACAGTGTGTTTCAGGGCAATCGCGTGATTGGTGGAGCAGGCGCAAATTCCGGTGGTGCCGAGGCAGAGAGCATCTTCAACTTTGAGAGTCGGATTCGCTTGCAGAATAATCAATTTAGCAACATCTTGAATCAGCGGGGGCAATCTGGATTGACGGCCGCATTTATCGACATCGTGCCCATCGTCAGCATTACTGCCCCGATCGCCGTCCTGGAAGAAGGTCGCAACATGGCGTTTACGCTGTCGCTGGATGAACCGGCCCCCGCATCGGGCTTGACTCTCAACCTGCAGGTGGAAGGCTCTGCCACTGCGGCTGGCAACCCTAACGCCGACCACACCTTTGCGACCCGCTCCTTTACAATTCCGGGCGGAGAGCGCACTGCTGTTTTGAATGGCACCCTCCTTGAGGATATTTTGCCGGAATTGGATGAAACGCTCACCATCCGCGTTCTGTCTGGCAATGGCTATCGGTTGAGCCAGCAGACTGTTGCCTCCGTGCAAATTCAGGATAACGATTTGCTGCGGATCGGCGGCACAGACGGCAATGATCGCCTGATCGGTACGGCGGCCACTGAACAAATCAACGGTAACGCTGGCAATGACACGATCGACGGCAATGGCAGCAGCGATTTTATCTTTGGTGATGCGGGCGACGATCGCCTGATTTGGGACAGTGGTGATGGCAATGATCTGATCAACGGCGGCGACGGCAACGATACGCTGGTGTTTAATTGTTCGAATCAGGGTGATCGCCTGATTGTGCAGCAACTCGCAGGGAGTACCTTGCAACTGCTGCGGAATCGGCCCACAGTGGTTGATCTGCAAGCTACTAGCATTGAACGCTTGGAAATCAACTGCTCAAGGGGTAGCGATGGGGTCGAAATTCGCAACACCTCTACCACAGGCACCCAGTTGATTCGGGTGACGGGGGGAAGAGGGGTGGATACGATCACGGGGATTGGAGCCACCGCAGAATTGGAATTGGTCGGGAATGCAGGCAATGATGTGCTGACCGGCGGTAGACGCAATGATCAGCTCCGGGGAAATAATGGACGCGACTCGTTTGTGTTCAACAGCGATCGGAGCTTCAACTCCGCCGATCTGGGGGTAGATACCATTCTCGATTTTGTCCGAGGCAGCGATCGGATTGTGCTCGATCAAACCACCTTTGGCAACCTCAATTCTAGCCAGATTGCGATCGTCAATAACGACGCAGAAGCCGCTACTGATGCAGGACTGATTACCTATAGCCTGGCAACTGGCAATCTGTTCTTGAATCAAAATGGTAATGCCGCAGGATTGGGTTCTGGGGGACGATTTGCCACAGTTCAGGGTGCACCGGCGCTAACGGTGAGCGATTTTCAAATTGTTGCTTAACGCTTATTGCTTAAAAGAATGCAGGGGTGGGGCAAGGTGAATGGCTCCTGAGCATCATCAGCCTTCTCAGCCAACGATTCGGGTACGCTTAAAGGGGTGATGAGAAACTGGGCATTCATGTTCCGCTCCCCTGACTGCCACTCCTGCTGTCTGGTTGATCACACAAGTACGCTGCGGAAATAGTTGTGGTGCGATCGAATACCGCCAGACTGCGGCAGTTGCAACAGTCAAGGTCAGCCCCCCCAGCAAGGTCAGTTTGAATCGGTGCGCTTGGTTCATATCCTTGTATCTGCCGATCGAGTTCCCCTTAGAATGCCCTGAATTAGGGCGATTACATCAAGGGCGATCGGTCAACGAAGGATTAAATTAACTGCGATACCAGGCATCATATTGAGCCTCAGTTAGACCCTATCTTGCAACCAGTTGAACCTGGCTGGCTCAGTAGGCTAGTTAATTTTAATACCAGATAATTGGGCTTGATTGAGATTTGTACCATTCAGATTGGCTCGTCTCAAGTCAGCTTTGGTCAAATTCGCTCCGCTTAAATCTGCTCCACTCAGATCGGCATGACTTAAATTCGCCCCGCTCAAGTCGGCATTCCTGAGAATTGCTCCATCCAAGTTTGCCCAGCTTAAATTCGCATGACTTAAATTTGCATTGGTGAGGTCACTCTGGCTCAAGTCTGCGCCGAAGAGTTCGGCATTGGTAAGGTCGCTCTGACTCAAGTTCGCCCCAGAGAGTTCGGCATTGGTGAGGTTGACACAGCTTAGCTGACTGCCACTGAGGTTAATGCGATTGAGGCTGGGATTACTGAGGTGGGATTGGCTGAGATGAGTGCCTGGTAAAACCGGATCGCTCAGATTGACACCACTGAGATTTCCGTTGCTGTGACTCTCGGTAAAGGTAGAACAGCCGGAATACCGTACCTCAGTCATTTCAAACAAGTTGTTAGATAGGGGGCGTTGAAAGCTTGGTCTAGCCATTGGGTGGGGTGGGGAACAACAGTAGATTTGGGGAACAACAGTAGATTTAAGGATGCAAGTATTGCTCCATAAACCTTTTCATGCCAGACGATGCTGCCTGACTGTTAGTTTCGGCATCTCCAAACGAATACCTTCTGAACTTCTATCCATGCATCTCCATCCATGCACTTCCGATGCACTTCCGATGCACTTCCGATGCACTTCCGATGCACCTCGATCGCTATGTACTTCTGCACATTTCTTCTGCATATTTCTGCCGATCGGCACAGCAAAACCTGCGCTTGGAACACAGCAGCGGAGCAGATAAAGTCTCAGACAGATGCGAGCAAAGCTATGCCTCACCAATTTGAGACTGCAATGAAGTAATTGTCCCTGAATAATGGAAGTTTACCGCAGTTGAATAACCCCAAACAGCAATGCTACAGGAATAATAAAAATCAATTGATTTGCTTAAACTTAGCGAACCAGAGAGTTTCCATGTGCAAAGTCGTGTATAGATTTGACAACTGCGAGATGGGTAATGAGAACTAAGGGTGACAAAACTTTAGGAACTTTAATAAATAGGGTTTGCAAACAACAAGTTCAAGAAGAGAGCATTGGGATAGCAAAGGAGTGAACAACCACTCCATAATGGCGCTAACCCATGAAATCGATTCAAATGATGAACTTATACTTTGCAAGTATTAGTAATTTATACAATTGTTATCAAATCATAAGAGAGCTGCAGATGCCAGACCCAGGGGTTGGGCTTATCAACTCTTGATAACAGTCGTCCTCCAGTTGATAAAAACTTCATATTTGGCTAACGAGAATTGAGCCGATCGAAATAGGTTTGGGTTAGGCTTAGTATTTTATCAAATGCAAAATTCTGGGTAAATGTTCTGAGCCCAATCGCCAAAGATGAATACTCTGGAGGAATTTGCTGAATTAACTGCTGCACGGCTTTCTGCTCACAGGCTATGGTTGCTTGATAGAGCTGCATGACCCAGTCCTGAGGCATCACCATCAAATTCTCAACAGTGAGAGAGGCTCTCGTCATGCCTTGTCCATTGATCAAGAAACTCTGATCGTTTTCTGCATAGACATACTGTATGTGAAGATGTTCCGCTATTTTGCTAAACAAGGTTTCTGCTTGGAAAGGCTTACTGATGTAGTCATTACAACCAGCATGAAAGGCAAGTTCTCGATCGCTGACTGATGCCTGAGCAGTGAGCGCAATAATAATAGTAGGGGGAGTCGGAAAAATTTGAGCATTGAGATTCTCTAGGTCTCGAATTCGTTGAGTGGCTTCATAGCCATTGAGGACTGGCAGACGAATATCCATCCAGATCAACTGTGGATGCCATTGTTGCCACTGCGCGATCGCCTCCTCTCCGGTTGCAGCCTCCCGTACTTCAAAACCCGCTTGTTCCAACAGCTTGACTAAAAGAAGGCGATTTTCTATCTGATCATCAACAGCCAGAATTCGGTAGGTAGACTGATCCGATGCCAAACCAATCACCTGTTTTTGAGGCTGATTCACTGGAATCTCACTGGAGTTAGCCGGATAAACTGGAATCGTAAACTGGAATATGCTACCTTCTCCTGGCTTACTGCTTACCGTGATCTCACCACCCATCACTTTCACAAGCTTGCGGCTGATGGTGAGTCCTAGCCCTGTGCCTTCTTGCGCTTGTTTACCGGCTTCCGCTTGAGCAAACGCATCAAAAATAATTTCCAGATCTTCGGTGGCAATGCCGATCCCACTATCTTGAACGGTAAAACATAAAGGAATAGGATGGTTCTGGGAATGCATAAATGTATGAGTGCGATCGTGATTCAAGATTTCTAGTGTTGCTTGATCCCACTCTGCCAACCCAATCGTTAACGTGACCGATCCTTGTTCAGTAAATTTGATTGCATTGCCCACAAGATTGATTAATACCTGTTGCAACTTTTGTAGGTCAGCAATAACGTACTGGGGCACGAAAGTAGAAAGTTTTAAATTTAACTCAAGCCCCTGCTCTTTCGCCCGTTGGCTGAAGGTGCTATCCAGTATTTGCAGAAGATTCAGGAGATCTAGTTCCTGATTGTCAACGGAGAGAGTCCCGGATTCTATTCTGGATAGATCCAGAATTTCATTGATTAAATTAAGGAGATAGGTACCGCTCGTGTAAATGAGATTGGCATACTCTGAGCAATCAGGAGGCAGATTGGTGTAGCGCTGCATCAGTTGTGCAAACCCTAAAACGCCATTCAGAGGAGTGCGAAGCTCATGGCTCATATTCGCTAGAAATAAACTCTTAGCTTTATTGGCTGCTTCTGCCTTTTCTTTCGCCCGTTCTAGTTCTTGCTCTGCCTGTTTTCGATCGCTAATATCATTTAATGTGCCAATGACACAATCTTGATGACTCAGATGACTGATGCGAGCTGACAACAGCACGGTCTTCGCTACGCCTGATTTGGTGCGGAAAAGAACTTCAAAATCAAAAATCTCCCCCGTTGTAAATAAGGCATCTCTGAAGTGCTGAAAATCTTTGGAGTGATGCCAGAGATCCATCTCGGTGCAGGTTTTGCCGATCGCCTCGCTGGCAGAATAACCCAGCAGTTTGGTAAAACCATGGTTCACATCTAAACAGCAACCCTCAGACAAGGTGGCAATCCAGGCTGGTTGCGGACTATCTCGGAAAATAGTTGCAAACTTGAGTTCAGATTGCCGCAGGGCATTTTCCGCTTGTTTACGATCACTGATGTCACGAACAATGAAAATGACGACATTTTGTCCTTGCAGATTACACACCTCAGCAGAGAGAAGCACGACCCGGCTTTCACCCGTTCTCAAACGAGTCATCACTTCCTGGTTATAAACATATCCTTGTGTCTGTAATTGTTGTCTAAACTGCTGTCGTTCTGTTACGTTGATCCATAAATCGAGTTCTAATGCCGTTCGTCCAATCATGTCGGCGGCAGAGTAGCCGTAAAACTCCAGCATGCGATGATTAGCTTCCAGAAACCGGCCTTCTGCTAAGTTCGTGATTCCGATCGGATCAGGACTGGCCCGAAACACTGTCGTAAACTTTTCTTCGGATTGATCTAAAGCATGTTGGAGTTGATCAAAAGACTGTTGGAGTTGATCAGCCATCTGGTTAAAGGATTGTGCTAACCCTTGGACTTCAGTGATGGTGCTATGAACTGACAATCGTTGGCTGAGATCACCATCCGCTAGCTTACGACTGGCTCGACTGAGCTGGATAATCGGGGCAGTAAAACGATTGGCGATCACCCAGCCTGAAGTAATGGCTGCACTGAGAGTCAGCAGACAGAGCCAAGCCGTAAGGTGCGTATTGGCTTGAATTTCTGCCATAAAATCGGACTTGGGAACGATCGTGACTACCAACCAGTCCAAACCATAGCTATTCTCATAGGGAGTCACCTGCACGAATTCCCACTGCCCGTCTATCTTTAAGTTCAACTGTTCAGGTTGCTTGAAATCGCGAAAGCTACCAAATTGTTGAACTAATTGTTGTGCGACAGCACGGGTTCGTCTATCTTGACTATCGATCGCAGGGAGACGAGCAGGTTGACCATTTTTTTGTCGCATCGCTGCTGCTTCGGAGAGCACGGATGTGGCAACTAAATCGCCCGATCGTTCAAGGATGAAAACCTGGCCAGTTGGAGAAAAATGCAGCCGATGCAGAAACGTACTGAAGTCTGATAAAAAATAGATAGAAGTGAATAACCCTTGAAACTGGCCAGTTGGTTCGTAAACGGGAGCGACGGCCATAATTTGCAGGTTAGGAACAACACGACCCACTAGGACGGGTGTCCAGTGTAGGCGACTGGTTGTTTTTGCCTGTTGATACCAGGGTAGATCACGGAAATCATTTTGAAAGGCATAAACCAATTGCTGCGGTTTACCCTGTAGATCGATCTGATAAAATTCTCGTTGATTGAACTGAATTGATTGTAAATAAATGGTTTCCAACGGGAACTTCGTCCCTGTGAGCTTCTGGATCAAACTTTGTTCTTCTTCCGAAATAATCCGCCCATACCCTAAGGCGGTTCCTTTCTCCTGCCAAAAAACGTTAGCTGGCATGGATGGATCGAGCAGCATCTGCTGCCATAAGTGTTGCCGTAGTTGTTCTCGGTTATTTGGATCCAAAGTTCCTTGCTCAACTGCCAAACGGTTAGCGGCTACAACTTTTTGGGATGCATTTAAATAGTTGCTGAGGCGATCACTCACCCGTTCCGAAGTTTGTTTTAACAATTGGTTTGCCAGATCTTGAGTAGCCTGCTGCCCACTCCGATAGGAGAGATATCCAACCAGTGCAACTGCTCCAACAGTTTGCAACACAAAAGGGAAAATCAGTACCCAGCGTAAAGGGAAAGTAACAAAGGGTTGACGGAGCGATCGTGGAAGCAAGCTGGGCATGAGGAAGAAGGCTCGACCAACGATGAAGTAACAAATTTTGCAGCTAGATTATAACTTTTCCTTGCTGACAGTTGGTGAGGCTGGTTTCCGTCCAGCTTTGGCTCATAGATTTTGGCTCATAGATTTTGGCTCATAGATTTTGGCTCATAGATTTGGCTCATAGATTTGGCTCATAGATTTGGCTCATAGATTTGGCACCCCTCAAGAACTTTTGACGAATAGATATAGATACGGCAAGTCTCATAGATACGGCAAGTCTCACCGTCTCACTTCTAGACAGCCTGACTTTCTACAGCCTGACTTTCTACAGCCTGACTTTCTACAGCCTGACCTGACTCAAGAGATTCAGTCTCTGGAACCGACAAAACAAAGATTTATGTCGATCGTCCGGTAGGGAATTGGGGTTCTATGCATCTGACTCTTGGCTTGAGGAGCAAGCCCCCCAATGCAGGTAGGGTTGGCTGGTTCAGATCCGGGTGCAGGTTTGGTCAAGCAACCAGGGGGGAGCCGCATGAGTGTTTGGCGTGAAATTAACCGATCGCGATAAACTGGAGAGACACCTAGAAGGGTACTCTTAGGTTTCATTCAATCAATTCTGGAAACTGCTTGTGACTGCTAGTCTTTCATCTGCTTACGCTGCAACTGCTAGTTATCCTCGCTTCAATGGCTGGCCGGGTCTGATTGAAGCCTATCGGCGCTATTTGCCCGTGACTGATCAAACCCCAGTGGTCACGCTGCATGAGGGCAACACCCCTTTGATCCCAGTTCCTTCGATTGCGGCAGAAATTGGGAGGCAAGTGCAGGTTTGGGTGAAGTACGACGGGCTTAATCCCACGGGCAGCTTTAAGGATCGAGGCATGACAATGGCTGTGACCAAAGCCAAGGAAGCTGGGGCAGAAGTCGTGATCTGTGCCAGTACAGGGAATACTTCGGCTTCAGCGGCTGCTTATGCTAGACGGGCAGGAATGCGGGCCTATGTGCTGATTCCCGATGGCTATGTCGCGATGGGAAAACTGGCTCAGGCCTTGTTGTATGGTGCAGAAGTGATCGCAATCCAGGGGAATTTCGATCGCGCTTTAGAAATTGTCCGGGACATGGCCGAGCATTATCCGGTTACGCTGGTGAATTCAGTAAATCCGTACCGTTTAGAAGGGCAAAAAACGGCTGCATTTGAAGTGGTTGATGCCTTGGGAACCGCTCCAGATTGGCTCTGTGTGCCGGTGGGAAATGCAGGAAACATTACGGCCTATTGGATGGGATTTTGCCAATATCATCAAGAAGGGCGCGGTGATCGCCTACCTCAAATGATGGGCTTTCAAGCTGCCGGATCGGCCCCATTGGTTGTAGGACACCCGGTTGAGCATCCAGAAACTTTAGCAACTGCAATTCGGATCGGCAATCCAGCAAGCTGGGATAAGGCTTTAGCGGTTCGTGAATCCAGCCAAGGCGGGTTTCATGCGGTCACGGATGAAGAGATTTTGATCGCCTATCGAAAGTTGGCCGGACAGGAAGGCATTTTCTGTGAACCTGCGAGCGCGGCCTCCGTGGCTGGATTGCTCAAACTGAAGGAGCAAGTTCCGACTGGAGCCAAGGTAGTTTGCGTGCTCACAGGCAATGGTCTTAAGGATCCAGATGCGGCGATCAAACATTGTCAAAATCAGTTTAAGACTGGAATTGCGCCGGAAGAAGCCGCTGTGGCCCGTATTATGGGTTTTTAAACATCTGGATCAGCAGACTGGTGATGGCCGGTTGCCATGGAGGAATGCGTAACCGCCCCAGAATGGGTAATAGACGGATGACCCGCAGCAGCAGTAATCGGAATAACAATTGCTGGCTCGGATGAGGCGGGAGCAGGTCTGGCTCGATCGCTGCGAGCCTTTGTCAGTTGATCCATGGTGTCCCCCAAGGCAGTCGTCAAATCTTGACGGGTTTGATGATGAGCCTGCCGTTCAGCTTCAAGGGATTGCAGCAGTTGATCGCGTTCCATCAACACTTGCATGAGTTGGAGCTTCAGCTCCTCAGTGGATTGCCATCGCTCAACTTGCTGCTGTACGATCGCCCCATAGTTTTCTGCCATCGGATCGGTCGCTTGATAGCTGGATAGCTCTGCCTGAAGTAGCTCGATCGTCGCCTGAAAAGCTTCGGCTTCGGCTCGACGCTGCTTAGACTCCACCTCATAGAGATGACACCAGTTTGCAGCACTGGCATAGGCCTGTTCTCGCTCCTGCTGAACCTCAGCCAGCTTCTGTTGTAATCCTTTAATTTCTGCCAACCACTGTTGAACTTGAGTCATGGTTTCTACCTGCGCAGATCATGCTAGAGAAGTCTAGAACAAAAACTGGATGACCGCACTAGGCGCAGGCAAAATAATCATCACTAAAATTGCTAAAGCCACCAGTCCCCAAAAATCGCGGTTGTCATCCAACTCGCTGACATCATTGAGAGCAGGTTCATCTACAACGGGCATAAAGAAGAGTAAAACAGCCCAAAGCAAAAATTCCTGCTGCACAAACGACAGTCCAAGCACCAACAAGCGAGCGATTTGTCCGATCGTCGCTCCCCGTCGCTGACCAAACATGGCATGGACGATATGCCCACCATCCAATTGCCCCACGGGCATGAGATTAAGGGCTGTAATCACCAAACCCAGGCAACCGGCGATCGCTACCGGATGTAGTTTGAGCGCGCTTTCTAAGGTGAGGGTGCTGCCCAAAGCCGCTTTACTCAACAAAGTAATCAGCAGAGAAGCGGTAGGCTGAAATGAAGTAAAGTTGAGCAGCCCAGACTCATCGGTTAAAGGGGTAGGCGTAGAATGGGCTAACCCCCATAACAGGATCGGAATAGTGACAATAAAGCCAGCCAGGGGCCCGGCAATGCCCACATCAAACAGCACCTTACGATTTGGAACTGGAGAGCGCATCTGGATAAATGCTCCAAATGTTCCAAACGGGAAAATGGAGGCAGGTGGCACGGGAATAAAGTAGGGCAGTGTGGCTCGCAATCGATACCGTCGGGCTACGAGGTAATGTCCGAGTTCATGGGTCCCTAAAATCAGCATTAGCGATAAGGCATAGGGCAACCCGGTTCTCAGAATTGATAAATCCTCTGGAAATTCTTGCAATTCTGGATTGGCCATTAGAGTGCCCGCCAGAATCGTGGTCAGCAATGTCGCTAACAGCAGCCCTAACGCCAAGCCTGGGCGGGTAGATACGCCTTCTGAGCGGGTAGACGAGGTGGGTGCCTGGGTTGAACTGGCCAAGTCAGCTTGCGATCGAGCGTAAGGATTGGGCACTAATGCAAAGAATGGCTTACCATTTAGCCCTTCTTGAAACACCACCAGAAAGCGATCAGCAAAATAGGTTTCAACATTCGATCGCACCGTCTTATAAGCCTCATCGGGCGAAGTGCGCAATTGCCCCCGACAAATCAGCGCTTGGGGCTTATGCTCAATATTTTGGAGATAGTAAACCGACCAGGGGAAGCAGTTTTGTAGATTGGCTTCGTCTTCACGGTTAATTGGCGGTAGTAGCGATCGGGCATCAACCGGGTTGACCATCACATCTTGTGTAGACGGCAGGGTAGCGGCTGGTTTTGCCGTCTTGACAGAAGGTTGGGTGGTTCGCCCCCATTGCACCAATAGCAAATAAAGAAACGAACTGACGATAAACGGAACGATCAGCAGCAACAGTGGAATGCGCTGATCCCCCTGGTTAAACATTACCCAGGCCGTCCAAATAAATGCAGGCATCATCATCACCAGCCAGAGCAGCCAGACTGGAGTCTTGGTGACATTTGCCACGCTCCGTTGGACAATAAAATAGGTGAGAACTCCCAATAGGAGTAACCAGAACAAAATCATGCGGTGAAGCTTATACTGGGTCAGCCGGGCTAAAACAAGTGAAACGAAATCAAGTCAGAAGAGTCTGTTGGAGTAATCTGTTCAGGGCAATCTGCGAAATAGAGAGTCTAGAACGGGGATAGTCTAGATCTCCAGGATACCGCTTTCAAATGGTTTGCAGCACCCTTTTGCTAGATTCTCCTGGCAAACTTTCGATTTTAGCAGGCTGCTCATTGAATAATCCGCCTAGTCATCGCAATTACAGCCTTGTTCATGCCGATCGCTTAGGGACTTAAAGGTAGAGGTCAGGGGCATAGACCCTGGAGTTGACCAGGGGTAAAGTAGTTGACCAGGGGTAAAGTAGTTGACCAGGGGTAAAGTAGTTGACCAGGGGTAAAACTGTTGTAATTGGGGTTGATAGCAATCTCCTGCAATCAGTTAGCCGTCATAACCACCGTAACCGCCGTAACCGCCGTAACCGCCATAACCACCGTGACCACCGTGACTGCCGCGCCCCATAAATGATGCCGACTCCACCTTTTTCACCTATCCTCTCTGAACAGGAGGCTGACTTGACTGGTACTGAAACCCCTAGTCCTGAAACGACGAGTAGTGAAACTAGCACTGCGACGAAACTGCCACGTCCTGTGTTTGAGACTATATTTGCTTTTCCACCGAATCGCGACACTTTAGGAGGGACGGCCTATCTGTTGCAGACGACGAGCGGAAATTTGTTGATTGATTGTCCAGCCTGGGATGCCAATAGCCAGTCCTTTTTAGCAGAACGAGGCGGCGTACGCTGGTTATTTTTGACTCATCGCGGTGCCATGGGCAAAGTTAAAGAGATTCAACAGGCTTGCCAATGCGAAATTGTTGTGCAGGAACAGGAGGCTTACCTGCTACCGAATCTTACGGTTACGGGCTTTCAAGCTACCTACTCGTTCGACTCGATCGCAGAAGCCATTTGGACTTGTGGTCATTCTCCCGGTTCTGCTTGTCTTTACTCTCCCGAATATGGTGGCATTTTGTTCACGGGTCGCCATCTTCTACCCGATCGCCAAGGTCTGCCAGTACCGCTCCGAACCTCCAAAACGTTTCACTGGCTAAGACAAATTCGAAATATCCAAAAGTTGCGCGATCGTTTTTCTCCAGCAACCCTCAGTGTCATTTGTCCTGGAGCCAACACGGGTTTCCTCAGAGGGCAACGATCGATCGATCAAGCCTACGAAAAATTACAACAGCTCGATTTACAGGCTTGTTTGGCAGCACAACCACTGCTCTAAGTCTCCCTCTTCCGACCATCACGCTCACTGACACGCTCACTGACACGCTCACTGGGAATTGAACATTCTGTACAGGCAGAGCCTGTTCCCAAACTATTCGAGCGGCGATCTTAATGAATGCTTGTGCTTGAAGAAACCAAGGTGAGGGGTGCAACCGATTGGCTTGAGCCAGCCTGTTAAGACTAGGATTGCAGAATCCAGTAAATTTCCTCTGGTCGGGGATGACACGGGCAGGCAAGTTAGAGGAGACTGGTGAATATCAGTCTAATCGATCTGAATAGCGCGGGCTGTCCCAAGATGATCCACCTTCTGATACTCGTTCTTCGTCCCCTGTTGCGCTGTAATGGTGATTAAGGTCTTTCTGATGATTAAGGTCTTTCTCACCTAGACCATTTAACCTGCAAATTCGACCTGCAAATTCGACCTGCAAATTTCGCTTCTGATGGAAGTCCTTGTAGATCACTCAAATAGATCGCTGAAATCGCTATTCGGATCACTATTCAGATCAATATATGGATATTGAGATCACTATTGAGATAACCATATAGATGTAGATCGCCATAGATGTAGATCGCCATAGATGTAGATCGCCATAGATATAGATCACCATCTGGATTCTCCTTCCCTCATCGGCAATGTGCTTATGGATGCTGCACGCAACCCCTTCAAAACGGCAAACTATCTGCTGCACAAAGCTAGCCATGCTCAGTGGCACCGTCAGCAGAGTAAGGAGCATATTCTCCGATCGCAGCTTGGGTTCAAAGATCATACGTTAGGGCGACCTAAAGCCTGTGAAGGTTGTATCCACTACCATGGGATCGCCTATGGCTATAGTCGGGCAAACCGAACTCCACTAGTTTGCGGTTTTCATCCCTATGGCTGGCAAGCAGAGACTCACTGCCCCGATTGGAGTGGGGCAATCTAAATCGGGAAGTACATGAAGTGTCCCCAGAGCCAGTAAGATTATCTGGGAACTGTTAGAGGATCGCGGGGTTATGCTGAAGCGAATTGTGATTGTTCTGCTGATAGTGGTCAGCTTGAGCTTGCAGAGCTGTACTCCAGCCGCTCTGAATTTGAAGAGCTATTCAAATACCCTGAAAGGCTATGAGTTTCTTTACCCGAATGGCTGGGTGCAAGTCAAAGTGGAGAATGGCCCGGATGTTGTGTTTCATGACCTGATTGAAGAGAAGGAAAACATCAGTGTCGTGATTAACCCAATACCGGCTGAGAAAAACCTGGCAAATTTAGGTACCCCGACAGATGTGGGCTATCGGCTCTCTAAAAATGTGATTGCGCCACCTGGTTCGGGTCGGGACGCTGAGCTGATCAGTGCTGCCAGTCGGCAGGTGGGCGATATGACTTACTATCTACTGGAGTATGCGATCCAATTACCCAATCAAGTCGTGCGCCATAATCTGACTAATGCCGTGATTCGGCGTGGTCAACTCTTTACTTGTAGTTTGTATACGAGCGAAGACCGCTGGCAGAAATCAGAATCACTCTTTCGTCAAGTCATCAATTCCTTCTCGGTCTACTAAAGACTGGTACTAGCCTGCCCGGATTATGACACCTCTCCCACCCTTTGTTTTAGCCTCTGCTTCTGCAGCTCGATTGCGGCTGTTGCGAACGGCAGGGATTGAACCGATCGTACAAGTCAGTGACTTTGATGAAGACCAGGTGCAAGCAACCGATCCCAAGGATTTGGTTCAAATTTTGGCTAAAGAAAAAGCCGCTACCGTTGCGCGTCAATTGAGTGGCGCTCTCATTTTGGGCTGTGATTCAGTGCTGGCATTGCAAGGAGAAACCTACGGCAAACCGGCAAACCCGACTGAAGCCATTGAACGGTGGAGACAAATGCGAGGACAAGTAGGCGAACTCTACACCGGGCATGTCTTGATCGACCAACGCACTCAGCGCACGCTGATCCGGCATCAAATGACCCAGGTTCATTTCGCTTTAGTGAGCGATCGGGAGATCGAAGCCTATGTAGCCAGTGGTGAACCCCTCTACTGTGCGGGTTGCTTCGCTTTAGAAGGACGGGGTGGGTTATTTGTCGAAAAAATTGTCGGTTGCCATAGCAATGTCATTGGGCTCAGCCTCCCGTTGTTGCGGCAGATGCTCGCAGATTTAGGTTATGGGGTGGCAGATTTCTGGTAGGGGACTGCCTGAAGCGGATACAGAAACATTTTGCAATGTTTAGATTGCGTGAAGATCATAATTCTTGTTGTTTGCTGATTTGAGCCGTTCTCATCCGCATTTGGATGCAATGCATCACTGTCCCGATCGGTCGGTCATTGCTCAAGAATGTCCTAAAATAGCGATTTACTTCTGAAAATAGCGATTTCAGGCACCTATGCTGTGCTTGAGTCAGACAGGCAGTTTCGTGATCTTACGGAGAACTCCGAAGAACCTGGTAATTCAATCAACCCTTCGACCTGCCTGGGATTTCACGGTGTTTTCATGAAGTTGCTAGAACTACGGATGTTATATTGCCTGTTAAGACAAGACAATTGAAAGAAAGCTTGGGCTTTGCTCCAGTAGCCAGAGCCTAAGTTGCTAAACGCTAAACTTTTCCTGGAAGGGTCACTGTCACTTCTACTGTAGTTGCTTTAAGCTTTGGGTGTAGTACATCATTGGTAGTACGCCATTCGCATCTACTAGGCAAAATCTTTTTGACCTACCTTATCTCTGAGTTTTCCAATGGACTCATCCCTTCCTAATCTAGATAAATTGCGGACTAACTCCCAACAGCAAACGTCATTGACTCAGCTCTGTGGGTCAGACCAACTGTTCCGTGAGCGATATAAAATCTTGCGCACCTTGGGGCGAGGTGGGTTTGGAGTTACCTATCTGGCCCAAGACGCAGTACTACCCGGTCATCCGCTCTGTGTCATTAAGCTGCTCTGCCCAAAAGTCAGCAATTCAGTTGTATTGCAGCGGGCCAGTCAACGGTTTGAACGAGAGGCCAAAACCCTCAGCCAACTGGGGAGCCATGCCCAAATTCCTCAACTGCTGGACTATTTTCAGGTCGATGGCGAATTTTATCTAGTTCAAGAATATATTCGAGGTCGTACCCTCGCCAAAGAAATTCGGGTGAAAGGATCGCTCTCTGAGTTAGAGGTGAAAGATTTCCTGCGGGAAATTTTGCCAGTCGTGCAATTTATTCACGAGCAGCATGTGATTCACCGGGATATTAAACCACCCAATATCATTCGCTGTCAGGATGACGGACGGTTGGTGTTGATCGACTTTGGAGCGGTCAAGGAACAGTTTGTTGCAGTCAGTGAAAACACCCAGAAAGGGGCAACCACTCATTTCGTCGGAACTTTGGGGTTTGCACCGCCGGAGCAGCTCGCTCTCCGGGCCAGCTACTCAAGCGACATCTTTGCTATTGGGGTGACTTGCCTCTATATGCTGACGGGTAAACCACCCATGGAGTTTAGCTATGATCCGGTGACCGGGGAAGTGAACTGGCAAGACTACGTGGATGTGAGTGAACACTTTGGGAAGGTTCTCGATCGAATGCTGAAGATATCAGTACGGGATCGCTACCAGTCAGCAGATGAAATTTTACGCATTCTCAATCTGGAACCCTATTTGGGCAAACTAGCAGATTGTTTGCATGTGCAGCCTCGTCTCTCAGATTTACCCGACGAAGCTGCTCTGCTCGCCCGGAATGGTTATCTGCCACCGATGATGCGTGCAGCCATCACCATCCGCCGTTGGCGTACTCGCATGATGATGCGGGATCGGCAGCAGCAGTTAGAGTCCCCGGAGCCGGAGGGGGACTTAATCGTTAACAGTTAGCGTCGGCTTCATGGACTCAGAGGCTGCCATAGACTGGCAAGGCGGCTCCTCGGATATCTTTGGCGGCTTCTGAAGCCAGAAAACAGATCGCTTGACCCAGTGATTCTGGTTTGACCCAGCGATCTGCCTGGTCTTCTCCCATGGCCGCTCGATTGGCAGGCGTATCAATAATGCTAGGTAACACGACATTCGCAGTAATGTTGGTGCCTTTAGTTTCATCTGCGATCGCTTGAGTTAAGGCGACCACTCCGGCTTTAGAAGCACAGTAGGCTGCGAGCTGACCGCCAGGATAGAGTGCCCCTCGCGATCCAACAGTGACAATCCGGCCATAATTCTGGTCTAGCATCCGACGCAAGCTATGTTTACAGACCAGAAATGTTGTACTGAGATTTAGCTCAAAATCTTTTTGCCACTGGGCGTAGGAATATTCGTGGGTTTTGCCCATTGAAAAACCGCCAACGAGATGGATTAAGACATCAACCCGATCCATGCCATCCACCAATCGGATCACGGACTCTTCATCGGCTAAGTTGGTTTCGACAAACCGGACTCTGGCGCGATCACCCGGTGATAATACGCCCTTCAATCGTTCCACTTCCTGAGCCTGCATGTAGGGGATAGTAACGATCGATGCCCCTTGAGCCAGTACAAGCGGTGTCACGCCTAAACCCAACCCCCCGGTGCCCCCGGTTAACAAAACCTGCTGTCCTTTCATCTGAATTCCTGATTCTTGAATTTCCTGCAATCACTCTAGCAAGGGGATAATGGAGGCAGAGGTTGTATTTTTTCTATGATTACCCATGACTTATTTGGCATTAGCCACAGACTATGACGGTACCCTTGCCACAGAAGGCGTGGTAGAACCCGCAACAGTTGCGGCTTTAGAACGCTGGTGTGAAACAGGACGCAAACTGATTTTAGTAACCGGCCGGTTGCTGGATGACTTACTCAACATTCTGCCGCGCTATGTGCCGTTAGATCTGTTTGATTGGTTGGTGGCTGAAAATGGAGCTGTACTTTACCATCCGGCACAACAGGCAGTCCAGATGTTAACTGACCCGATCGCCCCTGAGTTTGTGCAAGCATTACGCGATCGGATCGGCGATGGGGCGGAAATTGCTCAGGCAGGTACTTCCGGTGAATTTGGGCATTTGATTCGGACTGGGCAGCTTGCCACTTTTTCCACAGGACGGGTGATGGTCGCAACTTGGCAGCCCTACGAGCGAGAAGTGCAAGCCCTGATTACCCAAATGCAGTTGGAGTTGCAAGTGATTATGAATAAGCGAGCCGTGATGGTGCTGCCGACTGGCATTGACAAGGCCTATGGGCTCAAAGCAGTCTTATCTGAGCTGAATCTAGCCCCGCTCCAAACAGTGGGGGTAGGAGATGCGGAAAACGATAGCCACCTGCTCGAACTGTGTGGGTTTTCGGCGGCGGTTGCGAATGCCTTACCGATCGTCAAAGCTCAAGCTGACTGGGTTGCGACCTATGAACGGGGTGCCGGTGTGGTGGAACTGATCGATCGATTGTTGACTGAAGTAGCTTAAACTCCTCTGCTCCCAGCAAAATGATGAACCATCAATCATCAAAAAAGGCGGGCGATGCAGCCCACCTTGAGAACAAATCATGGAACGCTTACTTGAACGCTTCAATGCTGAACGCTGTTTCGCAGCGAAACGGCTCTGATCTAGCTGCCATTAGACCGCCGCAAAGAATTCCTTCGATTTAACGGGATCGGGGTTCATTGTTGCATCACCCGGCTTCCAGTTCGCAGGGCAAACTTCATCTGGGTGGGACTGCACATATTGGATCGCCTGCAAGGTGCGCAGCGTTTCGTCTACACTCCGCCCGAATGCCAGGTTGTTAATCGTGGAATGTTGAATGACTCCATCTTTGTCGATGATGAACAGACCCCGCAGAGCAATCCCAGCTTCTGGATCAAGCACGTTGTAAGCGGCACTGATTTCTTTCTTGATGTCTGCCACCAAGGGGTAGGTGAGATCGCCGACACCACCGGATTTGCGATCGGTTTGAGTCCAGGCCAGGTGAGAAAATTCGCTATCAACCGAGACACCTAAAATTTCGGTGTTGATGGCTTTGAAGTCTTCGTAGCGATCACTAAATGCGGTAATCTCAGTAGGGCAAACAAAGGTGAAATCGAGCGGGTAGAAGAAGAGAACCACGTACTTACCACGGTAGTCAGACAGCTTGATTGTCTTAAATTCCTGATCGTATACAGCAGTGGCGGTGAAGTCAGGTGCAGGTTGACCAACCCGGAGACATCCTTCGGAACTGTAGGTCAGGGTCATGAATGAATCTCCTTACTTAAGTGCGTCTACTTTTAGAGAATCGTCGTTCGATCGCAATTCATTTGGGCTTTGATCTGCAAGCCAGCCCAGCTTATTTACGAACTGTTACAACTATATCATAGTCATAACGATTTTGAGTAGGCCGATCGCTGGCAGAGATTAATTTTTCTGAGCGCTCAGAAAAACGTGGATGGTTTGATCTTGGCAATCCAGTCTGAAGCAATCCAGTCTGAAGCAATCCAGTCTGAAGCAATCCAGTCTGAAGCAATCCAGTCTGAAGCAATCCAGTTCTGACGTGAACGCCACCGCAGTGCTTGCCGAATCAGGAGAGTCGCTGGTACATTGCACGAATCAGCCATTCATCAGTCCATTCATTGGGCCATTATCGGTAGGGGGTGCTGAAACATCACACATGGAAAATATTGATACGAGAGAGTGGCTCCTCACCAATGGATTGGGCAGCTTTGCCAGTGGTACCCTCTGCGATGCCCATACCAGGACTTATCACGGTTGGTTGATTGCGGCCCTTGATCCACCGGGTCAGCGAACATTGTTGCTAGCTCGCCTGGATGCCACGATCGACATTGCAGGTCAGTCTCGCCCTTTAGGAGTCAATTTTTGGCGCAGTGGATCGATCGCACCTGAAGGGTATCGACTGCTGCAATCATTTCAATCAGAACCGACTCCTACCTGGATTTGGGGACAAGCTGACTGGCAACTGACTCGTCGGTTATTCATGCCCCACGGGTTAGCAGATGAGCAGCCTGCCCCGTTTTGTCATCGGTTATTAGTGCAGTATCAGTACCAGGGGAGTCAACCTGCTGTCCTTGATCTAAGACCGATGATTGCCGATCGAATCTTCCACTACCAGCAGCAAGCTCGCACCGATTTGCATTTTGAGCAACGAGTCACTGGGAACCAGGTAGAATTTCAAGCCCTGCAAGCCCTGAAGTTAGGCACGCCTTGGCGGTTAAGTTGGTCAACGGGAACCTATATCATGGATGGTCTGTGGTATTGGGATTACCGCTACCCGGAAGAAACCCAGCGTGGACTATCGGATACGGAAGATCTCTATAGTCCAGGTTGTTTGAGGGTGGCTTTACAGCCTGGAGAGTCAGTGACTTTGCAGGCGGAGGTGGGTGATCTGACAGCAGATCAGTCTGAAGCTTCCGGCGATCGAATATCAGGCGATCGAGTATCAGGCGATCGAGTATCAGGCGATCGTTTAGTTTTGACTCCCGATTACTTCGATCGCGCCTTGTCCGCAGAGGAACAACGATTAGCCCGGATATTTGCTGGGATCCAACAACCGGATACCCCGCCAGCATCATCTTTGACCTCAGATTCAGGATCCACACTTCCAGCGGATCTCAATCCTATTTCTAATTCCCTACCTCCTGGGTCATCTTCGGCTTCTGGTCGATCGAATGCACTTTTCAAACAACTGCTCAAAGCTGGCGATCAATTTATTGTTTACCGCGCCTCTACCCAGGGTGCTTCGATGATCGCTGGATATCCCTGGTTTAATGATTGGGGGCGGGATACGCTGATTGCGCTACCGGGCTTAACGTTAACCACACAACGCTGGTCGATCGCTCAAGGGCTCCTCCGCACCTTCGGACAACATTGCCAACAAGGGCTGATTCCGAATGCTTTTCCGGATGCCGGTGCTCAGCCTTTCTATAACAGCCTGGATGCATCGCTCTGGTGGATTGAAACCCTGGGGTTATATCTGGAAGCAACGCAAGACTGGGCGTTTTTAGCCGAGCAATATCCGGTGGTCTGGGGAATTTACAAAGGACTGATGGTCGGCACGCACTATGGCATTCGGGTGGATGCCTTTGATGGCTTAGTCACTTGGGATGCTCCTCACCTGGCCCTGACTTGGATGGATGCAGTGGTGGCTGAAGAACCAGTCACGCCCCGGCGCGGCAAACCTGTAGAGATCAACGCCCTCTGGTATTCTGCCCTGTGTTGGGCCCATCGGTGGGCAGAGCAACTGCAAGCGGAGGGTAACCCTGATCGCCTTTCCTTAGCAAATCAGGCGCGTCGATTTGCCACCCAAATTGAACAAGTCAAAGGATCCCTGCAAAAATATTGGCACCCTGCTCAAGGCTACCTCTATGACACGATTTTGCCGGATGATTCTCCCGATACCACGATCCGCCCCAATGCGGTGATTGCGCTCTCGTTGTTTCACTGTGGTTTTGCACCGTCGATCGGGCAATCTGTCTTAAAGCAGGCTCGCGATCGGTTGTTGACCCCCTATGGATTGCGCTCCCTTGATCCAGCCGATCCCAATTACGTCAGGCGCTACCAGGGAGGCATCTGGCAACGCGATCGAGCCTACCATCAAGGAACCGTCTGGCCTTGGCTGATTGGCTCCTTTTTACGGGCTTGGCAGCGCTTTTATCCTCAAGAGCCGCTCCCCTTTGACTGGCAGCCCCTCCTCGATCATCTCCAGCAGGAAGCTTGTCTGGGTTCGATCTCGGAAATGTTTGATGGTGATACTCCCCATTTGCCCAAAGGTGCGATCGCCCAAGCTTGGTCAGTTGCAGAAGTCATTCGACACTACAATGGGGCAGCAGAAATACAAAAGGATGAATATAAAATTCAGAGGGGAGATACCTAATCCGTAATCAGGTGAATCTCGATCGGGGAACTATCATGGGTTGTCAATCGGTTGTTAATGGGCGGGAGGAGTTGATTTAACATCCAATTGAGAAGAGAATTCGAGATGAAATCAATTTTGTTCACCTGCTGTTCACCGATTTTGCACGATGAACCCCTATACTACGCCTCTCTCGATCTTATTTTGAATCGCGTTGAATCCAGGGAAAATCATGTCATATTTCGCTTTCGATGATAATAACGGACGAAAGTCGTTTGAGTTACCAGGGGCGAGACCCCATTACAATCCCGATCGTCCTGGACAAGTCGAACATATTTTCCTGGATCTCCAGTTGGATATTCCTCATCAGTCCTATACCGGGGTTTGTCAGATTCGTCTAAATCCAGTTAAACAGATTAGTCGGTTGACACTAGACGCAGTCAATCTTCAGATTCAAACGGTCACCATTGATGGGCTGTCTCAACGGTTTGACTATGATGGAGAACAGCTACAAATTCAGGTGCAACCCATCGCACCAGCGGCAAAGGCGATCACGATCGCGATCGAATATCAGGTCGAAAAACCCCAACGTGGGCTCTATTTCATTGGGCCTGATGCCCATTATCCTCAAAAGCCGGTGCAGGTCTGGACCCAGGGTGAAGATGAAGATTCTCGTTACTGGTTTCCTTGCTTCGACTATCCCGGACAATTAGCCACCTCAGAGATTCGAGTACAGGTGCCCCAGCCCTACCGAGCGATTTCCAATGGTGAGCTGGTGAGTGTCACGACGGCGGCAGATACGGTGACCTATCACTGGCTGCAAAAGGAGGTGCATCCGACCTACCTGATGACGTTAGCGGTTGGAGACTTTGCGGAACTGCGGGATGAATGGCAAGGCAAACCTGTGACCTACTATGTCGAAAAAGGACGAGAGGCAGATGCCCGCCGCACCATGGGTAAAACGCCGCAAATGATCGAGTTTTTCAGTCAGACCTATGGTTATCCCTATCCTTTTCCTAAATATGCTCAGGTTTGTGTTGATGATTTTATCTTCGGCGGTATGGAAAATACCTCCACAACGCTGTTAACCGATCGCTGTTTATTGGATGAACGAGCCGCCTTAGATAATCGCAATGCTGAAAGTTTAGTGGCGCATGAACTGGCTCACCAATGGTTTGGTGATTTGGTCGTGATTAAGCACTGGTCTCATGCTTGGATCAAAGAAGGGATGGCTTCCTATGCCGAAGTGTTGTGGGTCAATCACTGTTACGGGCAGCAAGAGGCAGCCTACTATATGTTAGGTGAGGCGCGTAGCTACCTGAGTGAAGACCGATCGCGCTATCGTCGGCCGATCGTCACCCATATTTACCGAGAGGCGATCGAGCTGTACGATCGACATCTCTATGAGAAGGGAGCCTGTGTCTATCACATGATTCGGGCAGAATTGGGGGATGAGCTGTTTTTTAAAGCTATCCAGACCTTTGTTAACACCCATGCTCACAAAACAGTGGAAACGGTTGATCTTTTACGAGCGATCGAACAATCGACCGGACGTAATCTGCAATTTTTGTTTGACCAATATGTTTTCCGGGGCGGACATCCAGACTATAAAGTGGCCTATGCCTGGGATGGAGACAGCCAGCTTGCGAAAATCACCGTGACCCAAACCCAAGCCCAACCGGGTGATCACCGTCCAAACAGCGGGTTATTTGATCTGAAAATTTCGATCGGGTTTGGCTATCGTCAAGCAATCGATCAGGATAGTGATCAGGGTAATAATCAGGGTAATAATCCACCTAAATCTACCGTTCCAGTAACTCTACAAACATTCACTGTTCGTATTCATGAGTATGAGCAGAGTTTCTATTTTCCATTAGCAGACAAGCCTCACTTTATCAGTTTTGACGTTGGCAATGCTTATCTCAAAACAGTCACGCTGGAATATCCTATGGCTGAACTGAAAGCTCAACTTCAACTCGATCCTGATCCGGTTGCTCGCATTTACGCTGCCGAGGCGATCGCCAAAAAAGGCGGGTTAGAAGCAGTACGCGCCCTGGAAACGGCTTTAACTCAAGAGGCATTTTGGGCAGTGCGAGCAGAGGTGGCTGAGCAATTAGGTACGATTAAGCTCGACCAAGCGATTACGGCCTTAAAACAAGGGCTGACCGATCCAGAAGCACGAGTGCGGCGATCGGTAGTCAACATCCTGGCGGAGACGAAAACTTGCGATGGCTTTGCTGCCTTACAACCCATTGCGACTCAAGGTGATCCTAGTTACTACGTAGAGGCTGCGGCTCTTTCTGGGCTGGGCAAACTGGCCGCTAGTTTGGTCGATCGGCTAGACACTGATCCACTGCTGCAACTTTACCGCCAGGTACTCACCGAACGATCGGGCTGGAACGAAACCGTCCGCAGTGGGGTGATGACGGGATTAAGCCAGTTGAAAACTTCAGAAGCCGCATTAAATCTCATCCTGGAGCATACGATCGCTGGTACACCTCAACCCTTACGGTTAGCGGCTATCCGAGCCCTCGGCGCAATTTCGACGGGCCAATCGTCCGCCAATTTGGAACGAATTTTAGGTCGGCTCGGTGAACTATCACGGGAATCTTTCTTCTTAACCCAGGTTTCTACAGTCACGGCCCTGGGGCAAATGGAAACGGCCAAAGCGATCACCCTCTTGAGTGAGTTGAGTGAGCAAACTCCTGATGGACGAGTGCGCCGCATGGCAGAGGAAGCAGTTCAACGAGTGCAAAAGGCGATCAAGTCTGATCAAGCAATCAGTCAATTGCGGGAGGAGATCGATCAGCTTAAGCAAGACAACCGGGAATTGCGCAGTCGGCTGGAAGAGTTAGAAGCCAAAGCCAAATCGGAGTCTGTGGCTCAGAACTAGCTGGCTCGTCTGATTAGACCAATCCCACGCTTAAGGTGGCCAGTAAAGCGGCCACTTTTTGTAGATCTTTTTGCCCCGGAGCCAACTCTACGCCACTGGATACATCGATCCCATGGGGCATCACCCATTGCAAGGCCTGTTGCACATTCTGGGCGGTAATTCCACCAGCTAGCCACCAAGGGCAGTCGGGGCGAAACTGTTGCAACCTTTCCCAAGCGATCACATGGCCCGTTCCCCCATATTGCCCCGGATCAACTGCTTTGGGATCATAAGCATCTAGTAGCAAACTATCTACGATCGACTGATAGGGGCGGGTTTGTTCAAGCTGTTGGGGATCGCGAACTCGAAAGGCTTTAATCAGGGATAACTCAGGCAACTCTTGCCGCAATTGCCGACAAAATTCAGGTGATTCATGCCCATGGAGTTGTACGCCCGTTAAGCCTGCGATCGATACCACCTGCTGAATCTCAGACAGAGTAGCATCCACAAATACCCCAATCCGGTCTATGGGTTGCTCCCAGAGCCCCCGGACGATCGCTTGCAGTTGGAGCGGAGCAATATAACGAGGAGATTGGGGGACACAAATAAACCCAAGGGTCATGATACCCAACTCAACAATAGCTTGAGCTTGATCAAGCTGGGTAATGCCACAAATTTTGACCCGGATGTCAGCCTGTTTCATAGGGGAAAGATTGCAGTTTGTATCGAACAAATCATACGATTGTTAACTCTTCAAACAAAACTCGGTTAATCTAGCATCTTTTTTTATAATTCTCAGTATTTCTAGAAAATACTATCAACAATAGGAGCATAAGACCTTGCTATCCCTTTTGCTATCCCCAACCTTGATGGCGACTGCCCGCACCACTGAGTGGAGCCCATCAGTTGGGTTGATTATGATCACCTGCAATCTATTCGCGATCGCGATCGGCTACTATGCGATCCAAAAGCGTGGCGTTGGCCCAAAACTGCCGGTTGAAATGCCCGCCATGTTTACCGGTTTTGGTTTGCCTGAATTGTTAGCTACTGCAAGCTTCGGACATATCTTAGGCGCAGGGATGATTTTGGGTTTAAGCAACGCAGGTATCCTCTAGGCTCTTTGTCACCCAAGATGTTGCTAACCTCCGATCTCTAAACCACCTAGCGATCATAAATTTTGACGTTTTGACGAATTGATATCAAAACTGGGTGCAGGTAAATCCTCAGCACTCAGTTTTTTTTACTCTCACTCCATGGAATAGTGGCTGGAGTAGTGGCTCTAATGGCTCTGAATTTGGCTGAATTTATCTCAATTTGGCTGCATGAATGGGCTGCATGGATGGGCTGCATGAATGGGCTGCATCTTTTACGAGAAGTGCTTAACTTGACTCAATTTCCGCTTTAATAATCTATAGACTCTATTATTTTTGGAAGATCCATAGAGTTTATTCAATGCAATCTCATTCATCTGTAGGCGAGTGCAATCCTAATGGAGATTCTCAATAAGATTCATTTTAGAAACTTACAAGGTGATTTGTTTGGTGGGGTTACGGCGGCTATTGTCTCTTTACCGCTAGCCCTGGCTTTCGGGGTGGCATCCGGGGCCGGGCCAGTAGCCGGTTTGTATGGTGCAGTTTGTGTCGGTCTCTTCGCAGCTCTGTTTGGTGGAACCCCAACTCTGATCTCAGAGCCAACCGGCCCGATGACTGTGGTAATGACCGCGATCGTCAGCTCTTTAACAGCGAGCAACCCAGAAAACGGATTGGCGATGGCCTTTACCGTAGTCATGTTGGCAGGGGTTTTTCAGATCTTTTTTGGTCTATTTCGACTGGGAAAGTACGTTACGTTGATGCCCTACAGCGTCATTTCAGGGTTCATGTCCGGGATTGGTGTCATCTTAATTATCCTACAAATTGCTCCTTTTCTGGGACAGAAGGCCCCCAAAGGTGGGGTTTGGGGAACGATTAGTAACCTACCCACCCTGTTAGCGAATATTAATCCGGCGGCGGCAATTCTGGCAGCCTTAACGCTAGCGATTATTTTCTTGATGCCGAGAAAATGGAAGCGCTATGCACCACCTCAGTTAGTCGCTCTAGTGATTGGGACGATCGTTTCACTGGTGGCGTTTCCAGGGGCTAATATCGAGCGCATTGGTGAAATTCCGATGGGCTTACCCACGTTGCAAATGCCGACCTTCACTCCTGGCCAGTTGACCATCATGCTGGTGGATGGGGTGATGCTGGGGATGCTGGGTTGTATTGATACGCTGTTGACCGCTGTGATCGCAGATAGTTTAACTCGCACTGAACATAACTCCAATAAAGAGTTGATCGGTCAAGGAATTGGGAACTTGGTTTCAGGCTTATGTGGTGGTTTGCCTGGTGCAGGTGCCACGATGGGTACGGTTGTGAACATTCAGACGGGTGCCAAGTCAGCCCTATCGGGGGTTACACGCGCTTTAATCCTGCTGATTGTGGTGTTGGGGGCGGCCAATCTGACGCGGGATATTCCGATGGCAGTGCTCGCAGGGATTGCGCTGAAGGTTGGGATTGACATTCTTGATTGGAGTTTCCTGCAACGTTCCCACAAAGTTTCGCTGAAAGGCTCGCTGATTATGTACGGCGTGCTGTTGCTGACCGTGTTTGTGGATCTGATTGTTGCGGTTGGAGTTGGGGTGTTTATTGCCAATATTCTAACGATCGAGCGCCTCAGTGAACTCCAATCGCAAGAGGTAAAGGCAATTAGTGATACAGATGATTCGATCGTTTTGAATGAAACTGAAAAGCAATTGCTGGATCGAGCCAATGGACGGGTATTGCTGTTTTATTTGAGTGGGCCGATGATCTTTGGCGTTTCCAAGGCGATCGCTCGCACTCATAACGCGATCAAGGATATTGATACTCTCATTCTGGATCTCAGCGATGTGCCATTGTTGGGAGTCACTGCAACCCTGGAAGTGGAAAACATGATCAAGGATGCGGTGGATAAAGGTCGAACGGTGTATGTGGTGGGAGCCGCAGGTAAGGTGCTGCGTCGGCTCCAAAAGTTTGGCATTTTGGATCAAATTCCCGCCGATCACCTGATGACCGATCGAACCGATGCACTAAAACGGGCCGTTGCTGATTTACCGTCAAACTCGATGGCTATTAGTTGAGAAATCTACTCATTGAGAATTGGCTAGTCGGGTTCTGACCTGGATGCAGCGCTTAGTCCACGGATCTTAGTCCACAGACCCTAGTCAACAGACCTTAGTCCACGGATCTTAGTCCACGGATCTTAGTCCACGGATCTTAGTCCACGGATCTTAGTCCACAGACAATGGAGCCTGTTTGCTGGGGGGCTCAACCCTGGTCGGAAGCCTGGTCGGTTCGCAGCGAGCCCAAGATGCAACGACGAGCCCTCCTAGGATTGCCCCAATCAAAAAAAGCCAGATATGGGATGGGTGGAGTGAACAGAGGAGGCGGCGATCGCCCCCATAAATGTGAACTGCCCATCCCTCATTAATGTCAATTTGCTCACTCTGTCTCATTATTGATCTCCCGTCCATTCTAGATGATGTCAATCGTGTTTCTGAAAATTGCGTTGCTGAGTACAGCCATCTCACCCCAAATCATTCAGCACCATAATTTATGTTTAAATAACATTATAAAAATATGAAGATGGAAATTGATTGGAGGTATAGCTGACTCTAGGATTACCATTGAAATAACCATGTCGCCCTAGTTATGTTCGGTAAGTCTATTCCTTGAACTATAGAAATTTACTGAGCCAAACGCAATATACTGCGAACTCAAATTTATTGTATAAGCGATAGGATTTTTTGATGAGTATCACAGTTCAAGGCATAGGGAGCTTTTATCCACAAATTTCCTGTCCATAAATTTCCCACCCACAAAAAAGGTGGAGAATTGCTCCCCCACCTGGTTCGATTCCACTATTGCGAGTTCCATTTAGCTCTGCTTGCTAGTTGCCTCTATCAATCTCCATCGTTACGATTGAATATGTTAAGGCAAGAACGGTTGACTAGATAATCCCTGTCCCTTTGCCTCGGCTATCATGCCCCTCTGTCAACTTTCCTGTTTCGTCTGTTTCGTTCACTTCAGCCATTTCCTGCTGCCGTTCTGCCTGAAGCTGGGCTTCTTTCTCCCGTAAGTCACCCGGTACCTCTACATACATTTCGGGCTCGATCGCAAAATTGTTGATTAACCCTTCTTTATCAACCGTATATCCACCCGATGTATCTAAGCTTTGATCCTCTACTTGATGGGGAGTTTTCTTAAAAGCATCTCCCTCACGCTCTTTGCGAGCCGCAGTTTCAGCCGGGACGATATGGGCATCATAGGTATCCACTGAAACTTCATCATGGGTGCTCATGTTTAGTAAACCCTCTCTGCAAATTTATGATCCTTATTATTCACGTTTGGATTCATCTAGTCTTCTACCAGGAGTCAGATAAAAACGGGCAGCTTGGCGGCAAATTCTCTATCCTTAGACCCAATTCTGAAATTCGAACCAGCCCACTGTTTTCAGTACTTCGCCTTCCCTACATTTTCAGTTGAAATGTCTATTTGCTAACGATTCTCTCCATCAATATCGATCGAATTAGATGACTGTTTGATTTGCAACATCTAAGCAGCCATAACTACCCCTATATTTCCCCGTTGGAATGCCACCAAAACAAAGCAGGAGCACTCCTTTTGAAGCTGACTCCTGCTAAAACGAGCTGAGTAGATTTAATCCTAAGGTGGAAGATAGCTAATGCCTTAGGTAACGCATCAACTGTGTTAAGAGAACCCCGATCCGGGTTGAACAGGGCAGCACTGATTCGGGTTGATAGCCGCCCTATCCATCCTCATTCGGATTAACCCTGGATCAAGTTGCCTAATCGATCGCTTTTTTGGCGTTATCTTTCACATCTTCAACCGCATGGCGTGCTTCAGCTTCAGTCTGCTTAGCCTTCCCTTTGGCTTGTTGTTCAGGATCACCTGTCACATTACCGATCGCTTCCTGAGCTTTCCCTTCAACATTCTTCGCTGTTGCTTTTGCTTTATCTTCAGTGCTCATAATACTTCTCACCTCATTTCGTTGAGTTTTCAATTCGCACCTCTTTACTGTAGGTAAAAACTCGCTGGAAAAGCTCTTTCAGGAGTTAGACTTTTAAGCTAATGTTCTCAGCCGATCGATGGAATCAACCACTGGTTGGTATGGCTGAATCAAGCTATGAATTCGTGAGGCAGCAGCATATCCCAGAATCTGAGGTTGTGTGGTAACTGCCGGACTGAGCATCTCAGCCTTTGTCAACGACTTTGTTAACGATGTGCTTTTATTGATTCTCTTGTCTGTCACATTTCCCCTCACAAAGGGCTTGAAACTTCCGACTCTCCACCCACAGCATAGAAATCCTGGCTCTTTCCCAGAGCAAAATGCCAGGAGGTGAGGAGAGTTTTGCTCGATTGGGTTAAGAAAATTAAAATGGCAGCCACACCTAAGCCTACGCAGATGCCAAAGATGCCACGATAGCCGATCTGAACCGCCACTGCCCCTAAGACCGGGCCGGCGAGAGCAATTCCGACATCAAACCCAATCATGCAAACCCCAAACATGCGACCTCGTTCATGAGGTTGCGATCGATCCGCCATCAGAGCCGCCATCATCGGGATTAAAGTCCCAGAACCTGCCCCTTCGATCGCTCCAGCTAGCAAAAATGTGACTGCATCATGGGCTTGCCACAACATAATCATGGCCAGGGTATAAAACACCAGGCTAAGGCTAATGAAAGGGCCGCGGCCATAGCGATCGGAGGCGGATCCAACCACTAGCCGAATCAGAAAACTGGCGATTGCCGCAGCCGTATAGAACAAGCCCGTATTCAAGCTCACCCCTACCTCTTTGATGTAAAGCGGGACAAAGGTGCTGAGAGTGCCAAAGGTCAGTCCAACCAGCAATAAAATCACCGCTGGAATGCGCACGCGCGGATCCACTAACAGGCTCCAAAACTGGGAAGACTGTTGTTGCTGAGCTGCCTGCTGCACGACCGAAGACTCCCGCACTTGAGCCGTGCAAACCAAGCCCACCAAACCCATGCCCGCTGCCGTGAGAAACATAGGTGCAAAGCCATACCACTCATACAAAAAGCCGCCAATGGCTGGCCCGATCGCCAGTCCGGTTGGATTAACTAAACTCATGTAACCAATCAATTCTCCTCGATGCTGAGGGGGCGAAAAATCGACCACTAGCGCGCTGTAGGCGAGAGCAAATGCTGCAATGCTGATGCCGTGAAATGCGCGAATGCCGATGAGAAAAGGAATATGATCAGTGAGTAAATAGCCGAGCGGAGCCACTGCAACTGCTGTCATGCCAATCAGGAGCACCCGCTTGCGACCCTGCAAATCGGCCAGTTTGGCTAGCCACTGCCGAGATATTAATAGCCCGATCGCAAAAGATCCCATCACAATGCCAATCCACTGTTGATTCGCTCCCGTTTGGGCAATGTAAAGGGGCAGAGTAGGCAGATGAGAGGCTAAACCCGACCAAAACAGGAGACCCGCAGCGAACAGGATCATCAAATTATGGCGAACGGAGGGGGCAAGGGTTTGAAGAACTTTCAAGGTGATTTCCAACCAGATTGAGCTACCTTTATCATGCCGAATGTAAAGAAAATTTGCAGAGTCATACATCAATCCATCAATACACTGACCAATCGTGGCTCACCGATCGCGAATGGGGGAGCCACCGCTAATGGGGGAGCTGCGGTTGGGGGGTGTCTACTGGCCAGGGCTGCGCCTGAAACTGCCAGGAAAAGTTAGCTTGCTGGATCTGCCCGCTCAGGCTTTTGTCTGGATGCAAGATGGTCTGCACGGTCACCGGTTGGTGGGGATCGATCCAACTCACTGAACAATCCACGAAGGCAGTCGTACGACCAGTCAGGTTAATTTCGTTTTGCCAGCGGTCAATTTGCCAGCGGTCAATTTGCCAGCGGCCAATTAAAGTCATCCGTTCCGTTCTGAGGGCTGGGTTGCTCGTCGGATCGGACTCCGGTTGAACGCTCAAAGCCCCATTGAGATAAATTCCAGATTGCTGAATGTTCAACCTCAATCGGCTCTGGTTTGAACAGCCAGGAGGCGATCCAGTGCTGAGGTAGACCGGGTTGAGGGTGGGCGGCAGTGTGAGGTTGGCTTCACCATAGGCCGTCACAGCTCGAAACAGAATGATCACAATTGCTAAGGTGCCGCCATAAAACGCCATAAAACGCCATTGCATCGGTTAGGGTTGCTCCTGTTTGATTCGTTCACTTCTGTTTGATTCGATTGCTTCCGCTTGCCTCGATCGGTCGATGGGATCCCCTGATAGCAGGGAGGATAGGTGGGATGTGACGCGGTTATAGCGGCGCGTAATTAACAACGAGGAACGACACTCAACCGCCAGTGCATCGGTGTATTGCCCCAGGGTTTGCCGTTCAATACCCCATTCCCGACTGGCTCCGGCAATCGTTAGATCGGCTCCTTCAGAAGCTTGAATCACAGCTTGTAAGGGTTCAATTGCCTGACTGGTTTCCAGCTTAATCCGCTGATGGAGTGGCTCCGGCAGGCGGCGCATCAGCGCATGAAACTCATAGCTAAAATCACTTAAATGATCTGCTTCATCGAGCCGTTGCATCCGAAGAATCGTCAGATAGGAATGGGGTTGATGCATCAAAATCCGCAGGGCTAGTTCCAAACCCAGATCGGTATGAATCCCCGCCACATAAGGCAGCAACAAGCGTTCTAACGATCGATTTTGCCGATCGATAAACACAGCCACATCGGTTTTCGCCATGCTAAGGATCTGCCCGACCCGTCCCCCCAAGCGGTTATTGCTAAAAGCAGGACGATGCCACCCCAGCAAGATCAAATCGGATTGTTCCACGTCAGCAATTTGGGTCGTTTCGCGCGCCACATCATTCGAGACTCGCACGATCGGTTGCACAAAAGGACTCGTATTGGTCAGTTCCAGACTCTGTACCAATTCTTGTAAATGGGTTTGTTGTTGCGCGATCCGCCGATCGGCCTCCAGTGGCGTACTTTCAAACATGTAATCTTCTTCCAACTGAATCAAACTGAGCGGATTGACGATCGCCGGTTGGATCGTACTCCCAGCAATGGCTACCGCTAACTGCACTAACCCCTTCTGGCTATAGGGATTAGCCACAGGCACTAAAATCCGATAAGTCGGCAACTCGGGGTTGATACTCACACCCGGTGGATCGGCAGCTTCTATCAAATCTTGCCGCATCAAATCTTTGGCATAGGTCATCTCCAGTAACGGAGAAGTCATGAATGTGGTCACCAACGCCATAATCACCAGCATGGTGAACATCAAGGGCGAAATCACCCCCAAGCTGAGCCCGATATTCAGCACAATCAGTTCGGTTAAACCTCGGGTGTTCATCAGCCAACCCAGAGCCGCTGCTTCTCGTCGGGGCATTCCTGACACTCTGGCGGCACCGTAGGTACCCAAAAACTTGCCGCCGATCGCCACAGTCAGCACAGCCGCGCAGAGGAGCCAAAGCACGGGCTGATTCAGTAAACCAATTTGGGTGCGTAAGCCACTGTAGGCAAAAAAGATCGGCAACAGGAAAGTCAAAACAAAATCTTCGGTTTTCTCAGCCAATTCTCTAGTCAGATCGGCATTTTTGGGCATAATCACCCCTAACAAAAATGCCCCAAAAATCAGGTGAATGCCAATCAACTCGGTGACGAGGGCTGATGCTACTACCCCCATGTAGATGCCAGCCAAGACAAATTGGGTTAACTTACCAGTGCGTCGATAGTAGTTGGCCAATCGTCGCAGGAACGATCGCCCTACCGTTAGCATCAATGTCGTATACATTAAGGCTTCTAAAATAGTCGGCCATGCTGCCAACATGCTGTTCGTTCGGGTTACAGCGATCGCCACTGCCAACAAACACCAGGCTGTTATGTCATCTACCGCTGCACAAGTGAGCGCCAATGTGCCCAGTCGCGATCCCTGCAAATTATTCTCAGTAATAATTCTGGCTAAAACAGGAAACGCCGTAATCGACATCGCTGCTCCCAAAAATAAAGCAAATGCCGTAAAGGAGACAGCCCCGTGAGAGACGAGGGGGTAAAGCCACAGGGCCAGCAAAGCACCAAAAGAAAACGGGACGACAATACTGACATGGGAAGTTAGGATCGCGGTTTCGAGCTGCCCCTTCAAATATTTGGGATTCAGCTCTAGCCCCACCAAAAACATGAAGAAAATCAGCCCAATTTGCGACAGGACATTCAGGTAGGGGATCGTTTCAGCGGGGAATAAGGCCGCCGACCAAGTCGGAGCAACCAGCCCCAGTAGGGAAGGCCCCAACATGATGCCAGCCACAATTTCGCCGATCACAAGGGGTTGCCTTAAATAGCGAAAACCCAGCCCCACTAAGCGAGACAACCCAATCACTAGCAACACCTGAAATAACACCAAAACAATGGTTGACATACTTGAGGGGAAACTCCTTGAGGTGGAATGCACAGGTTTTTGAATGCAATACCGATCCAGTTTCCCCTTGAACTTCTGTAGCGTAAAGCAATTGTCAAAAAATGATGTAGCAAGGGGGGGATCCAAACAGATGATCCAGAGCGTGGGGCATACTAGCGATCAAACGAACGATTGAAATCATGCCTAATCACGCTTCGTGGCAGCTATGAGTTTTTTTAATCCCATCCGCAACAAGAAACGCTCCTCTTCAGTCCCCTCAACTCACCATTCCCCCCCGCATCCCACTGCTCATCCTGCTACCCATCCACCTACGAGTCCGGTACCCCGCCCACCCAAAACCGTGGCTGAGTTGGAACAGCAGATGGCGATCGAGGCCAAAGCCCAATCCTCGGCACAATCCTTACAGCACCCTGATCGAGATCAACTGAGCCCTATGCAACAGCTACAACGCTGGAGTAAACGTGGTTTCAGCATCGCCCTCTGGTGCGGCATTCCAGTAGGATTGATTGCACTGATCAATTTGCCCTATGCACCGATCCGCCGCCCCATTGCGGAGAAGGCTCCCCTGTTGCTCCTGCCCAGTTACATTGGGATAGATCACCACTTTCGTCAAGCGTTTACCAATTTAGAAGCTGCCAAGCAATTGATTGATACTGCGACTGCTCCGGAAGATTTGCAACTTGGAGCCACGAAATTGCAGCAAGCCCAGACCAACCTGGATCGATTGCCAACTTGGGCTTGGAGCGAATTACCCCATACCCAAGGCTGGTGGTGGTACGGCCGCTCCCTCTCTCCCTATCGTCTCAACCAGGCGAGGGCAGAAATCGGGCGATTACAAAGCAAGTTGCTTCAGGAGAACAATGCCCAGATGAAATTGGCTCAAGCCGAACAAATGTTAGGCAATGCAGCACAACAACACCAAGAAGCTCAAACCCCGATCGATCAACAGGCAGCCCTGCGAGTTTGGCAAGATGGGCTAGATCAACTGCAACAGATTCCTTCCCAGACCCTTGCGAGCAGAATGGCTCAGCAAAGATTAGTCACTGCTCAACGCGACTTTTCCGGTCTAGCGGGGGCAACCCTTCAAAATCAGCAGAGTGCCGCTTTGATCAATGCCGCCAGACATTTCGGTTGGCAAGCAGCCCAAGCTAGCCAAAATGGGCCGCACCCGGCTGCCAAATGGCAACAGGCACTGGATTTATGGCAACAGGCGATCCAGAAACTGGATCAAGTTTCTTTAAAAACTGATCCGATCGGCTACCAAGCTGCCCAGAAATTAAAGGCAGAATATCAGAAAAATTACAGCGAAATTCAGATGCGCCAGCGCTTGGAAGAGAAGGCAGTGCAAGATTTTCAGCAGGCCCAACAGGCAATTGAACAACTCATTTTCCGTTCTCGTACGCCTCACGGAAACCAGATGGGTCAATTGCAACAAATTATCCAGCGATTAGAAGCGATCGACTCAGGCACGACAGTCTATCCTGAAAGCCAAAGACTACTGCTATCCGCCAAACAAAAACTTCAAGAGTGGCAGCGCTAAAAACGATCTGGTATTTCTGATCCAATACCGATCGAACTGACTGAAACGAATCGGTTAGGATGCGATGTAGCCATACCCCCGCCACACGGCGACCAAAATTCCCTGAACTGCCACATCGGCTGCATTCGCTTCGATCGTGGTAAAGTTCGGGTTGGCTGGCTCTAGCTTCACCTGATTGGCTTTGCGATGATAATACTTGAGGGTTTGTCCTTCACCATTCACCCGCGCTGCGACAATTGTGCCATTTTTGATAGATTTGGGATCGGGAACCGGACGCATAATTACCACATCCCCATCTGCAATCAATGCCCCGATCATACTGTCGCCCCGCACCCGTAGCGCATAATCTCCGGGGCGTAGGAAAGAGCTGGAGAAATCGAGTTGTTCTACCGTGTCATCGAATGATTCCACTACCGAACCGGCTGCAATCGCTCCAACGATCGGCAAGCCTTGAGGGCGCAAAATGCGAATTGTCCTGGCTCGCCCCTCCGTCCAATCGATGTAACCCTTTGAACGCAAATGTTCCAACCGACTTTGAATCGGGGCAGGCGATCGCAAGCCCATTGCCCGCATCATTTGACGGATAGAAGGAGAATGCTGGTTTTGCTTGATATACTCGACAAGCCAATCAAACAACTGCTGCTGCGCATCAGTAAGACGAGCGTCCATAGAACTTTAAGTATTGGCAGAATAGTGTACGGTTAACCAATCGCTCCTAGAACATTTGTACCACCAAGGTGCAATCTTGTCTAGTTTTCCTGGAATTAACTCCCTTGAACGAAAAACGAATTCTCTGATTATCCAAGACCAGTCTCAAACAAAAACCTTGAAGCCAGACTAGGCTCATTCAAGCCCAAGGACTTGGGTTTCTTTTGAAATCAAAATGCATCGGTTGCACTGGCCATGTACCACTATTTATCAGCCTGGCAGGTCGGTCGGTCGATCGATCAGACTATGGAGCTGTTAGATTATTAACCCACCAGTTCGATCGCTTGATCAGATTATCGACCTATCAGCTTTTTAATCCGTTCGTTTGGATAAACAACTTGGATAAACAACGCGGATAAATAACACTGAGGCAGTGGAAGCGAACCTTCAGTCCGGCTCAGAATGATCAACAATAAAAAACAAGCACTCACAAACAGGATATCTGTACTATAGATTACCCGATCGTAGAGCCATTTGGTGCAATAAATTCAAAAAACTTGCTACAGAGATTAATTTGCTACAAACTCTCTAAATACTGAAGCAAGTCGGCCATTTCTTGAGGGCTAGGCTGAAACTGAGGCATGGGTGGCGTTTTACCACTGGTGACTTGATGAATTAAACCCACCCGCGATTTTCTTGAGCCAACCCGATGCAAGCTGGGCCCGACTCGTCCATCAGCATCAATACCATGACAACCCGCACAGTTGAGTTGGAAAATAATCTGCCCTTGTAACGGATCTCCGGGTAGGGCCAGCACTTTTTGGACATAGGGGTCAGTGCGTTGAAGCTGCAAAATCGCTACCCCTGCGATCAGAACAACCAGTAGGGCGACCAGGATCAACCAGACCGCCTTTTGTGCTGGGGCATTCGTTGTAGCAATTGGGTTATTCAACGTTCGTTCAGCCAGAAGGGGTCAAGACGCATCCGCGCCAGAGCAGGTCAACACAACAATATACTTCAAGAATTTAACTTACTTCACGGAAGAATGAAGATCGCTTTAACTTTTCTAAAGCATTAAAGTACCCATTTTGCCGATCGATCGATCTTCTCTGCCTCCAGCAAGCGAGTTGGAAGTCTTGAAATGCCCGCCCTTGTCCAGATTCCATCTTAGGAAATCGACGGAAATCGACCAGGCGACTGGGTCAGGCTGCTCAACCTTGATGTCATCCCATGTTTAAAGAATTGTAATAGAAGACTACGAAGCGTGAAGGCTGAGTTGCGGCGTTAAATTTGGTAGAATGCCGATCGAAGCTAAGGAGATCGCGCTGTGGTTGAACCTCTACTTTCAGGAATTGTTTTAGGTCTGATTCCGGTCACGCTGGCAGGACTGTTTGTGGCAGCTTATCTGCAATACAAGCGCGGTAATCAGCTCAATCTGTAGTCTGGATCGCAATCCCCAGCGATTGCCGCCAGATTGATAAACCAAGTTCTCGTTCAGAAAAGTTCTCATTCAGAAAAGTTCTCGTTCAGAAAATGCTTGCTAAACCCTGACGCTGCATCCACTTTCTGAATATTGACTTTCAACATTCCGTATCAAGCTAGACTCCCTGCGGCATGACGGTGATTCCGTAGCCTTCAGGGAGTTTTTATCTCGCCTGATGATTTGCCATATCAATCTACCAGCCATAAAATGTCAGGGCCGTGTTGCCGTACACCTTCTGACGAACGATGACTAAACCCAAGACTTGATCGGGCAACGATCGATCGGGATGGTGTTCTGCGGCCAGTTCGCCCGCCGGTGCCAAGAGTTGAGATTGAGCAACGATTTCTAGAACGGGTCGGTAGAGATCGCTAGCATAGGGTGGATCAAAATAAACTCGATCGAACTGCTGTCCAGCCAAGCTCGGCACCTTTTTCAACAAGTCACCACAGATCACCTGAAAGGATTGCTCCGGTTTGGCGACCTGGTGCCAGTTTTGCTGAATGATGGCACAAGCCTTGCGAGACTGCTCCAGCCCGATCGCCCGAGCGGCCCCACGACATAAAGCTTCTGCCCCCATTGACCCCGCACCAGCACAAAGATCGAGCCAACTACAGCCTTCAATTGTGCCCTGCCAGATATTGAATATAGCCTGACGCACCCGAGCGGGAGTTGGACGGGTCTCTAGACCTGGCAAAGTTTTGAGCGGGCGATTGCCATAGATGCGTAAACTCATGCCAGGGGTAGGGGGATCGATTTAGCTGGAGGTAGATGCAGCAGCAATGACAGACTTAGTGGTAAAGAGCAATAGAGGAGAACGCACTGATCTTTGATCACGCCCTGACTAACTGCTGTTGCCGCACCAGGGAGACGAAATTAGCGAGGATTTGCAGCCCTGCTGCGGCTGATTTTTCTGGGTGAAACTGTGTGGCCATGATATTGTTCTGACTGATCGCCGCAGTGACTGTCTGAGTGCCATGGGTAATTACAGCGGCATTCAGACTCGGATCGGTTGGATCGGCATAGTAAGAATGGACAAAATAAAGCCAGGAGGTAGGCAACTGTTGCCAGAGCGGTAGCTGCGGTTGGGTGAGCTGAATCTGATTCCATCCCATGTGCGGGATCGTTAAGCCTGGCTCTGGGCGGAAGCGGCGCACCATGCCCGCCACCAGTCCTAGTCCAGGTTCAACCCCTTCTTCACTACCTTCAAATAAAATTTGCAGTCCCAAGCAAATTCCTAAAAACGGCTTGCCACTGGCCACAACATCCTGAATCGGCGAAATCAAATCGCGCGATCGAAGATGCTGGATCGCCGGATCGAACGCACCGACTCCTGGCAAAATGACAGCATCAGCTTGTTCTAAATCTTTAGCTTGATCGGTCACATAGGGAGTGGCACCTGAGTTCTCTAGCCCTTTGCAGGCAGAGTGAAGATTACCCATGTCATAGTCAATCACGGCGATCAAAGTCATGGCTTTACTCCCAATGCGCTGAACTTTCCTATCATACGGTGAATCATTTCAGGAACGAGTGGATCATTTCGAGGAGCCAAAGCGAACTTTGTAGAGCTGAAATAGTTCACCCGGTTGCTGTTTGACGATCGTTCCGCCAGCCGATTGAATCACCTGCTGCCAAGCGGTCATCGGTTCTAGAAACACTTCGGCTCCCAAATAGGTTTCTAAAATTGCCCAATTTTCAGCTAAATCTCCCGTTTCCGGCTGATCAGGATCGATCGCATCAAACACCAAAAAGCCCTCTGGCTTGAGAACCCGCTTCACTGCGGCTAACACAGATTCCCAATAGGCAGTTGGATAATAACAACTAAAACCCGTTGCGATCACCAGATCAAACTGGGCTGGATCGTAATTCAGGAGATGAGCTGGGGCAAGCTGAACGCCTTTGAACAATTTGGAGTTGAGTTGGGAGCCGCGTGCATTCAACAGATCACGGGCGATCGTACTAATATCTTGACCGTAGAAAAAGGCTTCCCACTCACTCCAGGGATAAACCAAAAAGCTGACTCCGCAGCCTAAATCTAAACATCGTTGTCCTTTTTTCGGTTTCGCTAGCTCCCAAAATGGTGAGGCAATCCGGCTCGTCAGCAACCCAGCTATCCATTCTTGATAGATCGGCAGGGCTTGAACTTCCTCTGGCACTTCAAATGGCTCGCGGCGATATTCCCGGTTGAATCGTAGTGCCACTGCATCTAATGTCTCTTGCCAGTCGGTAGGCTGACTGGACTGTCCCAGAAATGTGGATAGATCGGAAGCTGAAGAAGAATTACCGCGCTTTTGAGCCATGGATGAAAGTCAGGTTGAGCTGAAGAAAATGCAGGTGAAAATGTAACCCAAAGATTACCCTAGGGGGAGCTAGCCGATCGAATCTAGCCCTTTAACGCTCGGTTGAAGTTTTGCCGGTAGGAACTTGATACCATCATCAGTGGCCACAGCAGCGCTAAGTAAGCTCGCCCACTACTAAAGTTGGTGCGGTGAAAGCCAGTCCAAAACTTCCAAACACCGCCAACATACACCACAATTGCGAGTAATCCAACGAGTTCAAGCATGACCTCTTTCTCCTAAACGCTGCATTGGAATGAGACTGTATTGCGAAACTGTATTGCGAGACTGTATTGCGAGACTGTGCTGGGATACGATTCTGAAAGACATGCCCTTAAAGCATTGTTCTCAAGACCCCCTTCTTCAGTTTGACATCCTCTCCACGCAAATCAAAGATGATGTGTGGAGATTCCCTGAGCTGCAATATTCTCGATCGAGTTGAGCCGCATTCAGGGCATGGATGCCCTCTCCCGCTGAGATCTTCCCTGACCTCCGCTCCACAGTTAGGACATTCCTGAGTTAGGACACTCCTGAGTTAGGACACTCCTGAGATGTCCCTCGTGCATCCACCTTGCCATCTCGCTTAAAACAGTTCCCGCCAAGGCAGAGGAGAAGTTGGGAGCCTTTTCACCTTAACCAATATGCAATCGGCTTGGTAATCTTAGAAATAAGCATCCTTTGTTAAAAACGATTACGCTCCTGAAGCCCTATGATCCACCCCTTTCTCGCCCATCTCCACAGCCCTGCACGACCCGTGATTGTGTTTGATGGAGCCATGGGCACCAACATCCAGGTGCAAAACCTGACCGCAGCCGATTTTGGCGGGGCAGAGTATGAAGGGTGCAATGAATATTTAGTCATGACCAAGCCGGAAGCCATTGCCAAGGTGCATCGTGATTTTTTGGCGGCTGGGGCGGATGTGATTGAAACCGACACCTTTGGCAGCAGTCCGCTGGTATTGGCCGAATATAATCTAGCCGATCAGGCGTACAGTCTGAGCCGCCGTGCCGCTGAGCTCGCCAAACAATGTGCCCAAGAATTTTCCACCCCCGAAAAGCCCCGGTTTGTGGCGGGATCGATCGGCCCGGGCACCAAATTGCCGACTCTAGGGCATATTCGCTACGACGATCTGAAAGCCTCATTCCAGATTCAGGCAGAAGGGCTGTTTGATGGCGGCGTGGATCTGTTTATTATTGAAACCTGCCAGGATGTGCTGCAAATCAAAGCGGCCCTGAATGCAGTTGAGGCGGTATTTGCTGCTAAAGGGGAACGGCGACCGCTGATGGTGTCGGTGACGATGGAAGTGCAAGGCACGATGCTGGTCGGAACCGATATTAGTGGGGTGCTAGCCATTTTGGAGCCCTACCCGATCGATATCTTGGGACTGAACTGCGCTACTGGCCCTGATCGGATGGCCGAGCATATTAAATATTTAGCCGAAAATGCCCCGTTCACGATTTCCTGCATTCCAAATGCGGGTTTGCCAGAGAACATTGGCGGCCATGCCCACTATAAGCTCACCCCGATCGAACTACAGATGTCCCTGCATCGGTTTGTGGAAGACTGGGGCGTGCAGGTGATCGGCGGCTGTTGCGGCACTCGTCCAGAACATATTCAGGCTTTAGCAGAAATTGCGGCCAAGCTCACGCCCAAACCCAGAGCGGTACGGTTGAACGATCGAGCCTGGATGAATGGGCAGGTGGTGGCTTCAGATACGCCCCGCCCACCGTTGAACTACATGCCGTCGGCGGCTTCCATCTACACGGCTCAGCCCTACCAGCAGGACAATTCCTTCTTAATTGTGGGAGAGCGCCTCAATGCCAGTGGTTCCAAAAAAGTGCGGGAACTATTAAATGCCGAAGACTGGGATGGCTTGATCGCGGTCGCTAAATCCCAAGTTAAGGAAGGATCCCATGTCCTGGATGTGAACGTGGACTATGTGGGGCGCAATGGCGAACAGGATATGCAGGAGTTGGTGTCACGCCTGGTCACCAATGTGACTTTGCCGCTGATGCTGGACTCGACCGAGTGGACGAAGATGGAAGCCGGGCTGAAAGTGGCGGGCGGCAAATGCATCCTCAACTCGACCAACTATGAAGATGGGGACGAGCGCTTCTTTAAGGTGCTGGAGTTGGCCAAACAGTATGGGGCAGGGGTAGTAATCGGCACGATCGATGAAGAAGGCATGGCCCGCACGGCCGAACGCAAGTTTCAGATCGCCCAGCGAGCCTACCGCGATGCCTTGGAGTTTGGCATTCCGCCTCACGAAATTTTCTATGACACGCTAGCTCTGCCGATCTCCACCGGAATCGAGGAGGATCGGGAAAACGGCAAGGCGACGATCGAAGCGATTCGGATGATCCGGGAAACCTTACCCGGTGTGCATTTCATGTTGGGGGTATCGAATATTTCCTTTGGCTTGAGTCCGGCAGCCCGGATCACGCTCAACTCGATGTTTTTGCATGAAGCAACCCAGGTGGGCATGGATGGAGCGATCGTATCGGCCGCCAAAATTTTACCCCTGGCCAAAATTGATCCTGACCACCAGCAGGTCTGCCGCGATCTGATCTACGATCGCCGCCAGTTTGATGACAACGGCATTTGCATTTACGATCCGCTGACGCGCTTAACCGAACTGTTTGTTGGGGTGAGTGCCAAAGATGCCCGATCGAACAATGCCCTGGCCGATTTGCCGATCGAAGCCCGCCTGAAGCAACACATTATTGACGGCGAACGGATCGGTTTAGAAGATGCCCTGAAGCTGGCGCTGGAGCAATATCCACCCCTGCATATCATCAACACTTTTTTGCTGGATGGCATGAAGGTCGTGGGTGAGTTATTTGGTTCCGGTCAGATGCAGTTGCCATTTGTATTGCAGTCGGCCGAAACGATGAAATCAGCGGTAGCCTTCCTGGAACCATTTATGGAGAAGACGGACAGCAATGCTGGCAAAGGGAAGTTTTTGATCGCAACGGTGAAGGGTGATGTACATGATATCGGTAAGAACCTCGTTGATATTATCCTGACCAACAACGGTTACAAAGTCATTAATTTAGGAATTAAACAGCCTGTAGAGGCGATCATTGATGCCTACCATCAGCACCAGCCTGACTGCATCGCCATGAGCGGCTTGCTAGTCAAATCCACTGCCTTCATGAAGGAAAACCTGGAGGTGTTTAACGATCGGGGCATTCAAGTGCCGGTGATTTTGGGAGGGGCGGCTCTGACTCCAAAATTTGTCTACGAAGACTGCCAGAACGCCTATCGAGGTCAGGTAATTTACGGGAAAGATGCCTTTGCCGATCTCACCTTTATGGATCGGTTGATGCCTGCCAAGCGATCGGAGCAATGGAGCGACAGGGAAGGCTTTTTGGGAGAGTATGCCCCATATAACCAGAAAGGACGCAAGGCGATCGAAGCGGCAGAGCGGGAGTTGAACGGCGTGCCGACCCAACCGGAACGGACTGAGCCGGAGGTGATCGACACCAACCGCTCGGAAGCCGTAGCGCTGGATATTCCCCGCCCAGTTCCGCCTTTCTGGGGCACTCGCATTCTCAATCCTACCGATCTCTCTCTGGACGAAATCTTCGACTATTTGGATTTGCCGGCCCTCGTCGCGGGTCAATGGCAGTTCCGTAAACCCAAGGAGCAGAGCCGGGAGGAGTATGATGCTTTTCTGGCAGAGAAAGTTTACCCGATTTTGGCAGAGTGGAAGCAGCGAGTGATCCGGGAAGATCTGCTGCATCCCCAGTTGGTGTATGGCTATTTTCCCTGTGCGGCGATCGACAATTCTGTGCTGATTTACGATCCAGCCGTAGTTGAGCAAGGGCTATCCCCTGCTACGGCTCAACCGATCGTGACTTGGAACTTCCCGCGCCAAAAATCCCTGCGTCGCCTCTGCATTGCCGATTTCTTCCGCCCGGTGAGTGAGAATCAGTTTGATGTGTTCCCGATGCAGGCGGTGACGGTGGGATCGATCGCGACGGAGTTTGCCCAAAAGCTGTTTGCGGCTAACCAATATACCGACTATCTCTATTTTCATGGGCTGGCGGTGCAGGTGGCAGAAGCGTTAGCTGAGTGGTGTCATGCCCGGATTCGCGGCGAGTTGGGCTATGGGGATCAGGAACCAGACAATATTCGCGATATGTTGGCGCAGCGTTATCAGGGATCGCGCTATAGTTTTGGCTATCCGGCCTGTCCGAATGTGACCGATCAGTTGCAGCAGCTTGCGTTATTGGCGACCGATCGGATTGGTATGTCGATGGATGAGAGTGAGCAGCTTTATCCGGAGCAGTCTACGACGGCGTTGATTGTGTATCATCCGGTGGCGAAGTATTTTAGTGCGTAAGATCCAAGGCAAATCACAGCATACATCTGATGATTTGCCACATACCAAAAATTATATTGGGCAAAGAAAAACCATCCCTAATTTTAATGCTGATGAGATCTACTTCATCTCAGCAAAATGCTCCAATAGCATCCGGTGAATAAAGATGTAACCACCACCAACTTTCTGCAAAAAAATACGCTCACTAGCATAGTCAAGTAGGCGAACCAGATTGAGCGGGACACGATCTCTCATCCACAGGAGAACCCGTAAATTATAATGTTGAATGACATTAATCCCACCCCCGAACAGTAAGCCCCAAATAAGTCCCCAGGTTATTATAGAGGTCTTAGACTGAATCCCCATAGGGAAGAAATTCAGAATGACCATGCCTAAAATCAGCCAACTAATCACTGTAATGATCCCTGCATTAACAGCCGCTCTCCTAATTCCTTGGTTAGGGATAGCTTTTGCTTCTATCTCAGAGCCTTTTATCGCGTGAATTATTCCGATAATGAATCCTAAAATCAATCCGAGAATAACACTGGCGATTATATTTTCCTCAGTTGCTCCATCTCGACAGATTCGGACGCACCACAATAGGGCAAATGGACAGAGAGCCAAGCCCCATATTAATCCCCTGATCAAACCATTCAATAGATCCTTCGTCGTTTTCCGCCAAGGCTATGTCAATGTTTCAAATGTCTTAATTTCAACTGTACTTATACCAAAGTATCCAAATAAAACTAGGCCCCATGCGAATATATTGAGGACAACAGCGTTAGCATGGTTGAGCTGCGTATTGCCCAAATCCAATGTTGTTCCCAAGAACAAGATCAAAGAAATGACTAAGATTCCAGCCAAGATGGTGCCAAGCCTGTAGAACATATTTTCAGCTTTGCTTTGCAACCAACTTGGCTGCATTTGTTCAATTAAAAGTATAGATTGAGATGTTTTAGACATTCTTTGCGCCAACCAACTCAACCATTGAACGGTCTTTTCTCTGGGGTATTTCTGGTTGACTCTTTTGCGTTGAAACATTCGATCAATATAGGTGCTAAACAGGTGCTGACGGCGAATTTCTAATGAACCTGTTTGAGGAATTTCTCGCACTTCATCTAACCAGCGCAAGTAGGCTTGAAAATTTTGAGCTACTTTGCCTACATGGCAACGCCATCGATCTAAACTGCTACATTCTGTCTTTTGATTGCAGAGGCCTGCTTGATTCCTTGCCCTCATTCCTCCAGTTGTATTGATCGAATCTCCAGCGCATCTGAAATCAGACAAACTCCACCGAAACGATTCAAGATAGGGCGAATCAGTTCGATCGCCTGTTCAAGCTGAGTCGGAGTACAAATAGCAATCACATAATCATTTTCCATCCCATCCAAATCAGTTGTAGTCGTTCCGCGAATACCATGACCTTCCACATTTCGAATAACAGTATAGCGAGCGATCCCAGCTTGTTTTAGCGCAGCAGTAATTTTATGAAACTCGATCGAATCAGAAATAATCTCGATTCGTTTAACAGAACGCATCAGTCTCACTCTCCAAATGCTAAAACTAAAAACTAAGACTCAAAATCAATACCAGAGCAAATTAACACCATAGAGGTAAAGGGGGATTCCCAAAATGATATTGAATGGGAATGTTACAGCCAAAGCTGCTGATACATAAAGACTAGGATTTGCCTCCGGCACCGTTAACCGCATAGCAGCAGGGACGGCAATATAAGAAGCACTGGCACAGAGCACACAAAATAGGAGCGCATCTCCTTGAGACATGCCGATTAGATACGCTAACCCCAGCCCGATCGCCGCATTCAGCATAGGAATGAGAATGGCAAAGGCAATCAGAAATATACCCGTTTTCCTCAGATCCTTAATCCGCTTGGCAGCTACTAACCCCATATCCAGCAGAAAGAAAGTGAGTACGCCATAAAATAAATCTTGCGCAAACGGTTTAAGGGTTTCCCAGCCATGTTCCCCTGTCAGTATGCCAACCAACAAACTGCCAACCAACAGAAAAACGGAGCTATTCAGAAACGCTTCTCGCAACACTTCCGACCAGTTGAAGGCTTCTGCATCATCCACCCCAGTTCCCTCAGATCCCAGTTCTGCGGCGTGCTTTTTCTGCGGCGCAGTAAACAGTTTAACTAGCACCAAGCCCACAATAATAGCCGGTGACTCCATTAGCGCTAAGGCTGCCACCATGTAGCCATCAAAGGCAATCTCTAGTTGTTGCAAAAACGATCCGGCCGTAATGAAGGTGACAGCACTAATCGATCCATAGGTAGCGGCAATAGCGGCAGCATTGTAAGCATCTAGCTTCCAGCGCAGAATGAAAAAGGTATAAAGCGGTACGGCACAAGCCATCAGCACCGCCGCTAAAATCGTTAGCACCACTTCCTGATTGATTCCACTCTTGACCAATTCCACCCCACCCTTAAAGCCGATTGCAAACAACAGGTAGAGCGAAAACAGCTTGGGCAGCGGAGCCGGAATTTCTAAATCTGATCGCACAAAAATCGCCAGCATTCCCAAGAAAAAGAACAGGACGGGCGGATTAAGAATATTTGACAAAATCAGGCTGGCATTCATGACCAAAACTCCCCAACCTGATTTGTCCACACCTTACCAGATCGCAAACCTTGAGTCATAACGGAGAACCAATCTAACACGCATGGGCATAGGGCATCCCACGCTGTGAATCAGTTTTCTCATCATAGACTGAATTCTTGATCGATCATTCATCCAGTCTATTCAAGTTGGCGCATCGCAAGTTGGCGCATCGCAAGTTGGCGCATCGCATCCAGGTTGAGTCACGCTGACCCAGGTTGATTCAAGTTGATCTGGGCTGATCCAGGTTGATCCCCGCAACACTTATCGCAGACGATTTTTCTGAATAAAATCCATCATGGCATCATATTTGGACGATCGATCTTGATTCACATGTTCCAACAACCCCCAGTTGCCCCATTTGCCGAAGGGAGTAATATCGGAGAAATTCATGAACAAAGTGCCTCCTGCTGCCTGCCAATTGGTTAACAACTGGGTATAAAGCTCATACATCTGCGGATCGCGGTTGAGTTGCCCAAAAAAGGTGGTGAGGCGATCGCTTTCAGGGTTAACCAGATGTTGTCCCCCTTCATAAACCAGTAGTTGCAGCCCTTTCGCTTGGGCTACTTTCTGATGATAAGCAAAGGATGTGGCAGCAGCAGCGATACTGTCTCCTTCACCCGGCCGGTTTAAGACGCTACCATCTGCCAATTGTTGCCACGCCTGATTGCGTGCTTGAGACGGGTTAGACAGCCAGGATTCAACTTCGTCTTGGTTCTGAGGCAAGCTCAACTCACCGCTAAAATAGCCCGTAATGGCATAGGCATCAATCTGATGTTGATAGCAGGGCTTGTTACCCTCAGCCACCCACAATGGGCAGTCTAGAGCACTATTTTCCAGTCCTAGCCAGGACGTTTGGGTAGAGATGATCGAAATTACCCGATCACGCTGATTACCAAAGACATTCTTCCAGATATCAGACATTTGGGCCGTCCGCATTCCATACCATTGCATATAGGCATCCCCTTTATCATTCCCCCAACGGGACTTACCTTGCTGCAAGGCATACTGAGCCTGAGAAAACATCCAATTCCAAACTTCATTGGAAAACTCGACATAGACGGTGAGCTGAGGATCGAGCCGTTGCTGAACCAACTTCGCAAAGTTAGTGATGTACTCATCCGTGGCTTGGTGGGGCAGGGTAAACCAGGGATGGGCTCGCAGTCGATTGGCTAATTCCACCATAATTTCGATCGGCACCCCCTTGATGGCGTAGGTGGCATCTTCGACCTGAGGCCGATCCGACCATTCCTTTTGCTGAGAGTGATTGGTCGCCATCCAATCCATAAATCGCAACGTCCCAAATTGTTTGATTCGTTCTAGAAATAATGGATTAAACAGTACATCAGCATAGTTATTTTCGTATTCGATTGGGACAACGCGAATATTACGAATATAGTCTCCCGTTTGGTTAGGATCGGTGGCACTAATCAGAAGATAAATGCCTGCTTGAGACGGGGTTACATTGATTAAATCCCGTCCCGGACGAGACTGAGCCTGATCTTTGCGGGCATCAAACTCATATTCGATCGTGCCGGTGCCGTCATAAAGTACCACATATTGCCCCCCAGGGTAGCCATCAGCAATTTCCCGGAAGAGCAGCGTTGCGACTCGACGATGGCGAGAGTTGGGATCATCCGGCAGGGACTTTACCCAACCCTGGTCATCGAGATCCAGTTGATCATACTCCTGGGTATCCCACTCACCACCGCAAGCACTCTCCGCCGCACATTTAGTAATCCACTTACGAGCCGACTTAAAGCCATCTACAAACGGCAGCTCAGATGACCAATCGGCAATGCCAGCCAAATTGGTGCCCACTCCCAAGCCAGTGGTTGTAGTATAGGGCAGCGATGAATCAAATACAGAGGTTTGAAACGAGTCCGCTACACCAAACAGTGAGCAAGAGATAACAAAATATAGGACTGCTGTGAATAGTCCGATAAATTTTAGCGATCGAGAAAATGAGCGGAAGTTCCGCAGTTTTCTAATCAGCATAACAATAGTCTCCTGCTCAACGAATGGGGGCGCGATCAAGCCAGATCTCAGCGTGATTGATAGCTGGAAGCTGGGCAACCAGCAGATCCCCAGCTTAAAGTTGATCTCTAGACTTGAGGATAGGACAAACTAGGCTTGGGACGATCGCTAAGCATACACCTGCCGGTAGTAAGCCTGATACTCCTCAGAAAGCAGCGGCTGCCACCACTCCTGATGATGAAGGAACCACTCAACAGTGCGGCGCAAACCTCCTTCCACCGTTTCAGCCGGAGTCCAGCCTAACTCTGTCCGGATCTTCGTGGCATCAATGGCATAGCGTCGATCATGCCCTGGACGATCTTTGACAAAGGTAATCAGATTTTGTGCTGGGCGCACCGGCAAATCAGGAGCCAACTCGTTCATCAGCTCGCACAGCATCTGCACCAGATCAATATTCTTGACTTCGTTATTGCCGCCAATATTATAAGTTTCTCCTGGTGTACCTCGATGAACTACCGTATCGATCGCGCTACAATGATCGCCGACATAGAGCCAATCCCGCACATTTTGACCATCCCCATAAACTGGCAGCGGCTTGCCCATCAGAATGTTGATACACATCAGCGGAATCAACTTTTCTGGAAAGTGATAGGGGCCGTAGTTATTAGAACAATTGGTGATGAGGGTTGGCATTCCATAGGTGTGGAAGTAGGCTCGCACCAGATGATCACTTCCCGCCTTAGAGGCAGAATAGGGGCTATTCGGGGCATAGGGTGTCTTCTCGTTAAAGGCTGGATCATCCATTTCCAGGCTGCCATAGACCTCATCGGTGGAGACATGGTGGAAACGATAATGATCCGGTTGATCAGCCCCTAACCAGTGCTGTCGGAAAGCTTCCAGTAAGGTAAAAGTGCCGACGACATTCGTTTGGACAAAGGCAGCAGGGCCCAGGATCGATCGATCGACGTGGGATTCGGCTGCGAAATGCACCAGCGTATCGATCGCTTCGGTTTGCAGCAATTCATCAACCAAAACTCGATCGCAGATATCACCTTCCACAAACCGCAGGTTAGCTTTTCCTTCTAAACTGGCCAGGTTACTGCGGTTGCCTGCATAGGTGAGGGCATCTAACACCACGACTCGATCGCCTGGATAGGTTTGACACCAGTGATGGACAAAGTTGGCACCAATAAAGCCAGCCCCACCTGTAACAATTAGTTTGCGAGGTACACGAGTAGGCATTGTTTGATCAACCATAGTTCAACCTATTCTGAATTAGTGAATCAGCAAGAGTAAATTCTTGGAACAATCCGAGGAACGATCGAAAAGATGTTAATTAAGTTCGATCTGACAATCATCCCCGATCATAAATCGCAGCGCTTTAGGACGACGAGGAGCTTCTTTAACATAGGCCCGTTGCCCGATCACACTATCGACAATTCGGTGGTGAATTCCTTCTACTTTGGCACCTTGTAAAATCACACTATGTTCCAGATCCACATCCACCAAACGCACCTGATCGGCAATGCTGCTGTAAGGGCCGACAAAGCAGTTTTCCAGATGGCAGTTTTGACCGATCGTTACCGGGCCGCGGATTGTACAGTTTGTGATCGTAGACCCTGTTCCAATTTGTACTCGCCCGATAATCTGGCTGCGCTCATCCACCTGCCCCTGGTTCTGGGACTGCAAACAGGTATCGAGAATGACCCGGTTGGCTTCCAGTAAATCATCTTTTTTGCCTGTATCGAGCCACCAACCCCGAATCTGCCGCGCTTCAACCGCCTTTTGCTGATCGATCAAAGCCTGAATCGCATCCGTAATTTCCAGCTCTCCCCGGGCTGAGGGTTGAATCGAATTGATCGCATGATGGATGATAGGCGAGAAGATATAAATACCGACCAAAGCCAAGTTGGAAGGAGGATTTTTCGGCTTTTCGATCAACTGCAACAATCGGCCTTGCTCATCCACCGTTGCCACCCCAAAGGCACTAGGATTAGCCACCGGACAGAGCAGGGTCAGCGCATCCAGATGGCTAGACTTAAACTGTTCGATGAATAAATCGAGATCGCTTTGCACCAAGTTGTCACCTAAGTACATCACAAAAGGAGCATCTTGCAAAAATGGTTGAGCAATCTTGACCGCATGAGCCAGTCCTGCGGGTTTGTCTTGCAAAATATAGGTAATCTTTGCCCCAAATTGCTCACCATCGCCCGTTTTCGCTTTGACTTCCTCGCCTGTTTCCGGACTGATAATAATGCCAATTTCCGTAATCCCGGCTGCCACGATCGATTCAATGCCATACCAGAGGATGGGCTTGTTAGCGACTGGAACGAGTTGTTTGGCACCTGTATAGGTCAATGGACGCAGTCGTGTGCCTTTACCACCAGACAGAATGATTGCTTTCATAAATTTGTCAGGAAGATGGAATGGATTGTTGACAGATAGATGGATCAGTAGAGGGATAGGGGCAATCGGAGCTGGGTAATGTCGGAAGATAAACTCGGAAGATCATTCGGATATGAACGATACCAAGAGCTTGAATGATCACTGACGGGGCTGCAACTCTGCGAGCATCTGCCGCAAACTCTGCCGCCAATGGGGGGCGATCGATCCCAGTAGAGCTTGAATCTTCTGGTTGGCTAAGGCCGAGTAAGCCGGACGCTGGGTGGGAGTGGGATATTCCGCTGTGGTAATCGGAACCACCCGTTGTAGGGTAAGCGGCACCCCCAGGGATTGGGCTTCCTCAAAAATGGCGACCGCAAAGTCATACCAACTGGTCACTCCGCTATTGGTAAAGTGATAAATCCCACTCAAGGTGTTCGGTGCAGCGGGAGTTTGCAAAAATTTCTCCGTCAGTTGGGTGAGCGTTTCGGCAATCTCACCGGCCCAAGTGGGGGTACCGACCTGATCGGCAACCACCCGCACTTCCGTTCGATCGCCACCCAACCGCAGCATGGTTTTGACAAAATTGCCCTTACCCAATGCCCCATACACCCAGGCCGTGCGGAGAATCACATAGCGAAAGTCCGGATGGCGATCAGCCACGGCCAAAATTGCCGCTTCTCCCGCTTGCTTCGATTTGCCGTAAATGCCCAGAGGACGAGTGGGATCGGTTTCCAAATAGGGCGTATTCTTGCTGCCATCAAACACATAGTCGGTAGAGATGTGCAGGAGAGGAATGCCAAGAGACTGAGCCACCTCGGCCATTTTTCCAGGCGCAGTGCCATTCGCAGCAAAAGCCATTTCTGGCTCCGATTCTGCCTGATCTACTGCCGTATAGGCGGCGGCATTGACAATCAGATCTGGGTTTGCATTCTCAATGACAGGCTGAATCATTTCCGGTTGGGTTAAATCGAGCTGCGATCGTCCTACCCCGATCAGCGTGCCTAAAGGAGATAACCGGCGCTGAAGTTCCTGCCCAACTTGCCCATCTTGCCCGATTAGCAAAATCCGCGTCATACATACACCTCCGCCTCACTGAACGGCTGCCCCACCTGATCTTTACCCGATATGATCGGAGTAGCACTCAGCGGCCAGGCAATTGCCAGATCGGCATCATTCCACAAAATCGATCGCTCATATTCTGGAGCATAGAAGTGCGTGGCTTTATAGAGCACCTCGGTGCCATCTACCAAAGACAGAAAACCATGGGCAAATCCTGGCGGAACCCACAACTGCTGCTTATTTTCAGCACTCAGTTCACACCCCACCCACTGCCCAAAGGTGGGAGAACTTTTGCGAATATCTACTGCTACATCAAAAATAGCACCCGCCACGACCCGCACCAACTTGCCTTGGGCTTGCTGGATTTGATAATGCAACCCACGCAACACATGGGCGGACGATCGAGAATGGTTATCTTGGACAAAATCAACGGTTAATCCCGTCTTATCCTGAAATACTTTGGCGTTAAAACTTTCGAAAAAGAACCCCCGTTCATCGCCGAAAACGCGCGGTTCGACAATCATGACATCGGGAATTTCAGTGGGAATAATCTTCATCAATCTAACTCGGTGAGTAGGACTACACTGGATCTTACGACTTCGATCCATCAACAATATCCCGTTCAGTACGGATCCATTGCGTCTGAGGCTTCACCAAAAACGCAAAGTAAAGGGGAATTTTCCAGAGAATATAAAGCGGGATGGCCAGTACCGTTTTCAGGGGTAGCTCAGTTCGTCCAAACTTCAGCCAGGCCGCCAGAACTGCACTCAAGATCAGCCCTCCCTCGATCGAGATAACCATCACAGGCAACCAGGCTTGGGTGAAGATGCCAAATACTCCAGCCACCAAAGCCACCCCCAACCACAGCATTACCAACAACGAGAGGGGTGGAATACTCAGATCCAGAGCGATCGCCAATAGGTCGAACCGTTTTTGTTGAATAGCTGCTTTCAGCAAGGGCGGAATTTGGGAGCGCATGGTTTGCAGATGGCCATGTTCCCAGCGCGTGCGTTGACTTTTAGCCGCTTGTTCCTGTTGGGGCAATAGCCCTAGCACTTTAGTATCTGGACAAAACTGTGTCGGATAGCCTGCGATCGCTAAATCCATCGACAACTGCATGTCTTCAACAATGTTGCCACTCGCCAGCGACACCTGCCGGATCACCGCCCAGGGAAAGGCCATGCCCGTGCCCGTTAACAGGGCAGGTAAGCCTAAATTAAAATACCCCTGCGGACGTACCCGATTCTTGACTAGAAATGCTAAAGCCGAAACCGCATCTTTAGGGTTCGGTTGAGCTGGTTGCTCCATCAGGTAAAGGGCTTGTGCCGGTCGATTATGAGCCAGCGCAGTTTCTGCAATTTGATCTAGGGTTCCCGGTTGCACCACACAATCGGCATCCACCACGATCACCACATCCGGCGGATCAGCGGCCAAAAATTTCAGCCCATAGTCGAGGGCAAAGCCTTTCCCTCGTCGCGCTTGATCTTGCCGTTCAATGACGGTGGCTCCGGTCGATCGGGCCACATCCGCGGTAGCATCCGTGCAGTTATCGGCAATCACTAGCAACCGATCGTCTGGTTGAAGTTGCTCCAACAGCCGCCCTAAAATCGGTTGGATCGTGGCAGCTTCGTCATGGGCCGGTACCAAAATTGCCTTACGGGGTGAGCGCTGAGCGCCAGATCGATCCGCCCGTTGAGGCAACAGTGCCGTAAAACATTCAACCCAGAGCGTAAGGCTAGGAATCAGCAGTAGCAGTGCAATCAGCAATAACAAAAGCTGCACCAGCATTAGAGAAGAAGGAATCACCACAATTACCAGACTGCAACGCCGTCCCTAATCTAGCATCCTCTGAGTAGAGGCTTTATGTGGCAATGGCGATCAAATGGCGATCAAATGTGAAGTGTCAGTGATGATCGGTGATGATCTGCGGGTTAATGGCGATCACGGTGAGATTTCCCCTGATCGCTGCAAATTTCCTGAAAAGCTTTAAAAAGAAAAAACCCAGCAGCCCCCCGCTAGGTTTAATTTATGAACGTCACTTATCTTTCTCTAATTTAGGGGTTGGACTGGGTTTGAGATTCGTCTAAGTGGGTCGCCTCAATGGGTGAATCAGGACTCATCCAAACAGAAAAAACAGTCAACACAACGGGAGGAATCCAGCACAGGTCAGCCTCAATGCATCTTGCTTTCCGACCAAATTGATCCCTTTCATTTGTCCCGTTTCAACTTTTTGACCCTTTAAAAAAGAAAAAACCCAGCAGCCCCCCGCTAGGTTTAATTTATGAACGTCACTTATCTTTCTCTAATTTAGGGGTTGGGCTAGGTTTGAGCCTCGTCTCAACAGATCGCCTGAGTGGGTGATTTGCAGGTCATCCGATAGGAGATGATTGCTGCCCCGATTGGAGGGCAATGGCAGGAATTAAATACTGGATCAGCGTCGAGGCATCGACTCCCAGTTCGGTGCGCTGAGCGGCTGCCAAACACCCTGCCTGAGCATGCCACCACGTTGCGCTGATCACCGATGCCTCAATTGGCGTTGGTTGTAGTCTCCCTTGGGCGATCAAGCCCCCCATCAGCCCGGTTAAGACATCGCCGCTGCCGCCTCGCGCCAGGGCAGGGGTGCTGACTGGATTGACCCAAACCTGCTGAGAATTAGCAATCACGGTGTGGGCTCCTTTCAACAGCACGATCGCCCCACTCAACTGGGCCGCCTGCTGCGCTAGCCCGATCCGATCGACGGATCCGGTGTCTAGTTCAGGAAATAGCCGCTTAAATTCCCCGAAATGGGGAGTGAGCACCGTCGGGGCAGGGCGCGATCGAAGGGATTCTAGACCTAGTTCCGCTAAACTATTCAGCCCATCGGCATCTAACACCAGCGCACCAGGCGAGGACAGGATTTGCTGCACGATCGGAATCGCCTCCCGGCTCAGACCCGGCCCACAGGCGATCGTCTGATAATGACCCAACTCCAGGCGATCGGGCAGGGCGGCAATGGCACCCGCTGGGGTTTCGGGACAGCCAATCACCAACGCATCCGGGATTTGCGCGATCACCAAAGTCCGCAGACTGTCGGGTACGGCGATCGACAGCATCCCCACGCCGCTAGCCCGCGCTGACAAACCACAGAGCAGAGCTGCCCCCATATACTGACGCGATCCACAAACTAGCAGCAAATGGCCTTGTTTGTACTTATGGGTGGTGGCTGGTCGCGGTAACGGTAAAGCTTGGAGGGCTTGCGATCGGGTGATGCGTTGCAGTTCAGGATTTTCACCTAAGACGGCATGAATATCAGGCAGCGGCAACCCAAAATCGATCAGCTCTGCCTGCCCCACATATTCCAACGCTCCATCTTCCAAAAATGCCCGCTTCCATAACCCCAAACAGAGGGTGTGCGTGGCTCTCACGGCCGTTCCCAAAACACAGCCGGTGTCCGTGTGAAGCCCAGAAGGCAGATCAATGCTGACGATCGGTTTCTGCCAGGTCTGCATCTGGTCAATCCCAGCAGCCATCGCCCCTTCGATCGATCGCGTCAGTCCGAACCCAAACAGCCCGTCGATCAGCAGATCGCAGTCTTGCAGGTCAGTGATTTGATCTGTGCAGGGAATGCCCAAACTGGCGGCATAGTGGGCATGGTGGCGGGTGAGTTCCTTCAGTTGGGGTAAGGGCTGATAGCAGCACAGGGCATATCCCTGCAAATGCAATTCCCGAGCCACAACCAGGGCATCTCCCCCATTGTGACCCGGCCCGACCAGGATACCGACCTGATGGGTGGTGGTTGGGGGATAGTGCGATCGAATCCATTGGGTGATCAGTCCAGCTACTTTCTCCATCAGCGCTGCCACAGGCATTCCTGCCGCAAACAACCGATTTTCAATTTGGCTCATCTGATCGGCGGTCACTGCAAAGCGGGTGATCGCTGCCCGGCGAGCGGCGGTTAAATGATGATCTGGATCCGGAACTAGAGCAGGGACGGGCTGGTTCGATCGAGAAGTAGTCATCACAGGTGCTGATTAACGGTAATTTTAGCGTTATGTCAAGCTTTATTGATTGTGTCACAGGAAATTGGCTTATAGGCGGGCTGACAGGCGGGCTGACGCTTAATTTTTGCCTGCTCAATTTTTGCGATCGGTCAATCGATCGATCCCCTGCCCATCAGCAGAATTGGGCAAACTGAAGTGATTGACTTCTAACGGTAACGAGAACATTCCCACCTGACCAAATAGGTTATAGCGCAGAATGCAATAGATCGCTTGCACTCCGTCTTTCCAGCCAATCTTTTTCCCTTCTCGATAGGTACGTCCATAGTAGGAGATGCCGACTTCATAGATCCGACAGCCTAATTTTGCCACCTTTGCTGTAATTTCTGGCTCAAAGCCAAATCGATTTTCTTCAATTTCGATCGCGCCAATCACCTCACGACGAAAAGCTTTATAGCAGGTTTCCATATCACTGAGATTGATATTTGTGAACATATTTGAGAGCATTGTCAGGAACTTATTCCCAACCATATGCCAAAAATAAACCACGCGATGGGGACGACCTCCTGCAAACCGCGATCCGAATACCACATCCGCCTTGCCACTCAAAATCGGCGCAATTAAATCCGGAAATTCCTGCGGGTCATACTCCAGATCCGCATCCTGCACCACAATAATCTCTCCGGTTGCTGCGGCAAAACCCGATCGCAACGCTGCCCCTTTGCCACAGTTTTTGCCATGATAAATCACCCGATCCACCTGATTTTGCAAGCCCGATCGCAGTAATTCACCCGTGCCATCGGTAGAACCATCATCCACCACAATAATCTCGATCGCCGCAATGGGAGCCGCCTGCACCGCCTGTACCACTCGCGCAATTGTACCCACTTCGTTATAGCAAGGAATAACCACCGAAAGTTTCATCACTGCATTCACCGATGCATCGATCGACCCACGCCCCTGCTTTATTGCTGCCCCCTCATCGTTCATCATTCATCGTTCCGCATTTTGCGATACAATCCATCTGCCGATCGCCCAGCCAAAATTCAGAGGGCATCATAGCATGGATCTTCCGACTCAAAGCACCCCTTCTCATTCCCCATCCCCGATGCAAATCCATCTAGAAACTTACACCGTCCACAAACGAGTTCCTCTGACAATCAGTCGCGGCACCACCGCCTCCAGCCAAAATATCTGGCTGCAAATCGAGCATCAGGGTGTAACCGGCTGGGGAGAAGCTTCACCATTCTCGGTGTCAACCCCACCCCAATCGACCGAGGCAATTCTGGCAGATCTGCAAGCTGCAATCCCACATCTACAAGCATTTTCACCGCTCGATCGCCAACAAATTGAAGCCTTTGCCAACCAGCACCTCCACCTCTCCGCCGCCCGCACCGCGCTAGATCTGGCTTTGCATGACTGGCTAGGTAAATGGACTGGCTTACCCCTCTGGCAACTCTGGGGCTTAGATCGACAACGGATCGTCCCCACCTCGGTCACGATCGGGATTGGCACTCCAGCCGCCGCACAGCAACGAATGCAGGCTTGGATGGCACAACTGGAAGTACAGGCCGTGAAGGTGAAGTTGGGCAGTCCGGAGGGGATAGCGGCCGATCGAGCGATGCTGGAGGCGGTGCAGCAGGTGGCTCCAAGCGGAGCCAAGTTTAGCGTCGATGCCAATGGCGGTTGGTCGGTCGCCGATGCCTTACAAATGGGGCAGTGGCTGGCGGATCAGGGAGTGACCTACATTGAGCAGCCGTTACCTCGCGGACAGGAAGCCGATCTGCATATCCTCTATACCCAGTCACCGCTACCGATCTTTGTCGATGAGAGTTGTTTCACTAGCCAAGATATTCCTCGTTTGGCCGATCGAGTTCATGGCATCAACATTAAGCTAATGAAATCGGGCGGTTTGGCGGAGGCTTTACGGATGGTGCATACAGCCAAGGCTTGCGGCCTGCAGATTATGTTGGGCTGTTATTCTGACAGTACCCTTGCCAACACGGCGGCAGCGCATTTAGGGGCATTTGCCGATCATCTTGATCTGGATAGCCACCTGAATTTGCAAGATGATCCGTTTGTGGGGGCAACTCTACAAAATGGGTGCTTAGTACCCAATGACCTACCAGGATTAGGAGTTCAGCGTGCTTAAACCGACCGATCGGATTGCCATTTTGCTGCATGGCGGCACCCAATCTTCGCGCGGAAAAACCGGCTTGTCGCTCTTGCGCTACTGCGAGTTGCCCATCGTTGCTGTGATCGACCGAGACTGTGCCGGAGGAGATCTGCCCACGTTGACGGGAATCGATCGAGCCGTGCCGATCGTAGACTCGATCACGGCGGCGTTGGTCTATCAACCCACCGTACTGGCGATCGGGATTGCACCATCGGGTGGGATTTTGCCAGCAGCTTGGCGGCAAGAGTTAAAGCAGGCGATTACATCTGGTCTATCGATTATGAATGGTTTGCATACGGAGATGTCGATCGATCCAGAACTTTCAACCGGGGTGCAGCCCGATCGCTGGATTTGGGATGTACGGCGTGAACCGGCCGGTTTATCGGTGGGCAGCGGTCAAGCCCGACGATTGCCCTGTCTGCGTGTGCTCACCGTGGGCACAGACATGAGCATTGGCAAGATGTCTACCAGTCTGGAACTCCACAGAGCATCGCAGGAAAAAGGATTGCGCTCTCGCTTTTTGGCAACGGGGCAAACCGGCTTGATGCTGGGGCATGATGGCGTTCCCTTAGATGCGGTGCGGATCGATTTTGCCTCCGGTGCGGTGGAACAGTTGGTGATGCGTTACGGTTATGATGCAGATATTTTGCACATTGAAGGGCAGGGATCGCTGATCAATCCAGCATCAACCGCTACCCTGCCGCTGATGCGCGGCTCCCAACCCACCCATCTAATTTTGGCTCATCGGGCAGGCCAGTCCCAGATTCACAATTTCCCCGATGTGATCATTCCCCCCTTACCGCAAGTGATCGATCTCTACGAAACAGTAGTGAAAGCTGGAGGAGCATTTGCATCCACCAAAGTCGCGGCGATCGCTCTGAACACGGCCCATTTGGATGAAGCAAGGGCATGGGCGGCAATCGATCAGGTGAAACAGGAAACAGGACGACCCTGTACCGATCCGATTCGATTCGGGGCAATGCAATTATTGAATGCGGTGATCGAAAAATAATCGATATCGGTTAGATAGGTCGGTATGTAACCAGTGATATTTCAGAGAGCAGGATCGATCGATCATTGAGGCGATCGAGTTTAGGGATCGAGGGGGCTTCTGACTGCCTGTCCGCCTCGGTTGAGGACATGGGTGTAGATCATGGTGGTCTTGACATCCTTGTGTCCGAGTAACTCCTGCAAATATACAGATCCAAATCCTCGGCTCAAATCCCTTTGGTGCTGCCGTTGTACAGCTACCAGATGATCTTGCAATTCTGATGCTACGCTTGATGGCAACATCGTTACTCGGCTTTTGCTTCCCTTGCCATCTCTCAC
>JALOOM010000013.1 GCA_025454395.1 Elainella sp. Prado103
GTTGAGTACATGCTCCAAATAATCAGGGGCAAGCACATTATCATCATCAGCGAATATCAAAATTTCCGCTCTGGCTTCCCGAAAACCACAAAGACGAGCTGCTGTTAAACCCAACTTCTCTTCTCGAATGCATTGCGCACGGCTATGCCAGCTCAAATCAAGGTCTCGTGCCAAGTCAACATTACTAGCATTATCAATTACCAGTAACTCCCACTGATGTTGCGGTAACGTCTGATCTGATAAGGAGGCTAAGACACGCTGTAGGTAACTCTGCCGAGGGTTATGCGTACAGATGATAGTACTAATAGAGTAAGTAACCATCAGGTTTTATTTTAGGAAAAGTTTTTTGGCTGACAATTCGTTTATAAGCTCAATGTCATCTGCATACAAGTTCTGCAGAATTGAGTTAGAAAATGATGAGAGCCGAATCGTTTCACTTACATCATCTGTATGATTTACCTTATGGCACGTATCTATTCCCGTGAGTTTTCCAAATTGTTCCAGATGATCATCCTGATCAATCAAGAACATCTTATATATATTTAGTTTAATTTGAATATTTCGCCAGCAGGCTAATAAGCAATAGTATTGAGGAAGAGTATGAGCATCATTCTTATATGCTTCAGGAAGCCACTCAACTACTGAGTCAACTGGCGTACGAATTAATTCATGGCAACACAATTCTATATTATCTAAAGGTACTCCAACATGACTCAACCATAAGCGCTGGCACTGTTGCAAATTATGAGGCTGCAATCGCCCTTCACGTATCATTCTTAAAGGTTCTTTTCTAAATTTATCTTTAAAGTAAGATATAAACCTTGCTTTTGGATCTCTCAACAGTGCAACTGCTCTGGGTCGATTAATGGCTTTATTGAGAATCGCCAAACTCATCGTTCTCTTATTCCAAAAAATTCGACTGACCTCTTCCTGCTTTTCTAAAAAGGAATACATGACCTTAAAGCTAGTCAGAATGAGAAGTGAATCTTTTTTATAGGCTGGTAGCTGAAATGAATGCATAGATAGTCTTTAGGCTTTGAGAGAGTGAAATTCACATCTGACTCATTAACGGAGAGTAGAGTCTCTTTCAAAATGTCTTTCACCTGCTAATCGGCGATACTCAATTGCTCTTTGATAACTAGCTTCTTGTAATGCACCAATTCGATCGGTGTTGTATTCTGATAAAATACGATCACGTGCTGCTTTTCCTAACTGCATCCGTAACCCTGGATGCTTGAGCAATTCAATGATAGCCTCAGCAATTGCTCGATAGTCATGTGGGGGAATCAAACGTCCAACTCGCCCTTGGTCAAGCATTTCCACCATCCCCCCTGCATCACTACCTACAACCCCTCGTGCTGCTGCCATGGCTTCTAAGCAGACATTTGGGAAGTTCTCCCAGCGGCTGGGAAATACGCAAACATCAGTTTTAGCCAGCAAGGAAGGAATACAATCTGAAGAGACCCCGCCAGTGAACTCCAATGAATTCTGATGCACTTTGAGATATTTCTCCAGATACTCTCGCATATCTAGATTGCGCTGAGGGGAGGGAAGGGCAGTACCCACAAACCGAAATTTTGCCTCTGGACAGTACTTCAAAATTATGGGAATTGCCTTGGCCAGATCAAGAATTCCCTTGCGTATCTCCAGCCTACCAATAAAGGTGATAACATTCGTCTGTGTTGCAACAGGAATTTCTAGTAAAGCTGGGGATGGAATATAGGGGTACGGAATATGAACAACTCTTTCAGGTGGAAGTAACCAAGTTTCAACTAACTTACTACCAAGAGATACAGAAGGTGTCACAATTTCATCGGCTTCCAATGTATGTAACCGTTCTATATCAGAGCTGGGATCATATTGCCATTTCGGGAAGCGGTTCGGAATTTTGCCTTGACGCAGGGCTCCCAAAACCCAACGAGTTTTACCTGCTAAAGACAATTCTACAAAGTTACTCTTTCCGACCAAAAAAGTGGGTGTGTGGAGCTTAACCACGAGAGGGATATCCGGAACTTGCTTCACAACTCCTCTAGCAGAGGCAGAAAATTCAGTTCCTTCAACCACATCAAACTGTACAATTTGATGCCGTTCATGAAAGACTTTACCAATACACTCTGAAAAATCTAATCCTTTCTTACTGACCACACGGTGCACCCAAATTCCACCCTCCTGCTGAGACTTAGAACAGTGAGGACTAGCACAAAATACCTCTACGTGATGCCCTCGTCTATATAGGACTTTAACAATTTGTGCAACATAGGTAGCGATCCCCCCAAAAGCTGTATCAGGAGGATACTCATAGCTGATAAAAGCAATTTTCATTGTTTACCAATCAATTCCAATTGAAGTCCTCTTGAAGCAACTTTGAAAGCTCAATATTGTGCAGGTAAAAATAATCTATTAAATAATTTTTTATGCAGGGATTCATGCTATTTCCATAACCGCCAACATTCATCTTTCGAGATATATCAACTTGGATTTCTGGCAGGTTTAAAAACTGGAAAACCTGCTGCATCGCCAAATCTGTTTCTCCAAAGAAGAATTCACTTTTGAGAGCCAAAATATTCTCCCTTTTATAAAACTTTAACCATCGACTAATTTGATTGGCATAGAGTCCTCTTGCAAGATAGGAATATCTGGCATAATCACTTTTGAAGCCAATACTGGTATCACCAGCATTCTTCAAAAAAACATCGAGAAATGGTTCAAGGCGAGCAGCTTCTTGAGAAATCGCTTCTTCGAAAGTGAGTTCCTCAACACCGCGACGGCAATTCATCTTGTAATGTGAATAAGCTCTATCCACCGGATTCCGCAATAGAACAATTAGCTTAACATTCGGCAATAAATTGAAAGCTCTTTCAGGAACAAGGGGATGAAAGAGGTAAAATGGAGTAGCTTCTCCCGTCAATAATGGTCTTCCATAGCTCTCTTGGTATCGAAGAAGTTTTTGTTGAGTCACAAAGTGGGAGCGATACCAGTTCAGCCCTTTTGTATAGTTCTCACAGTCGAAGAAATGAACTTCCTTTTGGCTAGCTGAAACTACATCCGGATGTGAGCAAATGTAGTGGTACAACGTACTTGTTCCACCCTTATGTGCGCCAATAATTATAAAATTTGGCAGAGTCCTCGTGAAGCTGCTTGCATATCTAAACGCAGCACTGAGGAGGGACTTGGGTTTTGAGGTTGTATGATACAGTATTTTCCCTAATCCTCGTTTCTTAGAAAAGGGTTGAGCTTCATCAGAAGTAGTACTCATTCAGGAGATTCCTATCACTTTTACTTAAGCGTAAATATTGAGTTCAGCCACTTGGTATAACTCGCTTAATTTTTAATTTAAAATCTCTTAACCAGCAGATGAAAGAAGAAGGTAAAATCCCAATTAAAGCGAGGTAAAGTCGATATTGAGTCACTAAAATATAACTGTAAAAATCAGCTTGTTTCTCTAGATCGGGAACAGGAATTTTGTCAATCTGCTCAAGAATGCCTAAAAACTTTAAAACACCAGAAAGATTCGTTCTATAGTCAGATATTAGATCCTCATAAACAACCGTATAGACATCAATTGAATTCTTTCGAAAAAACTCTTGCCAGGCACTCTCCCAGCTTTCTATGAGTTTCAGATTTCTATCAATATGAAAATTTGTAATTCTAGGGAGCGAGAAATCCTTGATCTCATTCCGATTCTTTGTCCAAGTTTTTGTTCTCTCAGCACGACATAAAGAGATTGCTTGTGCTAATTTATTTCTTCTAGTAATGAAAATAAATTTTGTATTGGGAAAAACTTGTCCTAAGAGCTCTCTCTCTGTGAGAGCCTCAGATGGACTTGCAGCATTGCGAAGCCTCTTCAACAATAAATCAATATTCCACCACATCAACTTTACGCCACTGACTCCATTAGAAGAAGCGCTCCCCAACATTTTTTGCTCGACAAATTCTATATATTCACTATCGCTGATCTGTATGTCACCACGCAGATAGTCTCTTAAAAATTCCCTGGGTTCTCCAGCGCAGCGCGTCTTCTGCAGCAAATTGCATAATAAACTACTGCCACTACGCATCGTTGCACAAACAATATAGGTCTGCATTGAAGTCATTGCTCAACCTCTCAAAACTTAGAGATACTGATTCTTAAAACGTTGTGCAAGTTGCCATATTGGTTCAGGTAGCAGATGCCTTAGAAGAAAGTAGCTTCGATAGTAAAGAATTAGGAATTCTGTATAAAAATCAGCCTGTCTTCTGAGAGTAGGAGAAGAAACTTCAACCTCTGTCACGTTGGGAATTTCCAGGAAATCCAAAATTTTGTGAATATGAAGCGTTGGATTTCTAACCAGCTCTTCATAAGTGATAATGTAAGGTGTAATTCCATTATCTTGAAAGAAATTTCTCCACTCTGCTTCACGTTTCAAGACACGTTGAACAGCAGATTTAACATAAAAAGGAGTAATGAAAAATCGCTGGTTCTTTTCTGTAGATGAGATAGAGCAAGCATGTTTTTCCCATTGGTTAGTTTGTTCAGCGCGTGATAGCGATATTGCTTGTCGGAGTTTATTTCTGCGAGTTATGAAGATAAATTTCACCCCAGGAAATACATCGCGTAAGGTTTCAAGGTGAGAATTGCCAGCAATATGATGGGAACTATGCAGCCGCTTTAACAGGTCAGAAAAATTTTTTTCCATCATTTTGACCCCGCTGACACCATTTGCTGATGCATAGGCAGCTAAATTACCCTTCACATACTGCAAGTAATTTTCGCCATCAAACGGGATTTGACTTTTATAAGCTGGCAACAAATATTCCTTAGGAGATCCAGCTTGATGGGTACTTGCTAACAAATGGCACAACAAAGTGCTACCACTGCGCTGGGTGGCACAGATAATGTAAGTCTTCTCAAGATTCATCGACTGGTTTTCCAAAAATTAGATCGCTTCAATTTGAATTTGAGGTCGAAGTACAACCGTACCAAAGTCTTCATAGCTACATGGCACCCCATTTGGATAGATGATTTTTGCAGGTAAATGGAACTCACCTGCATACTCTAAAAAAGCAATTCGATCCACTTTGGGTCGCAGCAGCGCAAATGAGACTAGATAGTCACCACCGGCTAATACTTGATCAATGGCCGGAAAGTGGAAACTGTAAGCTTGTTTGCCCTTAAAGGGAGGAAGCATTTTTCGGTGCAGTCTTGGCCCGATCGAAGCGATACGACTTCCATACTGAGTAGATATGGTTATGGCCACTCCAACCCCGCCTTGTGGATGCATAGACTCAACAATAATTGATGCCTCCAGATCTAATTGTCCAGCATTTTCCTTCAATTGAATAACTGGACAGGCAAGCCCCATTTGATGCATTTCTGAAAAGGAGCGTAACTCTTGCATTGATTTCTTGAAGGAGCTAGATTCACTCATGTACAGCTTTAAAATATCCAGAGCAGAACCATTTGCTCGGAGTTCACCTTGCTGGAGTAAGACAGCTTTTGAACAAAGCTGCTCTACAACTGACATATTATGACTCACAAACAGAATGGTTCGCCCCTCTCGACCAACCGATTCCATTTTGCCCAAGCACTTTTTTTGAAATTGGGCATCCCCAACGGCTAGCACTTCATCCACAATCAAGATCTCTGGTTCTAGATGAGCTGCTACTGAAAATGCAAGACGAACATACATGCCTGAGGAATAGCGTTTAACCGGCGTATCGAGAAACTTTTCAATTTCAGCAAACGCTACAATCTCATCAAACTTACGTTTGATTTCCACCTTGCTCATTCCTAAGATTGCACCATTGAGAAAAATATTTTCTCGCCCAGTTAGCTCAGGATGAAACCCTGTACCGACCTCCAATAAGCTAGCGATCCGCCCTTTGATCTGAATTCTACCCTTTGTCGGTTCCGTAATCCGACTGAGGATTTTCAGCAGCGTTGACTTGCCTGCACCGTTACGGCCAATAATCCCAACCCGATCGCCCTGCCTGACCTCGAATGATACATCTTTTAATGCCCAAAATTCTTCATGAGTCGAACTGGAAATTCTAGATTTTGGTCTTTGATGCGGTTTGAGTATATTCCTCGTAGTTTTGATTAGACTATCTCGTAGTGTGGCATAGCGTTCATTTCGCTGATGAGCAATCACATATTTTTTACCCAGATTCTCGACTCGAATGACTGTATCAAACATGCAAAAAACACCGCCTCAATGAACTTCATCAGAAACGATCGCTTTTAGAAGAACAATCGAATTTGAGATTAGCCAGTAGATAATTGATTCAAAATCACCTGCGCAGCCTTAAATCACATCCGCAAATGTTCGTTCCGTCCTACGAAAATACCAAATACCACTAAAAAACAGTAGCCCAACTAAACCCAGCGATAAGATAAAACCAGGCCAATACAGCCGTGACTCACTCCCTAAAATTGCCCAGCGAAACCCATCAATCACGCCCACCATTGGATTAAGAGAGTAGACTAACCGCCATTCCTCCGGCACAATACTACTGCTAAATCCGACCGGCGAAATATACAAACCGAATTGCACAATAAAAGGTACAATGTAGCGAAAATCACGATACTTGACATTTAGTGAGGCTAACCACAACCCCACTCCCATGGAGGCGGCAAAGGCAATCCCAATAAATAGCGGCAAAGTAACTACTCGCCAACTTGGTACAAAGTTATACCAGGCTATTAGTCCCAATAGAATGATTCCAGAAAACATAAAATCAACAAATGCCACCACGATCGCACTTGTTGGCACAATCAAACGTGGGAAATAAACCTTGGAAATTAGATTAGAATTCGAAATAAGGCTAGTACTACACTCCGCCAGTGAATTGGCGAAAAATTGCCAAGGCAACATTGCTGAAAACACTAGGATTGGATAGGGAACCCCTTCAGACGGTAGCTTTGCCAGCTTACCAAACACAACTGAAAACACCACCATGGTGAGAAAGGGGCGGATTAAAGCCCAAGCAACCCCAATTACGGTTTGTTTATAACGCACCAAAATATCTCGCCATGCCAGGAAATAAAACAGCTCCCGATAGCGCCATAAATCTCTCCAGTATTGCCGCTCTGTCCGTCCTGCTTCAATGATTAGTTCCTGCTTTTGAGCAGTGGGATAGCTCATATTGGGCTCAACCTATAAACCTAAACTGTTTGATGCCACCATAACTTAATGTTCTGGATTGTCTGCGTGTAAACTCTCCAACCGACGGATTACCTTGCGGATGAATCACCCCAGTAGCCTGCTGCCAAAGTTCCGGTGGGGCCAGCACAACCCCATAAGTCGAGTTGCGGCATTTACGAACGTGATACCAACTTGTTTTCTGACATTCTTCACACCAAAATGCCTCTAACCATTCTCCCTCCAGGGGTACAGCAGTTTGAGAGGCTACCAACATCAAAGCTGCCCGCCGACCTACACCTCGTTGTTGCAGTTGACCCGCTCGATCGGCAAACAGGGAGTATTTCTGGCTAGTGCTATCCAAATGACAACCATGAATTGGGCAGTAGATCGCCCGCCGTTTAGAACGCTTCCGATTTCGGTCACACCTTCTCTGCAATTCGACCTCCCTGACTCCAATGAAACAACAACGGAAGAAGGTTACGGGGGAGAGACTGAGATCTAAAAGACCATCGAAGCCCACTCCAGACCAATCTACTCTTAAGCAGTCATTTGTCTATCGTTCAGAGCAATCTCACAATCAAAGGGGAATTATTCCACTTTCAATTCAACCCCTAGCATGTCATAGCGCTTTAAGTATCAAACTTATTCCAATCTACTTCTCTATGCAGGGTTTATTAGTCTCATCAGGACAATTCACAACGAAAAACACTGAACTTTGCAAAATTGAGACTTTGCAAAATTATTAAGCAACTGATTTTGATGAGCGTTGTTTGATCAGAGCCATCACAACATAATAGTAAACTGTAAACAAAACCCCTGAAAAGATTTGTCCACCCCACATCCCATGCCAGAAATCAAAAGTTGCTCTGCCCCAATACGCTTCTGATAAAGCCAGGAGCATAATTCGAGGCACGTTAAACAGCAGTGCCAGTACTACTCCAACGGTGACCATGCCAACAACTTTGAGCATACTTTGTTTCAAAAATAGGCCTAGCAGTAAACTGGCAACCCCCATGGTTACTGCCATATCAAATCCATTACACCCCCATCTCACATCAACCGTACCACCGGGCAGGGCAATAATCGTATCTTCCAATGTGGCAGGTTGACCAATTGCTCGTAACCCTAAGTTTCCTCCCCAGGCCATCAATCGTTCTAACATGAGGGGGGGCAAAAAAGCTTCCCACAATGCTTGCCCAAGGCGAAAGGGTTCCGGAATTAAGCCGATGGCGATCAAAAAGACTGGCAACGGGTTCATTCTAAAAAAGCCCAGCCCCCAACAGCTACAAGCAATGCCCAGGAGAATGATTGTCCAGTCCAGTCTTTGAGACCATTCAGCCCCAAAAGCAACTGGAGCTAGAATCACACCACCTATGATCAGCATGTGTCCGAAGAGTTGATCCGCCTCTGAGACTTGCAGTTTCGCCAACTGATATCGCTTGAGCCAGAGCATGTGCAAACCTAGACCGATCGAGCAAGTCATGAGAATACTAGGCATTCCCCGCAGGGTCGCATTGATCAGATCAAGCAATCGGCCAGGCAAATAGCAGAATCCTACTAAGAGCCCACAACTGACAATTCGGTTGTGAGGAGTTCTCAAGCTTTCACGCCAGATATTTTTAGTGATTTGCCTTACCTGTTTCACGTTATATCACACTCTACTTCTACGAAGGTTGATCCCATAGCGTCCCAAGCTAACCAGACCCAAACCAACAACGATTAAGTTAGCGATACTGGCTGCACCTGTTTTAAGCACAGTGGCTTTGGCATTTTGTTTCAGTGAGCTGGTCTGATTTGCTAACAGCCGCGAAGCTTCTCTTAAATCCTCTGAGGTCACATTTTCACCTACAGCACTAGGATTATCTTGAGCATTTTGAATTTGAGTTTGTAGCTGGGAAGCCTGGTTGCTAATATTAGTGATCGCTTGCTGTTGCAGCTTCAATCCATCCGCAATAACTAACAAGCAAGACAGGAAGAAAATCACGCCTGTGATCAAACAAAGCGTAGAAATCCGCTTCAACCAACGTCGATTTTCGAGGTTACCAAAAATTAATAATGCCGCCCCTATAAACAAAACAATGCTGCGATCCGACATTTGCTGAATAATGCTAATTCGCCATTCCACATTTCCTAGTTGGGGAGGTAAGGCCAAAATCAGCATGCCCATTAGGAAACCCAATAAGCAAACTAAACCGACGATCTGGCAGATGGCTTTAGCACCATAAGAGGCATTGGGGGTAGAAGAAGAGACAGATGCCATAACAAGAATTGTGGTTGTAAATGAATTAAACGTTGAATGAGGAGGAGCGCAGAATGATCGACGAACTCAATTCGAAACAAAATCAAACAGAACCTAAGGAATTCAGACAGACTACTCAAGCCTGTCTGAATTTTAAGATGAATGCAACCGTTAGATAGTCATTGCATCCACATCCAGCTATGTAAAGGCTTCAGAAACTTCAGCTCCTCCTCCGGATATTATCCGAAGATATTACCTTAGTCTCATCTAAGCATTCACAGTTTCAGGCTGTTCTACCTCTTTCTGCTTACGCTTACGCAACGTAGCTAGCGCCATTCCCGCCAAACCGGGCAGTAATGCAGGAGTTGGCACGGTTACAGTGCTGGAGAAAGCAGAACCTCGTCTTTGAATGAATGACCGGCCTTGAGCAGTAAACTCTCCCACACCAGGATTAGGCAAATTGCTGAAGAAGCCCGAATAATCAGCTTGGAAAATGTTGTTAGTCCTTGTTAGCACAAACGACTGTAATGAGTAGGTTGCTCCACCTAAAAGCCCACTGATAAAATCGACTCCATCAGCGACACTTGCAAGTTGCCAGGTATTGGCACCCGTTTTGGTCAGTTTCAGATCTTTTAGCGTAATCGCATCACCCGCATTGCCAAATAGTGGATCCGTAGGATTGACAATTTCTCCTGTTCCGGTTCCAACAGTAGTGCTGTTGATGCCATTATCGAAAGCTGCAAAATCTAGAACACTGGTGCCAGGAGCTACAACATTTGCATTCTTCAATCGGGCTGTACCCGTAAAGTTGAGCGTGAACGCATCCGCTGGTGCGGCTGTAACCACACCGGCTACTGAAGCAGCTAACGCTGCGCCTACTGCAAACTGTTTAAAGTTCATGGTTTCACCTACCTAAAGATGTATCAATCATTCACAAATCATGGAACTGGATAGGCCACCAATTAAGATTACAAAAGTGGATCAATCACTTCTGTGAGGTAGAGCTAATCATGAAATGAGAGCAAGGACTCATCACCTCTAGCCTGATTGATAGTCAGACTCAACAACAACCCTGTTAATCATTAGCAGCCTAATAGAGCACCTAGAGTAAATCAATAGTTTTGATCCTGGTTTTAACCAATGAGTGAAAATGGATATTCACTCATATCGCAGCAACCTTTAAGCTAGAGGTTTCCTGCATTCGTTTGCTTCACAGAGACTGTCGTTCAATCTACGACCATGCAACCGATCAAAACTCACCCTGATTGCCGTGAAGTCAAACCTTGAAAACACACTGTTTCAAGACTGTTAGGTACTGATCTGCAATGATCTCGGGCGTGAAGTGAGATTGCAGATAGCGCCGCCCTGCTCTGCCCATCCGTTCAGTCATCTGCCGATCCTGCTGCAGGAGACGGATAAAATTTGCCAGTTTGGTCGCATCACCATTCTCAAAGGTGGCACCACATTTCGCCTCAGCAATGAGTTGATTGAGATAGGCCTGTTTAGGACAAATCACTGCGATCGGACGACCAGCAGACAGAGCAGAATATAACTTACTGGGAGCCACCAAGCTATCCATCCCCGGACTAACACTTACTAAAGAGAGATCGCAGGCGGTGAGTGAGTAGGGCAATACTTCTTTATCTTGATAAGGCAAAAACAGAAAATTCGTTAAGCCAATTTCTGCGACCTTTTGCATCAGGGTTTCTCGTTTCGCCCCATTGCCAATACAGACAAACTGGATCGGTTCATCTCGCAACAAGATTGCTGCTTCTAGCATGGTATCAATATCATGGCAACGCCCCAAATTACCAGAATAAAGCACCGTAAAGGGTTTGATCAGACGATGCTTCATGGCAAACCAGTTTTCTGTTTTGGGGATCGGCACAATGGTTTCCGAATCTGCCCAACTATGAATCACAGAAATTTTGTGGGCGACCTCTGGACAGCAATTAGCGACTCGTTGTTGCATTGCAGGGCTGAGCACAATAATTCCTTCTGCATGTTTCCAAACCTGCTCATTTAGAGAGTGCCAGAGTCGGGTTAGCCAATGCCGACGCGAAACCACACCCAACTCAACAGCAATATCAGGATAGAGATCATACAGCAAACAAATATAAGACATCCCAAATAGCAGGTGAGCCAAATAACCAACGATCGGTAAGAAGGGCGGTGCCGTTGTCACCAAAACCAAATTACGATGGCGACAATTTCTCAGCAAATGTAACACTGCACGAACCATAAAGAGAATGCCATTAACCGCCTTACCTCGAATTCGCTTTGGCCATAATTGGGAAGTACGGGATCGCTTGATTTTTACAGTACCCACTTGCTCAAAGGCAGGAGCTGAAGTCGATTCAAAGGCATAGCCTGGTTGACCTGTAAAGACTTTGACATCAACTCCCTGTCGTCCCAATTGGCGCACCAACTCTTCAATTAGTTGTCCAGTGGCAGCAAAATCAGGTGGGAAAAACTGAGTTATCACAGACAGTTTCAGAGCCTGATCAATTTCCTTCAGAAAACGGGGCTTCGTTCTCGGATTTGCGGTATCTAGAGAAACGTAGGTTGCTTTTGGAATCTGGTAATTCAGTTTCACAATTCTATCAGCCTTTTACGGAGGGGCAACAATGGGCAGATTCCTGCCAGGAGCAAAGATCCGCCAAACTTGGTAGATGTGCCCAACGAGAATTTAGTCAGTAGATAAGACAAATGTTGAGTGAAATATCAGCAATAAATTTAGAACGCATCTGATACATCAACTCGATCAAACCAAGTTCACAGCTTAAACTTTGATTGATTGCCAAACCCGCCAAGTGGTGCAGCCTAGCAACCCCGTTGCGCTTGCGACGATCGCCAAACTATTGGGAATACCAGCAAATGCCATAGCAAAGCTACCAGTCCACCAAGCAAGGGCATAAATCACGTAAACAGTGGATCGATGCGAAAGACCTGCTTGCAGTAGACGATGATGTAAATGACGGTTATCAGCCGTAAAAGGGGAGCGGCGATGCCATAGACGAGTCAATATCACCGCAGACATATCTAGAATGGGAACAGCTAATATAACGAACGGTAACAGGACTGCGGTAGCAATTGCACTTTTAACCAAACCAATCACGCTCACTCCAGCCACCATGAACCCAATGAAGTAGGAGCCACCATCTCCCATAAAGATTTGGGCAGGGTTGAAGTTGTAGTAGAGAAATCCTAGCAAGCTACCTGCTAACGCCGCAATCAGAACCGCAGCTACAGGTTGATTGGTGAAGAGACAGATCACAAAAATCGTGATAGCCGCAATGCCAGACACACCAGAGGCTAAGCCGTCCAGCCCATCCATCCAATTAATCGCATTCACGACACCCGTCAGCCAAATTACAGTCAGCGGCAAACTCAGCCAGCCCAGTTGCACAATCCCCAGGGTAGGAACCGTAACAAACTCAATTTGCACACCTGCCCACCAAACATAGCTCGCTACTCCCACCTGCATCACCAAGCGCGTGATCGGTGCCAGTCCTAACAGATCATCCGCCAAGCCGATCACAAAAAAGCTAAAACTTCCGCCCAAGACAACCCAAATTTCCGTAGTTTCCGCAATGGATAAGTTAGAAAATCCCTGTAGGATCCAGATAGTGATAAGTGAACAGAACGTTCCTACACAGATCGCCACACCGCCTGTCCGGACAATCGGTCGATGGTGCATTTTGCGGGCATCGGGTCGATCAACCCAACCTTGTTTGAGTGCTACCGATTGAACAACAGGGACAATTCGAAGTACTGCCAGCCCAGCAATCGAAAAGGCGAGCAGATGATACCAGGATAGAAACATAGTGATGAAGTCAGGACTCACGTATACAGAGTACGATCGGCAATGCACTCAGCGATGCTTGCCTGCTTGTATCGGTAAGCTCTAGCCAAACCGCTTTTACCGCCAGTTTCATGGTTGATCTGGGCGGATGGGAAATGCTCCTGAATATCAGTCAAATTGTTCAGTCAATATCGCCAAGCACCCTTTGGACTGAGCAATTCATCGAAACTACGTTACATCAATCCGTCGTAGATCGCAAATTCTATCGAGCTTCTCCTAGATCTCCTGAAACAAGAGGGAACTGATCCAAAAATGGTTGAGCAGTCCCGTTAAGAAGGAAAATTTAGGGAGTTGATCAGCGGCCTTGTTCCAAAGCCGATTCATATTCGATCTACTGATTCGGTTTACTGATTCGATCTACTGATAGAGTGTGGATAGATGCTGTTCATCGGTGCTACTGTTGATACCTGTCAGTCGTTTCTTCAATAGCCATGAACCTAATTTGGGTAGAAGCCAAAACCTGAAGCAATACCTGAAGCAAGCATGGAGGCATGGAACCTAGAGTGTTCCAAAGTGGTCTGCGGTAGATATCCTGTTAATCAGACGATCGGGAAATCACTAGGCTGAGCTATCGAGCATTCAACTCCTAGCGAACCTCATTTTTGCCCTTCGGGATCGGTTTGATTCCAGTCAGTAGATTTGCTTGATATAGAGTCAGTGTAAACAGGTTTGTCTGGAAAATCTACTGACATGGCCGACTTTGCTTAATCTTTATAGAGCGAAACATCTGCATAAAGTTCCCGTCGTTTTATCCTGAATCCGGACAGTTTTTCAGTATTTGTCCTGACTGCCCCCTCTTGATCGAGTAACAGTAGTTGGTGGAGGGCGACCATTTGTCCATTTATGCTGAGGCTTCCTAAGAATGCGTGTCACAACAATCTCAACGGCTGCTCTCTGCTCTTTAGGGGTTCTGGCTGCCTATGGCATCAGCAACAAGGTAACGAGCACACCTCAACCTGAATCTCCAGACCAGCCACCCAGCGTTAATCCGGCAACGGCTATCCCGATCGCCCCAATTCCTGTGCCACAAACGATTGCCCCTCCTGAGGTCATTCCTGCCCAACCCCTCACTGTTACAAGAGATTTAGCTAAGGAGCGCCAACAACGAGAGTCCAGATTAGCACAGGATCTGGCTAAAGTTGCACGACCCAACCGCCCGATCGGGGTGCAAAAACCGGCGCAGATGAGGGAAATCAACGTTCCACCCACTAGCCAATTGCCGATCGATCAGCTTGTGGCCAAATCGGTCAGTGTAAGTACAGTTGCTGCGATTCCTGCTCTACCGGCTCCGACTCCACCGACTCCGACTCCACCGACTCCGACTCCACCGGCACCTATCCAACCGGCACCTGTGATCGCTGCATCTGTAACACCAGCATCTACAACACCGGCATCTGTGACACCCGCGCCTGTAATAACTACGATCGCCGATCAACCAGCCCATTCCCAACAAACGGAAAATTCACCGACTCAGATCGCAGCCTCTCACATCTCGACAACGATTTCTTCAAGGGCTGAGACTCCAGAAAGTAACAGTACTGTATCCGTCGCTACGAAATTACAGAATACATCTAGTCATACATCATCCAACTCTCCAGCACCTGTTGCGAGTACATTATCCGGAGCATCCACTACAACTACACCCATCCCTGCTGCTTCAAACCATCCCACTTTAGTTCACCACTCCTCTAACCCCAATCCAACCCCAGACACTCTGGCTCATTCCCCTACAAATTCACAAAATCTACTGACTGCCTTACCCACTCCTGATATCCCTCAAACAGCAAGTGTGGCTCCTGCTTCCGCTCCACAGCCTGATTCTCCTGTGGATCCCCCTCCATCGCCAGCGCCCATTGCCACCCCACCCATTGCCACCCCACCCATTGCCACCCCACCGATCGCAGCAGCTCACGCATCAATTCCTACAGCCAAGCTCGAAGCAGCAGCGCCCACCCAGCCATCCAGGGTTCGCTCCGTCGATAGCAAGCGCGATCGAGAAAGTCCAACTCAGCTTGTAGCCCAAGCTCCCCTGGAGCATCAACCGATCACCGACTCTCCTGCTACCCTCATGTCTACGGCTCGATCCACATCTTCCCTTGCAGCGCCTATAGCCACCACCACAGTAGCCGCCACCACAGTAGCCACCACCACAGTCAATCGTCCCACTACTTCAGCGACCCAGGCTCGGATCACTCCACCGACTGTAGCCGTAGAGCCTTCTAGTCGGCCGAGGGTATCTGCCGCAATACCCGTTGAAACAAGTACGGGAACGCCCTCAGGAATCACCGTTGCTAGTGTGAATGAAACCTATACCCTTGGATCAGGGGATCGGATTTCACTCCGCTTTTTCAATACCCCAGAATATAACGGAGAAACCCAAGTTCAGTCAGATGGAACACTCAATTTACCATTGATCGGGAGTTTTTCAGTCGCAGGGATGACCCTACAGCAAGCAGAAGCCGCCATTGCCACCCGCTATCAGTCTGAGTTGCAATATCCGATCGTCACCGTCAGCCTGGTGCAAGCCCGTCCCCTCCAAATCGCGATCGTCGGTGAAGTCCAACAGCCAGGTTCTTATACGCTGGCATTGGTGGAGGGCGCACAATTTCCCAGTGTGGTGCGAGCCATTCAAGCCGCTGGGGGTACGACCCAAGCTGCTGATTTACGCAATGTCCAGGTGCAGCGGGTTAACGCCTCAAATGCCACCCAGACGATCGCAGTTAATTTAGTCGATCTGCTCCAAAGTGGCAATTTAGGACAGGATTTAAAGCTACGGGACGGGGATCGAATCATCATCCCCACTGCAACAACGGTTGATTTTGCAGAAGCCACGCAGTTTGCCGCCGCCAATTTTGCCGCTGCCCCCAGCCAACCGTTTGATGTCGCCATTGTCGGCGAAGTCTTCCGTCCAGGTGCCTACAAGATCGGAGGGAGTGGCAATCGTGCCACCGTTACTCAAGCGATCCAGTTAGCAGGCGGAGTCAAACCAACCGCCAATATTCGCCAAATTCAAATTCGTCGTCCTACCCGCACCGGCACTGAACAGGTGATCAATCTCGATTTTGGTCAACTTTTGCAGACTGGCAATTTATATCAAGATGTGATGCTACAGCAGGGCGATCGGATTATGATTCCTACTGCGCCAGCCCTCACCCCAGAAGAAGTAGTGCTGCTCGCCAATGCCAACGTTTCGCCCGCAACAATTCAGGTGAACATTGTCGGAGAAGTGAAATCGCCAGGCGTGGTGAGTGTCGTACCCAGCTCAACTCTCAACCAAGCCATTCTCGCAGCAGGCGGCTTAAATAATCGAGCCACTCGCGAACTAGAACTAATTCGGTTGGAGCCAAACGGCACGCTCACCCGTCGCACGATCAATATGGATATTTTGCAAGGGTTCAACACGACCGAAAATCCTCTGCTGCAAAACAATGACATTGTCGTGGTCGGGCGATCGGGGTTAGCCCAATTTAGCGATCAATTTGGCCAAATCAATAACGTGATTGCACCTCTCCTGCAACTCATTCCCTTTGACCCGTTCTAGTCGCCCCGCTCTTCTTGGATGCAGAACCATCTACCTGACATTTTATGGATTTTCCCTCGCCCCAAACTCCACCCCCCACCCTGAGCAACCCAGCCGCATTACCGGATATGCGGACATCATTTGCTCTGCCTCAAGCACCCAGCGCACCAACCGGAGGGGATTTTGATCCGCGCCGTTTTTTGCAGATGCTCCAACGCCGGATAGTGGTGGTTGCGGGAGTGGCTGGCATTGCTCTAGCCTTCACCATTCGATCGACTCTGAATCAACCCTTAATTTACCAAAGCAGTTTTCGGTTGCTGATCGAGCCGATCAATGCCGACAACAGTTTATCGAATCTGACCGAAGGTACAGGCAACCAATCGGGGCAGCTCCAATTAGATTACGACACTCAACTGCAAGTGCTGCGTAGCCCTGATCTAATGGCTAAAATTTCTGAACAAGTGGCAGCAACCTATCCAGGCAGTAATTACCAATTTTTGCCCTCCAATCTCAACGTAGTCCGTTTGGGCGAAACCAAAATCCTGGAAGTTAAATATCAGGCAGATGATCCTTCGGAAGTCAAGGCAGTGCTCGATCAAGCCGTCCAAGTTTATCTGCGCTATAGCCTATCAGAACGACAAACCAACCTGCGGCAAGGCATTCAATTTATCGAAAAGCAGCTTCCCCCGATTCAAGAACGGGTCAATGCGTTGCAAGATGAACTCCAGGCTTTTCGCCAACGCTATAACTTTATCGATCCAGAATCCCAATCCAATCAAGTTTCTCAGCAAACTAGCACACTCGATCAACAGCAACAAACAGTCGAACAAAAACTAGCCCAAGCCCGCTTTAATTTTTCAGTGCTGCAAGAAGAAGCAGGCAGTGCAGTCGTACTGAATGAAAGCCCCAATTACCAAAAGTTGATCGCCGATCTACAGGCGATCGAATCCCAAATTGCTACTGAATTAACTCGGTTTAAACCCCAGAGTTTAACAATTCGAGTTTTACAGGAAAAGAAACAGAATTTATTACCACTCCTGCGGCAGGAAGCCAGTCGCAGTTTAGGGGCAAAATTGGCCGGGGCAGCGATCGAAATCCGTTCCCTGGAAATTCAGCAGGCTGCGATCCTGACGGCCCAAAATCAAGTCGCGATCCAGGCACAGCAGTTACCCATCTTGTCGCGCAATTACAATGATTTGCAACGAGAATTGGAAATTGCCAACGAAAGCCTCAACCGCTTCCAAACCGCTAGAGAAACCTTACAAATTCAAGCTGCACAGACGGAAATTCCCTGGCAAGTGATTCAAACCCCAACCTTGCCGCGATCCCCCATTGGTGCGGATACGAATCGCTCCCTCCTGATCGGCATCCTGATCAGTGCCGCCCTAGGCGCAGGAGCAGCCTTTCTCTTGGAAAAAGTGGATAGTTCTTTCCACACCGCCACCGAGCTGAAGCAGACCCGGTTGCCAGTTTTGGGTGTTCTCCCCCTATGCCCATCGCTGCAAGACCAATCCCTTTCCTGGATCGATCAAATTTCGCACCAACTGACCAAAAAGCTGACCAAGCGCAAAACCTCCCGTCGCCGCCTATCCTCAACTCAAGCGCTGAAACTAGATAGTGTGTCCGTTTCCGTGGGTTTTACAGAAGCCTTGCGCGTCTTTCATACTAACCTGCGTCTCCTCAATGTTACCCAACCCTTACGTTCGGTCGTTGTCACCTCAGCACTGCCCGGAGAAGGCAAATCAACTCTCTCATTTCATCTGGCTCAAACGGCTAGAACGATGGGACAGCGGGTTTTACTGGTGGATACCGATCTGCGCCAACCCCAACTTCAGCAGTGGTTTAATTTAGCGGAACAAAAGGGCTTGAGTGATGTCTTAGTCGAGAACGTTCCGATTAAAGAAGCCTTAGCCCAACCCTATCCAGAAGCTTCTTTCTTTATGTTAACGGCTGGCAATGTCCCGGTTGATCCGACCCAGTTGCTCGGCTCTGCTAAAATGCAGCGGTTGATGTCCCAACTCAATCAAACTTTTGATCTGGTGATTTATGATGCTCCTCCCTTATTGGGATTGGCTGATGCCAGCCTGATCGCCACCCAAACCGACGGCATTCTATTAGTCGTACGACTCGACAAAACTGATAAAACGGCTGTTCAACAAGCGGTTGAAACCTTAGCAGTCTTGCCAAATTCAACGATCGGTATTGTCGCTAATGGGCTGCGGTATAGCGAAAATGCACCAGAGGAAGTGGATTAAGTCAGAATACTCTCAGAGTCAGAATCAACTGATCCTGCGATTATTCTGACTATGATTCAGGCTATTATTCAGATGATTATTCCGATAATTATTTCGATCGCTCTCCCAGTTGAGTTCGCAAATCGGCCATCAGCCCATACTGGCAGCGTATTGCCTCCAAGACTTTAACATAGACTGGAAAAATTTGTTCGTAAACCGCAGCATTCGCAGCGATCGGTTGGTGACGATGGGTTTCGCCGATCATTTCAGTCACACGCTCAATCGAATCAATGGCATTGAGGGCATAAAGTCCCAGGATAGCCGCCCCTAAGCAAGAACTTTCATGTTGTTCAGGAATGGTAATTTCTTGATGAAAAATATCGGCCATCATTTGTCGCCAAAGCGCCGCTCGGGCAAAGCCCCCTGTCGCCTGAATGCGGATCGACGGTTGCGTAAAATCTTGCAGCGCTTGCAACACCATCCGGAGATTAAACAGAATTCCTTCCAGGGCAGCCCGCACTAAGTGAGCTTTCGTGTGGTTCAGCGTCAGGCCAAAAAATGAGCCTCTGGCATTGGCATCCCACAGGGGCGATCGTTCTCCCAACAAATAGGGATGAAAGATCAGACCCTCCGAGCCAACCGGAATAGTTTCAGCCATTCGCATTAATATATCATAGGGATCAATTCCTAATTGTTTGGCCGTTAGCACTTCTGCATCTGCCAACTGATCTCGCACCCAACGCAGGGCAATCCCGCCATTATTCACCGCTCCACCCACGACCCAATGGTTTTCCGTCAGGGCATAACAAAAGAGGCGGGCTTGCGGATCGGTGACGGGATGAGCAACCACCGCTCGCACTGCCCCACTGGTGCCAATTGTAGTCGCCACTACCCCCGGTTGGATCGCTCCCAAGCCTAAATTCGAGAGTACCCCATCGGTCGCCCCAATCACGACCGGCAGATCGGGCGGAATGCCCATCACCTCGGCCCATTTGCCAGACATAGACTGTAAAATATGCGTGGTTGGCACCAATGTGGAGAGGCGATCGGGCTGAATACCGGCGATCTCCAGCACGATTGGATCCCAGTTGAGTTGCACCAAGTTCAATAGCCCCGTTGCTGAAGCCATTGAATGGTCGATCACATATTGTTGAAACAGTTGGTAGAACACATACTCTTTGATGGAAATCCATTTATCTACCTGCCGAAACAGATCCGGTTGTTCATGCCGCAACCAGACCAGCTTCACCAACGGAGACATGGGATGGATCGGGGTGCCGGTGCGGCGGTAAATATCCAACCCATATTCTCGTTTAATCCAATCGGCCCAAGCAGCACTGCGGTTATCGGCCCAAGTGATGCTACGAGTCAACCGTTGCCCCGATCGATCCATCCCAATCACACTATGCATCGCAGCACTAAAACTCCAGCACAGGATCTGCGGCGGTGCCACCCCACTTTGCTGTATTACCTGCCAGGTTGTTTTCAGCACGGCCTGCCAAATTTCATCGGGGTCTTGCTCAGCCGTATCCGGAGTCGGAGCATGAAGCGGATACTCGATCAAGGCTTTCCGAATTACTGTACCATCTAATCCGCACAGAATCGTTTTTGTCCCTGTTGTACCAATATCGGTCGCTAATACATAACCCGGCGAAGTCACCATATCATACTCGAAGCCTATACAATAGTTATTTTTGCACGTATGATTGAATGAGCAAATTGCTACAGCTTAGTCATATTTAGATCCAACCACTCTATTTAGATCAAACTACTTAGATCAGACTATTTAGATCAAACTAAGTCTAAGCCAAACTACAGAAAAAAGCTTAGGACAAACACAACTAAAAATCCAACGAGTCCTATGATCGTTTCCATCACCGTCCAAGATCGCAGCGTTTCTTTTTCGGTCATCCCCAGATAGCGACCCACCAGCCAGAAGCCAGAATCATTCACATGAGATAAAACCGTGGCCCCAGAGGCAATTGCAATAGTGATCGCTCCAATTAAGGGAGCCGAAAAATTTCCCAGTTGGATCGCAGGTGCAATCAATCCAGCAGCCGTTACCATGGAAACGGTGGCAGAGCCTTGACTCACCCGCACTACCACTGCCAACAAGAAGGACAGCAGGATAATTGGCAAATTCGATGCGGCCATTGCTTCAGCCAGAGCTTTACCCACCCCTGTTTCAACCAAGATTTTGCCAAATACACCACCTGCCCCTGTCACCAGAATAATCAAGCCCACGGGTTCAAAGGATTTGGTCGTCAGTCGCAAAATTTCAGCCATAGAGTAGCCGCGCCGCGTTCCCAAATAGTAAAACGAGAGGAGTGTGGCGATCGTCAACGCTGAGAATGGATGTCCAATGAATGCCATCCAGTTACGGACTGGGTTGTCTTCCGGTAACAGCACCCCTAACGCCGTATTCAACAGAATCAGCACCAACGGAATTAAAATTAGCGTGATTACCAAACCAAAACCGGGTAGCTTATGATTGACTGCTGGACTGGCCTCAGAGGTCGCAGCCGCCAGCAACCTCTGATCTTCAGAATCAAGTTCCTGTAACGGTTCAGCAACCGCCGCATCCATTTCGGGTGGCACATCCAGGTGAATTCGTTTGGCAATATATTTCCCAAACAGCACTCCGCCTAGCGTCAATGCCGGAACACCCGCCAGTACCCCAAACAGAATCACCCAACCGAGATCGGCTCCTAAAATAGAAGCAACCGCAACCGGGCCGGGGGTAGGCGGAATAAAACTATGACCAACCGCCAACCCCGCCACTAACGGAATGGCATAGTACAGCAGTGATCGCTTCGTGCGTCTGCCCAAACTATAAACCAACGGGATGCAAATAATCAGCCCTACATCAAAAAACACGGGTGTCGCGATCGCCAACCCCGCTAGCCCCAAGGCCCATTGCGCTTGCACTTCCCCAAACTTGCGCACCAGTGTATTGGCAATCTGCTGCGCCCCACCAGAGATTTGTAGCATCTCTCCAAACATGGCTCCTAGCCCGATCACGATCGAGATATAGCCCAAGGTCGAGCCCATGCCTTCGCGGATTTTATCAGCAATTTCAGCGGGTGGAATCCCCCCCACTACAGCCACAAACAAGCTAGCAATCAACAGCGCGATGAAGGCTTGCAAGCGAGCCCAGATCACTAAGAACAACAGGAGTGCAACGCCTAAGATTGCAATGAACAGCAAAGAAAATGTGGACATATTTCATCACCCCAAGACCTGTTTTACCGAGTCTCATTCGGCACTGAGTTTTATTCAGTACAGATTCAGTACAGATTCAGTACAGCAACTATCACTCAGCAGTGAATACAAGAGAGATCGGGAAAACAGATGATTTGAGGATAAAGGGGGCGATTATCCGATCGCAGCCAATGTAACTTGACAGCCAATGTAACTTGACAGCCAATGTGACTTGGTAGCCAACACAACTATGACAGCCAATATAACTTGACAGCCAATGTGACTTGACAGCCAATGTAACTTGACAGCAACAAACTGCAACTAGATCGACGAAATCGGGTAGCAATTATACCCATCTAAGGATTTGCTGATCTCAGAACCACTGAATGAGTCAATCGATAAAACATAAACTATTTATTTAGTTAAATCCTATACGGAATCCTCTGTGGATCTATCTAGGGGGAGAGAGATAGTAAAAGGACATAAAAGTTGATGAACAGGGAGAAGTACTGCATCTACTTGACTCCCATTTACTCACATAGGGGCTGCTGTGCTTGCGCCGGATCGATCGACAAAACTGGATATTGCTGGCAATCATACAAGGGCAGCATCGGGAAAATAGCTGTCAAGGGTTGATTCAGATTCACGGGTGTTAGCTGTTCTAGGGTACAGGGGTTTTTGGACGATTTTGAACTGCCCCCTTGGAGCAAACAGTTTTCCAATTGGGTTTTATAGGTGGTGGCAACTGTATCAGTGGGTTTAATTTCTAGGGCGCGATTGAACGCATCCAAAGCATCTGGCCAGCCCGATCGCCCCAACATTAGTGCTGCGAACCCTTGACTCAGCCAAACCCGCGAATTTTGCGATTGGGTATCCCGCGCCAACACCGCTCGAAAGATTTGAATGGCATCGCGATAGTTGCCAGCTCTGGCATTAAACGCACCATGATTAAAGCTGAGATTGGCCGATCCAGAATTGGCAGCTCTAGCCTTCTGAAACAGGGCATCTGTCTGTTCATAGGTAGCTTGCGTTAGGTTCTGCTGGCTGAGAAAGTTGAGCAGTTCAGCTAACAATGGTAGGTCGGTGGCATTTAATACCGTTGCATCTTGCTTCAGGTAGAGATCGATCGCCTGCCGATAGGTTTCTGGGTAGATCGGATCAGCTTTTAGCAGTTGGGTAAATCCCAGATAAAACAGGGCCTGTGGATCGCTACTGCGAATCTGACTGGCAGCCTGAAAGTCTTCGATCGCTCGATCAAGAATTTTTTCGGCATCGGTCGATTCATTCTTCCACAACAGTAGCAATGCCTGACCGCGATTTTTCAGCGCTCGATCGTTCTTGGCATCTCGATCGATCACAACATTACAGGCTTCCAAGACGCGATTGGCAGCCACCACCAGTTCCACATCGGAAGTTGCAGCCGTGATCGGCGTATTACAAACGGTGACTTGGCGAGACTGTTCCAAACTGAAATAACTCCAGAGGCCAACCCCGGCTAAACCAACTAAACCAATCAAGCCCCCGGTCAGCAACCGCCGATTGGTCAACCAGTTGGGGGGCTGGGGAGAAGCAGGTTGTTTGAGGGCTCGTAGGTCTTCCAACACTTCGGCTGCCCCTAAATAACGCTGATCCGCACCATGCCGTACCAATTTGGACAGGATACGGGCCAGGGGTTCACTCACCGCCACCATCGGTCGATCAGAAATGGTAAATCGCCAGATAATCTCACCCGTTTTGCGATCGATCGTCAGGTAATTGGGATGAATGCCGGTTAACGCCTGAATGCCCATCATGCCAATGGCATACAAATCACAGCTAAATTCGGAACGATCGCCCCGTTGATCGGGAGGATAGTAACCCGGAATACCAGAAATACGCCGAATTTGCCCAACTCGCTCGGCCAACTCAGGCGTTTGTAAAATCCCAAAGTCAATCAAAACCAGTTTGCCATCTTGCTGACGACGCTTCAGATTGGCGGGCTGCAAATTCAGGTGGGCTAAATCTTGGCGATGCACAAATTCCAGAATCTCTAACATTTCGATCAGCAGATCGAGCACTCGAGCTTCACCCCAGAGGCGATTGGGTTTAATTTCATCACTGAGATTATGTCCTTCTACATATTCTTGCACAACATAAAAACATTCATCTTCGCAAAACGAAGCCAATAGCTTGGGGATTTGTCCATGTCCATTCAGTTTTTCCAGTTGCTTAAATCGATCGCCCAACATCAGCGAGAAATCAGAATCAGCGCTCGATCGCAGCCTAATTTGCTTGATCACATATTGATTTTGACTGGGGAGATCGCAGTCTTTGACCAGATAGGTTTGGATCGACTCCGATCCTCCCAGTTTTTTGATCACCTCATAGCGTTGGCGAATAACCGGACGTTCTTGAGCAATCGCCAATTCATTCTCAACCCATTCTGGATTAAATACACTGGCATAGATGCGATTTGCTACCTGTAGTTGTCCCGATCGATTCTCAACTAATCCTAAATTGATCAGCGATCGGAGTTCCGTACTGTCATCCGCAATCACGGTTTCCTGGCGTAAGATCCGTTGGTAAAGCCGTAACAGGTTCAGGCATTTTTCATCTAGCAGCAAGGCATCCCGGATCGATCGGAGTGGTTCTGCTGAGATCTGGGTTTCCCAGTACTGCACCAAGCGAGTTTGAACTAAATACTGCACCCATTCCGCCTCTTGTCCAGCCGGAATCCGCGATTCAGACTCAGTAATCAACAATTGACAGAGTTGTTCCGTTAAAGCCGGTTGGGAGCCAGCCCAAGCCTGAATTTCTTGAATCACCGCAGTGGGATGGGCGGCAATTTGGGACAGTTCTGGTGCAAACCGGGTGAGAATTTTGGCTACTTCACTTTTGGCCTGCTGCGACAGCAATTCTGAAGTTTCGCGCGTGATCCGTTCTGCCAGGGTTTGGCTATTGGCAAGAAACTGCCGATCGACCTGGCTCAGTTCTTGATTTTCTGCCCAAGCCAAGGCATCTAACAGGGCCTTCCCCCGCAACAACCGTGATTCATCTTTGCCCCCCGAAGCCGTCCAGGCAGCCATCGCTTCGGCATAGGGACAGAGTTCGGACAGCGCTTCTTGCACCCACTGTTCATTAAAGACCGATCGATAGATCGGATTAAACACCCGCAGAGAGCCATTTTGCTTCACCACCAGTCCAGACAGCCGCAGTTCGCTCTGTTCTCGACTGCCATCCGCTCCCAATTCCTGCTGCAATACTTGTCGATAGAGGCGCAACAACCGCCCTGAAAAAAACTTGTCTTTCTCACACAGTCGGCGGGCGATCGTCTTAAGATGATCGGGATTATCCTGCGATTCCCAATGGGTCAACACGCTCGTATGCACCAATGCTTCGATCGCCAAACTCTCTCTGCCTGGGTCGATCCAGTCCCCTGCTTTGCCTTCAGCCAACAATCGACAGAGTTTTTGGGTCAGAAACGGTTGCCCTCCAGTCCAATGCAAAATTTCCGCCAGCACTTGCTGCGGTTGAGCGGCTCGCGTCGCCAATCCAGGAATCAACGGCTGGGCTTCTGCTAACTGAAACCCATGTAGTTCGATCGCCCGGCCCAAATTAAAGGGGGTACGTTCCTTATCGGCAATCAGATCGGAAGGAGTGGCTACCCCAATTAAGACAAAGGTTAAGCGCTGATAGGCTATCTTTTCCGGACGTTGATTGTAGCAAGCCCGAATAAAGGCAAAGAAGTCATCGGTTGGAAAGCCCAGACTCAAAACGCTGTCAATCTCATCAATCACAATCACGATCGGTGCATCGATCCGCTTCAGCAACACCGTCTCAATGAATTCACCCAATCGTGCGAGTGGTGTGAGCATTTGTCGCGCCTGCCACCACTCTGCCAGATCAAACTCTAACCCAAAGCTGGTCGCTAAGTGGTTGGTTAAGGTGGCATACCATTGATTCGCACTGACCTGCTGGGTGCCAATCTGGGTCAGGTCAATCAGCGCACAAGCACAGCCCTCCGATTCTAGCCGTCGCCGGGTTCGCACTTCCAGACTGGATTTACCCATCTGGCGGGAATTCAACACATAACAGAACTCGCCCGCCTTTAAAGCCTGATAGAGATCGGCATCTGCCTGTCGCACCACATAGGTTGGCGCATCTGCGGGCAAAGTTGCACCAACACGATATTCATAGATTGATTGAGACATGCCAAATCAAGAACGCAAAAGATCACCGAACGATCGATCCCAGGCAGATCAATCGAGAGAATGCCATTTCAACCACAAAGTCCTCAGCCCGGCCAAGCATTGGCAAAGTATTGGCGGTAGAGTAAACAGCGCGGTTTAGCCTGATTCCCTTCCAGATGCACCAGTCCCATACTTTGCAGTTTGAATGCCTGCGGCGGCTTCACTGGGATCGGCTCGGTTGCCATTACCACCGCTCGAAACACCGCCACCAACTCAGGCGATTGCTCCAAATGGCTCAGTTGTTGACGTAGATGGTTACTATACACCCCTGATTCGGTGGCCGCAGTCAATAGGAAGTCTGATAAATTGACGGACTGGCGTTGCATTTGTTCCAGCCCCAGTTGTAGTAAATAGGGATGTCCGCCCACTAAGTGCGTCAGTTGCTCCACTTCTGTCTGACTCCAATGCAAACCAAAGCGCTGCACCAGCAAAGTCACCTGATCGATCGTTAATTCTGGCAAATCGACTACCACGCCGACCCCTGCCAGCGGTGAGGCATTGATATCTAAAGCTCCATAGATCTCAGTGGCATGAACAATCACCAACCGTAACTTCTGCCAGATCGGACTATTGCGATCGCTCCGGCGCGGTAGATCATGCCAATTACGCAACAGCTTACAAAAATCAGTGGCAATTTCCTCATGTTCAAACACCAGATCCGTATTGTCGAGGGCCAACACCAACGGCCGATCGAGCGGATGCAAGATCGAGTCTTGAAAATAGGCAGTGGCATTATAACTTGCAGAATAAATATCCTTCCAGGTTTGATCGATTGGGTCAGCAACTCGCTGATCGCGACGGTTCAGTTCACAACTGACAACGGCACAAAACCATTGCAAAAAGCGATTCAAATCAGCAAAAACCGCCCGATCGGCCAGTTGAAAACTGAGACAAACGGTTTCGTAACCCTGTTGATCAGCCTGCCAGAGTAGCCGCGTCAACAACGTCGTCTTGCCCATCTGTTGGGGAGCTTTAATCCGCAGTAGCCCACCTGCCGCGTCTAAGGTCTGGATACAGAGGGCTTCCAGTTCCGATCGCTCTACATAAAACTGAAAATCAGGGGCTCTATCCGCCGCATCTGACCCATCTGTGACCTGTCCGATCGATGCCGGAACTGCCGATGCTTGTCCCACCGATGCCGGAACTGCCGGGTTCGATCGATTCAGATTAAGGGGAGAATCCAGAGAAGAGGTCAGCCAGTCATCCGTCTCTCTCGGTGCTGATCCATCGACCTGATCAACTCCAGACTGGCGGGCAATATCGAGCAAAGGCGGGTCTGCGATCGGTTGATCACGCACCACTGCTACCGTCTCATACCATTGGTTCCATTCCTGGGGATCCACCACATCGGTGGGATCCAGTTCTAGCACACTGACAATATCTCGCACTGAACTGCGATCGACCCGTTCTCGCCGATTGAGACGTTTGAGCGTATCGGCGGCAATATTGGCCGATCGGGCCAGGGCTTCAAGGGTCAACCCTCGTTTACGGCGTTCGGCTTCTAATCGTTCGATACCTTCTGGTGTTGCCTGCACGCTGCGGCTGCGACGCTTCGTCATGGGAACTACCTGGATAATAATGAATACCCTGATGGTGCGAGATGGAGTTCACCCGCTGCGATTCGGGTTACGGAAATGAACTCAGAAAATAAGAGCAATGGATGGAGTTTGGCTAGAGAATCTGGAACTCTATCGATTTGCCTTGATCTGCCCCATTCTGCCCCTACCAAAACTTCAATCAGTCCGCGTATTCTAAGTTTCAGCAGGGTCACCTGAGTTGCAATCGGGACACCCAAGTTACCGCAAGATCACCGGAGTGCGAATTTACCCATGCGAATTCATCCATGCGAATTCATCTAGATGGACTCATCCATGCAAATCCACCCGTGCAAATCCACCCGTGAACTCATTCCATGCACCCAACCCTCTATGCATCTCAAAACATCCATTTCAACCCGGTCTTTCGCATCTTATCTTGCTGATGAGGATCCGGGAATGTCTTCACCAAGACTTTAATTAACCCAATCCACACCCATCAACTCAGCCAATTCGTACCCATCGCATTCAGCCTGACCACAAGTCACAACAGTTGCTCCAGGTTCAAGTTTGGAGGAACGCAAGGAGAGAAGAAGGAATTGATGAGCCGACACACCGTTAAACCTTATTTAACCCTGAACCGCCAGCGTCTCTTGCTGCAAACTCCCAGCTTTTATTTTGATCGTTCGTTCAGTAATTTAGATCACAATTTTCATGTGATTCCGATTCCTAGTAGCCGAAAGCTCCGAAATTATGATCGAATTCATCGTAGAAGATCCCGCATTCCACGCATCAATCCTGAAGGGCTAGCCATTCTCAGGCAGTTTGAACCCATCCCTTCCTATGCGGAACAGAGCATTCGCGAAATTGAACAAGCGGTGGCGCGGCTCGTGCGCGTGCCCCTCACTTCCAATCAGTTTTCAGCGCTGGTTTCCCTCACTTACAACTTGGGAGAAGCCAACCTGAGACGATCGCAGCTCTTACACCACCTCAATACCTGCAACTATCAAGCCGCAGCCCATGAATTTGATAGTTGGGTTTATGTAGGTGACACTCGTCAACCCGAACTCGTGACTAGACGCATAGCTGAGAAAACACTTTTTCTAAAAAGTGAATAGAACACAGCGTTGATGGATCGTACTGATTAACCACACCCCATTGCTCCTCTGATTAATCCAGTCGATCGTCCTCACTTAGGAGTCTATAATCACATGAAAATTCGTGATTTCAGCCGATTTTGGTATAAACCTGCTATGCTACAACGTTCCCTAAGTCATTTGGTCAAAATATTTGGATTTCATGCCTGGGATTTCACCCAACGACCCTATTCCTTGCCGCTCAGCCATCGTTCAATCTGGCAAACTTGGCTAATGGATCTCCGGTTTTCCCTATCAACCACGCTTGGAGTTCCGACCTTAGCTTGGCAGCCTGTTAGCCCGATCGCTAGTTTCACCTCTGCTGCTCTGGAACCCGCTCAATCTACCCGTCTCATCATTCAGGGTTATGTTAATTGGACTGAAACCGCCCTCCCTTTCAATCCACCCCGCCTCAAAACCAACCCACAAGGGATCGCAATCATCAAGCAGTTTGAAGGTTTTCCAGACGATGTCGATCCAAATCTGCGGGAAGCCGAACGCATTGTGCTTCAAGTGGTGACTGTGCCCCTCACCGTCAACCAATTTTCAGCCCTCGTCTCTTTTACCTACAATGTCGGTGAAGCCACTCTACGCCACTCCTCTCTGCTCCGCAACCTGAATGCCGGACGCTACCAAGCCGCTGCCAAAGAGTTCGATCGATGGGTCTACATTGGCACCAGTTGTCTTACTAAATTGATCGCCCGTCGGAGTGCTGAGCGCAGTCTCTTTCTTAGTTCTGAACAGTCCGTGCTAAATCGTTAGTCCCGAATCGTTAGTCCCGAATCGTTAGTCCCGAACCGTTAGTCCTGAATCGTTAGTCCTGAATCGTTAGTCCTGAATAGGCAATTCTCAATCAATCGTCCTTTCATCAATAGATAAAAGTCAGATTCATATATTACTCTATTCATCACGTTCCCTTCATGATAGAGTTCTGCTTTTATCTACGCTATGGCAAGTCGTGTGTTCGTTTCCTGTTCGATTTCAGTTCCGCTAGAGTGATCAAGGGTTTTGAGTAGGTAGTGATCGGCGATCGTCGAATGCTACCTCTTTTTCTTTGATTTTATAAATCTTCAATCATTGAATGCCATCCCTTCTGAAGGTGGGGCAGCCGCATGGTGGACACGCTTGATTAGAGGATCAGCGATCGGCTTTGGGAAAACCAGACTAAATTGCAACAGAAAACCTGATCATCCTCGATGTGAAGCACGAACCTCTCAAAAATTGCCGTTTTTTGATATCAGTAATCCTTTCAAGCTGACATGATTGAGATTTGTCATTTATTCCCTTGATTCCCGGCTAATGACATGATGATTCTCAATCAGATCATGCTCAATCAAATGATTTCCAATAAAATTGCTTCGCGTCTTTGCCAGCGCTATATCGCCAAATCTAAAGCGGTAGGGTTCTTGGTCGGGCTCAGTGTCACTGGAGGGATTCTCACCTCTGGCGATCCAGCTCGTGCGGTTGAAACCGTCAAACTGGTATATGAATCAGACAGCGTGGTTGTGTCATTGGATGAAATCAGAAGTTTTGCTCGAACTGGGCAACCCCCTACTCAAATCGAGCAGTTCTTATTAGATCAGGGACAACCCGCCGAAGTCATTGCCCGACTATTAACCGAAGAAATTACACTGTCTGAAAATCTGCGAGCCAGACTCCGAGGTAAGTTAGAAGAAAGCTCGATCGGAGAATTTGTTTTGTATCAGATCGATAAAATTATTCAGGGTTCCGGAGATCTGACAGCCCTGAAAGTTGCGTTAGATCGATCGATGGAAGATCGAACCGTATCGATACTAGAACTGCTGGAGAATTATACCGATGCAGACCAAGTGACGGTCAATCTCGTAGGTTTACGCCAAACCTATGTTGATGTGAAAGCATTCGTTGAGCGGGTCATTCCTGTCTTAGAAGCGGCCAAAGGATATCTGCAAGATATTATTTGTGATTGTGAGACTCCGCAACAGAGCAATTCCTCTGGATCGTCTTCCTCTGGATCTTCACAAAGTCAATTACCGCACAACCAGATTGTACCAGTGGTTGACACTACTACTCAAACAGCAACTGCCCCAATGACTGCCCCAACGACTACCCCAGCGAGCATTCCTTGCCTTGAATCAGTGACCACGCCAGCAGTTCCATTTGTATTAGAATCTAATTCACCTGACCTTCCTGCGATCACTCCTGATTCTACTGCTAGAGCATCTGCCATCCAGTCTTCTCAACGGTAACGGTCATGACAGTTCTTTCTACTCGTTCCCTTCGCTCGATATCCCGTAGGGGTTTGGATCGGTTGGTCAATTTGGGTTATATTTGGCTTGGCGCAGCCGCTTTACTGTTAACCATAGGTCAATCAACCCAGGCAGCCGAACGACTTTATTTTACCTACGGGCCACTAGGACGTTCAATTGCCATTGAGGACTTGCGCACCTTCGCAGAAACCGGCGAAACCACTCGACAACTGCGATGGTATCTCAACATTGCAAATGTAGAACCTGAGAAGTTTCGCCAAATTCTGACTAAACAAATTCCGGCTAGCTTAGAAAGGGTCGATCGAGTCACCTATTCTTTACCCGGTGAATTTGTGTTATCCCAAGTGGGTCAGGTCATCCATACCAAATCACGTCGAGCCAACATTCAAGCCCTGCGATCGTCCCTGATTGTCTCGGTGACTGATGATAATCGCATCTCTCTCCTGGAGTTTTTGGAGAACTACCCCACTCCAGGCATTTACATTGATGGGGTCGTTTTGGCCCGAGTTGTCAATGACGTGAGGGGTATTGTGGATGACATTCAACCCGTCGTGGTCGCGATCGAAGAGTTTCTCGAAGGTCTGGTCTGTGATTGTGAAAACATTCAACCTTAAGGCAGGCTTTGGGATGGACTTGGTCACTGGAATCGACAGATCAATTGGTTGATGGATTGGCTGATGGATTGGCTGATGGATTGACCTAGCCAATGAGGTCGCTTCAGGAGCTGGCGATCGGCAGATCGGAAAAGTAGGGGAGTAGGAAAAGTGGGAAATTTCTGTTCTAGCGGAGTCCAGAGGTTCGCCCTTGATCTGAAACTTGATTCGATCGCCGTCCGCAAAGCAGGTAGAGCTACCGCTGACAAAATCGCGATTTCACAACAAATTAAAATTTGATAATATTGCACGGTAACAAAATTACCTAACTGTAGAATCTGAGTATCTCTATCTATTAAGAGGATCTATTAAGAGGCTGGTCTCAGAAGGCTAATCCATTTTTCTGTTCACATGCTTTTAACCGTTAGGACGATTGCTCACGCTTGCGAACGATCGGTCTCGGTGCAGATCATCCAAGCAGATCATGGGCAGTCTGAACAAACACGCCAGCCTATTTTGGTTAAATGTAGTTTTATTACCCTCTGAGGTTTACAAAATGAATCTCTAACCTAGTCAAACCTCTCATATGTCAAACCTCTCATATAAGGTCTATCACTAGGCGGGCAAATTGTAGCCTCTAGTATTTTTGGGCTGAAAAGTTCTTGGGCTGAAAAGTGGTGTTCGTCGTTCAGCCTCACCTCTAGGAGTGATCTAGCATGGCAATCTTTTCAATTTCAGATGTCTTTATTCGTCGTCCTGTCTTAACGACGGTCGTCACGATTATCATTTTGTTGTTGGGCGGCATTGCCATTCCCCTTTTACCTGTCGTTAACCTGCCAGATATTGCACCGATTCAAATTCAGGTGACCAGTAACTTTGCCGGATCGGACTCCCGCACTGTCGAAGATACGGTGACAACTCCATTAGAACGCCAAATCAATGGCTTGGAAAATATGGAATATGTCACCTCTACCAGCGGGAATACGGGTGATAGCCAAATTCGGGTTTATTTCAAGACTGGCACAAATAAAGATATCAACCAGGTCAACGTTCAAAACAGAGCAACGCTGGTCGAACCCACCTTACCTGAGCCCGTCCGACAAACGGGGGTAACCGTTCGAGCCTCCTCCACCAGTATTTTATTAGTATATGGATTCAATGCAGCCAACGAAGAATACGATGACATTTTTATTTCCAACTATCTAGATTTACATGTCATTGATGCGCTCAGGCGGGTACCAGGAGTCGGCGACTTGATTACCTTGGGCGATCGAACCTATGCCATGCGGCTCTGGCTCGATCCGAATGCGATGGCCGCTCGCAACTTAACAGCCAATGATGTTGTGCGGGCCCTACAATCCCAAAACCTTCAGGTGGGCGGTGGTGCGATCGGTGGTGAACCCGCTTTAGACAATCAACCCTTCAATTTCCCCATCCGACTTACGGGCAGACTACGCGACGAAAATGAGTTTGCGGATCTAGTGTTGCGGACTGAGTCGGACGGCAGCTTACTCAGAGTGAGAGATGTGGGTCGAGTTGAACTGGGTGCCCAAACCTACACAACGGCAAGCTCAGTCAATGGCAAACCCGGCTCAGGGCTCGCCATCTATCAATTACCGGGTAGTAACGCAGTGGATGTCGGTCGTCAGGTCAAAGAAACCTTGGCAGATCTGGCCCGCGACTTCCCACCCGGACTCACGTACCACCTGGTCTATGACACGACCGAATTTATTGAAGCAGCGCAAACAGAAGTGACTGTCACCCTGCTGCAAGCGATCGGGCTGGTGGTTTTAATTCTATTTATCTTTCTGCAAGATTGGCGCACCACCATTATTCCAGCCGTTGCAATTCCGGTGGCGTTGATTGGAGCCATGGTGTTTGCCTTCGTGTTTGGCTTTTCACTCAACAACCTGACAATGTTCGGGATCATTCTCGGTACTGGGGTGGTCGTAGATGATGCGATCGTGATTGTGGAGTCGATCGCAGCCAATATTGAGCGCGGCATGAAACCTCGTCAGGCAGCATCGGCTTCCATGGATACCCTGGTTGGGGCGACGATTTCGACTTCGCTGGTGCTGATTGCCATCTTTATTCCCGTTGCTATGTTTCCCGGTGCAACTGGCATTATGTATCGCCAGTTTGCCTTGATTATGGCTTTCTCGATCGTTGTATCAACCTTCAATGCGCTGACCTTTACCCCCAGTATGTCAGCGCTGCTGTTGCGCCCCAAACAAGGAGAAGGACAGGGTATTCTCAGCAAATTTTTTCGGTTGTTCAACCGGGGGTTTGATTGGTTGCTGGGGCGCTACCGCAGGCTCGTCGAGTTTTTGATTCGGATTCGGTTTATTGTGATCACCCTGTTTGTTATGGGGCTCGCTGCTACCGTCTTTATGTTCCGCACCGTACCAACCGGGTTTATTCCTGAAGAAGATCAGGGGGTCTTGTTAGGAATTATTCAAGCCCCTGAGGGAGTTGCCCGCAACTATACCGATCGGATTGGGCAACAAATTTATCAGACCTTTACCCAAACCCCAGAAATTGAAGCATCCCTGATTTCGACTGGATTCGGTCTGGAAGGCAACGGCCCGAACCGGGGCACCTTCTTTGCCAAATTAAAAACCTGGTCGGATCGGCCGGGGGAGGATCAGAGTGTGCAAGCAATTGTCGATCGCCTCAATCGCGAATTCGCCCAAATTCAAGATGCGGTCGTGCGAGTCTTTAATACGCCAGCGGTACCCGGATTCAGTGCCACTGGTGGCTTTGAATTTGTCTTGCAAGATAGCTCCGGTGGCAGACTTGGCTTCGAAGAATTCTTGGCTGCGGCTCGCGAAATCATTGCCAGAGCTAACGAAAATCCAGCTTTGAGTGGTGTCTTTACCCAGTTCACCATCAACACTCCCCAACTCGAAGTTGAGCTGAACCGTAATCGACTCAATGCCCAAAATATTGACATCGGCGAAGCCTTAACCACAATTAGCACCTACTTGGGCAGCCGTTATGTCAATGACTTTACCTTTGGTCAACGGAGCTATCGCGTGCTAGTTCAAGCAGATGCGACGTACCGCAGCAAACCAGAAGATTTAGAACAACTCTATTTGCGTTCTCGAAGTGGCAATCTAGTCCGGTTGAGTGATGTGGCAACGGTTACACCCATTACCGGTCCCTCGGTGATCAACCACTTTAACCTGTTCCGATCGATCACCATCCAAGGTCAACCTGCACCTGGATATAGCTCTGGACAGGCGGTTCAAGCCATGCAAGAGACGTTTGAGCAGGTGGCGGTTCCAGGCTTGCGCTATGAATGGTCTGGCTTGACCCGCGAGGAAATTCGATCGGGGGGACAAAGTTCGATCATCTTTGCCTTGGGCTTTGTCATGGTGTTTTTGGTGTTGGCAGCCCAGTATGAGAACTACGTTGATCCCATCATCATTCTGCTGACCGTACCTCTGGCATTATTAGGCGCGTTGATCTTCACGACCCTGCGGGGCTTGGTGAATGACCTGTATACCCAGGTTGCCCTCGTCATGTTAATTGGATTAGCAGCCAAAAATGCCATTTTGATTGTGGAGTTCGCCAACCAAGCACGAGCTGAAGGGTTATCGATCCCCAAAGCGGCAGTGAAAGCCGCCGAAGAGCGCTTCCGACCCATTATGATGACCGCGGTTTCGTCACTGGTGGGGTTCTTCCCCTTGCTGGTGGCATCGGGAGCAGGAGCTGCCAGCCGTTGGTCCTTGGGTACAGCCATTTTCGGAGGCTTGTTGGTGGCAACCGTCATGAATTATCTCGTTACTCCCGCCCTGTATGTGGTGGTCAAAAGTTTGGTGGCAGCCGTTATGGGCAGCAAGCCTCCCAGCGAACCACCCGCCTCTTCTGATGGGGGGGAACCTTCTGCCGAACGCAATCCCGAACAGCAGGTTGCTGCAACACATCCAGAGGCCCATGCCCCTTCCACTCCATCGACTCCTTATTTAGAGGGTGAAAATCCGGTTTAGTCTTAGTGGTGCTTCGTGGCAACTCAATGGCAACTTAATGGCAACTTAATGGCAACATGGAGATAGCAAAGTCTTGACGAGTATCACAGATTTGAGTTCAACTCAATCGCTTCGATCGCTCCGCCAATCCCACAATGAACATTTGGATCAGGAGGTTTTGATGCTATGGATCTCAAACGACTGTTTTTCTCAGCCCTAATTTGCGGTGGGATCGGTGCCGTGTTTGGACTGGCCGTTACCCAAATCGCACCGGCTCCCTACCAAAGTGAAAATTACACGACTCTCACCCAGCGCTACCCTCTGATTGGGGCAATTGCCGGTTTTTTTGGGGGGGGAATCATCTCGGTTGTGCAACAACTGAATGAACGAGCCGATTACTAAGCAGTCCGACTGACTCGATATTGCTCAGATCCGATTCAGGAGAACACCCGATGAATGGTAGATGCATCTTGTTTTCCGCCATTGTGAATGCTGTGATCGGTGCAGTGCTAGGGTTGATTTTGGCTAAGCTGAAGCCCCAGCTTTATCCTACAAGATCTGAGCATTCCCCCCCGATCCGGACAATTCTCGTAGGCATGGCGATCGGGGGCATGTTTGGTGCCACAGTTGAATCTGTTCGAGAATTAAAAAAGCAACAGGATCGAGAGGAAAATTTGCGGAATTATCTCCAAACCTATTTGAGTTTACGCGATATGGATCGTAAATAGAGGCTAAAGAGAAGCTAAAGAGAGGCAAAGCAGTCCGTCAATCTCATCATTGGGGCGATCCCCGATCGCAGAGAGGTGATTGCCCCCCCTGCTTTGCCTTCTGTTAATTTTGGGTCGATTGAATGGAAATTTGCAGGTTGCTAAATGGCAACGGCAGATTGATCGTCCCTTCGGGTAGAAATCGCGGGGCAATCAACAAGAACATGCCGAGCAGAACCACCAGTGCGCCGAGGAGCCATGGATTGAGTTTATACCCCCCTGTAGGACGCTGTAGCAAGTTCCGCAGAAGCTGGATGATCGCCAGTGTAATGATCAAAACCAGCAGAAACTGCGGCAATCGACTGACCAAAAAGGCGACACCGCCGATGATCACCACTGGCAAAATCCAGGACGGGATCGATCGCAGTAAGGCCGGTAGAAAGGGAGCTTTGGGATTTTTAGACTGAGTCCATAAATAAAATCCTTGCAGGAGCCGATTGATGAAGCGAAATGTCGTGGTGTTACGAAGTCGATCCCCCGTGGGAGGAGCATTGAGAATATCACGCACCACTAATCCAGTTTTGGCCAGCAAATCTTCTAGAACAACAGTGGGAACATCTTGGGCTAGTTTCTCCGAACCGACTCGATAAGTATTGCGGAAATAATCATCAATTTGATCCAGATTTTGGACTAAATTCTGGACTGGCTCCTTGGCCAGTTCTTGGATGGCAAAGGGGGTGATTGCGCGATCGAAATAGCCCGACATCGGTTCATATTTGGGCTTCAGACGGTTCAGCACATCCATCAATTGCTGTTCCAATCGGCTCAAAGTAGCATGTACCCTCGTATCGACATCACACTGTTTCAATTCGCATTGTTTGGCTGTATTTAATCGCCGGAAGAATTCATAGAGCTGATCGATCGATCGATCGGTCGGTAATGTTTGCATGAGCTGGCTCAAGCGCTGCAAGTTCTGCGGATCGGATTGCTGAGCATGGTAGAAAGCCGTTTCCAAGAGGGTTTGAGGTGCATTTTTCTCAAGATACTTTTGGGCCTGCTGAGGACGAGGGCTCAGTAAGCTCAACAAAAATCCGGTTAATTGATCGAGCGCCAATTGCTGCTCTGGAGGCGACACTTTCTGTGGCTCCGATCCAGTCAGTAAGGATAGGGCTTGCGGCAATACCTTTTGAGGTTGGGAAGAGTTGCCCAGGTTAGAGGCAGCGATCGGTTGGGTGAGTTTCAGTTGAGCAATCATTTTCTGGAAACCTTGCTGGTCAGGCTTCACCAACTGCTGGTTCCAGTCAATCTGCTCAGCCATCGTGTCTTGCAAAACATTCTGCAAATCTGATTTCAGGATCGATCGCTGCCCAGCCGTCACCAAGGTATTGAGGAACTGAGCGAACTCTCGATCGGTGAGCGGATCCGCCAAGCGGGCTGGGTTGTCTACGGGTAAGTCGTGAGGATCAGCAAGGGTGGCCAAGCGAGTCAGCGCTTTGAGTAGTAGCTCCCGTTCCAGGGGTAGGGCAGCGGGTAAGGCATCCTGCAACAATTGGGACAAATAAAACTCAATTTTTTCTCCTGCGCTGGCATTGGGATGACCAGGCACTTGCACATCCGGTAATTGCCGCTGAATGAAGGCAGGAAAGCGCTGGATTGCGGCTGGAGTCAGCAATGCTTCCACAATCCGGTTGACCCCATCTAACCGCCCCCACAAAATATCGTTGGATCGCCAGGACTTTTTGAAGAAGCCACCAAAAGCATTCAGTTGATCGCCCGCCAGTTTATCCGCCAAGCCTCTATTTTTACCAAAGCCTAGCTGAGCGGCATCTGGACTAATCTGTACCACTTCAACCTGCTCTTTCGCTTGAATATCCGATAGATATTCATAGGAATAAACTTCTTCATCAATAAATCGGAAACTCTGAAAGGTATCTAATAATTGCTCTGACTGCAAACTGCCACAGGATCGAATTAACTGCTCTGATAATTGTTCAACTTTACGCAAAATGCTAGAGTAATACTCGCTATCGTTCTCCGAACCCGATCGATAGGTATATTTCTGATTGCGCCACAAGGTTTGCTCAGGGAGTGGATCCAGTTGATCTTTACGCCCCAATTGTCCGGCTCGCTGTAATCCCAGCATCTGATCATCTAACAGACGAGCTTTTGCTTGTAGTTGCAGCAGAACCCCTGAAATTTCCTGGGGTGTAAGCTCACGAGTCAGGTTATGAAAGAAATCGACTGGGATCGCGGCTGGTCGATCCATCGTTGTGGGTTCATCAATCGCCAAAGCCCGTTGGGGCTGCTGCTCAGGTTCAAAGGGCACCAAGCCATCCGCATCTAAGAGAAATCGATGTAATCTCAGTAAATACTGATAGATATAGATTCGTGTATCTTTGCGAGTATTCCGATCGTCACTTTGCAACATCTCATCGGGCGAGAAGATATCTCTGGGATCGGGTAATTGATCCTGACTCGCTTCATCAATCAGGGCGTAGAAAGTGCGGCTGACTGGCTCGGAAGTCAACATTTTGTCCAGCGCAAACTGGATCACTTCCAGCAATTTGATCTGATTGCCAATTTGCGTAGCTAAGGTTTTAAGATTACCATGCTCTGTATCCAAAGCCTGCACCGATCCAGGATGACCAAGATCCGTCATGGATTGGCAGATTTTTTCTAGCAAGAAAAAGTGCTTCCGCAAAGCATAATCCACATCCAGGTTACGAATTTTCCGCCCCAGATCGTGGAGAAACTCTTCCCGCTCTGCTTGATGTTTTTGATCAGCAATGTACTTGGTAATCAGTTGTGCCGCCTGCTCCAGCAGCTTTTGTTTATCTTGACTGGTGAAACCATTGGTGGCATTCAAGTTGCCAATCTGATCAATCCGCAGCAACAACGGCAATACCCGATCGCGCAATCGCACCAACCGACAGCGCAGATAAACCTGCTGGGACTTGGGAATCTCGTCTTCCGACACAGCCGGAGAGGCGTGGGTTAGCTGTTTCCGAGCCTGCTCCAGCTTAATTTTACCTGTCCGCTCTGCCGTACCTCGCAAAAACTTATACCGTAGCACCCGTTCATTGCGATCCTTAATGTCTTGCAAATCGCCCGCAATGCTTTCATAACGCGGTAGTCCCACCAGCGAATCGGCCACCGTTTCCCAAATATTGGGCTTCGCCATTTGATTAAACTTGGGACTATTGAGGAATCGATCGGGACTGGGATCGATGTAAAACAGTTTCCGAGTCACGGGGCGATAGGCAACCCGATAATAAATTTGGCGGATCGTGTAGCTGAAAGGACGGTTATCCAGCACCCCTCCATCCACAAAATGGAGCTGATAGCCCGTTTTCGGTTTTTTCAGCGGCAATTCGCGATTGGTCAGTTGCCCCCAATACACCAGTCGGCGATCGATTTCACTGACGGGAGCCAATTGGCTTGGATTACCCTCGATCGGGACTGGCAATTGCACACTCACAACCGGAAATGCCACCGGGAAACAGGAAGTAATGCGACACAGGGTTCCCAACGCCTGTTGATTTTGAGGGTTGGGTTGGAAGGGTTCTTTCCGTCCCTGCCGGTGCTTCAGTAAGAAAACTGTGCGATGATCTTTGACTTCGATCAAAGAACCGGTATTATCGAAGGCTCGCGAAACTCGACCCAATGTATCTGTGCCGGTGACAAACAGATCGAGTTCATCGGCTGGAGAATACCATTCAGACTCAATTTGATGAACATTCTCAGTTCGTTTGTCCCAGGCTTCTTTAAAGGCTCCCGCTAATTGTTGTTGATAAAAGCCTTCACCATTCAAGAGAGAATTGGTCGTTCCTTCGCCATCTTGAAAACCATTCATCCGCAACTTGAGGTCGGGAGTCCGCAGAAGCTGCTTAATATCTCCGCTATCCCGCCAGATATTGGCAAAATTCTTAAAATCAACCGCTCTTGTTTCGTTGCTGTTCGCCAAGGCATAACTTAATAGCACCCCATTAATGCCACCGGCCGATGTCCCGGAAATCACATCCACCACAATATCGGAATCCGTGAGCGCTTTGACCAGCTTATAGATTCCCCGCCCTCGGACGGCATTGTAGAACTCACGGCAGACCCCGTTCATGTAAATCGCCAGAGACACGCCGCCATAAACGACCAATCCTAGCCGTGCTTCATGCCGAAACTCCGGTTTATCTTGCGATTGATCCTGTCGCACTTGTGAGGAAGAGGCTGGATCGATGGCGCGGGATAGATTCTGCATAGATGCCTCAGTAAGTTATCTGAATAGTTACCTGAAAGTTATCTGGATAGTTATCTGGATAGCTAGCAGTTATCTGGATATATATCGATCAGGGCACAATAAAATACAAGAGAAGAACAGTCGAATAGAGACCAACCGATGTTCAGGAAGCCTCAGGAAGCCTCAGGAAGCCTCAGGAAGCCTCAGGAAACCAGTTAATGGCGGCGAACTTGCCCCAGCGTGATCAGCACATCGATCAACATTTCGAGAGCCACTTCTTTACCAGGACAGATGCGTCCGGCATGACGATCGCCCACCGAGTGGAACCCCATGTGATAGGGGCAGAGATTTTCCCGCTGGGGATCAAATTCGTAGGTCGTTGCCCCCCAGAAGCCCTGATCAAGGAGCCCAAGACTCATTGGGATCAAGATTTTGGTGCCAGCCGGAAAGGTGCGCTCGATCCCTGCAACTGTAGCTGTAAAAGGTTCGGTTGCTACCCGATGGCTGGCACTGACCGGAGCCCAAAGCCGCGCACATTCCAATAAAAATCCCTGGACGGCTGCTCGATCGGTCAAATCCAGGGCATCCCATTGTTGCGTAATATCGATCGTATCTGTTTGTTGGTTTTCATAAGCGGGTAGGGGACGGAAACCCATAGCGGTGTAACCCAGATGCAACGGCCCCTGCAAGGCAGCAATTCCCATAATCGCTGTCATCAGTTTGGCTAACTCACGACGAGACATGCCATTGTAGTCAGGGTTATTTTCCACAAAATTAGCTAAAGCCGGAGATTGCTCATAGATTGTGGCAGCTCGCTCGATCAGATCGGGCAAATCTTGATGCCCCAATAGGTTCAAGCTTTCGAGTAGTTTGCCGATTTCTGCCAGGTAATGCAACGGGCTCAGGCGAGTGTAATGCAAATCAGTCAGTAGAGTGATCGCATCACGATCATCCGGGTTGATACCAAACATCACATAGTGAAGATATCGCACTAAGAAGCCCATCCAGCCTCGTTGATCATCGGTGAAAAAAGCACCACCCGCATCATGGGGCATCGTTGCATAGTCAGCCGCCAACTGATCGAGGAGCCGACGGGCGATCGGATCGCGTTGACGATCAACCGTCGCCACATTCAACAGATAGGTCTGCAAACAGGCGCGAAAGGCGGCATGATCACTGATGGCTTTTCCCGCTTCCTCATCCGACAAAGACAACAGGAAAACATTCCGCCCTCCCCCCTCCAAGTTGGGAGCCTGATGAGCATCCAGGATGGAAGTACCCAATCGCCAAGTGCGAGCTTGCGGCGAAGTTAAGGCCGCTTCCACCGAGGCAAACTCCCCCATGACCACCTGCCCGGCGCAACAGAAGTTGGCACCCAGCGCCCGCCGTTTGGTATCTAGATAAGTCGGTTCATTCGCCACTAATCCTTCCACAAAACTGATCAGTGGCATTAGGGTCTTGCTTAAGCCCTCCTCCGGATTTTGCAATGCCCAAGCTTGAAATTCGTTGAGGGCCGGATCGAGCAGGGAGGAGAAAATACTTTCTAGATTATTGAAATTCATGGGTAGAGTGCCAGTACAGTATCTGAATGAGTGTGAATATCTAAGGTTAATGTTTAGATATTGATACTCTGGGGAATATTCTTGGGCTTCAGGTATTCGTATTTACGGCGATTCTGATTCCGTTTATCGATGATCTCGTTAATTTCTTCCAGACGATCCTGGAATTTCTTCAGTAGCGCACTGACCTTGGCATCCACGAAATGGTTGTCCTCATAGTATCCCAGCTTCGTGAAATAGACCGATCCCAACAAATACAGCAGATTCAACTGGGCCTGGGCCTGATCCAGAGGGGGGAGGAAGTCGAGCCAGTCGGGTGAGGGAGCCCCCTGAGTCACCGCCGGAGCATATCCCGCCGTGGGCATGGCAGGCGCAAAGCTCATAATGTCATATTGGGGAAAGTTGACCGCTGCATGTTGAGCACTGGCAGTGAAGATCAGCATGGTGATGGCATCGATTAAATAATCAAGCGTTTCGATTTTGCCTGACTCCTGATTGCCAAAACCAGGCACCCGTCCCCCTTCAAACGACACCAACTCTGCCGCCCAGCGTTGTAGAGCCTCATCCTGCTGTACCTCCTGATCCGAGCCATAGTAAAGCCGGAGATAGGCAGCCACCCAATCCTGGATCGCCGCCCAAACCAGCAATGCATCATCACGGTAGGGATAAATCGGTAGCACCGTTGGATCATCCACGCCCCGATCCCGCAATTGTTGCGGCAGCATATCGGCATTGAACCCACGGGACAGAAACCCTTTCACAATCAGCACTCGCGACGTATCGATCGTAGCAGAGAGCAATCGATTCACGCCTCCCTTGGGTGCCACCAACATCCCTTTTGCTGAGTCATTGATCGCCAAGGTGCCCTGAAAATGGGGGATTAAAAGTTTGAAGAGCGGATGAGTATCTGGAAATTGACGATGGGTGGCCACAACAAAGGGTTCGATCAGCAAATGGGTGCGGGCAAAGTGCGCCACCGCCTCATGGAAATTGACATCTGCAATCTGGACGATCGTTTTAGCCGTTAGCCAGGCCGGGTCACCCGCGGCGGGAGTAATCACAGGATACCGCTGTGGATCTTGTCCACATTGAATGGCAATCGGTCGCAGCAACCCACCATCGATCGGCACCGCAAACAGGGCCAACGGAGCGTAGAGATATTTTTGGACTTGGGGATTAGTGCCAAAACTACCACCTAGGGCTCCATCTAAAATGCCATAGTCTGCCAGATAAACCCGTCCTGCTTGGATTGCCGCTTGTAAGGAATCTTCCGCTCCCATCACGGCCTGAAATTGGGCTGTCGTAACCGGAAATCTGGGATCGATCGCCGTCATCCGTTTAATCATAGCTGGATTCGGGCCGGCCACCCGCAGCCAGGCAAAGGTTTCATCGGTTTGAAAGGTGTTGGCAATTTCTGGTAATTCAATATAAGCGAACAACTTACGATAATCTTCTAAGCTGGTCGGACGACCGATCGGCGCTTGTGCTTTTAGCCCTTCCAGCAAGCGATTCGCAAAGGGCTTAATAAAATCTGCTCCCAATACCTTAACGAGATTAGAAGACATAAACTTCTCAATCTCAGATTCATTTGCAGGAACATTCTGGACTAATCGCTGGAGCGCTGTCTCTACCCCATCTGCCACCTGGGACTTCACTGCCGCCGAGGGAGCATTTTGCAGCATTGCGGCTGTTTCTGGGCTTTGAATCCGTACCGTTGGCAGGGTAGGATCCACCGCAGTCACAGCAGGAGCAATCGCAGCAGGATCTAGAGTGGCACTGGTCGTCCCAGTCTGAAGCCGCACAGAAGCCTCGATCCCTTTCGCTACTTCCAGCGCTGCATGAGTGGGCGGCATTCCCTGCAGGGTCTCAACCGCCGATTCCACCAAGGGTAATCCTTGGGCAAGTTGCTGCGCGGCCAAATCGATCCCCTTTGCCGCTTCAATCTCAGCATTGATCGGTGCAAGACGAGCAACTCCAACCGCGCTGGGATCTAACCCACTGGCATTTGTCCCACTCCCATCGCCAGTCCCTGGAACCGCAGGGGGGAGATCGTCCAACAGTTTTTCAATGGCGATCGCAATCCCCGCTTCGAGCTGCACTGCATCGGCTGGAACCCCCACTCCATCGATCGATCGGGTACTCGGTTTCGGCGGTTGTGCGGGAGACTGATTGGACTGACTTCGGAGTAGCTCCGGCAAAAACCCGATCAGCGCCCCCACCAATTTTAATTTCAGCGCAGGCCCTTGATCTTGCAATGTATCTCGCAGGGTTTGCCGCAAAAATTCCCGCACATCATCTTCTACCCCAGCGGCTCCCTGATCACCCCGATTGGCAATGAGCGTATTAATTGCCAGATTGATCGCTTGTTTCGCCGTCAAAGCCAACCAGGGAGGTGAAAAATTTTCATGCTGAGGCAATGTGCTAGACATCGCCACAGGCTCAATATGGGTATAGCTATAGGTATAAAGATGCGCTTCTGCGTCTAACGGAGAATGCGGCGCAGGTTGCTGGCGAGGGGAACTTGTATCAACCATGAGATGCCTCATCATACAGAGTAGTGATCCAACCGGAATCATCTGATTTACTTTAAGCAATCAGGTGACTCAATTACAGTACCCTCACAGGTACTATTACCTCGCAATCAACCTCGCAATCAACCTCGCAGAGGATTCATGAAGGGCTCACGCAGGGCTCACGCAGGCAAGCCTGGATGAAACGAAATTCAGGAAAGCAGTGCTACCTCGATCCAAGCAGCCTTGGTGACAGATGACAAACAATTGACGTAAAAATTAAACTAGCGATCAAGCGAGACAACGCCCCTGGGATCGCAGTGGTGACCTGGGATCGCAGCGGTTGTGAGGTCATCCCCATCGCTGTCCAATTAGAACCGAGCCCAATCCATCTCTCCATTCAGCAACGCCAGAATTATCCTAAGGATAGCCAGCAATGATTTCAAAATATTTTAAGGCGTTGTTTTGGGCTCAATATGGAGTCCGCCCCAACCCCCTGAATAGACAGTGCCATCGGGCATGATGGCAAAATCTAACCTGGCACCAGTCAAATTAGCCCCTGTGAGTGTCGCCCGGGATAGATCGGCATAGCGCAAATCTGCCCCCGCCAAATTGGCATTCGTCAGATTCGCCGATCGCAGGAGGGTTCCGTAGAGACTCGCCTGTTGTAGTTCGGCATTCACCAACTGGGAGAAGCTGAGATTGGCATCCCGAAGTTCAACATTCGAGAGATTCGCACCTTCTAGATTGGCATCCTTCAGGTTGGCATGCATCAATTCTGCATTGGTGAGATTCGCTTGTTGCAAGGTGACCGCCTTCAGGTCAGCCCCTCTCAATTGAGCATTTTGCAGTTGAGCCTGAGAGAGCTGGGCCCCAGTTAGTTTGGCATTTAATAATTTAGTTTTTTGCAAATTGGCACGGGTCAAGTTGGCTTCGCGTAGATCCGATCGGCTCAGATCTCGATCGCTCAAGTCCGCACCTGCTAAGTTACACTTGCGGCACTGGCGGTTAGAATGGGAGGCAGGATCGGCTTCCAGTCCGGTGTCTGCATCCGACTGATCCGGATCAAATTGATTATGGATAAACCGATCTGGCTGATCAGCCGGTAATGAATTTAATCCCGACTTTTCAGCAAACTGCTGAAGGCGATTCGACTCTAAATTAGACTCCGAAAAAGTTGTAGAAAACCGTAGCCCAACGGGAATCGTCGCTGCAAGTATCACAGCCACAGTGGTTAAAATTTGAGAATTCATGACGATACAGGATTGGAATAGGAAATGAATACCGATAGCAATCGGCTATATTCAGGAACAAACTCAATAGATTGCTGACAACGGCTAGATGCACATAGACAGGCAGCTCTGACGATCGGCTACTCTGACCTTCTGAGTAGCAGTCTGACTTCCTACCAGCCCAGACGATCGACCACCGATCGACCACCGATCGACCACCGATCGACCACCGATCACTGGATAAGCTCCTCTATTTGAGGCTATCCTCCCTGATTGCATCTCACCTGACTTCAGATACCTCGGTTCAAGTACTGCTTCAAGTGCTGCTTCAAGTACTGCTTCAAGTACTGCTTCAGGCACTTCGCCACAGGTTAGACAAGCCAACTCAGGTGGGCAGTCAGTCCTAGAAGTCTTAGCAGTCTATATCAGGGTTGCGTTTTGGTGAGATTCACGAGTTTTGCCTATCTTGTTTAACTCAGATGTTGAAAAACAACTTTCATCAAGTCGGAGCGGGAGAAAGGTTTCGTTAAATACCCTGAAGCCCCTACCAAGCGAGCTTTAGCCCGATCGATCAAGCCCGTTTTACCCGTCACCATGATGATCGGCGTGTGCTTAAAGTGAGGATGTTTTCGGAGTAGAGAACAGAGTTCATATCCATCCAGATTGGGCATTGTCACATCCAGCAGGATTAACTCCGGTTTGCTATGAATCACCTGCATTAAAGCTTTAATCGGATCATCGATCATCACGACATTAAAGCTATGGTCATCAAGATAGGCATTGATTGCATTCAACACCGTTGGACTATCATCAATACAGGCGATCGTATAGGTTTTCCCAGCCCCCGTTGGATCAAAAGCAGGTTGGGCTGGTGGATCGGCCGGATTAACCAGGGGATTAATGAATGGCAGGGGAGTGGGTTGCGATAAATTCGGGAAAGTTGTTGGATGAACCGGCTGAGAACGCGATCGATCGAGCAGCGAAGCCACACCAGAAGCAGGAGGGCGATTTGGGAATTGCTGCCGCTGTAACTGGTGTTGACAGGACTCGATTAACGGACGCAGTTCTAACCGGCAAAGTTGCGGTAATTTCAGGAGCGGGCTATCTTCAATTAATTCATAGCTGCCTTCTTTCAAGGACAGAAATGACTCAAAAACTTCCTTAGCCAGCGCTTCAATCAAGCCAGTCGTTTGAGTAGTGGAGAGAGGCACTTGCTCTGCCAACCAGCCAATGGCTTGATATTCTTGGGCCGGCTCCATCTGATCAGCAGGTTTATCAAACAGAAGCCGCATTTGCAGACGCAGCGGTTTGGTTAAAGCCGGAATTTGGCTACTGAGGCGTTGAAGTTGACGATCGAGGCGATCAAATGGCGTGATCGAGGTCGTCGCATACAGAAACTTACCCCGCTCAAAATAGATAAACCAGGTGGTCGATCCGTGGATCACGCGAAGACAGCCGCTGTATTGACGACTAATCAGTTGAGCCAGTAGGCTGAGGGGATGCAGCTTTTGGTAGGATCGATAGCTAGACATAGAGATAGAGTTCATGGGGTTGACTCTCATTCACTTCAGGAGAGACGGACAAGAGAGATGCAATGGGAGATTAATGTAGCGCCGAGAGCCAGTGCAACGTGAATGATCGTGCAACGTGATGGTGTAATTTGATAATCGGATGCGTAAATGTCAACCCTTGATGATTCTGACGATATAAGATCGTCTATGGCTATCTCGTCTACAACATATTAGCTAATCATTGAACACATTCTTAAGTGAAGAAGTGGTCAACGCTTAGTGACCTGTTGAAATATTGAGTGTTGCACTATAATCAGCCTATCAAATTTTTTGAGCCTAAATCTAGGCACTTGATAAAGCCGCTTGAAGAAACGGTGAAGAATTCAGTATTATAACGGTTGTACCGGCTAACCAGGACACGCTGACCAGCGGAAATCACTCAGGCTGAAGGGATCGCAAGACCCGCTTAATTTTGCGTTGTTGTTGAGATTTGAGGTCATCTGGAAACCTGAGTTCTAGTGCAACCCGCTGACAGGGGCTATCACCTGGAGAAACAGCCAGCAACTCCACCTCTTGCACCTGCGCCAAGAGACTTTGACTCGTAGCCGATTGGTCAGCCAGTTCGATCGATAGGGCCAGTATGGGCTTTTCTGTCTTCAAGACATCTAAGTGCAGAATTGGGTTGCCACTGAACTCTAACCGCATATCTTGACTACCCATCTCCGTAATCTTCGCAGTATAAAAGTAGCCATCCCAATTCTCCCAGAATAACTGGGCTGAACCTCGCACTTGCTTACGAACTCTCACACCGAATTCAGGACGAAACTCATGAAAGGCCCGCTTCAGGCTAGTGGAGATAAACCGCAGCGATTCTAACGGATTATCGGTTTCTTGGCGGTGTTGAGCATACCATTCCTGCACATCAGAATAGAGCACCAAAGTTAAATCATCCAGTTGGACTCGGCTAACATTCATGAAATCAACAGTCAGGTGGGTTTGCAAAGTATCGGTCGCGATCGCTCGAATAATCTGCCCATCCAATAAAGCCTTCGCGCCCAGATCACCCGTTAATTCAACCCGAATTTGATCAGAAATATTCGGCCAGGTATCCAGCTCAATTTTTGCTCCAGTTTCACTAATATTGACCGTATAGCCTGACCAGCTTTGCCCCTCACTATGCAGCGTGACAGGAATCCGACGCGGAATCCGATGGGCCCGTCGCAGTTGCGGTTGCTCAAATGCAACCAGACAGGCAGCAACCACCAAGAGCAAATTAAAACCACACCAGAGCGCATTGATCAACACGGCCTGCATATCTTTCGGGCTAATGATCAGCCAGAAGGGGACAGCCAAGAGAGAGGCACCCGTTACCGTTCCCAAAATCACCAGATAGCGCACTGACTCCAGATCAAAGCTGCGTTTATCAACTACTAAGCCTTTACTGGTGACATTAAACTCTCCCATGCGCGGATTGATCAGGGCCAGCAAGGTGACAATCCCAGCCTGAAAGGACATGGCAAATTCATAAATCTCATTCCAGAAGGAAAAGCGGACATGCTTATAAGGGATATGATTAGTCTGCATCGATAGCAAAATATGGGGCAATGCATAAACCAATGTCTCAACCCCTAGCCCTTTCACCGAGTTGATCCCAAATAGCAAAAACAGCGCGGGTGCGATCGCATACATCAGGCGAGGAAAGCCAAAGAAGAAATGGGAAGTGGCGCTAAAGTAACAGATTCGCTGCGGAATACTGAGGTTCAGCTTGCGGTTAAATAAAGGATTTTCGATCCGCAAAATTTGCGCCATGCCGCGAGCCCAGCGCACTTGCTGCCCCACATAAGCAGAAAATTTTTCGGGAGCCAATCCGGCCACCATAATCTTGTCATAGTAGACGGTTTGGTAAGCACGGGAATGAAGCCGCAAAGCCGTATGGCAATCTTCCGTAACCGTCTCGGTAGCAATACCGCCTACTTCTAGCAGACGATCGCGCCGAATAATCGCGGCCGAACCACAGAAAAATGCAGCATTCCAATAATCATTTCCCCGTTGCAGCACCTTGTAAAATAATTCGTTACCAACGGGTATGCGTCCCCCTGTCAGCAAATTCCGCTCAAATGGATCAGGATTGTAAAACCAGTGGGGAGTTTGCACCAAAGCCACCCGATCGCTCTCAAAAAAGCCGACGGTTTCGTTTAAAAAAGTGCGGACAGGGATGTGATCGCAATCCAAGATCATTACCAAATCACCTGTCGTTTTGCGGAGAGCAGTATTAATATTCCCTGCTTTAGCATGTTCGTTATTGTCTCGGGTCAGCAACAGGCAACCCAGTTCATCACACATCTCAGCCAGTTTCGCTCGCCGCTCTAAATCACGACGACCATCATCGAGAATATAAACCTGCTTCTTATCCAATGGGTAATCAAGGGCTAGGGCTCCCAATGCCGTCTTACGCACGATCTCCACATCTTCGTTGTAGGTCGGAATGTAGACATCGACAACAGGTAACTGTTCGGGGGGCACCTGAGAAATATCAATAGGTTTACGATTGGTTGTTTTTATCGTCTGAAAATAGGACAAAACCAGAGTTGCGATCGCATACAACTCGGCCAGGTAAAGTAATAGTGAAAATAAGCCATCTAGCCAGGTGTCAAAGTTGAGTGTATAGTTGGTTCGATAATAAAGATATCGCAGCGTAACAATCAGGCTCAACCCAATGAGCAACAGATGTAAGGCTTCACTGTGATGGCGTGACTTTTGATCATCCAGCCGCTCCTCCAGCCGCATGAGAATCGTCCCAAAAACAACAAGGGTGATACCGACGATGGTTTGCTGCCAGATTGTGGGACGCACAATGATCATGGGCACCGTAATCCAGATCAAGCAGATCAGCATCAACAACAGTTGTCCCTGCGTGAGCCAATATAGAAGCCTATCAAACTGGCGAGGCAAATAATGGACTAAAAATGCCGTGAGCTGATCACTGAGCCGATTACTGAGCCAACCACTGAGGTGACCACCGAGCCGATCGCGCCAGCGTCGATTGGCATTGGCTGTTCTGGAAAATAGGTTCATCATGGCGGTAAGAAACAGGCGTTTTGCAGGGGTTTTACAGGCATTTTGCAGAATTAGCGCAACTCACCGCCGCTAATATTTTTGGGGCGGGCTAGCCGTTTCAAGTAAAGTTGCGCTACACCATAGAGGAACAATGCCGCGATCAAAATACCGGGTGCGAGCACGAACCAATGACCTCTCAACAGGGTAAGCAGCCGATTAGACCAATCGGTTTGCACCATGTTGCGCTGGGGAGACTGCCGTAAAAACTCCAGGGTATAACTGGCCGGATCATAAGGGGATGGATTAGACTGATTGGGATGAATCAAAACGGTATCGCCCTGAATCTGATAGAACAGGGAGTCCTGATCAAACAAGTCGGTCACTTGCTCAAGCCCGGTTACGGTTTGACCACTTAATGCCAAAAACACACGATTCGGATTCCAGGGTGAAATGACTTGCTTCACCATCCCTTGAACATCAGGTGCTGTCTGAATCTGGCTCTCCTGCCATTGCCGGGAAAAGGCTTTGCCGAGGGTGAATCCATCGGCTTCCAGCACTTCTGGCCAGGGGAAGCGATCCGGCAATCCAATCGCGATCCAATGGGACTGGCTTTGCTGCTCTGCTGAAATCTGATCGGCAGTATGAACTGCGAGGTGAATCGCTTCAGATTGACTTAACCGCCCTAGCCGCTCACTCACAGACAACATCAGGGCAATTTCGGTCAGGTTTGGCTTGGCTGGCAGAGCAATCGCGGTTGTCGAAAGATCCTGCGGGTCAGCGAAGGGGTAGCCATAGCGCAATAGCTCTAGGTTCGGTAGTCGGGCGATCGTTTCACGGTTCAGTTCAAATTTACTATCTCCATGGATCGTGCCCCAGAGCTGTTGATCGGTGACACGACTACAGGAGCGCCGTTCACGCGGATCTAAACGAAAATTAACCTGAATTTTGGAGTTTGGTTTGATCTGTCCGGGCGGTAAGTCTACGTTAATCGTCTCGTTATTACCACCGTTTACAGAACTGAGACGCTTACCTCCCAACGCCACGCCATCCAGCGATACTTCAACCAGAGAAGTCAGGGGATTGACTTGCGGCCCATAGCTATAGCGCAGAGCCATGGTGCTGCCAGGTAGAAAATGATCGTCCGGTAAGGCCCGAAAGTCAAATTCAAGAGCTGGGGCATGGGAACCCCACACCGTCAGATCTTTGAGGGGTTGCCGATCGGAAGTCGGTAAATCACGCAATGTGAATGAGTTAGACAACGGTAAATAGCGTGGCCACTCTCGACTGGGCGGTGCCGGAATCTCCGTCAATTCGTTCACAAAGATCACATTTCCTGTACCGATTTGGCGATCAGGCGACTGCACCAAAAACTGGACTGCTTTTCGTACACCAGCTTCACCATTACCACTGGCAATTAAGATCGGTGTTTTGCCGCCATTCGTGGTGGTCAGCATTAAAACGCCCACATCCGGCGGCAGAATAGTTTGTTTCGCATCCGTCCACTTGCCATCTTTGAGAGGCAATGGCAACGATAAGGAAGCCAAGTCAGGCTGAGTATCTGGCGTACCAATTACCACCAAACGCTCATCCGAATCAGCATCTGCCAGCGCCTGAATTGGGCGAGAGTCTAAAGCTCGATATTCAGCAGTTCGGCCCAAAGCAGCATGAATCCGAGCAGAGGCAGTCAGCCAACCTTCCTCCACCGCATCCGGCAGCAAATAAGCCACACGGTTAGGCTCCAAACTTAAGGTGTCGTAAATAGGATAAGGATATTGACTAAAATTGAGCGGAACCACTTTCGGTTTGATTTCAAAAACCAGTTTGGAATCAGGTAAAACCTCGCTCCAAAGAGATGGATCGAAAGGATCCTGAGTACAGGTTGGCGAATTATTTTGTAGCGCTGCAATAACAACTTCGTTATAGTCTTGCAATAAGTTAGTCGGTACATCGAAAACAACGCTGCCGATTTTGCCCTGAGGTTGGTTCATGGGCACGCTACCCACACTGGTACCATTGATCAAAACGGTTAGATTCGATCGACTGGCATATAGGGCTCCAGAGTGGCGAAATCGCAGCAACACCTTAGCAGAGCTAGTTTCCCAATTGCGCGGGCGAGTAAACCAGAGTCGTCCTTCGTCATAAATACCTTCCATTCGCAGACGATTTCCGACCACCGGGCTACGGTTAAACTCCAGCACATATTGCGTTGGCGCGGGTATGGTCGCTGTGGAAGCACTGCTAGGCAGCACATAGGTGGCTCCCATGGAATTGGTCGCATTAGAATTAGCCGCAACCGAGAAATGATTCTCTAACCGACTTTGAGCCACACTGGGAGCTGATGTTGCAATCACTAAACTGGCCGTCAAAGCAAAACAGCTAGCCAGCACAACAGGACGGCGAATGGATTTCAGGAACATCGATCGATTTTGCATCATAGTCAACTAGCCGAGGGAGATGAACCAAGTTTCAGGCAAGAGAAAAACAATCAACAAGAGGACAATCATTAAAGATCGGTGAGAAAACCTCAGCAGATAGTTAAAAGAGCATCCATCCAATGAGATTACCCAATGAGATTGCCCAATGAAATACAGGCAAAACGATGGGAGAAATTACGATGGGAGAAATTACGTAAAATGACTATCAAAAGATTATATTGATATGTTTAATTGGACTGATTGAGGTGGATCAAAAGTGGAGTGATCTGAGCACCATAGCGGAAATGAATTGTAGATTTAGGTGATGCAGTTGAAAAATAAGATCAAACAATCAAGCTGGACGATGAGATTGGACGCTCAGGCTGAATGGCGCGATCGGTTCACGGGTTCAATCATCCATCTTCTCCACTCACGGATTGCCCTGATTCATGACAGATGCACAGCCAATATCCTAGATTCTCCCCTGTTGTAACTCGATTTGGGGCTTAAATTGATAAAGGAATGATTAAGTCCTATCGAATCTCGCGTAAAGATGGGTAAAGTTCAGCTTTGAAGGGCAATATAGTTAGATCTGAACCGCCTATTTTCCCAATCAGCAAGATCATTACCGAGTCCTTCTGAGAAGAAGTGAATCCAAAACTTAGCTAAAAATTAGCCAAAATTGCATAAATTAAGAAGTTGGCTTAAAGCTTGATGCAGTCGATCGACTTAACCCAAAATTTGACGGAAATACCCTTATAGTGGAAGAACTATAGTGGAAGAACTATATTGAAAAAATCATATTGAAAAAGCCATACCGTCTATCATTATCACTGTATTTCTGATTGCAACTATATTCTTTTGCAACTATATTCTTTGTTACTACCACCCGCCCTATTATCACTATTCTCTTTGTTACCCATCTTCCCCACACAATAGCAGCCTGCTCTGACATTCACTGATTCAAGCGGTTGCTCCAGTCTTTCAGCCCAGGATCGGGATTTATGATACAACACCCTCACTCTCCAAATCGTTCTCAGCGTCAAAGCTTTCAACCTATCATCCTCGGTTTAAAGCTAGCTTGCCTCTTAGGAGGGCTGCCATTTCTCGCCGGATGTGAGCAAATACGATTGGCTATCCAGGAAAAGAATATCCGCTGGGATATGCAGGTGATACCAACCAACAAACCCGGTCAGTATGAGATCGAAGGTCAAGCCAATTTACCCGATCGCACAACCCTCACGGTCATTGCCGTCCGCTATTTGCAGTCCGATCGATCGACCCAATCCAATCCTAAGCCATCCAATGCAACCCCCAATCGATCATCCGATCAACTTACCAGTTCCAATCAGACTCCATCAATCCGTACAAACTCAACACTGCCAGACGATCCAACTTACTCCATTCTGGATTATAGTCCAGTGCAAGTGATCGATGGTGAATGGCGCACCCGGTTGAATTTATGGCAGGTTGAAACAGATGGACGCTATCAGGAGCCCTGGCAACTCGAACAGCCTCGCCTGAATCTATCCTGGCAGCCGGATGCGGAAGTTATTTTTCTCACGACCGTAACCCCCAGCGGCACCTTACCCAACCTGGAGCAACTCCTCAGCCAACAAGGATTACAATTTCCAGCCCAAACCCTACGAGTCACCTCAGACGGAGAGCGGTTTGCTCAAATTTCTCAATCGATCGAAATCCAGTTACCGACCGGCAAGACCAATCCGGGTGCTCCATCGCTCGATGATCAAAACGATGGATGGGGAGAGCGGTATATTATCCCTAAAGAGCCCCAAAATCCGACCAGGCTGACATTTCCCGAAAACCGTCAGACGAATGCTCCACCTCGCACAGCCGAGTTCCTCCGCTAATCTCTAGCAGTATTACAGGTGGGGATTGAGGGATGAGAGGAAAAGATTGATCAGTCAATCAGGCGCGATCACTAATCGAGTCAAAAACCGAGTCAAAAATGGGTGGAGAGTCAGCCTTTATCTCAGTTTCTAGAGTCTCAGTTTCTAGAGTCTCAGTTTCCAGAATCGTATCAGTCAAGTCAGCATTTTGCAGGATCGCATCTGTGAGCACTGCCTGATCGAGGTTAGCTCCTGCGAGACTCGCTCCCCACAAATTGGCCTGGCTCAGATCCGCATAACGGAGATTCGCCTGGCTGAGGTTTGCCCCCCATAAATCAGCCCCCGTCAACTGGGCATTTGCCAGATTTGCCCCGCTCAAATCGACCCCTGATAGTTTGGCATCCCGTAAATTCGCTCCCTGTAAATCCGCACCCGGCTCAAGCCGGTATGCACCCAAAGCGGATAAATTCAGGTGTTCCAACAACTGCGTTTCCGAATTATAGAGAGCACCAGTGGCAACCAAAGCAGCCGCACTCAGCACCCGGAAGTCACTACCCAGCAGATTCGTCTGGCGGAGATCCGCTTGGGTCAGGTTGGCTTGCCAGAGGCAGGCTCGTGAGAGATCAGCCTGCATGAGATGAGCCGAGGAGAGATCCGCCCGTTGCAGATTGGATCCCTTGAGCTGAGCCGCGCTCAAGTCACAGCCAAACAAATTCGCCCCACTGAGATCAGCCTCCTGCAAATTTGCGCCGTGCAAATCCGAGCCACTTAAATCCAATCCGCTCAGATTCGCTTCCTGTAGATCGGCACCCGGTGCAATACAGTAAGCCCCGATCGCCGTCGGGTCGAACCCAGGAGGGAAGCAGGTCGTCTCATCATAGAGAGCTTCACGCAAATCCGCATCCTGTAGATCCGTGTCAGCTAAATGGGTTTCCCGCAAATCTGCCCGTCTCAGGTTCGCCCGCTTGAGAACCACATTGGTTAAAATCGCCTGCCGCAAACTGGCTCCTTGCAAGTTCGCCTCACGCAAATCCGCCCCGGTGAGATTAATTCCCCACAGTTCCAGCCCCGCATCACTGCCCACCTCTAGGCGAGAATTTGTCAGGCTGATTCCAGCGAAATCACGTTCTCCAGCAGCATATCTGGCTAAAAATTCGTCAGCATCCATAGTGGCTAGCTTCGGTTCAAGGTCAGGAACTTCAGGTGAAAAACTGTTTATCAACGAAAATTGAGATTCTTCCTGATTGACTGACCCATCTTTTCCCCTCATCCCTCAATCCCTCCTCTCACTAGGAGCGAAGGGACTTCCAATCCAATCCTGGTTTGAAAGCCTCTCACCCGCTCTGGGCGAGGGGTTGGGGTGTCGCTTGCTTCTGCATAGCAGTGGGCAGTTTGAGTTTGGTCAGTCAATCAGGAGATTCCTCTCACCCCCCTGCAAAGGGAGACTCATAACCTGTCACTCAGTTCCCGCTTTGTCTGCATTTTTTGTCTGCATTTGAAAGCAGGATTTAAGACACAAGCATATTTTCGATTCGTCTTTAACCCGCAGAAGAACCCTATTTATCCTTTAATACTAGAACCAATTGGGATACAAACGAGATATTCGATCGATCAATCCAGTTGATTTTCGATCGATCCTGATATCGACCTGACTGTGACCTGACTGTGACCTGACTGTGACCTGACTGTGACCTGACTGTAACCTGACTGTAACCTGACTGTGACCTGACTGTGACCTGACTGTGACCTGACTATGACCTGATATTAAACCGATCGATCAACCCAACACTGCACTCCCAATCTTTGCCTCTAATCAGGCTTGACAGGGAACTGCCTGAGCCTCAAGCATCCAAACCGTATAGGAAGCATCAGGATAAGATAGATCATTGCGCGTGATCAGCACCGTATATCCTTGATCACGCAGTCGTTCCGCCATCTGCACAGCTTTGTCTTGGCTTTTGCGCGTTCGAACCAGCCGATAATATTGGTCTTGAAATACAATTGCAAACAGGCGTTTTTCCTGGTTAGGTAGTTTGATTCGACAAGTATGATAGAGACTTGCATCTTCGATGATCGGTGCCACCGAAAATTCACTCCCCTGGGGCAAAGCATGATCCGTGGCGGGAGCGATCGGTAAATCAGCCCGATCAGCAGCAGCCCGATCATCAACCCGATCAGCAGCCCGATCATCAGCAGCCCGATCATCAACCCAGTAATTAGCCCAATCATCAGCCCAATCACTCACCTGATCAGCGGCTTGATCCCCCCCTTGCCCATGGGCTACAAAATTCACCTCACGGGAGATCGAATCGCTCCAAACTAACTGGGTCACATCGGAAGCCAATCCTCCTGCGTTAGCCATCGCCAAGGCAGTTTGTTGATTCAACCGATCGGCACGTCGAGAAGCTTGTCGCATCAACTCAGCGGTGACAATTCCAGCGCTCACGCTCGTCACAATCGAGAAACCAATATATCGGATCGCTAATGTTTTATTACCACTTTCAAAAATATCAAACAGCGCTTGAAAGGGAGACAACGGAGAAGCCGTATCTGTATGAATGCTTTCAAATGCTGGCGATGAAGACTCAGACTCAAATAACGCAAGAGGCAGCGTCAGAGCAGAAAACACCGCACTCGACATGATTACCGCAGAAAAAATAATATTTCTAGATTGCAATTGGAAACTGTTCATTCTAGCCACTCTCATCAAAAGGGGGTAGGGCAAACCCAAAGCACTGTAGAGCACACCTTGATTACACTCAGTTCGGGAACAATTGACCCGATCGATTCCATATCAGCCGGAAGCAGGATCATCAATTCCAGTTATCTCATCTTACTCTTGGGAATTCTCTCTTTTCTAGAACCTGGTATATCTATTTATAGATTCCTCATATTTCATCTGAACTAGCTCATATCAGCGTTAAAGATACCCAGTGGATTCTACGTAATACGCTATGTTTAATCCACCCGATCCGATGCCGCCCCTATCCAGCGAGTACCTTGCCCCGGCTGGATGATTTACTGAAACAACAGCATTTGTGCCAGGGATGCGCGATCGATTGACCGCAGCGAGTATGATCAAGCGAGTATGATCAAAGCAAGTCTCATTCTTCTCCCGCACTCCCTATGACACCCGCCACCGATCGCGTCTACTGGACAACGGAAGACCTCAAGCTGCTGCCAGAGAGCAGTCATCGCTACGAGATTATTGATGGACATCTGCTGATGACCCGTGCCCCCCATTGGAAACACCAAAAAGCGATTGGTCAAACCTATAGTCTGCTCAATACCTGTGCAGCCGTGTCGCGGTTAGGAGAAACGGTGCCTACACCAGGCGTGATTTTCGACGATGCCGACAATGTCATCCCAGATGTGGTTTGGATCAGCCATGAGCGCTTGGCGGCTGGTGTAGATGAAGAAGGGCATTTTACGATCGCCCCTGAGCTGATTGTCGAG